>CAZUPD010000247.1:0-3086 GCA_964621785.1 uncultured Nannocystaceae bacterium
GGGCCCGCACAAACCTGTCCCGGCCAAAACCTCCTCGGGTTCCCACAAGCCTGTCCCAGCCAAAACCTCGTCGGGCCCGCACAAACCTGTCCCGGCCAAAACCTCCTCGGGTTCCCACAAGCCTGTCCCAGCCAAAACCTCGTCGGGCCCGCACAAACCTGTCCCGGCCAAAACCTCCTCGGGTTCCCACAAGCCTGTCCCAGCCAAAACCTCGTCGGGCCCGCACAAACCTGTCCCGGCCAAAACCTCCTCGGGTTCCCACAAGCCTGTCTCGACCGAGACTCCACAACCGCAATCGGCACGCGAGGCGGACGCACCATCGCCTCGTGGACGGGATGCCGAGACGATCGGGACTCCGAGCAAACCCAATGTCTCGCGCAAATCTGTCCCGACCCGTATACAACGCACCCAAACGCCCGAGGTATCCGACGAGGATGCCGAGGACGACGAGACGACCGGGAAACACAAAAGTGTCTCTCGCTCCAAACGGTCGGGACTTCCGCGCCGACAGGCCAAGCGTGGCATGCCCAAACGCCAAGAAGGACGCCGGGGACTGCCGCGACGCACAACAAGTGCGACCGAACTGTCGCCCGATCGCCGGCGACGGCTGTCGTCCCTCGCCGAGCGCTACTCCAAGCCGCACGAGAGTGCCAAAAAAACCGACGACAACGACTCCGACGAGTAAGACCGTGGCCCACTCGAACAACGAACCCCGCCGAAGGCCCTCCACGCGAATGTGGCTCACATGCAACCGCCGACTCATCTTCGCCGCCGCAGTGATGTTTGGATCGAGTGTCCTGCCGACCGCACAGGCGCGTCCACAAGACGATGACCTCCCGTGGGGCCGCGGCACCCTGGTACCGAGCCTCGGACTCGGTGGTAGTTTCGGAGGCAGTATCGGCCAGTTGGCGATCAGTGTGGGCGCGAGCTACTTCGTCGCCAACGGGCTCGCCGTCGGACTGACGCTGAGCGACCAGATCTGGTTTTACTCCGCCGAGCTCAAGCAGGCCTACCCGGGGATCAACCAACAGTTGCCGAACAACGAGTTCGGCCTGCGTCCCAACCTCCAATACATCTTTTTTCGCAACCGCTACTTCTCCCCCTACGCGGTCGCGGGTGTCGGTCCGGTGTTTCTCAATCACGGCGGCGGGACGCTGGGTGAGTGGCACGCCGGCCCCGGATTTTACATCGGTATCGGCGGACCTGTGTTCCTCAACCTCGGCGTCGTGTTTTCCGGACGGTTTCCAGGGTCGCGGTGCGAGGCCGCGTACACCTATCACGGGGCCAACGAAGCGGTCTATTTTACAAACTGTGGATTTGCCTGGGGGATCCGCGGCGGGCTTGTGTTCGCACTGGGGATGCGCAAGAAAAAGTCGCAGCCACCACCGCCAGCTCCGCGGTACCAACCTGCCACACCTGCCCCAGAGTACAGCCGACCAGCATCCGGGTATCCCGAACCGACACCTGGATATACCGAGCCCGCACCCGCCCAGCCGCAACCTGCTCCGGTTCAGCCGACACAACCTCCCGTTGAGCCTCCCGTTGAGTCAGCTCCCCCGGAATCGGGCACCACACAGCCCGTTCAACCTGCCCAGCCCGAGCCGTCACCACCGACAGCCGAACCATCGTCGGACGTGCCAGCACCATCGTCGGACGTACCAGCACCTCCAGCCGCACCCGCCACGCCCGAGCCGACCTCGACCCGGTCCGAGGTCGATCCGTGGTCCTAATCGCCGTTTAAATGTTTGTCGGCGTAAGGGGTCTGGGTCGTGTCGAGCGACCTGCCTCTGGCGGACTGCAAATACAACATCTTCGCACCCACAGTGCGACATCGTCGTCATTTGTCCGTAACTCGAGGTGTCCGAAATCCGAGCAGAAGCCTGATACAACCAGGTTTCTTCTCGCGTCGGCAAAATCCACATGTGGACTTAGATGCAGATACAAAAAATGTACCCGTTTTGTAGGAGGATTTTAGGAACGGGCGCTGGCTTCGGCGGCGGCCTTGCGCAGTCGGATTTTGCCCTCGAGCGCCTCGCGGACCACGAGTTTGGCGTCTTCTTCAAAGTTTCCCTGCAACATCCACTTGAGGTACACACGCTCGTTGGGGTCGCTGGCGGCCCAGCGCAGACTCTTGCCCTTGAGCTTGCCGAAGTTGAACACCGGCTCGTTGTCCCGCCATGCAAACCGGCGGTGGCTGTCGACATAGCCGTGATTGAGTGCACTCGAGAGCTTGTGCAGCCCATCGATCCCCGTGTCGATGTCGGTGTAGCGCGCGAGTTGGCCGGCGAAAACTTCGACCGTCGCAACCGTGTCGGCCTGGGCCCCATGTGCCCCTGTCAGCTCCTTGCCACAGTAGAAGTTGAGGGCAGCGGCGAGGTTTCGCGGTTCGCGTTGGTGGTAGATCACCTGGGTGTCGATCACCCGCACCCCCTGGAGGTCGAGGGACTTGCGCACGCGGTTGAGCTCGGCCTGCAGCACGCGAATGTCGAACCGGTGAATGTTGAACCCGGCGAGGTCGGCCCCGGAAAATAGTTCGAGCAACTCGTCTGCGATCTCGCCAAACGTCGGGGAACGGTCGACGTCTTCGTTGTAGATACCATGAATCTCGCTAGCCTCGATGGGGATCCGAACACCGGGGTTGACCCGCCATGTCCGCGGCGCCTCGACACCGATCGGAGGCGGGGAGATCCGCACAACGGAAAGTTCGACAATGCGATCCTGAGACGGATCGGTGCCGGTCGTCTCCGTATCAAAAAACACCACCGGACGCTTCAGACCGTCGACAAATGCGGCAAACCGAGCTCCGAGCTCCGGGGGCAAGGGTCGGTGTGCGCGATCGCTAGAACTCGACATCATCCGCGGTTTATACATGTTTTTTGTGATCGCGGTGTAGTTTGCTCGCCCGGCAAAGGGTTCGGGCCGCGACAAACCTGACGAGGTCGGCGGGGTCTGTCGGGCGGAATCCTTTACCCTGCGGGTACAAGCGGCCGACGGTCGATCTGTCGCGGCCCGAGCCTTTGCCATCCGAATTAACTCCACCGCGATTCTCAATCCAAGCGCCGACCCCCTCGGTCGCGGCCCGAGTC
>CAZUPD010000247.1:3186-3294 GCA_964621785.1 uncultured Nannocystaceae bacterium
AACTCCACCGCGATTCTCAATCCAAGCGCCGACCCCCTCGGTCGCGGCCCGAGTCCTCTGCCATCCGAATCAACTCCACCGCGATTCTCAATCCAAGCGCCGACCCCT
>CAZUPD010000247.1:3394-8115 GCA_964621785.1 uncultured Nannocystaceae bacterium
CGGACGGCCCGAATCCTCTGCCATCCGAATCAACTCCACCGCGATTCTCAATCCAAGCGCCGACCCCTCGGTCGGACGGCCCGAATCCTCTGCCATCCGAATCAACTCCACCGCGATTCTCAATCCAGGCGCCGACCCCTCGGTCGGTCGCGGCCCGAATCCTTTGCCATGCGAATCAACTCCACCGCGATTATAAAAATCCCGCTGACGGTCGACAGCGTGTGTGACGGATTTCGGATCGACCGGTTTTTGGTTCACCGGATCCGTCGGTTGTCGCGGACGCGGGTGCAGGCGATCGTGCGTGCGGGTCAGCTCTATCGCCGCGGGAGTGACACACCGGAGCGTCGCGTCGGCGTGCGCGTCCACACCGGTGACCAGTTTCTCCTCGTGCGTCCGGCTCCGATCGAACCTGAAGTGGTGCGCACCTACGTCGAGCTCTACCGCGACCAAGTGTTGCTTGTACTCGACAAACCGGCAGGTCTACCGGTGCATCCGTCGGCCCGCTACCACCTCAACACATTGACGCATCTCCTGCACACGCGCCTTGGGCCGGACCACGGTTGGGAACTTGCTCACCGACTCGATCGCGAGACCTCGGGCGTGCTTTTGTTGGGCAGACGCGGGCGCGGAAATTCTTGCAGTGTCATCAAGCAGGCGTTCTTTGCCCGCGAAGTCCACAAGACCTATTGGGCAGTTGTTCATGGGCGGCTCGAACAATCGCGTGTCATTGACATCCCATTGGGTCCGGCATTGGGGTCGGCCGTGCGCATCAAGATGGGTCCGCGGGCCCTCGATGACGGTGGCGTGACAGCATCGACCACGGTCCGGCCACTGGCCTACGGGGAGTTTCGCGCCCAGCCGATCACACTGGTGCACGCGCGTCCACACACCGGGCGGCAGCATCAGATCCGCGTCCACCTTGCCGAAATTGGTCACGGCATCGTCGGCGACAAACTCTACGGGCTCGACGAGTCCAATTTTCTCGAGGTGATCGACGGTGACCGCCCGATGGCGGACCTCGAGCGACAGCTCGGTGCGCGACGCCACGCGCTCCATGCCCGCAAGCTCACACTCCTACACCCCGAATCGGGTCGGCCCATGACCTTCGTCGCGCCGTGGCCCCGAGATCTCTCGGGGCTGATCGAGCCGGAACAATTAATTGACTAAAACATGTCTATACATATTATTGACACGCCTACATCCCACGGCGCAAACATGCGCAAATAAATTGAGACATGTCTAAACAGACATGACTTTTAGATCTCCCCCGAAGGAATTGTCCGGGCCGACAGTGGTAGAATCGTCACCTACCGACTTCTA
Source organism: uncultured Nannocystaceae bacterium (assembly GCA_964621785.1). Classification (GTDB taxonomy): domain Bacteria; phylum Myxococcota_A; class Polyangia; order Nannocystales; family Nannocystaceae; genus JACKDW01. Next base: position 4,715 of record CAZUPD010000247.1, read on the forward strand.
TGTCTGATGTGGTTCGCCCCGTAAAACGCAGCTCTCGCGGCTCCTCGGGTTATCCGATGGCCGGGGACTCGCGCTATCTACTGATCTTGCAGGGGGAGACATCGACGCGGGCCGAACTCGGGATCGGTGAGTTTCGGATCGGTGGCCCCGGTGCGGAACTCGAACTCGACGGCGAAAACACACCGCTGGCGATCCTCCGGGTCACGCAACATCGCGTCACGTTTCACCCGCTGCGCCAAGACGTTCGGCTCCGCATCAACAGTCGGAACGTGCAAACCAAACGCGTGCTGACCTCGGGCGACACGGTTACTTTTGCTGATACAACGATTGTGTTCCAGTCGAGCACCCCGGCAATTCCGACCCACGAACTACTCGACGAGGCCCGGTTTTTGGCCTGCCTCAACACCGAGCTTGAACGCGCTCGCCGAAGCTGGCGCGCACTTCCGGTGTTGCTCGCTGAAATCGGTCCGTCCCCCGACTGGCAAATCGTTCCGGAGCTACTGCGCGGACGGTTTCGCGTCAGCGATATCCTCGGACGGGTGCACGGCGATCGACTGATGGTGCTGATGCCCGAGGCGGGACCCGAAATCGCACCCGTGGCCGCCGAGCGGATTCTCGATACATTTGACGCACGCAGCGTCCGGGTGGGGTTGGCGATCTGTCCCGGCGATGGCATCACCGCCGATGCTCTGTTGGCCTCCGCCCGGGCAGCGCTCGATGCCGTAGCGCCGCGCTGTGTCGGACTCGCCAGCCAAACATTTGAGTCGATGACGGCCGGCACCCACCAGGTGGTCGTCGCAGATCCGGCCATGACCCGGGTGTACGAGCTCATGCGCCGAGTTGCGCGTTCGGATCTCTCGGTCCTGATCACGGGGGAAACCGGCACTGGCAAAGATGTCGCCGCCTCGGTGATCCACAATTTTTCGCCGCGCAAACAGCAGGCGTTTGTCGCCTTTAGTTGCGCGGCGATCCCCGACGAGCTGCTCGAGAGTGAGTTGTTTGGACATGCCCGCGGTGCTTTTACGGGTGCGGTGTCGGTCAAGGCCGGACGCATCGAGATGGCCGACGGCGGCACGCTGTTTCTCGACGAAGTCGCGGAACTCAGTCCCGCAGCCCAGGCGAAGCTCCTGCGGGTGTTGGAGACCCACTCGGTGATCCGTGTGGGCGATGTCCATCCGCGGGCCGTTGACATTCGCGTAGTTGCCGCGACCAATCTCGATGTCGACCGTGCCGTGGCCGACGGCAGTTTTCGTAGGGATCTCTATTACCGACTCGGCGGAGCGACCCTGTGGCTTCCCCCACTGCGCGACCGTCCACGCGATCTTTCCATCCTCGCGCGTCGGTTTTTGCAGGCTGCATGCGCTAAGATCGGCCGCGATTGTATGAACATCGGGGATGCGGCGATGTATCTGCTCGCAACCCACTCCTGGCCCGGGAATGTCCGTGAACTGCGTAACCTCATGACGTTTGTCGCCACAACGGCCTCGACCACCACCGTCGAACCTCAGCACATCCAGGCCCGTCTATTCCAGGGCCAACAGCTTCAGGTCGGCAAAATACATGTAAATACACAACAAGTCTTTCGCCCGCTGGTCGACGAAGTTCGTGAACTCGAAATCGAACGCATCACCGCGGCCATGGCCCACACCGGTGGCAACCAGACCCGCGCCGCCAAGTTGCTGTCGGTACCGCTGCGAACTTTCGTCAACAAGCTCAAGCGCTACGGGATCGCCCGCGACCGCTGACCATGCCGATCGTTGAAGAGTGGACACCTCCGTCCGAATTTGACGACTACCGCCTGATCCGCCCGATCGGCCAGGGCAGCATGGGGCTTGTCTATCTCGCCCGCGACCTCGTTTTGGAGCGCCCGGTCGCGGTCAAGTTTCTGACCCTCAAAAAACCCAACCGCATCAAGCTCGAACGTTTTCGTATCGAAGCCCGGGCGGCGGCCAGGTTGCAACATCCCAACGTGATCGCTGTCCACCGGATCGGCGAGCTCGACCAGCACCCGTACATCGTCACCGAGTTTGTCCGCGGGCAGAGCCTCAGCGACTTGGCGTTACCGGTGTCCGGCGAAGAGGCCCTCAAACTCGGCCTCGGCCTCGCACGCGGCCTGGCGATGGCCCATCGCAAAGCGGTGTTGCACCGCGACATCAAGCTCGCCAACGCGATCGTGAGCGAGGACGGCGTCGTCAAGCTCCTCGACTTTAGCCTCGCCAAGTTGATCGACCGCGAAATCTTTACCCCACGCGAGCCGATCGAAAACGAAGACCGGGCTGTCGACCTCGCTACGGCAGCCCGGATCAAGGCGGGCGAGCTCAACGACACGGTCCGCAAAACCCCCGAGCCGATGCATCCGAGCAGTTTGCTGGCGCTCTCAGAAATTGCAGGTACAAAGATCGAGGACCTCACGATCGAGGGGACACTGATGGGCACGCCGCACTACATGGCCCCCGAGCTGTGGCGGGCGGAGGCCGCGACCCGACAGTCTGATGTATATGCACTTGGTTCGTTGATGCACTATCTGTGCACAGGCAAGCCCCCGTTCGAGGCCGAGTCCCCGGTCGAGTTGGCCATGATGGTCCAGCAACAACAGCCCGCGCCGGTCGCCTCGCGCGTCGACATCGATCCGCGGTTTGCCGAGGTGATCGATAAATGCCTGTGCTTTGACCCGGGCGAGCGCTACCGTTCGGGCGAGGAGTTGCGCAACGCCCTCGAGCTGCTAACGCTGCCCGAAAAGGCGTCGCAAAACATCCCCCAGGGCAATCCCTACCGCGGTCTGCGTGCCTTTGATGCCGAGCACCGGGCGATGTTCTTCGGCCGCGAAATCGAGATCACGTCGGTGGTCGAACGCCTGCGCTCCGATGCATTTGTCCTGGTTGCCGGCGACTCGGGTGTCGGAAAGTCGTCGCTGTGCCGCGCAGGTGTCATGCCGCAAATCGCCGAAGGTGCGCTCGCCCAAGGACGCACGTGGACGAGCGCGCGACTGGTGCCCGGCCGCCATCCGCTCTACGCCCTGCTGGCGGCAATCGAATCGGGCCTCGAGTTCGAAGCGGAATCCTCTTTTCGCGACGAGATTGCCGACGACCCGAGCCTGCTCGGCCGGATCCTGCGTAAAAAACTCGGCAGGGAGCGGGGCAAGGTCATCTTCATCGACCAGTTCGAAGAGCTCGTCACCATCTCCGACCCCGACGAGGCCAACACCGTCGGTTCCCTGATCTCGCAGATCGCCGCCGGGATCCCGGGCGTCAAACTCCTGGCCACCGTCCGCGGCGATTTTTTAACCCGCGTCGCCCAGATTCCGACGCTGGGGGGGAACATCGAGGAGGCCGTGTTTTTGTTGCGACCGATGTCGCCGGAAAGCATGCGCCGCGCCATCGTCGGACCGGCCGGGTTGCGCC
>CAZUPD010000248.1:0-8071 GCA_964621785.1 uncultured Nannocystaceae bacterium
AGCACACCGGGCTCATAATCCGGAGGTCGTCGGTTCAAATCCGACTCCCGCTATCTTTTTCCCAACATATTCCCTTGTAGCTGAGAGGTGCACGCGCTCGGTTGAAGCCCGAGAGACGGAGGTTCGATTCCTCCCGGGGGAATTCTTGTATCTTCATACTTTCATCCGCCACTGTTGTTGCGGGGGTCTAGTTTTCAAACTTTTATGGCGATCGCGGCGCTTTCTGTCGCGCGAATCTGATTGCTCATGCAAGCACTTGAAATGACGTTGTACAAACAGGTAGTGAAGTCTGCGCCAAAAGATGCAAAACTTTCGGCATTTCCTCTTCCATGACTTCGTTCTCACACTGTAGCGTTTGTCACCATTTTCTCAGCATACACTGTCTAGACTCCGTTCTACCTGTAAGTGGTCGGGTAGTCGTAAGGCGGGCCCCAGACTAGACGTGAAGAGACTTTCTGTAGTATGAGTATGAGTCTGCGCATCTCTATTCGGTGATGCCCAAACCCTACAGGAGCAGAATGGAAGAACTCCACACACCTGATTCTCCGGTCCCAACACCGCGAGATCACGACCCATCAGATGCTCGGGCATCGGCTGCTGAGTCGCTGCGGACTCGCCCCGTTGATACTTGGTTTGACTCTCTCCGCAGTGAATACACAGCCTTTGCTCGCCGCGCTCGCATCGACGAGTAGCGATTTCGTGTAACGTAGCAAACCGCCCCACCCCGGGCGGTTTTGCTTATTTCGAATACGACGGTCACGCGAGGTTCTATGCATACGCAATGCGTGGCGTGGCGCGAGTCGGGAAGTCGCTTCTTCCCCAAGCTTCAGATCTCTCGAGGATCGAGATGACCTCTGAGACAGTAGCGCGTCCGACCTTGAGCTCGCGGTTCGCCCCGGATTCACTCTGATCTCGAACTCGCGGTTTTCCTCGCATCCACTTCGAGCACGGACTCGGCCCGCAGTCATTCCGACTTCGAGCTTGCGGTTTTCCTCGCATCCACTCCGAGCACGGACTGTTCGCCCGCATTCAGAGCTTGCGGTTTTCCTCGCATCCATTCCGAGCTCGGACTCGGTTCGCCCGCAGTCATTCCGACTTCGAGCTTGCGGTTTTGCCTCGCAGTCATTCCGAGCTCGGACTCGGTTCGCCCGCAGTCATTCCGACTTTGAACTCGCGGTTGTTGCCCCGCATCAAAAAACCGTCGGTACCGCGGATCCTTCGACCGCGAGCTTTCGTGCGCCTCTACATGCCTGCAACCTTCGCAACGACAACCTCTTGGGCGGTCGGTTTTTGCTCCTCAAACCTGGTATGTAGTCGTGGGCCAAGATGACCTCTGAGACAGCACAGAATACGACTTCGATCTCGCCGCGGCTCAGCCTCCTCCTCGATGTGATCCGCGACGCCGACTTGCCGGTGCTGCTCCGTGGACCCCACGGGATCGGGAAGAGTGAGTTTTTGGAGACCTACGCCGAACAGCGGGGCCTGCAGATCTTTGTGTTGGATCTTTCGCTGCTCGAGGCCACAGACCTGACCGGGATTCCCTATATCCAAGATGGCCTGACGTACTTCGCACCACCGTCGACACTTCCGCCGGGGGACTCGACGCAGCCGTGTATGTTGGTGCTCGAGGAACTCAACCGCTGCGATCGCAGCGTCCGTCAGCCGTGCTTGCAACTTCTGACAACCCGGCGACTCAATGACTACAAGTTGCCGCCCCAGTGTTTTTTGGCGGCCTGTATCAACCCCGACGATGCGGGCTACGAGGTCGATTCGCTCGACCCTGCCCTGGCTTCGCGGTTTGTCACCCTCAATGTCGTCCCCGACCACGCGGCCTGGCTGTTGTGGGCCCGGGAACACGGTCTGTTCGCTGGGCTAGTCCGGTTTGTCGAAAAATTTTCCCAGGCGTTCGACCGCGCCCCGCCGCGGACATGGACACTGGCTGCACGGCTGATCGACGCAGCCCTCGGGCGCGGGTGGGCGATCGCCGAACTCGAGCGACTGCTCAATCCGGTGCTGGGCCCAATGACGACGCGGGCACTGTTGATGGACCTCCCAGATGTGTTACCGACGGTCGATCCGCGAGAGCTGCTGGCACACCCCGATCGCTTCGTCGACCGCGTGCGCACGTGGATGCAGGCCAAACGCCTCGATATTGTCAATGTCGTGCTCGAGAATACCCGCCAGCAGATGCAGGCCGCGGTCAAACGACGGGAGCCCATGCCGGTCGATATCCAGGGTTTTCACCGGATCCTCGATCTGGTGCCGCCAGACCTCGGGGTACCGCTGCTGGAACTGGTCGAGCAAATGCCTGCGACCACCTAGAATTTATTGTATTTGCAATTTTTTCGACCTGCCTGAGTCCGTCAGTATCGGTGTTGGGGAGCGCGCGGTTCGGTGGCTGCCGGCTCGACCAACGCGTCGATTTCTTTCAATGCAAGCACGACGTCATGGGTCGCAGCCCGACTCGCCAGGCCTCTCGGAACGCTTGCCAAAAATTGCATCTGCAAGTTGTTGGTCACGCGCGTTTGCTCGAGGTGTCCCACGTCAGGGCAGCGAGCAACTTTCGCGTCACCTTGGGGACACCACCCGAGGGTAGCTCGCCCGGATGGAGCCAGGTGTAGTGCGTACCGATGTCGGTCTGTTTGCCGGTGGCCTCGACGCGACACGGGTGGAGCTCCCAGATCCTGTGGGTGAAAATGTGTTTGACCGCGGTATCGAGTTCACGCGACCGGGCCACGCGGATCCCGGTTTGCTTGCGGACGGCCGCTAGCGAAACCCCCTTCCCTCCGCGCCCGCGGTTGCCCTCGCGGGGAATCAGCGGCAGGCACCACATCCCGGCGAGAAGCCCTTTGTCGGGCCTTCGATGTACAAGCAATTTTTCCCCCGCGTAGATGGCCACCGCCCACAGGTCGTCTCGGGGGACGGGCCCGCGCTTTTTGGGCGCCGGGATCGTGGCTGTGAGCCCGCGGGCACGGGCGACACACCGCGCGCGCACCGGGCAAACGAGACAGGTCGGATTGACGGGTGTGCAAACCGTTGCACCGAGTTCCATGAGCGCCTGGGCGACGATACGAGGCGATTTTGCAGCGTCTACAATGGCTTGTGTGGCCTGCCAATGCCCCGGAGCCTTGGCGTCCTGGTGCTTGGGTTCCATCACGCCCTGCAGCCGCGACAACACGCGAGCAACGTTGCCATCGACGAGGGCAGCGGGCTTGTCATACGCGATCGAGGCAACTGCCCCGGCGGTGTAGGGCCCGATCCCAGGCACCTTGCGCAGGGCATCGACGCGGTCGGGAACTTTGCCGTCACAGGTCGTGGCGATGTACTGGGCACCGCGGTGCAGGAGCCGGGCCCTCCGGTAGTAGCCGAGCCCACTCCAGGCCTGCAAAACACTGGCTTGGTCAGCGGCGGCGAGTGTGCCGACGTCGGGAAACCGCTGCAAAAACCGGGGATAGTAGTCCTTGACCGTTTCGACCCGCGTCTGTTGCAACATGATTTCAGACACCCAAATGGCGTAGGGATCCCGGGTCCGCCTCCACGCGAGGTCGCGGTGATGGTCGCGAAACCAGGGAGCTAGGCGGGCTGCCACGTAACGTGCGAAACCGGTCACCGCCGGGGTCTACCACCGGCGCACCGCCTACAACAGTCCCGCAAACTCCGACGCGTACATCTGGCGTTCGAAACCCGATGACAACGCCACCCAATCTCGAAGGGTTTTTGCCTTTTCCCAATTTTTTCGGCATGGCAATGGATAGATCCGGGTAGGCTCGCGCGTCTCGGCATCACAAGCACATGTTCCGCAAAAGCGACACGCATATTCACTTTGTTGGTATCGGTGGCATCGGTATGAGTGGGATCGCTGAACTCCTGCTCAACCTCGGTTACCGGGTAACGGGCACGGATCTCGGCGATACAGACACCACTCGGCGACTTCGGCGACTCGGGGCTGTGATCCACCGCGGCCACGACGGCAACTATCTCGGTGATGCCGATGTGGTGGTGGTGTCCTCCGCGATCGGGCCCGACAATCCCGAGGTTATTGCTGCACATACACAGAAGATTCCGGTGATCCCCCGGGCCGAGATGCTCGCCGAGCTGATGCGCCTCAAGCAGGGAATCGCGATCGCCGGGTCACACGGCAAAACCACCACGACTAGTCTGATCGCCACGGTCCTTCACCACGCCGAAGTCGACCCCACCGTTGTGATCGGCGGCAAACTCAATGCCCTCGGAACCAATGCTCGCCTGGGTCAGAGCGATATTTTGGTGGCCGAGGCCGACGAGAGCGATGGCAGCTTTTTGCTGTTGTCGCCGACGATCGCGGTCATCACCAATATCGACGCCGAGCACCTCGACCACCACGGCGACCTCGCGGGCCTCAAGCAGGCGTTTGTGGGTTTTGCCAATCGGGTGCCGTTTTACGGGCTCGCGGTGGTGTGCATCGACAGCCCGCACGTGGCCGCGATCCTGCCCGACTTGCAAAAGCGATTTATCACCTACGGGTTTTCGCCGGATGCCGACTACCAGGTTCACAACGTGCGCCACGAGGGTCCGATCACCCGGTTTTGTGTCCGTGCGCGGGCCCACCACGCCCATCGTCTGGCCAAGGTGACCGAACTCGGTGAGTTTGTACTCCACATGCCCGGGGTCCACAACGTACTCAATGCAGTTGCAACGATTGCTGTGTGTGAGAGCCAGGAAGTCGAGACCTCGGTGACCCGCGCTGCCCTGGCCGCATTCGACGGTGTGCAGCGGCGGTTTACCGTCCGTGGTCATGTCGGCGGCGTCTTGGTAGTCGACGACTACGGACATCACCCGACCGAAATCCGCGCGACCTTGGGAGGAGCCCGGGTCAGCTATGCCGAAAACCGCCTGATCGCCGCGTTTCAGCCCCACCGCTTTACCCGGGTCCGCGACCATCTGCACGAGTTTGCCGCGAGCCTCGACGAGGCCGATGTGGTGGTGTTGACCGATATCCACGCGGCCGGAGAACGACCGATCCCAGGGGCGACGAGCGAGCGCTTGTTGCAGGCGATCAAAGATCGCAACCCCGAGCGCGCGGTGTTTCTGGTGCCGTCGATCAAGGATGTCGCCGCCGCCCTTGCCAAACTCTCGCAGCCCGGCGATGTGGTCATCACCTTGGGCGCGGGAAGTATCACCCACGCAAGTGTCGAACTCGCTAGCCTCCTCGCCACCCGCTCGGCGTCCTAGGGTTTTTGTATCTGCAAATGCTTCACGTGAACACCACCCCCCTCACCCGCGGCCAGCAACTCCTTCGCTCCCTCGACAGCGATGGTCACCTGGCCAAGATGTGTGCTTCGGGGGTGCTGGAGCTCGCGCCCGACGAGCCAATGTCGCGGCACACGACCCTGCGATTGGGCGGTCCGGCGGATCTGTGGGCGAGGCCGGCCACGCCGACGGCCCTGGCGGCTGTGTTGGCGCGGACCCATGCGCGCGAGATTCCGGTGACGTTTGTCGGCTCGGGGACCAACCTCCTGGCCCTGGACGGCGGAATTCCGGGTGTGACGATCAACCTCGGCAAGATGCGTTCGGTTTCTCGACAAGATCCAAAGGACAGGCCCGAGGTCGTCGATGTCGAAGCCGGATCGAGTACGGGAAAGCTCCTGCGCCAGGTGACCGAATGGGAGCTGGGCGGACTCGAGTTCCTCGGCGGTGTCCCGGGAACCGTCGGCGGCGGCTTGGTGATGAACGCAGGGACCTATCTCGGCGAGTTTACCGATGTGGTGACCGAGGTCCGCAGCCTGCGTCAGGACGGTTCGATCGTGACCCGCGATCACGACGCCTGTGGGTTTCGCTACCGGGCCTCGGACCTGCCGACGACGGAGCTGGTCATCGGGGCCACACTCGCCCTCCACCCGCGCTCGCGCACCGAGATCGAGGCAGATGTCGCATCCCTCCGGGCCCGGCGAAAAGATCGGGAGCCGACCGGGGTGGCCAACAGCGGAAGCACCTTTAAAAATCCACCGGGCGACTACGCCGGGCGACTGATCGAACAAGCTGGCCTCAAAGGCACCCGAGTCGCGGGCGCCGTGGTCAGCCCGAAGCACGCCAACTGGCTGGTGGTCGAGCGCGGTCAGGCGTGCACCGCCGCAAACCTGCTCGAGCTGGTCGAAATCGTGCGAGCCCGGGTACTCGATGTGTTTGGCGTCCGCCTCGAGCTAGAGCTCAAGCTCGTCGGCGTGGCCGAGCAAAACGGAATCTAAAGAAAGATTGTGTACCCACATGTTTCTTATCGGCGGCGGCGGGCAATCTTCGCGCAGGTATCAAGCGATCGGTCCATGTGGATCACTCGATAATCACACCACAGTCGTCGACTTCGCTCGACCCTGCTCACACACTCGTTCCCAGTCAACCGGGGTACCAATGAGCAGCAGAGGCCTCAATATAAAAGGCCCTCCGCGAGCGAAGGGCCGAGCTTGTTCCGGATGAATGCTTCAATCGGCCGTGAGGCCACGGGAGGTCGCGTGCACGAGTTCGACGCGGCTGTGGACACCGACGCGGCGGTAGATCTGTCGCACGTAGGTACGCACGGTGCTAAACGACAACCCGGTGCGGCTGGCGATTTGCTTGTCTGTACAACCTGACACGACGAGACGGGCAATCTTCGCCAACCGCGGCGGCAGCGGGGTCTCTGGACGAGCTTGCTGATCGTTCGGCAGTTCAGGGATGATCAGGTAGAACGTCTGGCCATCGGCGCGAAGCTCAGCCTTGCGCTCCCACTCGTCGACGGAGATCGACGATGAGTCGGGGCCGTTGCGCTGGTCGAGCAGTCGCCCAGCGGCTGCGTTCATGCACACGATCGTACCTTCGCGGTCGGTCATGAACGCAGGGTTGCGGTAGCCGTAAACCAGTTCGGTGAGCGCTGGCGTGATCAGCTTGGCCTTGGCCTCATCGTCGGCCGGTTTTTCCGGGACCGGTTCGATCCGCGGCGCGGTGGTGATCACCGGTGGGGGGGGTGGCGGTGCTGCGCTCCAGGAGCTCGTCGTGTGGTTTGAAATTTGAGGTTCAATGGAGTCCGTCATGGGTTTCCTCGGGTTCAAGTCGTCATTTGTGTGTTGGTTGCTCGAGCAGGGTCACCGCGCGCCAAAATGGTCGGTATGGGTTGCGGGATGTCGGTCCCAAAGACTCGAGATGCGACGAGCGGATTAATACAGGGATCTCTACCCGTCCGCATTGAGGTAGTGAGAAATCAATATGAGTCGATCAAATAAAAGTTGAAATAAATTACCCATACCTAAAACAACGTTTTTTGCCTCTAATCGCGTTTTTTTTAAAATCTGATAGCTTTCAAAACCATCATTTCGAATAAAATATAGGTTTGGTTATTGATTTCTGAGCATGTACCTGGCACTTGAGGTTGCTTGATTTCGCACGCAAGCATGCGCAAAATTCGCATTTCGAATTTCTCGTGCACCCATCGCAGGGATCGGGGGCTCGAACGATCGGGGGCACACGCCCATCTCGCTGGATTGGAGGCAGACATGAGCCAGGAATTCACCGAACTGACGGTCACCGAGGCACTCGCAGCGTTTCTCAAAGGTCGCGCAGAATCGCTCAACCGACGCTCGCTTCGAAACTATGAAGACGTCCTCGAACTCGTCGACGAGTATCTGATCAATCTCGATATCTCCGGGATCGATTTTGTCACAAGCACCGATGGCCGCGCACGCAAGCCGGGGGTCGCAAGTGTCGATCGGGTCTTGGCGGTACTCGACGACTTTGAAGACGAGTTTTTGATCGCGGAGATCGGGGCGGAACGCGAATTCCTCCGGATCGCCGAGTTTGTCACCCGCGACTTGATCCGCTGGCTGCGTGGTCGCTGGCTCAGGCGCCCCCGACAGGTAGGTGCGGCCGGGGCAGCCTGATCGAATGTATCAATAAATGTATGCACACCAAAGACCCCGCACCACCCTGCGGGGTCTTTTTAAGATCGCGGCGTCATTCCTCGCACGGCAACGGATTCGGGCCGCGACAGACTTTCCCGGTGCTTGGGTCTTTTAAGATCGCGGCGTCATTCCTCGCACGGCAACGGATTCGGGCCGCGACAGAC
>CAZUPD010000249.1:0-7917 GCA_964621785.1 uncultured Nannocystaceae bacterium
TGCGTCAGCTCCTGTTGAATATCGTCGGGAACGCGACCAAGTTTACCCACAACGGCACGATTTCGGTCACCGTCGTATCTCAAACCCACCTCGGAGTCGAAGGTGTAGAGTTCCAAATTGCCGACACAGGGATCGGGATCGATCCTTCGCAACTGTCCCGCGTGTTTGAGCCGTTCACCCAGGCCGACGAAAGCTCGACGCGACGCTTCGGCGGCACCGGGTTGGGCCTTGCGATTTCACGTCACATCGTCGAAGCTCTCGGGGGTAGAATCGGCGTCGAGAGTACGGTCGATGTCGGCACAACGTTCACGATCTGGCTTCCCCGCGAGCACACGCAACATCTCCCCACACCCACCCAGGACGACCATGACACCTGACCAAAAAGACCCCTACGCATTGCTCACCCCCCAATCGCGGGCCAACCCCTACCCTGCATATGCACGGATTCGCGAGGCTCAGCCGGTGTACTTCAGCGAGGGTTGGAACGCGTGGCTCGTAACCCGCTACGAGGATGTCATTACAGGTTTTCGCCACCCCGACCTGTCGGCCAACCGCGCGGGGGGATACGCAGCCAAGCTCCCTCCACCTGTGCGTGAAAAGTTGCGCCCGCTGCTGACCAACCTTTCGAACTGGCTCCTCCTCCTCGATCCACCTGCACATACACGGATCCGAGCCTTGGTCGTCAAGGCGTTTTCGCCTCGGCTCGTCGAACAACTCCGCCCGCGAATCGAGGCGATCGCCACCGGCTTGCTCGATGCGGTCGCCGACAAACCAGTCGTCGACCTCATCGCCGACCTGGCCAACCCCCTGCCGGTCATTGTCATCGGCGAGATGCTCGGCCTGCCCCAGGGCGACCACCTCCGGCTCAAGAAATGGTCTGATGCTCTCGCGGCGTTTATGGGCGCGAGCGCGATGTCCCAAGAACTCGTTGCAGGTGCACTCATAAGTGTGCTCGAGCTCGAGGCGTACTTTCGTGAACAAATCGAACTGCGCAAACAAAACCCCGGCGACGACCTGCTGACGATGCTGTGTAGGGTTCGTGAACAGGAGACTGCCCTGAGCGAACAGGAACTGCTTTCGACATGTACAGTGCTGCTGTTTGGTGGCCACGAAACCACGACCAACCTCATCGGCAATGCGGTCCACACCCTACTCGACCATCCCGATCAACTGGCGCTCCTGCGGGATGACCCGAGTCTGCTCGCCAACACCCTCGAGGAAGTCATGCGTTACGAAAGCCCGGTGCAGCGTATGGGCCGGGTGACGCTGGCAGATGTCGAGCTGGGGGGGGTGACGATCCCAAAAGGTCAGCGGGTGTTTTTTGTCTTGGGCGCGGCCAATCGAGATCCAGACCAATTTGAAAACCCCGATACCTTCGATATCACGCGCCGCAGCAAACACACGACCTTAGGCCATGGTCAACACTTCTGTCTCGGTGCAGCTCTGGGGCGAATGGAGGGGCAAATCGCACTGACGCAGCTCTTCGCCACGCTTCCGGCGTTTGAGCGGGTCGACACCTCGCCGACCTGGATCGATAACCTCACGGTCCGGGGCCTGGCGAAACTTCCTGTGCGGCGCTGCTGATAACGCCGATGCCCGAGACCGCGTGATACGATTGGAAGATGGCTTACTGGTCTCGAACATCCGCGGAGCTGTTCTCCACAATCTGTGCCCTTGCAATCATACCGTGGCTCACCGCCTGCCCGCCCGGTGAAGGGAACGATTCGACCACCGGCGCGACCGAGACGACCGGCGGTATGTCCTCGACACAGACGACTGCGAGTCCGACGTCGACCGACCCAACAACCGACCCGACGCTTGGCACAAACACGGTCGATACCGTCGATACGACTGATACGGATACGACCACGGGTGACCCGACAGACAGCGAGACCGACACCGATGAGACCGACTCCGAAACGACCGGTCTCGGAGATGTTTGTAACTACATGTCCTTCGACTTCCCCGATATCCCTATTCGAGAAGTGACGGTGCTCGATGTCGACGGCGATCAAAACCTCGATATCGCAACAAAATGGTACCCCTATGGCCTGGTCGATGGCTCGACGTTTACGGTGCACCACGGGGATGGCTCGGGGACGGTGTTTACGCCATCTGACGAAGTCGAGCTCGACCACTGGGAACGCATGATTCCCGGCGATTTCAACGGTGATGGATGGACGGACCTCGCACACCACATCGGCGAAACCGATACGCTGCTGACCCAACTCAACAATCAAGGGTCATTGCAAGATCCAGTCGAGAGTACGTTGATGTCGCTGTTCTACGCATTGATCGTGAAGGATATTGACGGAGATGGCAACGTTGACCTGACCTACGGCGGCTATCACGGCGAACCAGCAAAACTGTCAACTTCCGTCGGTGACGGGACATTCACGCAAACCCATCAGTTCTCGGTTCCCGCGTGCTATGTGACTGCAGGTACCTGGGCCGATTTTGATAGCAATGGTGAGCTCGACTTTGCAGTAGTCGGTGACTGCAATGCAATTCTGGGAATGCCGGAAATCGCGGTGCACCTTCAAAGCGATGGTGTTTTTGCAACAATCTCACCCATGTCGGTCGCCCACGCAGCCGATCCATCGAGTCTGGTCGCGGGAGATTTCACGGGGGATGGAATCGTCGACTTGGCCGTGTCCGGAGGCCAGTGGCCCTGGGACGCAAACGCCATGATCGAAATTCTCCCGGGCAATGGCGACGGTACGTTCGCAAACCCGGTCGCGGAGACCTTCGAGCTCGGTGATCGGGCGGACCTATTCCCGGCAGATGTCGATCATAACGACCTGCAAGACCTGTTCGTCGCGGTCGGCGGGAGCATTCAACTGTTGGTCAACGACGGGGGCGATTCATTCGAGCGCTGCGTGTTGTCGGAGGGCGACAACGAAATCCCGCGATTCGTCGGAGACTTCAACAACGACGGGGTCGCGGATCTGTTGACGACGGTTACCGATCTGATGATCGAAGACGATATTGTACGTATCTGGCTGTCACAGGGCGCGTAGGCGATGAATCGCCTCGATGGGCGAGACCGATCGGCGCGCGACTACCAACAATCGAGATCGAGTGGATATTGGTCGAGTGCTTCGATTCCCCGCGCCGCGTGGGTCTCGCGGCACCTCGCAAGCAAATCCATGGTCGATATCTGCTCGACCCCCTTAGGTATCAATCCGACGGAGCGAGCGAGTTTCCCAATCACAGCTTCAGGGGCAACGCCACCCTCCCGCAGCGCTTGGAGATCCGGGGCGTTGTGGCGTTTGGACAACTTGCTGCCGTCGGGGCCGAGGATCAGTGGTACATGGGCGTAGCGTAGTTCTGGATAACCGAGCGCACGTCCGAGGTGGATCTGACGGGGTGTGCTGAGCAAAAGATCGACTCCACGCATGACATCGGTCATCGCCATGGCTGCGTCGTCGACCACGACCGCGAGCTGGTAGGCCCAATCACCATCACGCCGCCGAACGATAAAGTCCCCCGTCTCGCGTGCGACTTCTTCGATGACCGTGCCGGCAAACCGATCGGAAAAACCGACTTGGCCCGGGGGACATTTCCAGCGGATCGCAGCAGGCTTTCCAGGCTTTTGCGAACCGTCAATGCAGTATCCGGGATAAATGACCTCACCGGTGGTGCTGCGGGGCGCTTGTGCGAGTTCACGTCTCGTGCATGTGCAATCAAACGTCGCCAGCGAAGCGAGCACGGCTGCGTACCGCTCGCTACACGCGGATTGGCGGTACGGTCCATACGGGCCACCGACGTCGGGACCCTCGTCCCAGTCGATGCCGATCCAGGCGAGGTCGCGCAACAAGCCTGCTTCGTACTCGGGTCGCGAACGCTGGCTGTCGACGTCTTCGATTCGCATGACATACGTGCCCCCGCGAATCCGGATGTCGAGCCAGGACAACAGGGCCGTACGCGCGTTGCCGAGATGAAGGCGACCCGTCGGGCTGGGCGCGTAGCGTCCACGAATTTGCTGATGCATCTGTATCGCTAGCGCATACTTCTCGTGAAGAAGGTTAGATTCGCGGGAGATAGGCCGGCGGAATCGGCCGAGTGTCGTCTTCTTCGGTCCATAAAATGCTTAGGATCCACCAACGAACGCCGTCGTGGCGCATTTGGATGCTGTTGATCCCGCGCTCGATCACGGCCCCAGAATCTCCACCCGTGATTGTACGCCCCTCGTAGGAGCTCAGGACATGGGCGATCCCACCGTAGACTTCGGTGCGGCGAAACAACTCGCGCTCGACAAATCCCTGACACCCCGAATCGGCGATCCATGCCCGTACGCGCGCCTCGTAGTCAGGTACGCTGGCTTGGCTGAGCACGCCGGGCATGACTTTGATGAGCTTTGCTTCGGGGGTTAGCAAGCTGGCCAACCGGGTGCCATCCGGCCCCTTGCCATCGGTGAACGAGACAGCCTCGTAGACGGCACGAATGATGGCGTCGATCGAGTTGACGTCGGAGGGGTCTGCTGGTTGAAGCATCGGGTCGGGGGGCGGTTCTTGGCTCACCTTGTCTCCTGTGGAGCCATTGATTGTACACGAAAATCACGCAGGACCATCGCGTTGATTGGCAGTACAAGTGTTCGCCAGGCAAACACAGATCTCGACAAGATAACGGCATGCAATGGTACACTATTTCGAGAAGCACATGCGCGAGTACAGGTTGAAACGCGTCATCGGTGGGGAGCATTTTTTTGTGATCGTCTCCGTCGCCAGCGCCCCGGCCGACCACAACGAGGTTGTCGTCTCGCCAGGGGTGTTCGACTGGATGGGTGAAGGTCATCGACCGCCCCTCAATTGCGAGTATCTCGCGTCCGTCGTCTGCGGGGCGAAGCTCGCCCTCACCGAACTCGCTCTCATTCACGGTCCACGCCGTGTGTCCATCACCGAGCTAAAGTACCTACTCGTCGACATCACCCACTTCGCCAGTATGGTCGCGGGCTACCAGGCGATGTACCTCGAGTTGGTGGGCCGGCCTGCCTACGAGCCCCTCGACACGAAAGCCTTCGATGAGCTGCGCACGAAGTTCGGGTGCTAGCCCGTGGCTTTTCTCGCGTGTCGCCGCGCGTAGAAGATTTTGTCGCGACATCCTGGGCTGCAGATCTCATGGCGAACACCCGGTCGCTTCGAGACCTCGCCGTGAGTCACACCCAACATCGCTAGCGATATCCCATGACGACGCGCTCTTGACATCCGCAATGGAGTCCTGTCTCGGGTCGTTGGGCTAGAAATCCCGCCGACGTTCGGTACTCTGGCCCCCATGGCCGATCGGCTCGATATCTCGCAGCGCAAGAAAGACCACCTCGCTTTGTGTGCCGGTGACAAGGTGGGCTTTCGCGGCAAGACGACGCTGCTCGAACAGGTGGAACTGGTCCACTGCGCGTTGCCGGAGCTTCACGCCGACCACGTCGATGCGTCGACACCGCTGCTGGGCAAACGCTTGAATGCACCGGTGATCATCGCCGGGATGACCGGTGGGACAGATGAGGCCGGCGCGATCAATCGCGACCTTGCGCAGGTTGCCGACGAGCTAGGGCTGGGCTTTGGCCTCGGCAGTCAACGCGCAATGTTCGAGCGACCCGCGACGGCGTGGACATTTAAAGTCCGCGAGCGGGCGCCCAACGCCCTGGTACTGAGCAACCTCGGGGTCGTGCAGGCCCGTGCAATGACAACCCAACAAATCGCCGACCTGTGTGGAGAAACAGGTTCGGATGCCCTGTGCATTCACCTCAATCCGGCCATGGAAATCGTCCAACCCGGAGGCGATCGCGACTTCACCGGAGGGCTCGAAACCCTTTCCCGACTCGCCGAAAACCTCCCGATCCCGGTTGTCGCCAAGGAGACAGGTTGCGGGTTGTCGCGCCAGGTAGCTGCGAAGATCTACGACTGCGGGATCCGCCATGTCGATGTCAGTGGTTCAGGTGGGACAAGTTGGGTCGCGGTCGAAGCTCATCGGGCGACAGACGAGGTCGCACGTCACATCGCCGAGGAACTGTGGGATTGGGGGATCCCGACCGGAGCTTCGGTGCTGCAGTGTGGCGGATTTGGCTTCGAGATCGTGGCGACAGGTGGCATGCGGACGGGGACGGATGTCGCCCGGGCAGTCGCCCTCGGTGCAACCGCCGGAGGTCTTGCAGCACCCGTCCTCAAGGCCTACCGCGCAGGCGGCATCGACGGCGCGCGCCAATTCCTTCGCCGGGTCATCCAAACCGTCAAGACCATCATGCTGCTCACCGGCTCTCGTGACCTCGCGGCCCTCCGGCGCGCACCCAAACACCTCGGACCCGACCTCTCCCGCTGGCACCCCTGATCGCCGACGATGCAACCTCAACTCCACAGCCAGGCATCCGCTTTCGGCAAGGTCATCCTGTTCGGCGAGCATTCGGTGGTCTACGGTTCTCCGGCTCTTGCGGCTGGAATCCCAAACGGTATCCGCCTGTCGGCAACACCGACGCAACGCGGCCGACCGCTCGAACTCCGGATTCCGAATTGGGACGTCGACCTCGCATTGCGACCTGGGGCAGACGACTTGTTGTCCCGCGCACTGCACGAGGTTTTGAGTCACTGTGACGGGCCAGTGACCGGGTGGCGAATCGACGGTGAAGCAAACATTCCACCCGCTGCAGGCTGTGGATCATCGGCGGCTCTGTCTGTCGCGCTAGCCAAACTCGCACTCGGCCCGTCAGCTCTGATCGAAACGATTGTCGAGGCATCGATGGCAGGTGAGCGGGTCTTCCACGGCAATCCATCAGGACTCGACAGCGAGCTCGCAACTCGCGGTGGTGTATTGCGCTATACCCGCAGTGAAGGTGTCGAGCCACTGACTTTCCCTGCATTTGAGGTTGTTGTCGCAAATACAAAAAAGTCGCGCTCGACCGCGAAAATGGTGGCCGAAGTACGTGCCCGCAAGGACCGTTACCCCCAAGTCATCGACCCCTTGCTGACTGCGTTGGGCCAGGTCGTACACGCGGCAACCGAGTCGATTTATACTTGCAATTACAAATCTTTGGGAGAGCTTATGCAAGTTTCTCATGAAGTCTTGTCGGGGCTCGGTGTCAGCTGCCCAGAGCTCGACCGCTGTGTCGCGGCTGCGCTGGCGGAGGGAGCCTTGGGGGCCAAACTGACAGGCGCGGGCGGCGGCGGGTGTATCGTCGCACTCCCCGCAGGTCCGGCCCAGACTCTGATCGAAGCCCTCGGTCGCCGCGGGATCGAAGCGTTCGCCGTCGAGGTTTGTGCATGAAACTTCCCACGCAAGCACGCGCGGTCGCGCACTCCAATATCGCTCTGGTGAAGTACTGGGGTAAGCGGCCTGGACAGTCTGTCGCTCTCAACCTCCCGGCGGTCGGCTCGCTGTCGATGACGCTGAGCGAACTACGCACCGAGACGTTGGTCCGCCCAGGGGTGGACCGCGATCGGTTTGTGCTCGACAACCGTGAACAGGCGGGAACGACCGCAGCCAAAGTCTTCAACCACCTCGACCGCGTCTGGCTGTCGAAGTTTGCCGAGCCACGTCCGCGATGCGAGGTTGAGTCACACAACTACTTGCCGACTTCGGCAGGACTGGCGAGTTCGGCTTCGGGGTTTGCAGCCCTGACGCTGGCGGCCGCCGGAGCTTTTTGTTTGCCACTCGACATGCCGGCGCTGTCCCGGGTAGCACGCCAAGGCTCGGGCTCGGCGGCGCGTTCGCTTTGGGGAGGATTTGTCCGTCTCGAGCGCGGGCAACGCGACGACGGCCTCGACTGTCTCGCGCGCCCGCTATTCAGCCAGTCACACTGGGACGTGCGCTTGCTGATCGTCCACACGGCCACGGGTCCGAAACCAGTTAGTTCGCGCTCGGGGATGGAACAGTCGCGCCTGACCTCGCCATACTTCCCCGCCTGGGTGGCAACCTCACCAGCCGATC
>CAZUPD010000250.1:0-7909 GCA_964621785.1 uncultured Nannocystaceae bacterium
CGTTTCGGACCACTCGTCCGGCGGTCCATCAGAGTGGTCCGTTTCGGACCACTCCTCCGGTGGCGGACCAACACAGTGGTCCGTTTCGGACAAAAACTCGAACGGCTGGGTGAGCTCGCAGCCCTCTCGCGTGTGCAGACTCGTCGCCGGCCCGCGGTCCGGTCGACGCCGGTACGAGTTGAATCATCTGACCGAAACGACAGGTCGATACGAGAGCCTGACCGTGACCTGGAGCTGCACGCGATGATGCGGGAGCTTCTCCCTCACGTTCGACCGGTTGAGCGCTCTACATGTACTATCAATGAAATTGCCGACGTGTTCCGACAGGAGTCCTATCCCGAACTCAAGCAGGCGACTCGAGACGGATACGCGGTCGCGGCCGTTGCCCGCCAGTCCGTCCACAACACGCGCGCGAGGCCGAAGCGGTTGCTCGGTGGGGTCACCAGGGGTCGTCGTGCGGATGGTCAGGGCGTGCTCGAAGTACGGGGCGGCCTCTCCGGGCTTGGACAGTTCGAGAAGCACCCAGCCCATGCCCGTCAGCGGGCTCACGGGGGGAGCTGACGATTGGTGCCCTGCACTCCTCTCCCCACGGCGGGGGTCAGACCATGTCGCTGTTCAAATAGGCGAGCACCCAGTTGCCGAACTCGCTCGCCAGGTGCCACTGGTGGCCGCGGATCATCGCCGCCGGCATCAACGCCGGGAACTCGATCGCGAGCCGGGCGCGAAAGCCTTCGCCCTCATCCCGGAACTGATGGTACACGCCACCGATAGCGCGACCGCTCTTCGTCCTGGCGACGCCCGCAAAGCGCAAGGGGAACGACGCGTCCTCGGGTGTCTGTAGACCGACCCGATCCGCGGGATCGACGAAGAAGCGGCTGGCGACCGGGGAGCCTCCCGTAGTCTCGATGATCTCCATCACGTCACGCTCGTCTGTTCGCAGGAGGTAGTGGTCGGGAGTCGCCGAGAGCATCGTCGCGTCATCATTGCCCCGCGCGGCGAGCCCGAACCAGGCGAGGAAACGATCCGCGCGCCCATAGAACGTCAGCAGCTCGATGGTGCAGACGCAACAGCGGCCACGCGAAAGGCGGGCCATGAGCCCAGCGAAGACATCTGAGAGCGCCAGCTCGCGGCGCAGACGCTGGCGCAGGCCATCCGGACCGAGCTGCAGCTTGCGCTCCAGTAGCTGGTCATGAAGTGTCGGCAGGTCGTCTCCGATCGGGCGCACGCCGAGCTTCCGTAGGACCGCACGGGCACGTCGGCGCTCCCACTCGAGCACCGCGCCGCGCTCGACCTCACGATCGGGAAAGTAGATACGAAGGGGATCCATGGGTCACGGCAGTCATCGCCGACGCGATGAGGGACCGTCAAGAGACCTCTGCGGCGGTCTTTAACATGCCTACCCGGACGTGGTGAACCCTGGGCTTGTTCGTTCACCTCCATTGTCTCGTGACCGACGGCTGCTTTGAGGAAGTCGCCCCGCCTCGTTTTCTGCCGACCACGGCGCCCGGACGCTACCGTCCGCTTTTTGACCGACCGGACGCTACCATCCGCTTTTCGACTGACTCGAGTGGTTCGAAACAGACCAGTGCATGTACATGCGTCCCCTTGCCCGGGGCGAACGGTTGACTTTGCCCGTTAAGATCTCGAGCTTGCGTTCTCAATCGAGAACCGAATCGATTGCGAACGGTACAGGATAACGAAAAACGGTACAGGATAACGGCTGGTCTGGTACACGATAAAAACGGGCCGGTACAGAATAGTGTAGCGAATGGTATAGAATAATGCACATAAGCGTTCCGCGGAGACCGGGCAGCTGATGCTGCAAGCATTGTAAGCATATGTCGCTTTCAAAGCGGCCTACTTCCACCACCCGGGCCGGGCAGAGTTGGCCGACGAGCAGGGATTTGCGGAGTAGGCTCTGCAAGTAGGTGTGACGACTTGGGTTCGCCGCTGGTTTGGTGTCGCGTCAGGCCCGCAATCGACGCGCGCCCGGATTCGATCGCTCGAACCGTGTTTCGGCTTGGCAACCGTCGATTTGCAAAAAAAGCAAAATAGAAGCAAAAATTGATTTGACGCGGGAAGTCGCTCGCCATAGCCTCTCAGTATGGCGAAGAAGCCAATCCGCTATTTCGTTTCGTACACCCGGCAAAACCGTAAGGCCCTTGAGCTTCACCAACGGCTCAAAGTCTTGTTGAGTATTTCGCGCGCCTACACCTATGCGGGTTGGCGCGATACCGATCTGCTGGCTGGCGAGGATTGGGATAACACCATTCGCGCCGAAATCGATGCCTGCGATGTGGCGGTGCTGATGGTCTCGCCCGCATTTGTCTCCCGGCCCTACATCGTCCAAACCGAACTGCCGCGGTTTCGGGCCCTGGGAAAAGTCCTCATTCCAGTGCATCTACATCGAGTAGACTTCGGCCGATATGAGCTGCACGGACTCGACAAAGTGCAACTTTATTGCCACGAGCACAACGGTTTCAAACGGACCTATGCCGAGTGCCGCACAGCCTTGCAACGCGAACAATTTGCCAACGGTCTGTTTGCCGATATCGAGGCGCGGCTGCAATCGTGTGGGATGTAGTCCAAGTGGGCGTCGACTGTTGTGGAGCTGTGAACCCATGGTGAAAAAACAGATGTCGAAACCGGGAGCGGCGAAACGGAGCTCCAAAAAGTCGGGTACCAAGCCCGCACCAAAGCGCGTCCCTTGGCGGTTGGCCGAGGCTCGCGGGGCGCTCGACGAGCTCGGCGACCTGAGCAAACGCGACTACGATCGTCTGGTCGCGTTGATCGCAATCGCTGCTGACGACGGCGACCGGGGTCGGGCGATGGTGGTGCGAGCCGATGCCTGGGCTGCTCTGTGGCCCGGGGTCGACGACAGCAAGGCCGATAAAAACCTGCGTGCACTGATGAGTCGCGTCGCCCGCAAAAGTGGGGCGGTTGGCCTGCGCTTGGTCTCGGACCAGCAGCGCGGGCAAAAAGTGATCGCGTTTCACGGCCCCGACCGCGTGATCGAACGGATCGAGCAGTATTCCCGCGAAGCCAGCCAGCTCCCCGAGGAGATCGAACTGATCGACAACCCGGCGTTGCCCGGCGACACCCGGACCCGCGGTGCGCCGCGCATTCCGGTGACATTGGCATTGTTGCATACACAAAAAGATGCACGCCTTTTTCACTCGCTGTACAAAGATCGGCTGGAGACCCAGTTCGATACCTCCAAAACCTATAACTACAACGCTTGGCACCGCGATCGCGTGTTGGCGGGCGAAGTGCCGACCGAGGTGGTCGAACGAGAGGTGCGACGCGCCGACCTGGTGTTGTTGTTTGTCAGCCCCCCGTTTTTTGCCAGCCCGGCCGACCGGGCCAACTGGGCGCTGGTCAAACAGCACAACCGGTTGGTGGTCCCGATCGTGTTGCGGGATGTCGACCCGGCGTACAACGACCTCGACGGGGCCGAACACTACCAGTTGTTTCGCTTTGACGAAAAATCGTGGCAGGGCTGCCCGGCGCCCAAGCGCGAACAATTTGTACTTGCACTGTTTCGTCAGATCGAGCTGCGCCTCGGGCGGCACTTCGCAGGGGCGGGCACTACGACCCACGCGTTTCGCAAACTGTTGGTCGATGTCCTCGCCTGCGATGGGACCGACGGCGACAAGCTGCGGCAGCTCGAGCGACTGGCCGACGACCCGCGGGCCGAAGCTGAACATGTATTAGCATGTTTTCCGCACGACCAAGGTCGCAGCGTGGTCCGCAACCTCTTGCAACGGGCCAAACGCAGGGGCCCAGGGCTCGAAGAGATGGCGCGGCGGTCCGTCGCGCAGATGGGTCGTCTCGACCCCGAGCAACTCGAGGACAGTCTGGCCGCCTATGCCGACTTGGCAAGCGACGTCCCGACACCGCGGTCCGAGCCCCAAAGTGCGCTCGAGATGCTCACACAGTGGGCGTGCGACGCAAAAACAACCCAGCGCTACGCTTGTGTGTTGGGCGAGTTTGGGATCGGCAAAACGGTGACGCTCCAACGCTTGACCCGGCATCTGCTCGAGCTGCGCAAGGCCGGACGACCCGGGGTCCCCCTGCCGATTTATGTCGACCTGCGCACCTATGTCGAGGCGACCGGTGGCCGCGGTGTGCCGGTGTTCAACCGCGACGAGTTGCTCGATGAGATGCTCAAGCGGGTGTATAAGCACGAATCAGAGACGCGGGTGACAGCGCGCGAGGTTGTCCAGGCCGTGCGCACACAGGGTGCCTTGATCCTGTTTGACGGCCTCGACGAGAAGATGGTCGGGATGAGGGAAGTCCAGGGGCAGGCATTTGTTCGCGCCCTGTGGAGCGTGCTCCCACCGCGGTCGGAAGCTGCCCGCGAGGCCACAAGTACCACCCATGCCAAAAAACCGCGGGGCAAGTTGCTGTTTTCGTGTCGCTCGCACCTGTTTCCCACCCTGCGCGACCAAAACGCGACTTTTTGCGGCAACGAACGCGACGATGTCAAGGCGACGGATTACCTGGCGCTGATCCTGCTGCCGTTTTCAGGCGAACAGATCCGTTCGTACCTCACCAAGTGTCTCGGGGCGGAAAAGGTCGAAGGGGCACTGCGGCTGATCGGCGATGTCCACAATCTGCAGGAGTTGGCCCAGCGCCCGTTTTTTCTCAAGCTCATTCAGGGGCAGGTCACCACGCTCGAGCAGCGCAGGGCCCGGGGCGAAGACGTTCGCGGGGTGACCCTCTACGACGATCTGCTCGCCGCAAGTTTTCAACGCGACAAGGCCAAGCACCGATTTCGCGACACCGACAAGTCGCGGCTCATGGAAGATGTGGCCGCGGCAATGTGGTCTGCCGGCCAGCGCGAATGGCCGTGGGACGAGTTGAGCAGGTGGTTTACGACCCGGGTCAACACCGACCCGACCATGGCCGACTACTTCAAGGGCCAGACCAAACCCGGCGAATCGATGGAGATCTTGGCCGAGGATTTTCGCACCGCGACCATGGTCATTCGCCCCGACGACCGCGCGGATGCGTTTCGGTTTGCACATACATCTTTGCAGGAATACTTCCTCGCCCGCTACCTCTACCGCACCCTGCTCGCCGGTGACCTCAGCGCGTGGGCGATGCCGATGCCGAGCCGCGAAACGCTCGACTTTTTTGGCCAGTTGCTGGCGGTGCGCACCCACGGCGGCGCATGGCAGACACCGCTCGAGCAGTTGTTGGCCGAGCACCGTCCACAGGCGACCCGGGTCGCGTTTGCCTACTGGCTCGTCGCCGTCGCCAATGGGCATCCACAGCCACAACCGGGGCATGTCGACCTGCGCGGGGAAAACTTCGACGAATGGCTCATCGCCGGGGCCAACGGTCAAGCGCTCAACCTCCGCGGCGCCGACCTGCGCGGGGTGATGCTCGCGCGGGCACAGCTGAAGCAGGTGGACCTGAGTGGGGCCGACTTGGGCGGCGCCGACTTGACGGCGGCCGAGCTGCAAGATGTACGGGCCGTGGGCGTCAAGCTAAAAAAATGTACATGCAATGGTTCGACCTGGCGCGACTGTGAGCTCGACGTCGCCGAGGGCGGGGCCACGTGGAAGGGGGTGCACTGGATTCGCGGGACTCGGCGCGGGGAAGGGTGCCCCCCCCCCCCTCCCCCTGATAGTCCCCAAAACCACGAGGGGGGGGCCCCAATAGGCGCGGGGTCGGTGAACGCCGGCGGGTACAGCTCTGGCGGGACACGCATCGTCTCCGGGTCGGACGACAAAACGGTGCGAGTGTGGGACGCGGCGTCGGGGCGGTTGCTCCTCTCCCTCCAAGGTCACTTAGGCTCAGTGCTCGCGTGCGCGTTCAGCCCGAACGGGACGCGCATCGTGTCGGGTTCGTCGGACCAAACGGTGCGAGTATGGGACGCGGATTCAGGGCGGTTGCTCCTCTCCCTGCAAGGTCATTCAGGCTCAGTGTTCGCGTGCGGGTACAGCCCGGACGGAGGCCGCATCGTGTCGGGTTCGGACGATCACACGGTGCGAGTATGGGATGCCGAGTCGGGGAACTTGCTACTCGCGCTAGAGGGTCATTCAGGTTCAGTGTTCGCATGCGGGTACAGCCCGGACGGGACGCATATCGTGTCGGGTTCGTACGACGAGTCGGTACGGGTTTGGAGCGCGGAGTCGGGGGTCTTGCTCCTCCCTCTCATTGGTCATTCAGCTTCGGTGCAAGCATGCGGGCACAGCCCGTGCGGGACCCGTATCGTGTCCGCTTCGTCCGACGAGATTGTACGAGTGTGGGACGCAGAGTCGGGGCAGGTGCTCCTCTCGCTCCAAGGTCACTCAGGTCCGGTGAATGCATGCGGATACAGTCCGGACGGGAAGCGCATTTTGTTTGGTTCGGGCGACCATTTGGTGCGAGTGTGGGACGCGGAGTCGGGGAGATCTCTCCTCTCTCTTTACGGTCACTCTCTTCCTGTGAACGCTTGTGGTTACAATTCGGCCGGGACGCGCATCGTATCGGGTTCGGACGACAAAACGGTGCGAGTGTGGGACGCGGAGTCGGGGCGGTTGCTTCTCTCACTCCAGAGCCATTCAGCTGGGGTGCGAGCGTGCGGGTACAGTCCGGGTGGGACACGTATCGTGTCAGGCTCGGACGACCATACAGTGCGAGTGTGGGATGCGGAATCGGGAAGGTTGCTTCACTCCCTTCAAGGTCATTCAGCTTGGGTCCAGGCGTGCGGGTACAGTCCGGATGGGCGGCGTATTGTGTCGGGTTCGTACGATCACAAAGTGCGAGTGTGGGCCGCGGAGTCGGGGCGTTTGCTTCTATGTCTCCAAGGTCATTCAACGTTTGTACAAGCGTGCGGATACAGCCCGGACGGGACACGTATAGTTTCCGCTTCGAACGATCGAACAGTGCGAGTGTGGGACGCGGAGTCGGGGCGTTTTCTCCTGTCTCTCCAAGGTCATTCAGCCTGGGTGCTCGCGTGTGGGTACAGCCCGGATGGGACGCGCATCGTCTCCGCCTCAGCGGACCATACGGTGCGAGTGTGGGACGCGGAGTCGGGGCGGTTGCTCCACTCACTCGAAGGCCACTCTCGTGCGGTGCGAGCGTGCGAATACAGCCCAGACGGGATGCGCATCGTATCAGCGTCGTCGGACGCTACAGTGCGAGTGTGGGATGCGGAGTCGGGGCATTTGATTTTCATCCTACAAGGCCATTCGGCATGGGTACGAGCGTGCGGGTACAGCCCGGACGGGACGCGCATCGTCTCTGCTTCAAACGACCAAACGGTTCGAGTGTGGGACGCCAACTCCGGGCGGTTGGTCCTCACGCTCCAAGGTCATTCCCGTCCCGTGCTCGCATGCGAGTACAGCCCGGATGGGACGCGCATCGTCTCCGCCTCGGACGACAACACGATGCGGGTGTGGGACGCCAACTCCGGTGCGCCACTCAAAGTGTACTACCACGGACCTGAACAATCGACCGCCTGTCTCGACGTCGTCAAAAACCGAATTACCGCTGCCTCCGCAAACGCCTGGCGCTACTTCGGCTGGCGAGCCTGGGACGCTGAGGACCAGACCTACCGCGTGTATCCGGCCGAGGCATTTGGGCGGTTGCCCGAATAAATGCACATACATCATCGGTCGCGGGCCAGCCCGTCTCGCACCGGTACGACGACCCTGCATCGACCACGCCGTCTACACAGCGGGCACTTCGAAGCTTGCACAAACCCCGAGGTTTGCGACACTGCGCCCGCCTGGGAGCGGTGGTTTCTCGGCCTGTTTTGCAGCTTCCTCGTCTGTATGTCGCAGCGTGTGAATGCACGGCGGCCGGCTGTTCGGTAGCGACACATTTATCTCTATGCACAGCTTGCTGAACTTCTGCAGCAGATAGTCCGGCGAGATATGCTGGGTACCTCCTCGGTTTGGGAAGAACCAACCAC
>CAZUPD010000251.1:0-7892 GCA_964621785.1 uncultured Nannocystaceae bacterium
GAACGAGCCCGGAGCGGCGTAGGCAGTCGTCACTACTGCCGCCGTTTTGGGCTCGTTCCTCGGCCAAAAGAACCCGCGCGCGCGGGCACGAACCAAACCGTCCGAGAACCCGCGGGCACGAACGACCAAACCGTCCGAGAACCCGCGGGCACCAAACCGTCTCCGTAAGTTGTCGGGATTGAGCCCAGGTGATGCCGTACACATACCTGCGAACGCGGATGTTTTGTGTTTGACCGATTGCTTGGGTGACGCTTGCGAGCAGGCGTTGCAAATGCATCCTTCACACGCTTGTAGTTGCATCTTCAGATCGTACTTGCCACGCCTCGATGTATGTAGGACGATTCCCTGCACTTTGGTGCACTTGGGGGAGTTGCTGTGAAACCGACGTACTGTGTCCTTACAACCATGTTGCCTGTGTTGTTGCTCGCCTGTGGCGGTGTCGATGACGACGGCTTGATGAGCGAGAGCAATAGCGATTCTTCTTCGACCACGGGTGCGACGGAGACGAGCGACAGGCCGACCGAAACAGGTGAGGGGAGCTCGACGGAAGATCCCTCTGGGAGCGAGTCTGAGGCGATGACGGACGCGACGGAAGATCCGACGGATGCAACTGATCCGACGGAAGACCCGACGACGGAAGACCCGACGACGGAAGACCCGACCACCGACGATCCGACGGACGACCCGACGGACGACCCGACCACGGGTGGCGACCCGGTCGGGATTGTGATGTGTGGCGACGAACCGCCACCCGATGCTGAGCTCGCGCCCCCGCTTCCGACCTACAGCGGGGTGTGTCCGACCATCCTCACCGGTGGTGACAGCCTCAATGCTCTGCCTGGACAAACGACGATCTTCGGGGTTGAGCAAACCATCGACCGCACGTTTCGCGTCGTGGTCCCCGACGATTTGGGCGACGACGAGGTACTTCCCGTCATTTTTATGTGGCACTGGCTAGGCGGCGACTCGCACGGGTTTTACGAACGCAGCGAGGTGCAAGACGCGGCCAACTTCTACCGGTTTGTGGCGGTCATCCCCGACGGCCGCGAGATCGAACAGGGGCTGTTGTTCAAGTGGCCGTTTGCGATCACCGATTCGATGGCGCAGATGGAGCAGGACTTTCAGTTCTTCGACGACATGCTCTCGTGTGTGGCTGAGCAGTTTGCGGTCGATAAGGAGTGTGTGTCGTCGACGGGTGTCAGCGCGGGTGCCCTGTTTACTTCGCAGCTCGCCGGGGGACGCGGGCAGCATCTGTCGTCGATCATCTCGCTGTCGGGCGGGACCGGTGGGGCGACGGTCAAACCGTGGCCAGGGTCGGACCACAAGATGCCTGCTCTCGTATTGTGGGGTGGAGACGACGATTTTTGTATCGCGGTCGACTTCGCCGCAACGTCCAAAGATCTCGAGCAACACCTCGAAACAGAGGGCCACTTTATCCTCGAGTGTGTCCACAACTGTGAACACGCGACTCCGCCGTTCAATCCGCCCGACGACCTGCCGACCTACACGACGATGTGGCGGTTTTTCCTCGACCACCCGTATTGGCTCAAAGACGGTGTGTCCTGGTACACCGAGGAGGGGTTGCCCGATTTCTATCCCGAGTGGTGTGCGATTGGTCCAGGCAACGCGGAGCAGCGGGTCGGCGAGTGCGGCGGCTCCGAGTGCTAGCTCGGACTTCGCAGAAAAATGACGGCGGACAGGTGTCGAGGTGCGTGCCCAGCACGTTCAATGGTTGGTGCGTTGTCGTGGGCGAGTATCGACGACGTTCGTCGATAGCACTTGAATGGACGCTCCGAATGGTGCAGTACCGGCCACAAATCTGACTCTGAGTTCATGTCATTGGTGCTGCTTCAAACACTTGCCGAGTGTCGAATCATACGGATACTCCCTGTTTCGTCTTGCAAATGCATTGAAACAGGGGGTCGGTGCGCATACACCGAAAATTGTTAGTCGGTTTCGCGCAGGGCCTTACACAGATCGCCTAGCGTGAATGCGTCGCCGACCCCATGGCGGACCAGAACGTTCCAGATCGGCTGGAAACTGGTTTCGGGATCGGCGGTTTGCACGGTTTCTCGCAGGGCTGCGATCGCGGCGCGGCGCCGTCCTTGCTCGAGACCCCGCGCGATCGCTCGCTGGACGGGGGTCGTCGGCTCGGGCACGGCGATGACCGGCCTTTTTTCGATCACCGGCATGGGTGCAGGTGGAGGCGGAGGAGGGGCCTGGTGGACCACCGGGGCTGGTGGTGCGACCGGTGCTGGAGGACTCGGCGGAGGGAGTGTCTCGAGCGTCTCGGCATGCGTCCCGTTGAGTTGGGACGGACGCATGATGCGTTCGACGATCGGGGACGACTCTCGCCGCCAGCGACGGCGGTGTTCCCAGCGTTGCTCGGGCTCTTCCCGATCCATCCGTACCTCGCCGGCGGCGACCCGTTGTTCGAGCGCCTGGCCGCGTTGCAGGATCTCTTCTCCGTGTCCGCGCGGAAGCACGGTGACAACCGTCTCTTCCTTAATGATCGCGTACAGAATCTCGCCAAATGACTCGAGGGGGACCAACACCTGGGGCTCGGACAGCATGACGTCGAGTGTGCGGATGGCCTTGTTTTCATCCTCGGCCTTGGCAATCGCTTGGTCGAGTTGATCGCGCACATGTTCGTCGTCGCCGTCTCCGAGCCCGGGCACCAACTCACGCAGTCGCTGGACGGCGCGGTGGGTGATGCTGTAGCGGCGGTGGCCGGGAAATGAGCTGCGCAACATCGAGAGTCGTGTATCTCAGGAGCGAGCTAAATGCCACCCGCATAACTCACCGGCGCGTCTGTAAAAGACATTCTTTTACCGACCGAGAGGTTTGCGGGCGGGGTTTTGTCAGAGACTTGCCGACTTTGTGGGTGTTGGGCCAAGCTTTTGCCCGTGACCGGTAGATTCTTCGCTCTGTGGATGACGGCTGTGATCGGCTTGTCTCCGGCTCTCGCGCTGGCTGCGCCTTACCGGGGTGTCGGTCATGCTCCGGCCGCCGACAAAGATGCTCGTGCCAAGGCTCTGTTGCGGGCTCGCACCGCCGCGTTGCGGGCAGCACTCGATCAGCTGCTCGGGTCCCAAACCCCGTTGCCACCCGAAGCCAAAGGCAAACGCGGATCTGCCTGGACCTCGGCCTACCGGGTGCTTCAGCAGACCCAGGACGGTGCCACGATCGAAGTCGAAGTCGAAGTCGAGATCGATACCGGGCGCTTGATCAACCGCTACCGCCAACAACCACAGACCGCGGTATCGAGTTTTTATATCGATGAGCTCGTCGCCCACGAAGGGTGCTTGGACGAGACTCGGGGGCAGCTGACCCAGGCGCTGCTCGACCGTGGGGCCATCGCCTCCGGGGCCGCCGGGACCCCGATCCGGATCGAGGTCCAGTGCCAGGCCTTGGGTGAGGTCAGCTATCTGCGTCAGGTCGGCGGGCGGGTGCAGGTGATCGTTCGCGACACCAAAGGCACAGCGTTGGCGGCCGGCAGTGGGTTGGGCTTTGCCGAAGATGCCGAGGCGGCGGCCAGCAATGCCGTCGAGCGGGTAGCGATTGATCTCAGCCGCAAGCTCCAGGCCCAAGATGGTGAAGGCGTGCTCATCTATTTACAGGAGGCCTGGCCGGCGGTGCAGGTGCGACGACTCGAGCGGGCGTTGGGTACATCGTTGGTCGGGGCCCGCGAAGTCGCGTTGCGGGGGCTGTCGGGGGATGGGTCTGCGGTACTCCGAGTTGTCGGCCCGTTTGACGCGCAGGCCTTGGTCGACCAGTTGCCGACGCTTCGGATCCCGGGAGGTCAGATCGAAGTTGTCGGCATCGACTCCCCGCGGAGTTTGCGGATCAAGATCGTCGAACCTCCGGCACCGACTCCTTGAAGCCAAGTCGGGATCGATGAGCAGCTCCGGATCGGTCCCGAAGGTCATCATCTAGACAATCGCCGGAAGTCATCGCCGGCCATGATGGGTCTCGGTCAACTTTGGATCGGTCCCGAAGGTCATCATCTTGACGTCGTGTCTCCCCGGGGGTGTAGTGTCCACATGCTCGAGCGACACACCCGGTCCCACCGCTCCACCGTCCATTGGGTCCTGCTCTCGGTTCTTTTATGGATGCCCTGCGGCTGTGCCCAGACGGCGAGTTCGAGTTTGCGGATCGACGTACCCGAAGCCGATAGGGATGCAGAAGTCTACGTAGATGGCAACTACGTCGGTCAGGTGTCGGCCTTGAGTGACCCTGAGACTGGGGACCTGGCCTTGGCACCTGGCACCCACCGGGTCGAGTTGCGCAAGCCGGGTCGGTTTCCTGTGCAACGAACGATCGTCGTCGACCGCAAACCTCCCCCCGAGACGGTGCTGACAGGCGAGTTACTAGTCGACCCGCAGTGGTAGTCGCGTTGCGGCGGCTCACAAAAAACGGTTTTTGAAGGCGATCGCCTCAAACCCCACACAAGCGGAGGAACCGGCGGATTACGCTATTTAAAGCATGATCCTGCATGTTTGAGAGACTGCGGGTCAGCTGTGAAGGTGCCGAACTGATCCCCACGATCGCAAGAAATTTGCCTCGCAGACGTGAATTGAGGAAAAAAGAGGCTTGGCATTCGCGTGTGGGTAGAGTAAGAAGACCGCCAGTTGAGCCCCTGCGGTTCATGTGATGGATCAACAAACACATGGTCCTCAAGCTCAAAGACCTACGGTAGGAAAGTTTCATGGCCAAGAAAAAGACCTCGAAGAAGAAAACCTCGAAGAAGAAGGCGCCCGCGGAGATGCTGCTTGTTGCCAGCAAGACCAAAGAAGCGCTTAAGAGCAACGGCTGCAATGTCGGTGGTGATGCCCTTGAAGGCCTCAACGGCTGGGTTCACTGGCTCATCGACCAAGCTGCCGCCCGCGCTGCGGCCAATGGTCGCAAGACTGTTCGCGCCCACGACTTCATCGTCCTCGGGTAAGCGAATCCTCAACCAACCAAGACCAGCCTGCGGGTTCGCCCGTGGGCTGTTTTTTTGTGCACAGTACCGGTTGGGGATGTTTGTGGTTGAGTTGCGTGCCGGTCGAAAACGTGGATATGCAAATGTCCTACGGAGTACCCGCGTATGCGGAGCGACTGTTTTTTGCGTTGACAAGCGTCTCATGTCGCGGACCAATCCGGTCAATTGGGCAAGCCTACGAACGCAGAGTTCGCCTGGTTTATGACCCGACATCGGTTCGCATCGATGTAAATTATGCGATCTAGCAGACATATTAATCATCCATTTAATTGGCTATGCATGGGCAGACATTGACCATGCACTTGTATGCACATAGGATCGTGAGATGCACAGGCAAGGTACCTGCGCTGGCCTCGCGGGGCCGACACCAAACGGTGTGTATTCACGGATGGAATGGTCCGAGGAGGACGACTGATGTGCGCAGGGATGCAACTTGCTCAAGTAGAGCCCAGACGCAATGTGTATGCTCGTCTCGTATCAGGGATCATTTTCGGTGGTGTCCTGTTCGTCGGTACCGCGTGTTCCCCCGACGAGATCCCGACGTGGACTGATTCTGACGGTATCTCGACGACAACCGAAGAACCGGTGCCCGAGCCGGTCACCACAGCCGTCTCGACGTCGATGGCTGGCACGGGTAGCGAAAGCGAGGCCGGTACGGTCGACACCGACGAAACGACGACGACCGGTGGCACCACTGAAACCGGCGACGACGCAGGCTCAGACACGCAGGAAACCGATGACACAGGCGATGACACGACCGACCCGACACAGGGGGGTCCGGTGATCGACTGCGACAAGATCGATTTTTTGTTTGTCGTCGACAGTCACAGCGGCGGCGGGGGGAGTTTGGCGGCGTTGGCCAGCAGCATGCCGGAGATTGCCGAAACGATGCAGACACAATTTTGCGATCGCGATATGCACGCGATGGTCATCGACACCGATGCCAGCTGGGGGCACCCGTACTGTGAGGGACAGTGTAACTTGCTAGGCGAGTGTGGCGAATGGCCGGATTACCCGTGTGACCTCCAACTCGACTCCTGTGACCGGACATTGGGGGCAGGTCTGGTCTATCCCGGGGTGACGACCCAGCCCTGCGATGTTCAGCCAGGTGGTCGCTACGTCAGCGGGAGCCAAGAAACATTTGTAGATGCACTGGTTTGCCTCACGGATGTCGGCAACTATGGCAACGGCGTCCAATACCAGGCTCAGGCGACAGTCGAGGCGCTGGAGCCCGAGCTTGCCAACAGCTGCAACAGCGGGTTTTTACGCGACGATGCGATGTTGGTGATCGTCCTCGTCAGCCACGCCTCCGATACATTGTCCAAAGGGACACCCACGGCGTGGGCCGAAAGTGTCGCCGCCGTCAAGGGTAGTCTCGAAGGGGTGGTGATGCTCGGGATCCTCGACGACTACGCGATCGGGGGGCAGTGTGAAGACCCGGGCGGGACATCGATGCGTCTACATGAATTTGTCGGGGAATTTCCCCACGCGATCGTCGGTAGCGTGTGCGCGCCATCCTACGTGCACTACTTCGACCAAGCTCTCGAGGAGCTGGCCGAAATCTGCGAACTCGTCGGCGAGTAGCTACCCTGGAACAGGGGTGGCGCAGCCGTAGACGACATCGATATCGACGATCGTCCCGTCCTTGATCGCTTCACACGCTTCGCCGTGGAAATGCAACGTATTGGTATTGGGATCGTAGGTCCAGCCGTTGTTGGGATCGTTGGGGATCGGATTGTCGCCGTCGTCGTCGAAGAACACGTGGATATCGTCCGAGTCGGGCGGGGCTTGCCCGAGTTGGAAGTCGCAGGATGCCACCGTCGAGGCGATTGCATCGAGTGCGCTCTCGAGTTCCTGGGGATTGCTGGCGTTGTAGGGCTGGTTGGTACCACCGTTTTGGGCAATCTCGGCGAGGCTGCCGATCACGTTGTCGGAGAAGCCGACCGCAAAGGTCTTGACCGGATATTGTTGTGCATACAAATCACCCGCGGCTGCAGCTCCGTTGGTGACCGTCTTGCACTCTGAGTTTTCGTTGCCGTCGGTGATCAATAACACGGCATTGGAGCGCACCGGGTCCTGCAGCAACGGGTAGGCCTCGAGGGCCTTGAGCGTATTGCCGGTACTCGTCTCGGGATCGCCGGAGTTGCACAGGTAGAAAAACCCCTTGTCCGACAAAAAGCCGTTGATGTTGGCCGCGTTATTGGGCCCGGGCGGATGGATGATCTCACCGGCCGAGCACTCCTGACCAAAAATACATGCAGAAAAAGTCACCAGGCCGAATCGAATATCGTTGTCGAAATTGTTGGTGACCTGGGAGATCGCCGACTTTGCCACTTCCCAGCGGTTGTCGTTGGAACCTTGGACATCTCCGTCCATGCTTCCACTGCGGTCGAGCACGATCATCAGGTTGGGCGGCAGTGAAATGAGTTCGAACTGCTCGCCGCCACATCCGAGCTCACAGTGCCCTTCGATACAGACAAGGCCCTCGCCACACTCCTCGGCGCTGGTGCACTCGGGCTCCACACAAAACCCGTCAAACAGGTTGCAGATTTGCTCCCCCGGACAATCCTCGTCCGACTGACACATCCCCGGATCGCCTGTGGTCGTTGTGGTTGGTGTATCGGTGGTGGTCGGATCATCCGTGGTGCTTCCGGTCGACCCGGAGTCGGTCCCCGCATCGGTGTCCGAGGTTGCCTCGCCAGAAGTTTCACCGCCACTGCTGGCGGCATTACTTGTACTTACACCAGTAATCCCGGTAATGCCCGAGACACCCGAAGCCGCGGTGTCGGAGTCACGATCTCCTGAACCTGACCCACAGGCGAGCAACAGCAGCGAACAGACGGGCTGCTGGGGGCGGGCTGCGGTTCCGGCGCCGGCAGCGCCTCTCCATCGACCTCCGCTTCGCCTT
>CAZUPD010000252.1:0-7858 GCA_964621785.1 uncultured Nannocystaceae bacterium
ACGGGCCGGCAAGTTGGTCGTGATCGTACTCGGTGTAATCTACGTCATCCTGAGTCACTTGAATATGCATATGCTCATCTGGACCAACATCTTCGGGTTCATCATGTTTATCTTGGTGATCATCGGTGTGTTGTACTTCGTTGTGCGAAAAGTCGTCTGAGCGAAAGCCTGTGGCATTCGCGGGACCGCGGTGGTATGCAGGCCGGCGTGTCGCTCGAAACCGTGGGCCCAGGTAGAATCCTCGTTGCAGCCGCTTTGATGGTGGTTGGCTGCAAACCGACGATCCATCCCGAGGACACAGAGCTCAAGATTGTGCATGACATCGATGGTGTATGTGCACGGATCGGTGCCGGCGACTACGGCAGCTGGCACGACGAGACCTTTACCTCAAAAACGTGGCAACAGCTCCAAAAACGGCAAGCAGCTGGCGATACCAAGGCGGGTTGCGACGCTGCCAAGGTCACTAAAAAATTGCACGAGAAAACCCGGACCTGCACTGTGCGGGTGGTCCGGGGTTTTAAAAAAACGGCGTGCCGGTAGTTAGATGTATCGGCAACGAGAGGGTTAGACCTCGGTACCGTCGAACGCTGCCCGCAGGCGTTTGCGGATCGAGTTCTCGAGTTTGTCGGGTTTGACCCCGGCCGCCCGCGCGAGCATCCCCAACTTCACCACCACGGTGACATTGCTACTAGTCACGTCGATCGACCCCGAGACGCCGGTCCCTTTGAGCTTGGCTGAGTTGCCCTTCCAGTTGGCCTTGACGCCGTACTTTTTGATCATCTCTTCAAAGCTCTTGATCTTTTCGATCGCTTCGGCCGGTTGGAGCGAGTGGGATTCGGTGACGCGAACTTCTGCCATGACGGGGCATTTTCGCCATAATCAGGTGTTTGCGACAAGGTTTTGCCCCCGTGGTTTTTCTCGCGCAGCGATGTGCGCAGCGATCGCTCGCACTGGCGAGAAAATCCGCGGACAGCTGTACTCCGCACGCGTTACGATGGTCTCGAGGATGTCGCACGCATCAGGCACTCGGCCCCTTCCGCGGGGCGTCGCCAACCTCGGGTTGGTGTTGATGGGGACATCGGCTCTGCCGCTGACCTACGGATCGCGCGAGAGCTTTCTCGACTTCGCCTGGGAGTTGCTCAAGATCGCCGGACTCGGGGCGATACCCACGCTTCTGGCCCTCGGTTCACCCTTCATCTTTGGGGGATTGCTCGCCGCCATCCCGTTTGTCCGCAAAACCGATGGGATCGGCCGATGGGTGGCGACCTGTGTCGTGCTTATGCAAACGCAGCTGATCGTGGTCGGGCTGCTTGCCGCATCGCTCCGGGAATACGTCGCGTGGTTACCGTTCACCGGGTTTGTCGTTGTCACGACCATTTTTTACTGCTGGGAGTACGCGCGTTTCACCGCCGTCGACGAAACGCCGGATCTGTACCGACAGGCCCGGTGGGGAGCCCTGCTGATCACCGGATTTTGCCTGTGGTTGCGCCTACAAACGCTCGACAATGGCACCAGTGGTCCGGCGATCGATGTCGCCTTGGTCGTTGGGGCCCTGATGTTGACGCGACTCGCCCGCAAAGAAAACTGATTGGGTCCGCGAGAATCCTAAAAGGTGTCTATTCACCGATCTCGTCCTACGAGGAATGGTAGGGTACTGGGCACCGCACCTATGCAGGACCCGATCTACCTCGATCACAACGCCACCACACCCATCCATCCAGAGGTCCGAGAGGCCATGTTGCCGTGGTTGGGCGAACGCTGGGGAAATCCCTCGTCGTCGCACCGGTACGGACGCGATGCCGCCGATGCTGTTGCACATGCACGCGTACAGGTCGCGGGACTCATCGGTGCCGAGGCAGATGAAATCATCTTCACCAGCGGCGGGACCGAAGCTGACAACCTCGCAATCCTGGGGATGGGCCCCTACCTCGGGGGTCGCTTGCTCACCTCTACCGTCGAGCATCCAGCTGTTGCACTTGCAACTGCGGTGTTGATGCACGAGCGGGAGTGGTTTTTCAGCGGTCTCCCCGTCGATCGCACCGGCAAAATCATGGTCAAACGGGCAGGTTCAAGGATCGCCGACCCGGCGCCGCATCCCGTCAACCTGATCAGCGTGATCCTGGCGCAGAACGAAACGGGCGTTGTCCAACCTGTGAAAGAAATCGCTGCGCTGACCCGGCGTTACTGTAAATCGGCCGTCATTCACAGCGACGCGGCCCAGGCTGCCGGAAAAATTCCAGTGAATGTACAAGAGCTCGACGTCGACCTCCTGACGGTGGTCAGCCATAAACTCTACGGACCCAAGGGCATCGCAGCCCTCTACGTCCGTCGCGGTGTAGCGGTTCCTCGGGCCCTGCGTGTCGGCGGGGGCCAGGAGCGCGAAGTTTGTCCCGGAACTGAGCCCGTCGCGCTGATCGTCGGGTTTGGTCGAGCATGTGCGGTCGCGGCTCGGGACCTCGGGGAAGAACATGCGCGTCTCAGTGAGTTGCGCAACGAGCTATGGCAGCAGCTCCATGCTGCGATCCCTGGGATTGAGCGCTCGGGCGAAGGGGTGCAAACCCTTCCCAATACCTTGCATATACGACTTCCGCAGTGCCGCGGGGCAGATGTCCTTGCGGCCACCCCAGAGATCGCTGCTTCGACAGGTTCGGCGTGTCATGCCCACAACGGGGGTGTTTCGGGGGTGCTCGGGGCGATGGGGTTGACTGCGGACGAAGCTCGGGGGGCCATTCGTCTCAGTCTCGGCCGCCTGACCCGTGGCTTTCACATCGGGGCGATCGCGCGAGCTCTCACCCGCGGTTGGCACAGCGTGGCTGGTTCGTCTACGCCGGTACGCAATGGGATCGCGGGATGACGCGTTGACAGTCCTCGCCGTTTTCGGGATCGTCCGGCCATGAAAATACCGGCCAAGGGATGCAACCGCGACGAGCTTTTCTCCACCCTCGAGGATTACCGAAAGGGGGACAACGCGTGGCAAAACGGTCGCACCTGGGCCTATGTATTCGATCCCGGTGAAGAGGCGACCGCGGTCATCAAACAGGCCTACATGATGTTCCTTTCGGAAAACGCCCTCGATCCGACGGAGTTTCGCAGCGCCGTCCGGCTCGAGAACGAAGTCGTGTCGATGTGTGCCCATCACTTGGGTGGCGGACCGGGAACAGTTGGCAACTTTACCAGCGGTGGCACTGAGAGCATCATCCTCGCGGTCAAAGCGGCGCGCGACCACGCCCGCGCGACTCGGGCCAACCTCGGTGTTCCCGAAATCATTGTACCATCAACGGCTCACGCAGCCTTTCACAAGGCCGTTCACTATCTCGGCATGAAAGCCGTGGTCACGCCGGTCGACCACACGACCTTTAAGGCAGATGTCGGAGCCATCCGCGAGGCGATCAACGAGAATACCGTACTGCTGGTGGCCTCGGCCGTTTCCTACCCGCAAGCCGTCGTCGACCCGGTCGAAGAAATCGCCGCACTCGCGGCCGAGCACGGGATCCTGTGCCATGTCGACGGGTGTATGGGTGGATTTATCCTCCCGTATTTTCGCCGCCTCGGCGCTCCGGTTCCCAACTTTGACCTCAGCGTCAAGGGGGTGACCTCGATCTCGATGGACCTACATAAATTTGCCTATGCAGCAAAAGGGGCCTCGGTCGTCCTCTACAACGACCCCGAGTTGCGCAAACACCAGTTTTTCACCTGCGCCAGCTGGGCCGGCTACACCATGTTCAATACGACGGTCCAGAGCAGCAAGTCGGTCGGGCCACTCGCCGCCGCCTGGGCGGTGCTCAACTACGTCGGGGACGCGGGCTACCTCAAGTTCGCCCAACAGCTGCTCGACGCCACCCGCCGGATCGTCGGGGGAATTCGCGAGATCGACGGACTGCGCGTCCTCGGCGAGCCCGAGATGAATCTCGTTGCATTTACATCGGACGAGGTCAACGTATTCTTGTTGATCGACGAAATGAACGCTCGCGGCTGGTACATCCAACCTCAGCTCGGGCATCCGGATTGCCCACCGAGCGTTCACCTCACGATCGCGCCCTCGAACACCCGGTGGATCGATGAGCTGTTGGCCGATTTGCGGGTGTGTGTCGACAAGGTTCGGGGGCAACAACCCGGTCCGTTGGTGGCGATGGCCCAGCAGGCGTTGGCGGCGATCCCCGATCCGAGTGCGATCGACGGCACGGTGCTCAAGCAACTGTTGGCACTCGCGGGCATCTCAGGCGGTGGACTGCCCGAGCGCAAGGCGGATATCAACCAGCTGCTCAATCTACTTCCGCCGGCCTTCAAAGAGCGGTTGTTGGTCGAGTTTATGAGCGACCTGTTCACTCCAACGGCCGACGAATAGGTCGTCGGGTGCACATACATTGATGGGATACAAGAGTGGCCTCGCTGTGAACGGCTCGGGCGAACGCGGGCGCGCAATGGGTTGCGGGACGACGCGCTGTTTTGTGATGGGTTCGTGACATCGGTGTACGATCCCGCCACCTAACCGAATGTCGTTGCCAGCCCCAACCAACCGCCGCAATTTTTACGGATCCGAGTCTGTGCGCGAGATGCTACTGCATGCGCATGCTCGCCCTCAACTTGTAGCCGTTGAAGTGGCCGGGTAAAAACGGTGTATCAACCCATTTCGGAGACCCATGACAACCATCCCGCCGAAACCTCGCATCAGCGCGACTGCCCACGTCCCCAGCCTCGATACCTACTTTCAGCTGTACGCGCAGAGCATTGAACACCCCGGTCAGTTTTGGCGAGCCAAAGCCGAAGGTCTCGCGTGGTTTCATCCGCCGGGGCCGACGGTCCATGCCGACATGCAAAACGGCGACATTCGCTGGTTTTCGGGTGGTCGTCTCAACGCGTGCTTCAACTGCGTCGACCGCCACGCACTCGCATCGCCCGAACGCACCGCGATCATCTGGGCCGCCAACGAACCCGGGCGGTATGAACACATCTCGTATGAGCGGTTGTTGGCCGAAGTCGGCCGCGTCGCCAATGTCCTCAAATCCCACGGGATCGGCCGCGGAGATCGGGTCTGCATCTACCTGCCCATGATCCCCGAGCTCGCGTACACGATGCTGGCCTGTGCCCGGATCGGTGCCATCCATTCCGTTGTATTTGCAGGTTTTTCGGCTGAGGCCCTGCGCGACCGCGTCCTCGATGCCGAATGCAAATTGGTCGTCACCGCCAATGTCGGCGTGCGCGGACCCAAAGTCATTCCACTCAAGGAAATCGTCGATCAGGCACTCGAGGGCGTCGACTGTGTCGAAGCCGTCCTGGTTGCCAAGCGGACCGACGATCCTGTGAACATGCAAGAGGGCCGCGACATCTGGTTGGCCGACGCGTGTGCCCGCGAACGCCCCACCTGTCCAGTCGAGTGGATGGATAGCGAAGATCCGCTGTTTATCCTTTATACATCCGGGTCGACCGGCAAGCCCAAGGGAGTTGTACACACAACAGCTGGCTACCTCGTCTATACCTCCGTGACCCATCGCTATGTCTTCAATCTCCACGATGATGACATCTATTTTTGCGCCGCCGATGCCGGCTGGATCACGGGGCACAGCTATATCGTCTACGGGCCGTTGTGCAACGGGACGACCACCGTGATGTTTGAGTCGGTTCCGACCTATCCCGACGCAGGGCGCTACTGGCAGGTCGTCGATGATGTGCAAGCAACAATTTTTTATACCGCGCCGACAGCTATCCGCGCACTGATGCGGGCCGGCGACAAGGTGCTTGAAACGTCATCACGTGACAGCCTGCGGATCTTGGGGACGGTCGGCGAGCCGATCAATCCCGAGGTCTGGACCTGGTACCACGACCAGGTCGGCAAGGGACAGTGCGCGGTGGTGGATACGTGGTGGCAAACCGAAACCGGTGGAATGATGATCGCTCCATTGCCCGGGGCAACCCCGCAAAAACCCGGGTCGGCAACTCTGCCGCTATTTGGCATCGTCCCCGTGCTCGTCGACGACGAGGGCAACGAGATCGAGGGCAACGACGTCAGCGGTAACTTGTGTATGAAGCAAGCTTGGCCCGGGATGGCGCGAACGGTCTACGGCGACCACGCGCGGTTCGTCTCGACCTACTTCACCCAGTTCCCTGGTTACTACTTCACAGGAGATGGCTGTCGCCGCGATGAGGATGGGTTTTACTGGATCACAGGCCGGGTCGATGATGTGCTGAACGTGTCCGGACACCGTCTCGGAACCGCCGAAATCGAGAGCGCACTGGTGGCCCACGACCGCGTCGCCGAGGCGGCAGTGGTCGGTTTTCCCCACGAGCTCAAGGGGGTGGGGATCTACGCGTTTGTAATTACAACAGGTGAGGTCCAAGAACGCGAGCTCAAGCAACAGGTCCGCGAAAAGATTAGTCCGATAGCGACGCCAGATCGGGTGCAGATCGTCGAAGGACTGCCCAAAACCCGGTCGGGGAAGATCATGCGCCGGATCCTGCGAAAGATCGCTGCCGGGCAGACAGACCGTGACGCGCTCGGGGATCTGTCGACCCTTGCGGATCCAAGTGTCGTCGATGCCCTGATCGCGGCGGCGGGTACATAATATGTATGCGCACCGAGATTGAACCCAAGTGCTCGGGTGCCGAAGACACTACGGAACCATGCACACGCCGACATGCTCATAGCCTTCGGGTGGTGGGTTATACACAGATGTACAACTCTCCGTCTCTTTGGGACAGGCGTCGGGATCGTTGACATTGCAAAAGGGTGTGCAGCAACCGAACGTTTCACAGCCCTCAAGATCCTCGCCTCCGAAACAGGCGAAGCCCGGATTGCAGACGTTCACGTATTCGCATTCGGCCCCCTCAACGCCCTCGCCATTGCTCGCATCCGGTGCACAGATATATCCATCGTTGTGCGGGATGCAGACCTCGCCCTCGTAACACGCCTCTATGTCTAGTGGGTCGCAGTAGGGTGCACAGAGTCCAACCGTACAATCCTGACACAGCTGGCAGCTCGCGGCTTCCCCGTGGCAACCAAACTCTTCAGTATCTGGGTCGGCGTAGCACAGCGCATAGCAGACGCCGTTGCCTTCATCGTCGACATTCCAGCACACCGCAGCTTCGACGCAGTTATCGATCCCATCGTTGGGTAGCTCGCCTGTCGAACACGGCTCTCCGACTTGCTTTGGGTTCGCGTCGAGGGGAAAACAACCGAGGTAGGAGAGCACGGAGGTATCCCCCTCTGGTGTAAATACATTGCATTTCTCGCCCTCTTCGCAACCCTCAAGGTAGTAGTCGCACTCGCTCATCGGCTGCGGCATGTCGGATTCTTGGATAAACGGCGAGGTCGTCGGGCCCGTCGTCGTCGTCGGGTCTGTCGTCGTCGGGTCCGTCGTCGTTGGATCGGTTGTCGGCTCGCTGGTCGTCGACGCCTCGGTGGGTGTGTCCGTCGTGTCCGTCGAACCCGTCGAAGTCGAGCCAACGGTGGTTGTTGTCGTCTCGCCTGTCGCGTCGTTGGTCTCACCCGAGCTTGTCTCGCTGCCCTTAGGTCCACATCCGAGGATAATAAAACCTGCGCATAGCACGGAAATGCAGGTGACATTCATAATTTTCTGATGCGACATAACTAATTTTAATATCATGGGTAGCTCTTGCTCCACAACAATTGATGATGAAGCGCGGATTCGGAGCGGGCTGTGGAACCTCTTGGAGAGGGACCTGTTGGTAGCATCCCGACGCCATGAGCTCGAACCAGCAAGACATCCGTACGGGGCTATGCGACTCGACCCTCCTTCGGGATGCGGCGTTTATCGACGGGCAGTGGGTCCAAGCGGCTCAGACAGCAGTTGTAACCGACCCGGCGACAGGCCAGGTAATTGCGCGTGTTGCCCAGCTTGAT
>CAZUPD010000253.1:0-7782 GCA_964621785.1 uncultured Nannocystaceae bacterium
CACCGCCATCGCCGAGGAACCACGGTGATAGCCCTCACAAGCTCCGCCGACAGTCCCACTGTAGAAGACGTCGGTGCCGAGGTTGTACCCCGGATTGATCCCGGAGATCACGAGGTCAGGCCGCCGCGGACACAGGTGCAGCGAACCGAGGTACACACAGTCGACCGGGGTACCGCTGACCGACCACCAGCCATCACGCACGGGCTGGGCACGGAGGTAAGAGTGCAAGGTGATCGCGTGGCCGGTTCCACTGCGCTCCCGGTCGGGGGCACATACGATCACCTCTCCCAGGGGAGCAACAGCTTCGGCCAGAGCTCCAATTCCGGGGGCCAAAACGCCATCGTCATTGGTGACGAGAATCAGCGGGCGCGCCATGGGGGAGCTGTATCGCCGTCGCAACCAAAAAGCAAAGCCGGGATATAATCCCGGCTCTCCCATCGGGGCGAAAGGATTCGAACCTTCGACCCCTTGACCCCCAGTCAAGTGCGCTACCAGACTGCGCTACGCCCCGAAGAGGACGGACGATATACCCGGTTTGATGGAGGGTCGCAAGTACGTTTTTACGCGGGTAAGACGCAGCTGCAACACGACACTCCGCCGTCACCGTGCGAACTCACCGTTCGCGGGACAACAGCGGCTGACGCACATCACCTTCGGATTGGGCCTTTAAATAGGCCGCCGGATCGGCTCCGCGATCGCCATCAACTCGCGTCCGTACCAACGCCTTGAGTTCCCGCAGCGTCCCTCGGATCGCTTCGAGCGACTGCCTGGCGATATAGGCCCCCGAAGGTGCGGCGGCCGAAACATCCGCGGCTGCCTCCCGCAATTGCTTGCGCGCACCCTCGATGGTAAACCGTTGCGTATACAAAAGGTTTTTTATCTTGAGTAGCGTCTCGACATCACGTCGGCGATAGACGCGTTGTTGAGAACGCGACTTTTGTGGGCGAAGTCCGGGAAACTCGGTCTCCCAGTAGCGCAGCACGTAGGCCGGAACCCCGACAATCCGCGCGACCTCACCGATCTTGAAATACAGTTTGTCGGTGCCTAGCCCCAATGCATCGCGCTCTCGGCTGCGTTTGAGGCGGGAGGCTCTCGGCATGGCGGACAGCGTTTCGCAGATCTTGCAGCTCAGGAATTCAGGGCTGTCTTGAGCACGTTGCTCGGCTTGAAGGTCAAAACCTTGCGAGCTTCGATCATGATCTCTTCGCCAGTTTGAGGGTTGCGCCCAGGGCGAGGGTTTTTGCTGCGAACAACGAAGTTGCCAAACCCGGAAATCTTGATCTTCTCGCCCGTGGCGAGTGTGTCTTTCATGGTGTTGAAGACCAGGTCGACGAGCTCGGCAGCTTCTTTTTTGGAAAACCCGCCGACGT
Source organism: uncultured Nannocystaceae bacterium (assembly GCA_964621785.1). GTDB lineage: Bacteria > Myxococcota_A > Polyangia > Nannocystales > Nannocystaceae > JACKDW01. The sequence goes on from CAZUPD010000253.1 coordinate 1,371, forward strand.
TCTCACAGACACGCTCGACAATATCGGCCTTGGTCATCTTCATCGCGACAATCCTCCGCTAGAGCTATGAAATATCAGGCGGTTAGCTGTGGGTGCAAGGTGATTTCCAGGCGTCCGTCCGGATCCGCTCGTTTTGACCCGTCCGTTCCCACTTTCCGGGGATGCTCGAGTCTTCGCAGGTCATCGTTTGTAGTGCCAGCGCTTGCACGACAAGTCACGACATCTAGAAACAAATTCAGGCCGTCCCGCTACAGTTGGCGGTGCCCACCCACGGAAGACGCCGGGACGGATGCGCAACAAACGGAAAAATACATTTGTTGCATTTACAAGTGTATGGCGTTGGCACTCTCGCCCCGCCCCCTTAGCGCACTCGGATCTCGGGAATCTGCGGGCGAAGTGCCTCGCACGCGGCCTCGACGATTTGCTGGTGCAGCTGCTGCACCTCGGCATCGGTCACTGAGCGTTCCTTGGCCCGGTAGCTCATTCGCAGCAACAGGGCTCGCCACCCTTCGGGGACCCCTTTTCCTCGGTAGTCCTCGACGACTTCGACAGGTTCCCGACTCACGCCGAAATGATCCCCCGCGATCTCGATGTCCTGGTCTTTGCCCGCTGCGAGCGTCTGTGCGGCGGCTGCTTGCAGGGCTGCGACCACATCGGCGGCGGGAAAGGAGACCGGGACTTCGAGCGAGAGATCGCGGCTCGTCGCCGGGAACCTCGGCAGGCCCTCGGCTTGGGCGGCTCCGACAGCCGGCACCTCATCGATCCGCAACTCGGCGTAGTAGGCCCGCATCCCTTCGGGGAGTTCACGGCCGCCAAGTAAATCGGGATGGATCTCGCCGACGATCCCCACAGCGCATGGTTCCTGGCCCGGCGCACTCGCAAACACCGTGCCCTGCACCCCGGGATGTAAAAATGACGTTGGCTGTGTAACTGCCCGGATCTCGGCAGCGAGTCCGAGGCGGGCCAATGTATGTACAATCGCTCCGCCAGCCGCCGGGGCATTCAACCCCTCCACTTGGCCACGACCACCACACAACAGCACACCTGCCCGCGGTGACTCACACGGTAGCAGGCGATCGACTTCGGCCGTGGGACCCCCGCAATCGACCTGCTCCTTGGGCCAGGCATAGACGCGACCGACCTCGAACAGTGCAATCGGACGGGCGTGGTGGGCGACATTGACTTCGAGGGCGTCGAGCAGGCCGGGAAGTAGATGCGTACGCATATATCCGGCCTGGACCCGCATGGGGTTGGCAACCTCGACAATCCGCTCGAGCGGGGTAACCTCGGCAAACGGCTCTAACTTCTCGCGGGCGGTGAAGGCCATCGACACAATTTCGTGGAGCCCTACTTCGCGCAGGCCATCGACCACCCGTTCGATCCGAACCTGCATCGGGTCGCGAACCTCGGGAACCGGCTCACTCGGAACCGTGGATTTTGCCTCGATATTGTCGAGCCCGTAAAACCGCATGACCTCCTCGACCAAGTCGTCTTCGCGCTGAAGATCGGGGCGGTGGGTCGGAGCGACGCACTGCCAAGCTTCGGGATCGCTGTCGTCGACTTCGACTTCGAGACCCGTGAGAGTGGCTTTGGCAACTTGTGCTGGGACGTCGACCCCGAGGATCCGACGCACACGACTGTTCCGAAGCTTGATCTGAGCGGCCGGGGGACGTTCACCGGTCACCTCCGCGACTCCGATGCACGTGGCCTCGGCGAGCTCTTCAAGTAGGTTGAGCGCCCGGGTCGACGCCCGCGACAACCCGCGGCCGTGGTCGACCCCGCGTTCAAACCGGTAGCTCGAATCGGTGTGAAACCCGTGGCGACGGGCACTTGCACGGATCCGCGGAGGTGTGAAATAGGCCGCCTCGAGCAGGATCGTGGTGGTCTTGTCCGACACCATCGAGTCGGAACCGCCCATCACCCCGGCGAGCGCTTGCGGGTTGGTTGCATCTGCAATCACCAAGTCCTCGCTTGAAAGCTTGATCTCGGTCCCGTCGAGGGTGGTCATGGGCTCGTTGTCGCCGGCGCGGCGCACCACCACCCTGCCCTCGTGTAGACGCTCGCGGTCGAACACATGCAGTGGCTGGCCCTGCTCCATCAACACATAGTTGGTGATGTCGACGCAGTTGTTGATCGCCCGCAGGCCGAGGCGATGAAGTTGTACACGCATCCAAAGTGGCGACGGTTTGACCTTGACCGACGTCAGTGCATGGCCGATGTACCGCCCACAGCGATCGCGCGCAGTTGCTTGTAGGGTCACGAGCTCGGGCACTTCGGGGACGGCTGGCTCCCGGCCCTCGAGTGCACGAAGCGGTGGAAGGTTGAGCCCACAGCCGAGTTTGGTCGCTACATCGCGGGCGACACCGACATGCCCGAGGGCGTCGGGACGGTTGGGCGTGACCCCGAGTTCGAGCACCGTGTCGCGAATCTGGGGGACGACTTCACACAGGCGTGCACCGGTTTCGAAATCATTTGGCAGGATCAGGATGCCGTCGCCGTCGTGCCCGATCTCTAGTTCGGTCTCGGAGCAGATCATGCCGAAAGATTCGACTCCGCGGATCTTTCGCGCGCCAATTTTAAAATCTCCGGGAAGCACCGCACCGACCGGTGCAAATGCAACTTTTCCGCCAACTTCGGGAAGGTTGGACGCGCCGCACACCACCTGCACTTCGGCTTTGCCGTCAAACAATTGTACGACGGTCAGCCGATCGGCCTCGGGATGTGGGTCCTTGCTTTTGATCTCACCGACGATGACCTCGCCGACACCTTCGCCATACACATGCTGGGCTTCGACCTCTAGGCCGAGGCTGGTGAGAATCTCGGCGATTTTGGCCGGCTCGACGGAGGATGTCGAGGTTCCGAGGCGGTTGAGCAATGGCTTGACCGAGGCCGGTTCCCCGCTTTCTAGTTGGGCCATCTCGGTGAGGTGGTCCCCGAACTTCGTCTTGCGCAGGGCCAGAAGTTGATTGAGCCAATGACAAGAAATTAACACGGGAACTGCTCCAGGAAACGGATGTCGCCGTCGAACATCAGGCGGAGGTCGGGGATGCCGTGTAGCAACATGGCCATACGGTCGATGCCGAAGCCGAAGGCCCAGCCGGTGTACTGCTCGGGGTCGATGCCGACGGACTCGAACACTGCGGGGTGGACCATGCCCGACCCTCCGAGCTCGATCCAACCTGTCCCTTTGCACACGTTGCAACCAGGGCCGTGGCAAAACGGACATTGCATATCAAACTCGGCCCCCGGCTCGACGAATGGGAAAAACGAGGGCCGGAGGCGGATATCGACCCCGGTGCCGAAGAATGCCGACGTGAACTGAATCAGTGTGGCTTTGAGATCGGCCATGCTGACGTTTTTGTCGACGTAGAGCCCTTCGATCTGGTGGAACATCGGCGAGTGGGTCGGATCATCGTCGCGGCGAAAGACCGTTCCCGGGGCGACCACGCGGATCGGCGGTTTGCCTTTGAGCATCGACCGGATCTGGACCGGCGATGTGTGCGTGCGCAACACGATCCCTTCGCTGCCGTTTTGCCCGCGGACAAAAAATGTGTCCTGCTCGTCGCGGGCGGGATGCTCAGGCTGAAAGTTGAGCGCATCAAAGTTGTAGGCCTCGTGCTCGATGTGTGGGCCTTCGGCAACGTCGAATCCGAGCCGGCGAAAGGTCGCCAACAGCTCACGGCGCGTGCGTGTGATCGGGTGGAGCGTGCCCAACCGCGGACGCACAGGCGGCATGGTGAGATCTTCGGTCCGCGCGAGGTCCCGCAGACGCGCTTGCTCGTACAACTGTTTGCGCCGATCCTCGAGGCCATCTTCGATTTGGGTTTTACAGCGGTTAAACGCCGCCCCAAACGCCTTGCGCTCGTCGGGCTTCATTTTGCCCATCTGCCGGCGAAGCTGGGAAACCGAGCCTTTCTTGCCGAGAAAGGTGACCTTGAGCTGCTGTAGGTCGGCTTCGTTTTCGACCTGGGCGACCTGCTCGTGAAAGGCTGCGAGTTGTTGTTCAAACAGTGAAGACATGCCGAACCCCACTACGGTGAGAAATTTTGTGTATACAAACAGCTTTGGTGCTTGACCCAAGCAGCCTGTGGATGACCCTATCGAGCTTGGTACTGCAAATCTACCAGTAGCGCGACTACAGGTGCGATCTACGAATCCAAGTTCGACAATTTTCTACGACAACAAACAAGAAAACCACGAGCTGCTAGCAGCCAGTGGTTTTCTCGTGCAGAAGGTCTTGTCGACGAGTAGTTTCGTAAAATGCAGCTGTAGTGGGGCTACCGTATCTTCTACGAACCCTCGTATCGGCAAGAGAGGCTGCGTGTCGAGAAAATCCACGAGCTGCTCAGAGACAGGTGCCGATTTCGTGACAATGACTGGCCGGCGTTCGCCGGTTCGTCTGCCCGAGATCAGGCTGCAAGCGATTGGCGGGCTGCTGCTACGACCTTGGCGAAGCCAGGTGGGTCGAAGATCGCCAAGTCAGAGAGCACTTTGCGGTCGAGCTCGATTCCGGCGCGGCCGAGACCTTCGATCAGACGGCTGTAGCTGAGGCCATGAATTCTTGCAGCTGCATTGAGTCGCACAATCCACAGGCGCCGCATGGTCCGCTTTTTCTCTTTGCGGTTGCGGTACATGTGAATCCATGCGTGGTGCACGGCTTCGAGGGCACGGCGGAAGTTTTTGCGACCGGCACGGAAGCCACGGGCTTCGCGAAGGATCCGGTTACGACGACGACGGGCTTTAAATCCACGTTTTGCGCGGGGCATTTTCTACGGCCTCCCGTATGGCAGCAACGCGTCAACCCGGACTTGGTCGGGATCGGAGACGACAGTCATCCCCCGGAGACGGCGGACGCGATCTGCATTCTTCTTCGTGAGAATGTGATTCTTGTGCGAGAATTTACGCTTTGCTTTGCCAGTGGCGGTGAAGCGAAAGCGTTTTTTGGCCCCGCTGTGGGACTTCATCTTGTTCGACATGGCGATTCCAAAGGGGCGGCTTGTGTACCGCAAGGGCGTTACGCTGGCAAGCAGCTCACCAACGAAAAAATGCCGGATTCCTCACCGATACGAGGACCGGATCTGTGGCTCCGAAGCTTGAAGCAGGCATCGATCAACTCGTTGCTACTTCGAGATCTGCGGGCTCCAAAGTGGAGCTTGAAGCAGCCGTCAATCAGCTCGTTGCGCGGCTACTTCGGGGCTGGGCTGTTGTTCCCGCTGTTCGAGTTGTTCCTCGCGCGGTTGCTCTGGGCGGGGCTTGCTCGGACGTCGGGACTGTCGCCGCTGGTTTTGGTCGGCCGAGCGTTTGGGGGCGAGCACCATGTTCATGCGATTGCCCTCCATTCGGGCCATCTGCATCACCTGGGCAACATCCGCCATTTCCTTGCACACCCGCTCTAAGATCGCTTTTCCCGTCTCTGGGTGGGTGATCTCGCGGCCGCGAAACTGGACGACCAATTTGACCTTGTCACCGTCCTCGATAAAGCGCCGGACCAACCTCGCCTTGACATTGAAGTCGTGGGTATGGGTTTTGGGCCGGAACTTAACTTCCTTGAGTTCGCTGGTCTTCTGGTTCTTTTTGGCTTCCCGGTCGCGCTTGGCAGTCTCGTACTTGAACTTGCCATAATCCATGATCTTGCAGACCGGAGGCTGGGCCTTGGGATTGACCTCCACGAGTTGGAGGCCGACCTCGTCGGCTCGAGCCATCGCCTCGCGGGTGGAAATAATGCCGAGCTGCACACCGTTCTCGTCGATGACCCGAACTTCTGGAATGCGGATGCGGCGTCCTACGCGATGGGTCTCGGAACGGGGCTTGGGCTTACTGTGTCGGCGGCCGATTTGTCTATCACTCCCTCAAGAGAAAAATGTCGTCTCCGCAGCAGTGTTTGCTCGAAAACTGGGGCAACTTTGGCGGTTTGCCTGGGGGTTCGTCAAGCGCTTGGGTACGAGTTTCCGCGCACAACACAAGCGACTTGTGAGCCGGTGGCGAAAATGCAAATCGACCGCTCACCAAGGAGAGGTCTCCAAAAGCTCGCCGTTGGGTTGCAAAGGCCCGTAACTATTGGACGCGGAAACAAATCGTTCAAGCAATCGCCTGTGGATCTGGTTTGCGGACAATGGTTGCGTGCACTTGCAACGCTGTTTGAGGCTCAGCCTCAAAATTGATTTCGACATCGGTTCGTCGAGATCGAAAAGAGTAGGACCGGGCGGTTTCGAACCGCCGACCTCTGCCGTGTCAAGGCAGCGCTCTACCCCTGAGCTACGGTCCTAGAGTTCCGCTGGGCGGAGCGGCTTGGTATCCCGGGAAGGCCTCCGCGGTCAAGATACTTTTGTGAAGCGTGTCCTCACATCGCTTGGGGCTAGAAAACCATGGTTTTCTCAACACAAAGTATCCCTTCCCGAGTTTGTCGAGATTG
>CAZUPD010000254.1:0-7750 GCA_964621785.1 uncultured Nannocystaceae bacterium
CAATCCGGATACGTTAGAGGTTTACGCCCAGTCGTTGTTAACCTGCGCCGGCGCCGATGGGCAGTTGCATGAACAGGAGCGGGAGTGGGTGCTTGGTCGCTTCGCAGTCATTGGGGCCTCGAAGGCTTTGCTCGACCGTTTAGCGAACTTTCAGCCGAGCGAGAGCATCACAGAACTGATCAAGAAAGACCCGGTCATCGCCAAGCACGCGCCGCGTGCCTTGGTCTACGAGGCTCTGTCGGCGTGTGCCGCCGACGGAGTGCTCCACGATAAGGAGCGGGCAACGGTGCTGAAACTCGGTGCAGCCATGGGCTTGACAGAGAGCGACCTTCGGCAGGTCGTGGCGGCCTGGGACGTCACCCAGGCTGCTCGCAGGAATATGCTCGCAGTGCTGAATCCGTCGGGTAGTCCGTTCTAGCAAAACGCAGAGCTTGGAAAGCGTGCGATATGGGAGTCGATCGCTCCGAAAATACCAAAAGCACACCACTCGCGTGAGATATGAAATCAAAAGTCCCTAGAATGCGGATGGAGCTGGCGTGCCCAGGTTTTCCTGGTAGGTATCAACGGTGCTTCGTCGACCAGCGCTATGCCGATTACACCGCCAGCGACCAAGCCGTGTGGGCGGGGGCACTGGTGCGAAATAGGGCGCTGTGTGGGACGCATGCAAAACGGTTTCATCCCGCGTATCTGGAGGGGACCCAGGCACTCGGCCTGTCATCGCGTATTCCGCGAGTCGAGGAGATCAGCGAGCGGCTGCGGCCTACGGGGTGGCGAACGATATGCGTGGACGGGTATCTCCCGAGCGGTGCATACACCGAACTCGTGTCGAGAAGGATTTTTCCTGTCTCTCGGAACATACGCAACAGAGAACACCTTGACTATGCACCGGCACCGGACTTGGTGCATGACGTGCTCGGCCACCTGCCGATGCTGTTCTGCCAAGAGTTCCGGGCCTACCTGGAGCGCCTCGCCCGGGTCATGAGCCTGGCGAATGCGAACGAGCTCGACCAGGAGTACTTCGAAGCTGTCAAAGAGGTGGCAACGCAGCGGTCCAGGGTCAACTCTACAGCGGTGGCGTCTGCAGAAGATCGGGTCCACCGAGTTGAGCAAGCACTTCGGGAGCACGCCTCCGAATCGACATACCTGCGCAGGATCTATGTATGGAGCGTCGAGTTCGGCCTCTGCGGAAACTTCGAGGACTTCACCATCCACGGGGCGGCGCTTCTGTCCGCACCCACCGAATTCCGGCAGGCGTGCAACGGAGCAGCGCCATTGCTTCCCTACTCGATCGACGTCATCGAGCACGAAAACGAGTTCTCCAATCCCCTCAATCGCTACTTTCTTGCTTCGACGTTTAACGACTACGCCCGGGTGCTGAACGACTACGAAGCCCGCATGGCAGTAGGGGCGCCACGGGAACTTGAATCGAGTCTGCTGACACACGAAAGGAAGACTTCATGAATCGCAACAATGCCCAATTCAAGGCCCAAAAGAAGGGCCGGAAGTACGCCGTACCGGAGCTGGACGAATACGTGCAGGTTGCATCCAGCGCCTACAATCGCTATCTGGCAGCCCTTGGGCATACGGAGGATTACGTTGATCTGATGTCGGCGTCGTACTACTTCTCGCAGGGGGGACACCGACGTCTAAAAGCCGGCCTGAAGGCATCGTTCACCGACGAACTGGTCGAGTACTTCGAGCACGAGTTTGAGGAGGAGAAGGACCACCCAGAGCTCGCCTTGGCCGATCTTTCGGCCCTCGGTCGCGAACTCTCCTTCGAACGACCCCTGGAGGTTCAGCTCACCTGGGATCTGTGGGACCGTCTGTCTGCGCTGGGTGTCTACGGATACCTGGGTGCGCAGTACACCTTGGAAAACATGTCCAGCTTCATCGGTAAGGAAGCGGTCAAAGCCATGAACCGTCTCGGAATTCCGCAGGGAGCGCGTGTGTTCATCCTCGCACACCTGGAACTGGACGGCGGCGCGACGGGTCACGGCCAGTACGCGGCGAGAATCTGCCAGGCCTATTTCGACCGCGATCCGGCGGCCTGCATGAAAGGTGGCTGTCTGGCGGCCCATGCTTGGGCCGCTGCGTTAAACGGCCTCGACGTTCGGCGGAAAGTTCGGGAGAGAGCCACAGCGGCGTAGCTGTCGGTCTGAGGCGGGCCATCAGGGATAGAACCATGAAAGCAGGAGTCGACGCGGCTGTCATCGGGAGTGGCCACAATGGCCTGACCTGTGCCTGCTATCTGGCAAAGGCGGGGCTGGACGTTTTGGTTTTGGAGCGTTCCCCCACCATCGGAGGCATGACTGGAACCGCGGAACTCACGTTGCCCGGGTTCCACTCCGACGTCCACGCCTTCGGCTACCAGTTCGCCAACCTGTCCCCGGTGCCCCAGGAGTTGGAGTTGTTCTCCCACGGGCTCGACTTGATCTACCCCGAACTGGGCTATGCACACGCTTTCCCAGACGGCGGCGTGGCGTACGTCAGCCGTGACATCGAGCGGACGTGCAGGAGCATCGCGAGATACTCGCAGAGGGACGCGGCGACCTGGCGCGCGTTGACGGAGACCTATCAAGCCGCCAAAACTGCGATCGCCGCGACGATGCATACAGCACCGCCGCCCATGGCCGACGAGGCTGCCCGCGCCGAGAATGATCCAGACGCATTTGATTCCTACCGGTTCGGAATACAGAGCCTACGCTCCTGGGCAAACGAAACCTTCGCGGCGGAGGAGACCAAAATCCTATTCGGCGCGTTTGCACACCATGTCGGTGCGGCGCCGGACGATGCCGGTGGCGCGCGTATGGCGTGGCTGTTCCCATCCATCATCCAGGATCTGGGTAACAACGCGGTTCGGGGCGGGATGGGGAATCTGCCACGAGCGCTCTCCAGTTGTTTGCAGGCCCATGGTGGGCGCGTGCGTACCCACGCGAAGGTGCGGCGCATCGTCGTGGAGCACTGCCGCGCCATTGGGGTCGAATTGGACAGCGGCGAGCACATCCCGGTTCGTCGACTGGTCGCCTCCAGCGCCGATCCGCAACACCTGGCACTTGATCTGCTGGGAGAGCAAGCGATTGGCGAGAGCATAGCGAAGCAGATGCGGCGCTACGAGTGGGGCGACTCGACCATGGGCATTTATGTCGCGCTATCTTCACCAATCACGTACCGATCCGGGCCTGAAGCCAGCCAGGCTCCCTATGTACACGCCATGCCTGCATCGATGGCCTACTACGCCCGGGCGTACAACGACGCCCGCTCTGGGACGCTATCTGCGAACCCCATGCCGATCATTTGCAACGACTCGGCGACTGATCCCAGTCGTGCGCCGGAGGGGAGGGGGCTGATCAAGATTCTCGTTCAACCAGTGCCCTATGCTATTCGAGGCGACGCCACTGGTAGCGTCCCGGGCCGTAGCTGGGAGGAGGCCAAGGAGCCCTACGCCGACTTTGTGCTCCGCTGGCTGTCGCAGCACTATATTCCGGACCTCATGGGCAAAATCCTCCGGCGTGTCGTGCTGTCGCCCGAGGATTACGAACGTGGTGTCAGCAGCTCCGTGCGCGGAACAGGGACGCACGGGGGTTTTTTTCCCTATCAGATGGGCGCCGCCCGTCCGATTCCTGCCCTCGGTCGGTATCGCTCACCCATCGAGAATGTGTTCCTTTGCGGCAGCGGTAGCCACCCAGGTCCTGGCGTCTCGTTCGGCCCAGGACGGATCGCGGCACAGGTCATCTGTGACGCGTTCGCACTGCCCTTCCCCGCGTGACGGGATGAATGAGTTGATTGATGAATGGAGTCTGAACAATGACGAATCAAGCCCAAAACACGGCAGAGCAATACAACAAGATCGCCTCCAGCTATCGTGAAATCTCGAATGGCCAGACCTTACGCGAGATCGAGTGGAGCTCGCTGGGCGAGCTCCTCGGAGACATCCACGGGCTATCGGTGCTGGACCTGGCCTGTGGGGAGGGCTCCAGTTGCCGGGTACTCAAGCGCTGGGGCGCTGGACGTGTAGTCGGTATCGACATCTCCGAAGAGATGCTCAACGTCGCCCGCGAAAACGAACGGGAGACGCACCTAGGCATCGAGTATCTACACGGCGACGCCGCAGAGATGGGTAAGATCGGCGATTTCGATCTGGTGAACGCCTGTTTCTTCCTCCACTACGCCGTCAGCAAGGAGCATCTGTTCCGCATGGTCGAGGTCGCCTACAACAACCTCAGGGCCGGGCAGCGCTTCGTCGCCAGCAACGCGAACCCGGGCTACCCCGCCAATCCGTTTCAGGATCACAGCAAGTACGGCCTGACATCGCGCCTGATAGATGGACCTGTCCGTGATGGCGCGACGCTGCACATCACGTTGTCGATTGCTCAAAAGAGCGTCGAGTTTGATATTCGCTACTGGAGCCAGGAAACCTACGACGAGGCGTTTCGTCGCGCCGGCTTCAAGAACTGGCAGTTTCTCCCCTATCGCGTTTCACCGGAGTTGCAGACCAAGTATGGGGCGGGTTTTTGGGACGACTACGTTTCCGAGCCCCTCGTATGCCACGTCGTGTGCCAGAAATAGAGCCCCGTTGGTGATGAACACGGATCAACAAAATCCCCCTGCGGAGCGGCTGATGCAGGTGCTCTCAGGATTCTGGCTGACGAAGTCAGCGTGCGTCGCGGTCCAGATGGCGATCCCCGATCTTCTGGGAGACATGACAGTACCCGTCGAAGACCTCGCTTCGCAGGCGAGTGTCGACGAACAAGCCCTGTACCGAATGTTGCGGGCGCTGACCTGTGTCGGAATCTTTGAGGAGACGGCGCCCCGGCAGTTCGCCAATTCTGAGATGTCCCACCGTCTGCGGGAGGACTCTCCGCAGTCCCTGAAGGCTCTGTTTCTGCTCACCGGCGAGGAATGGAAATGGGCATCCTGGGGCAAGTTGAGCCAGATTATCCGCCAGGGACACTTCGTCTTGAACGAGCTCTATGGTCATCGGAGCATCTTTGAGTTTTTTGCTTCCGAGCCAGACCGCGGCGCCGTGTTCAACGAGGCGATGTCTAGACATGCAGTTGTCGTACACGCGGCGTCGCTCGACGCCTATGACTTCTCAGCCGCAGGCAATGTGATCGACATCGGCGGGGGGCAGGGTGCATTCTTGGCGACACTCTTATCGTGCAACCCGGAGATGCGTGGTGTTCTCTTCGACCAAGAGCATGTGGTCGACAAGGCGGGGGCGTACTTTTCGGCGGCAGGGGTTTCCCATCGTGCGAGCATTGTCGCCGGCAATTTTTTTGATGGCGTCCCTGGGCAAGGCGACATCTATGTCCTGGGGATGATCATGCACGACTGGGGTGACCAGGACTGCCTACGCATCCTCTCCAATATCTGCAGCGCGATGAAACCGTCTAGCAAACTCGTACTCCTGGAGTATGTCGTACCAGAGGGCAACCAGCCGCACTTCTCCAAGATCCTCGACATGGAGATGCTCATCACCTATCGGGACGGACGCGAGCGGACCGAAGCGGAATTCCGGGCGCTGCTGGAGGCATCTGGGTTGGAGTTGACCCGGACGATTCCGACAACCTGCGGTTCTGCAGCGATTGAGGCAGTTCCGCGACGAACCGAATAGATGGCGAGCATCGCAATTCCGATGCCGAGGCGATTCATTCCAGCAAGGAAGAGACGATGTCTAACTTCAAGCTCATGCCCAAGACCCCCATTGTGGGCAACTTGGTTCCTTTCTCCAAGAACCCGCTCGAGTTTCTCCACGGCGCAGCCAAAAGTCTGGGATGGGACGTGCCGATCCGGTTTCACCTGTTCTCCAAGCCGATTACTTTCTTCGCCGCGCCTGAAGCCCTTAGTGAGGTGTTGACGCGCTCGGAGGGACGTTTCCAGAAGGGTAGTTTTCCATGGCTCTCGGTGCTTTTCGGGCGAGGACTGACGGTTAGTTCCGGTGACTTCTGGCGGAGTCAGCGACGGCACCTGAACCCGCCGTTCAAGAAGTCCGCGACGCCCCAGTTTGCCTGGGTGCAACTCGAAGCGACACAGGCGTTTCTATCTTCCCTCGATACGATGGTTGATCGCGGCGAGACGGAGGTCGAGGTAGCGAACCTCTACCAAGACCTGACTAGCCGAGCGATCCTGTTGTCCATATTCGGGCGCGTCGAGGAGTCCTGGATGGAGAACCTGAGGGAGATGGGCCATCACGCTCCCCGTTTCGCCGAGATGAACACCAAAACCCCAATCTTTATCCCACAACTGCCGTGGAATCGGGTCATGATCCGCACCATTGGCGAGTGTAAAGAGTGGATCCGGGTGGCACTGCGGAAGGACCGTCCAAAAGATCGGCCGACGATGCTGTCGATGATTGACCTGGACAAGATCGAGGCGCTGGTGGACGAAATCGTCAACCTCATCCTGGGTGGATTCGAGACGTCCCAGGGGACGTTTACCTGCGCGACCTATCTTTTGAGTCAGTATCCGGAGGTGCAGCGGAAACTGCAGGAAGAGGCCGATCGCCTGCGAATCGACCGGGAACGTATCCCCAACGTCGCGGAGCTGAGCTACGCCCGGGCAGTGATCCTCGAAACCCTGCGGCTTTACCCGGGAATCGCGCTGTTGGGACGGGTAGTCGCAGAGGATGGGATCCGGGTTCAGGACTGTTTGCTACCGGAGGGTCACAACGTCTTTGTCTGTCCCTGGGTGACTCACCGCCATCCGAAGCTGTGGAGCGACCCGGAGCGTTTCGACCCCGCGCGTTTCCTGGAGGGCGGCGAGGCGAGTCGGGTACCTCGGGGGGGCTACTCACCCTTTGGCATGGGACCACGGCGTTGCATCGGCGAGCACTTTGCCCTGCAGCAACTGACCGTGACCGTGGCCTACTTGTCCCGTTTCTACGAGTTCCGTCTGCCCGCAGGGCACCCACCGTTACGGGTCAGTGGGATTCCCATCCGACCCTCCGTCGCGGTGAAGCCGTTGTTCCGAAGACGTCAGGTGGAAACGTTGACGAGCGACTGACTGATCGGCAGCCGCTCGTCTAGTCGACGACGGCAAAGTCTACGTACTTGAGGTCGACGAGCGCTTTTCGTTGCTCTTATTGGCGTCGTTGCGGATTCGGGACTTTACCTTCGAGGTACCTGTTGGCAGCATGGTCCCCGCATTCACGTTCATGATGCTCCCGTGGCTGAGTGATGGCGCCGCCTTGGCCGTTGATGCGGCTACAAGATTGGATCTGGGGCGAATGAATCCCGGCGACCGCGGGGAGGAGCCAGGCGACAGATTCCCTCTCCGGATCGGCGAGAAGCGCGTCGACGGCCTCGCGTCGGGTCAGCGGATCGTCGGCGAGGAGGCGATCGACGAGGCGGCGCCGTTCGACGTCGAGCGCCTGGATCCGCGCGACGTCGTCCTTCAGCGACGGATCGTCGAAGGCCCCGACGTGGGGCTCCGCTCCCTGGAGCGAGAGGGTTCGGGCGGCGAAGAGGCGGGCCCGCGGCCCGGCTGAGAGGAGGCGCGGGAGCGCCGGCAAGAGCCCCGGGTGCTGAGCGAAGAGGATGGTCGCGCAGCGCTCTTCGTCGAGCGCGGCTGCGTCGAGCCAGCTCCGTACCGCCGGGAGCGGCGCTTGTACGCAGAAGTTGCTGACCGAGAAGTCCTCGATCGAGTCCGGCTGCCACCACGCATAGTTGCGCGGCTCGGCGATCCGGTCGACCGCGTGGGCGACGAGAATAGCCTGAGTATAGGCGCGTGTGTGCGCATCTCCCCGTGGAGC
>CAZUPD010000255.1:0-7639 GCA_964621785.1 uncultured Nannocystaceae bacterium
GTTCGCGAGTTTCGATCACCGTCATGTCGGGACGGGCCACGGCCTGTTCGAGTGTGGCGAGATCGTGGTGCAACCCCGCTGCCTGGCTGTCGGCCACCACCCCGACCAGCGCGAGGTTGGGAGTCCGGGCGTTGTAAAGGCCCAAGAACGAATGGACCTCGGGAAAGACGGTTAAAAATGTACGTACAATGGTTTTGAGGTTTTTGGACGAGAGCTGGTGCAGGGGCAGCCACTGGACAAACACCCCTCCTGGAGCGAGGTGATCGCGGATCGCCTCAAAGTGCTCACGTGCGTACAACGACCCCGCGCCGTCGCGCGCGGGGTGGAACAGGTCGGCGACAATCAGGTCCCGGGGACTGGCCAATGCAGATACAAATCTACGTGCATCGGCGAGGTGGAGCTCGGCGTTGGGTGCCCGGTGGAGGCGGTTGTTGACCTGGGAAAAAAGCGGCAACGCGTCGACCACCGCCGGCACGAGCTCGACGGCATCGAGATGGAGTTCGGGTGAGCTGGCCTGCAGCACAGCGCCCGCAGTGGCCCCTGTTCCGACCCCGAGCACGAGGGCCGAACGCGCATGAGGTCGCAACAGCGCACTGACATGGCCCATGCGCCGTTCGCCAAAACTCAGGGCTCCGCCCATGCGAAACTGATGCCCGACCTGCAGCCGGCGCAGGGTCGGGGCGTGCTGGGGCCGCGGTCCAACAAACTCACTCACCGTCACAATCCCGTGGATCGACTGGGTCTGCGACAGCTGCTTCCACTGGTCATCCGGTTCGACGAGCGCGAGGTCGTGCGGGCCCAGGGCCGTTAGGGCGACAACTGCGAGCGCACCTCCGCCGACGACCTTGGGCGAGAATCGGCGAATCCATGCGCATACAATAAAAATGGCGAGGTAGGCATAGGCGATCGCATAGGCGGCATCGGCATAGCCCAGAGCGTCGATCGCCCACACACCAAAGAGCGCAGGGGCCAGGGCACCGCCCAGCGTGTTGAGTGCATAGGCACGTCCAGCCCCACCAGCGCGGCTCAGCAGGCCGATGACATGGCTAAAAAGTGCGCCCATCAACAGGGTTGGAAGGCCGAATACGGCGAGCGTGGCCAGCAGTTCCCCGGCCACCCCGGTGTACAGGTTGCCGCCTTCGCGCGGGTGCACTGCGGCGATGATGTCGGGGCTTTGGGCCAGGGCAATCACCGAAAGGAGGGTGGCGAGTGCAAGGCCTAGCAACAGAGCAACGAGCACGGTGGTCGGACGGCCGCGTCCGTACTTGCCGATCGAGGCCTGGTAGATCGCAGCCCCCACCGCGGTACCCACGAGGTAGACCGCAAGCGTGTTGGCAAACGTGTAGACCGTGTTTTCAAAGTTCTGCGACAAGACGGTGACGCCGACGACTTCGAGGCCGACACCGACGAGGCCAGTTGTGCATGCAATTGTATATAAAAGCCAACGCTCGCGCAGGAGGTCAGGGTCGGGATCGCGGGAACAGTCGATGGGCTCAGGTTGCGCGTCGGGCAGTTGGGCGAGTTCGGGGTGGTGTTTTTGCCACCGCAAGGAAAGCGCCGCTGCGGCGGCACCGAGCAGGGCAAACGCTGAGGCCGTGCGGGCGAGACCGAAGGTCGGCATGAGCAGGTAGACAGCCGCCAGCGTGCCGATTGTTGCACCTACAGTGTTTGCCGCGTACAGCCGTCCGAGCCCGCGCTGGAGCTCCTGTGCCTGTGACCGGCGATAGGCGGCAACCAGCGCAGGTAGGGTCGCGCCGAGACAAAAGGTTCCCGGTAGCAACACAAGGATGGCGATGCCGAGCACGACCATCGGGGTGGGGTTCGGACCCAACATCGCCGGGAGCGCGCGCGACAAGCTGTGCAGGAGGTAGGGTGAGACCAGGGCGTAGGCAGCCGCGGCCAGCTCCAACATCGCAAACACACGCACGGGGTTGCGCACCCGTTCGACCCGGTGGTGCAGGACCGCAGCCCCGCCGGCCATGCCCGCAAAAAATCCCGCCAGCGTGGCCAACATCCCAAGGGTTTCGCTGCCGAGCGACAGACTCAACAGCCGCGTCCACACGAGTTCATAACCGAGGCCGGCCGCGCCCGAGAGTGTGAAGGCAACCAACAGCTGGCGATCGCGGACGTGCATGCGCAACGGCTTCAGCATACACGTTGATGGATCCGTGAAAGAACTCACCGACCAGTGTAACGGGCTGCATGTGCAAGGGCCCGTTTGAGTTGGACCACGCCGCACACCTGCGTCAGGTGCCCCACAACCTTGGTACGATACCCGCGAACCGGGCCAGTTGAAGGGACCAAATCGTGAAATTCTCAGTGATCGGCGGCGGCCCTGCGGGGCTCTACTTCAGTCTTCTGATGAAAAGGGCCAACCCGGCGCACGAGGTGTCGCTGTGTGAACGCAACCGCCCGGACGACACGTTTGGCTGGGGGGTGGTGTTTTCCAACGAAACCCTCGGCAACTTGGAACGTGCCGATCCGGAGAGTTTTGCCCGGATCACCGAGGCGTTTGCCTACTGGGACGACATCGACACCCATTACGCCGGCCGTGTAATCCGGTCGTCGGGGCATGGGTTTTGTGGGCTCGCCCGCAGACGACTGTTGGAGATTTTGCAGCAGCGGTGCATCGAAGTCGGTGTGCATATGCAATTTTCAACGGAGTGCGCCGACCCGCGATCGTTCGCAGATGCCGATGTGGTGGTCGCTGCCGACGGGATCAACAGCCTTACCCGCGAGACGTTTGCCGACCACTTTGAGCCGTCGATCGAAGAAAATGCAGCCAAGTTTATCTGGTTGGGCACGACCAAGCGGCTGCAGGCGTTTACGTTTATCATCCGCGAAAATGCCGACGGCCTGTTTCAGGTCCATGCATATCCATTTGATTCGCAGACCAGTACCTTCATCGTCGAGACCGATCCGCAGTCGTGGGCGCGGGCGGGGCTCGACCGCAAGACGACCGAAGAGAGTGTGGCCTATCTCGAAGAGTTGTTTGCCCCCGAACTCGACGGCCACAAGTTGCTGACCAACAAATCGATTTGGCGAAACTTTCGCACTGTCACGTGCAAGCGCTGGTCCTACAAAAACTATGTGCTCATCGGCGACGCGGCCCATACAGCCCACTTCTCGATAGGCTCGGGGACCAAGTTGGCGATGGAAGATGCAATCGTTTTGGTCGATCGCTTGGCGCCACTTACGTCGACCGAGGGACTCGACCAGGCACTCGCACAGTACTACGACGACCGCTGGCTCGACGTCGCCAAGTTGCAGCGGGCGGCCCGGGTCAGCCGCACGTGGTTTGAAGAAATTAGTAGATACAAGCAGTTTGCCCCCGAGCAGATGGTGATGAGTCTGTTGACCCGCAGCAAGCGGGTGACCTACCAAAATCTGCGGATCCGCGATGCCGAGTATATCGCCGGCTACGACCGTTGGTTTGCCGGTCGCAACGGCTGTGCCGAGGTCGAGCCCGCTCCGCCGCCGATGTTTACTCCGTTTAAAATTCGCGGGATGGAACTGCAAAACCGGGTCGTGGTGTCGCCGATGTGCCAGTACTCGGCCGAGGATGGTTTGATCGACGACTGGCACCTCGTCCATGTCGGCAGCCGGGCGCTCGGGGGGGCAGGGCTTGTGATCACCGAGATGACCGATGTCTCCCGCGACGGTCGGATCACGCCGGGTTGTGCCGGGATGTATCGTCCCGAACATATGGCCGCGTGGAAGCGCGTTGTTGATTTTGTACATACACACAGCCGAGCAAAAATCGGGATGCAGCTCGCCCACGCCGGGCGCAAGGGGGCGACCAAGCTCCTGTGGGAGGGGATGGATAAGCCCCTTCCACCCGAGCAGTCGAAAAATTGGCCGCTCATCTCCGCGTCGGCGATCCCGTGGACGCCGGATAATCGCATGCCCAAGGCGATGGACCGCGGCGACATGGATACGGTGCGCGACGATTTTGTCCGTGCAGTCGAGATGGCCGAAGAGGCAGGCTTTGATGTGGTCGAACTCCACTTCGCCCACGGCTACCTGCTGTCGTCGTTTATCTCGCCACTGTCGAACACGCGGACCGATGCGTACGGCGGCAGCCTCGAAAATCGCATGCGGTTCCCGCTCGAAGTGCTCGACGCAGCCCGGGCCGTTTGGCCGCAGGACAAGCCGATGTTTGTCCGCATCTCGGCGACCGACTGGGTGCCGGGTGGGGTCGATGGTGACGAGGCTGTGGCGATCGCCAGGATGCTCCAAAAGCACGGCTGCGATTTAGTCGATGTGTCGGCGGGTCAGACCAGTCAACAGGCTCAGCCGATCTACGGGCGCATGTTTCAGACACCCTTTAGCGATCGCATTCGCAACGAGGTCGGCATCCCGACCATGGCCGTCGGCAACATTCAGGGCTGGGATCATGTCAATACAATCATCGCCTCGGGACGGGCCGATTTGTGTGCCCTCGCCAGGCCACATCTGCGCGACCCATACCTGACGTTGCATGCCGCCATCGAGCAGGGGTACGAGGGGAATGCCGTGTTCTGGCCCAACCAATACCTCTCGGGCAAACCGCCAAAATGACTGTGCTGCGGCGAGCTATTTCAAATAGGTGACGCGAAACTGCGGCCGGACGGCGGGGTTTTGTGCCGCGGAGCTCCGGTACAAGACCGCTTCATCCGAAGCTGTGGTCAACATTAAAAAGAGCCCGTTCCCAGGCTGCCACAGTCCGGGATCGAGATCCCATGTGTGCACTTGCCCCGGATTGCTAGGCCCTTTGTCGGCAGCGACCTCGAGTAGCGGGGGGGCGGGGGCCATGGTGAGGGAGGCTTTGTCAAACGGTGAGGTCGTGGATAGGACGCCACTGTTATCGGCTCCGAAGTAGTCTTGATGCGAGAATACGGTCATGGTGAGGGAAAGATCGAGAAGCTGGGCACCGTCGAGCTGCGTTGGCCAGCTGCAACGAATGTATAGCCAAGCTTCGCGACCCGCACCGCCACCGTCAAAGTAAGAGACGTCCGTGACGATCGCGCCGGTTGGTTGACCATAGAACTCGCTGACAATATTTTCACATTCGTCTGGCCCCGCGTAGGGCTGGCCCTGTCCACTCTGGAGCAGGACGCAGGTCGCGAGGTCGGCCTCGATCTCGAGCATGCCCATTTGTACAGGCTCTGTGTCCGACGTCAGATCGGTATCGCCACTGTCGGAGGTCGACGTCTCTGTATCGGAGGGCAACGTCGGGTCATCGGTGGTCGTCGTGTCGGTGGTCGCGTCACTCGAGCTAGTCGTCGCGTCGGATGTACTCGTCGGATCGGAGGAACTCTCGACCGTGGCCGAAGAAGTTGGACCCGCAGTCGTGGCCGAATCGGTTTGCGTCGACATCCCGGTCGTATCGGTGCCCGTCTGGGTGAGACCGAAGGCGGGGTTCTCCATCGTGCAGGCACAATGGGACATTGCTAAAGAGACAGCAATTATAGCGACCTGCTTCATACATCGACTGTAGCAACGCCACCGGTTCAATTACAAAAGGACCCTTCCGACTGGCGGGAGGGCCCTTGTTTGAGTGGAGTGCCCGTTAGTTCGGGTCTGCCACATAGGGGAACGAGCCGGGGAATTCGACGTCGTTCGCCACCGGATTGAGGCCGATCAAGTCAGCGGCTGTGTGGACATTGAGGTCGAGCAGGACGACTGCGAGTGTCACGTCCATGACCGGATCGTCGAGCAGACGACCGTTGGGGAAGCCTGCCGGATTACTGAGGTCGAGCGTGATGGTGTCCGGGACAACCAGCGGAGCTGCTTGGCCGACGCAGGCAGCTGCCACGCACGGCGTGAGCATTGCAGCAGCGAGGTCATCGTCGAGGGCTGCGTGCAAGCCTGTGACGTTGGCAATGATCTCGTCGACGTAGGTACCCATGGCGTCGCCGGCTGGCGAGTCTTGGTTGTACTGATCTTTCGAGCTGATGACAGCGGTGTTGATCGCTGGCATGCCCATACGGTCGACCTGCGAGAGGTCAGCCGGAGGAGTCTCGTCGAACACAAACGGATCGTCGCCGTCGCCGTCGCCGTCACCGTCGCCGTCGCCGTCGCCGTCGCCGTCACCGTCGCCGTCACCGTCACCGTCGCCGTCGCCGTCGCCGTCGCCGTCACCGTCGCCGTCGCCGTCACCGTCGCCGTCACCGTCACCGTCGCCATCGCCGTCGCCCGGGCCTTCCGAGGTTCCGGGATCGGTCGTTGGATTGGTCGTCGGATTGGTCGTGGTGTTGTCGGTATCGCTGTCACCGTCGCCGTCGCCGGTGCATCCGACGGTCAGCATACCCATTCCGAGGAGCAGACAAATTGCTTGTACAGTCATTTTTTGCATGGTTTTGCTCCTTCCTTATTTACGGGTCGACGCCCAGAGGTTGACTTCGTTGCCGCCACCGGCGACCCCGTCGATGCTGATCTCGACGACGATTGCCATCACGTTGAAACCGGCGAACGAATCGTTCTCGCCATCGAAGCTGAGGTCTCCGGTCATGAGCGTGGCGACGAAACCATCGAGGTCGAAGAAGAACGGATCTTCGGCCATGCCGGCCCACACTTGATGGACACCGGGTCCAGCTTCGATCGCGGTGTTGACCGGACCGATGACAGGTTCGGCGACACCGGGAAGGCCCTCGACTTTGATGCCCCAGTCGCCGATCCCGTTTTGGCCGAACCGGATCCAGATATCGTTGTTGGAATCAACATCTTCGTCGTCGTTGTCGATGTGGATCCCGTACACGACATCGCCCGAGTACTCGGGTGGCGACCCTGCTTCGATGAGCGCTGCGTAGGTGATGATCGCAACGATGCGATCGCTATCAGTATGCCAGGCGTAGAAGTCGAGGATGTCCGCAGTGCGGTTCTCCGACATCATCGTGCCCGGCGCGTCGACGTGGTCAGCTGCCGTGGCGTCACCGGTCATCAATGCCAACGAGGCTCCGATGACGAGACCCATGCTGAGCAGACCCGCTGTGGTTTTTCTCAGGTTCATGCTACATTCCCCCATTCGCTCCCCAACAAAGATGTCCCGGGAGCCATGTGATTGCTACGAGCGTGCCTGGACTTTGGATCGCCTGCAAGCACTTTAGGTAGGTACGGAATCGGTCTGTGGGTCGGATCGGGTCAACGCAGTTCGCTAAAAAATAATTTGCCCGACCTCGATCCATTCGCAGACCTTCTGCGTAACGGCAGCGGGCATTTGCGTATTCGTGACTCGCGGGTCGGTGCACAACGTGTGCGTCGGCAGGTGGAGGTATTTGTCGAGCTTCGCTGCATTGACTGTCTGCGAATTTGACAAAGAACATTCTCTATGTCTGTCGAGTAGGCACCTTGTCGCGCGACGAAATGCCGCATACCCTAACCGCACAACCTAATCAGGACTGAAACATGCGTACACAGCACTCTCTACTCATAGTTTGTCTCGCCCTTGGAATCCCGGCCTGTGGAGGCGGGGATGATGGCGACACCGAAGCATCGACCACGAACCCGACGACGACCACCGATGCGACAACCACCGAAACCGAGACCACAGACATGACCTCGGAAGGTCCCGGTGACGGCGATGGTGACGGAGATGGCGATGGTGACGGCGACGGCGACGGCGACGGTGACGGCGACGGCGACGGTGACGGCGACGGCG
>CAZUPD010000256.1:0-7535 GCA_964621785.1 uncultured Nannocystaceae bacterium
CTGGGAGTCACTTTGGCGTCCTCGTTTCGAGCGAGTCCTTGCCGAACGTCGGGTATTGCTCGCAGGTGACATTCGGGTCGACCGCTTCGACGAGCTGGATTTGGCGGTGGTCTATACCCATGCGCCAACCACTCGGCACACGATTGTTGCGGCGGCAGGCGACTTCTTTCGTGTACTCATTGTCCACGAGTCACGACAGGGCTTTCGCTATCGGTTTTTCTATCGCAACGAGTCGTGGTTTTTAGGCAGACGCGAGACGCTACGTCCCCGTCGCTCGCTAGCGTCCGCGGCTTCGCGACTACAACGGCTCGAACAACACACGACGGGGCGCTGGTGGTGTACGCCAATCGAAGGAACAGCCGCACAATTGGGGTTTGGTCTCGTTGGTCGACAAGCCGGGGTCTTTGACGACTTTCGAGTCGACCGTGATCCCGTCAGCTCCCTCGCTCCATCCCAGGTCATCAACATTCTCAGCAGCACGCTGCGTTCAGAAAGGAAATCACCATGACGACTTCTCCACTCCTCGACATTGTTCACCCACAGGTGTCGAGGTATATCTCCTCCCTTTCAACCGAGACGGATCCGCATGTGATTCGGATGGCAGTGCATGCAAAAGAGCTCGATGTGCCGCGGGTCGACCTGAGTGCGGGACGATGGATCGAGCTACTGACGCGCTCGGTCGCTGGCCGTCGTGTGTTTGAGTTTGGCAGTGCATTTGGGTTTTCGACCTACTTCTTGGCTCGGGCTGTCGGCCCCGAGGGGGAGGTCCATGGCTCGGAGATCAATGAGGAGCGCGTGTCCCGGCACGAAGTGTTGTTTGCCAACCACCCCTACCGAGATCGGATCACGCTGCATCGGGGTGATGGGGTGGAGGTTCTCAACCAGCTTCCAGGTTTGTTTGATGTGATCTTTATCGATATGAAAAAGCAGCTGTATCCCGCGGCCCTCCAGGCGGCGGTACCACGGGTACGGGTAGGTGGTCTCATCCTCGCCGACAATGTCTTGTGGAGTGGCCGGACTGCAGTCGTTCCAGATGAGCCAAAGGATGAACGCACTGCATCTCTGCGGGAATTCAACCGAATGATTTTTGAAGATGAACGCCTGCGAACCGAAATCATGCCGGCGAGCGATGGCATCAGTGTAAGCATAAGACTGTCGTAGGTCAGGTATGGCGGGCACACACGCATCGAAGGCGAGCGACCGTCACCGTGGTCATGAACCGTGTATCGCGGTGATTGTTTCGGGTAAGGAGGCACTGCCGTGGGTGGTACAAACAGCCCTGAGCCTAGGAAAGTGTGTATACATTCACTCCCAAGAGCTTTCCCGAGGTGCACTGGCAGGGGCATCACTTGCCGCGGTGATCGTCGAGTCAAGCTCAGAGATTGAAGAACGCCTTCAACTTGTGTTTTCACAGGTTGGGGACTCGACTCCGGTGCTTGTGGCAGCTCCATCGGAGGCCCCGGAGCCCCCCTCCGAGCCTCGATTGTTTTTTACGCTACGGCCTGCGTACTCACTCGCCGATCGCGTGGCCCTGCTTCGTGGAGCGATTCATCGGAGGGAGCCAGCCACAGCTTTTACGTCGCCTGCCGATGCGGAACAAATGCAACGAATTCTCGCGGCGGCGGGTCGATTTTTGCGGGCGACATCACTCGCAGAGGCAGCTGGGATTGCTGAGCGTTCGGTCCATAGTTTTGTCGCCGCCGATCGTGTTCATTGCCTCTTTCATGATGCCGAATCTGGCCACCTCTGGTCGGAGACGGATGAGTTGCGGGAGGGACATGCCACGGTTGGTCTCTCTGGATTTGTCGCCCGCACCGGGGAGTGCGTTTGCGTGGAGCGGGCGGGGTTCGACCCGCGATTTGAACAACGGCTCGATGAACCCGAAGGCGATTTGACGGTCAACCTGATTGTTGTACCGATCGGCACCCCGGTTCATGCAGTAATCGTCGTTGCTCGGTCGATGCGGTTTGCGCAGACTGAGTACGCGACGCTCAAGACCCTCGCCAAATACTCGGGTCCGATGATGCATCACCTCGCGTTGATGACGGAGGCGAAGTCGGTCAGACGCTCGGACCAAGAGAATCTTTTCCGGACCGAGTCCTTGGACGCACGCACCACCCGGGGAGATTATGGTGATGTCATTCGAGTTTCTCCGGGGTGGATCCGTTGGGCCTATTGGGTCCTCGTGACACTCGTGGTGGCCTGTATCGTTTTTCTTGTTGTCGGCGAGGTCGAGCAGTACAGCACCGGGCCCGCGCTCATTCGGGTGCATCGGCGGACGGAGATTTCGGCGCAAAGTAGCGGACCACTGCTTGCGCAATATGTCACGGCCGGGCAGCACGTCAAAGCGGGTGAGCTCCTCATGCGCCTTGATGACACCTCCCAACAGTTGGAGCTTTCGCGGGTAGAACGGGAATTCAATGCTCTGTTGCGGAAACGTATGCTCGACCCGACAGACGACAGTACCACCCAGGGCTTGATTTCGCTGCGAGGACAGGTGCGGGCCGCTCGTGACCGTGTCGAGCAACGCCAAGTCCGGGCGCCTCACGACGGTATTGTGAGTGATCTACGGACCCGGCCCGGCCAACATGTCGAAGTTGGCGACGTTGCCCTTTCACTTGTCCACAATGATGATTGGCGGCGTGTCTTAGCGCTTTTGCCCGGTCGCGATCGGCCACAAATTCACCCAGGGATGCGTCTGCGACTCGAGCTACACGGGTATCGTTACGCCTACCAAGATTTGATCATCGAGGAGGTTGGCAACGACGTGATCGGCCCCGTCGAAGTTCAGCGGTACCTCGGGCCCCAGGTTCGAGACTCTGTGGCACTTGCTGGCCCGGTGGTCTTGGTCCAAGCGCGGTTACCCGAAAATAGTTTTCTCGCCGACGGTTCCAACTACACCTATCACGACGGGATGCTTGGGCTCGCTGAAGTCCGGATAAAAACCCAGCCGATTCTCGAACTCTTCCTCCCGGCGCTCAAACGATTGGATGGACAATGACCGCGACGCCGTCAAATATCCCAATTCCGGTGGTCCACAGATTTCCGGCCCTGCGAAAGTTACAAGCCTTCACTCGGCGCCCACGGATCCCCTTTGTTCAGCAACTCGAGTGGACGGATTGTGGTGCTGCGTGCCTTACGATGGTGTTGCGTTACTTTGGTCGAGAGATGCGGCTGCAGGAGGTACGCGATCTTATCGGCAGTGGGCGCGATGGCGTTGATGCCGGGCAGCTCCTCGATGGCGCGGAGAGGTGTGGCCTGCGGGGGCGGGGACTCAGGCTCGACATCGAGAGCCTTTCAGAACTACCTCCGGGGGCGATCCTCCACTGGGAACTGAATCACTTTGTCGTATTTGTACGTGTGGTTGGGGACGGTATCGAAATTGTGGACCCCGCCCGTGGTCGACGGCGAATCCCGATGCACACCGTGTCCAAGGCATTTACAGGGATTACCCTGCTGTTGGAGCCGAGTTCAAAGTTCGTCCCCTCTAAAAGTCGGTCGCGCCAGGTTTGGAATTATCTTTCGCAGTTGCTCGGTCAGCGCCACCTCCTCGCACGTGTTGTGACAACATCCGTATTTTTGCAGTTACTTGCGCTCGCACTCCCGTTTCTGACTGCACTACTCGTTGACCGTGTGGTGCCCCGCAGCGATCACTCTTTGCTGATGCTCGTCGGTGTGGGACTAGGAGCTGTCGTCGCGTTTCAGTTTTTGTCGCAACTCATCCGTGCACATGTACTTCTGCAACTACGCACCAATCTCGACACGCGCTTGACACTGGGGTTTCTCGAACACCTGACGAAGCTACCGTATGCGTTTTTTGTGCGACGATCCGCAGGTGACCTCATGATGCGGGTCACGAGCAACACCACGATTCGTGAGCTGCTCACCTCGAATACACTCTCGGCGGTGCTCGATGGCGTTTTGGTGGTGATTTACCTTGCACTCATGTTCGTCATTCACGCCAAGCTGGCACTGATCACCGTGATGCTCGGCGTGCTACAAGTATGCATCTACCTCTTGGCGCGTCGACGCGTAAGTGACCTGATGACCGAAAACCTCGAAGCGCAGGCGCGGTCGCAGGGGTACCTTGTGCAATTGATTTCCGGTATCGAAACGCTGAAAGCCGCGGGTGCCGAGCGTCGCGCTGTCCAGCACTGGTCAAACCTTTTTGTCGATGAACTCAATGTGGCACTCAAGCGGGGGCGTCTCACCGCGGTTGTCGAGTCGACGCGGTCCGTCCTCGCATCGGGTGCCCCGCTACTCATCCTGAGCTTTGGTGCCGCCGAGGTCATGCGAGGCTCTCTTTCTCTGGGGAGCATGCTCGCACTCAATGCCCTGGCGATGGGCTTTCTCAGTCCGTTGGCATCGCTTGTGGGGAGTGGCCTCGAACTCCAAAGGATCGGGAGCTACATCGAACGGATCGACGACGTCCTGTGTACGCCCCAGGAGCAAGACGAGCAGGCGGTTGCCCAGCCCCCGCGCTTGACTGGAGCGATCAGCATGCGTGGGGTATCCTTTCGGTATAGCGCACAGGGACCACTTGTTGTTCGGGACGTGACACTCGACATTCAGCCCGGTACCAGTGTAGCGATTGTCGGGCGCTCGGGATCGGGAAAGTCGACACTCGCAAATCTTTTACTCGGCCTGTACTCCCCGTCCGAAGGCGGCATTTACTACGACTCCCACAACTTGGCCGACCTCGATATCACAGCGGTCCGTCGCCAACTCGGGATTGTGCCGCAAAACCCATATATTTTTGGTCGCTCCATCCGTGAGAATATCGCCCTCACAGACCCATCTACGGACTATGGAAGCGTGGTGTCGGCAGCAAAACTCGCCGGGATTCACGACGAGATCATGGCGATGCCGATGGGGTACGAGACCATTGCCTCGGATGGTGGAAGCTCGTTGTCTGGCGGTCAGCGTCAGCGTATTGCGTTGGCTCGAGCACTGGTCGCGCAACCCTCGATTCTTCTGCTCGACGAAGCGACAAGTGCAATTGACAATACCACCGAGAAAGCTGTGATGGACAACTTGGCCTCACTTCAGTGTGTTCGTGTCATCATCGCCCACCGACTGAGCACCATCACTTCGGCCGACACAATCATCGTGTTGGACAACGGGATGATTGTTGAGCAGGGCACTCACATTGAGCTCATGGCCAAACGTGGGCATTATTTCGAGTTTATTAACTCTGGAGCCGCGCAAGAAGAAACGAGGTGTATATGCACAAGCGAGCGAAACGAGGACTAGGTTGTGTGTGGCTATTCGCCATTGGTTGCTCCGTGCCGTTGTCGCCGTTGGAGCACTCGGGGGGTGAACAACGCCCACAGGAGTACGTTTCGACGGTCGCGTCTCCGGAGGCTGAGGATGAGTTCATCGGTGTTGTCGTGGCGGACGAGATGGCGGACATCGGTCCGACGAGCGGTGGTGAGGTATTGACAGTTGAGGTTCGGGCAGGTCAGCGAGTCGTTGCTGGAGAAACGCTGGCCAAGCTCGATACCCGCCAAGCCGCCGAGAATTTGCGGATGGCCGAAGCCTCCTTGCGGAGGGAGACCGCCGCGTTGGGTGAGGCCAAGGTCGACCGCGAACAGGCGGCAAGCCGACTGGAGGAGGTCAAGAAGCTCGCACGTGCGGATGCAGCGGCAGCAAAATCGGTAGAGGATGCCCGCTTTCAACTACGTCGGGCAAAAGCTGCACAGGAGCGCGCGAGCGCGGACGTTGCCCAGTGGCGAGCGAAATGTGAACAGCTCAGACGTGAACTCAGTGACACCCAGTTGCGGGCCCCGTTTTCGGGGGTTGTTGCCGCCCGACTCCTCGACCCGGGGGATATGGCAGGTCCAGATGCACCCGTTGTGCGACTGATTTCCTCAGACACCCTCTGGGTACGGTTTGCGGTCCCGCCACAACGCCTCGAGCAGGTGAGGGTAGGTGCTGCCGTTGCAATGCAACTGGGGGCGTCGCGTGCCCGACAGGAGGCGACCATTCGGCAAATCGGGGCTGAGACGGATGTCGGGTCGCAGTTCGTGTTTGTTGACGCCGAGATCATTGTAGATGCATTGAACCGCCCCAACTTGCAACCGGGGACACCAGCATGGGTACGACTACCGTCCCTCAACCCCGGTCGAGGTAGCCATGACACACAATAACCGATACCCAAGCATTCTAGATTTTTGGTTCGGGACACAGGTTTTCGACGAGCGAACATATAGCGAGCGGTCGGCACTGTGGTTCGATGCTTGCCCCGCGATCGATGCCGAAATCTCAAGGCGGTTTGAGCAAACGCTTCAACACGCCGCCGGCGGAGTTCTCAACCATTGGCGTGTGCACGCAAAAAGTGTACTTGCATGGATCGTTATGGTCGATCAGTTTCCCCGACATATCTACCGTGGGACGGCCCAAGCGTATGGGTTTGGTGAGCTCGGGTTGCAGTGGTGTCGACGCGCGTTGGCGGACGGAGTTGAGGACGAGTTGAGCCCGGTTGAGCGGGTGTTTTTGTACCTGCCTCTTCAACACACCGAGTCGATGAGCGCACAGCGGCGGTGTGTGGAGCGTTTTGAGGCCCTCGTGGCAAGCACTCCGGCAACGGATTGGTTTTACGAGCACGCACGGCGCGGGCTCGAGATGGCGATCATTCATGCGAGGATCATCCACCGCTATGGGAGATTCCCGCACCGCAACATGGTCTTGGGCCGTACACCATCGCTCGCCGAGAAGATGTACCTGGATGCGGGTGGGTCGTGGTTTGGGCAAAGGGCCGAGAAGCGAGGTCGTCCGGCAGTATGACATCACCGCACCCCGATCACGCCGCGAGTCGCGAAAAAACAAAAAGTTTTGATCCGAGTTGGTACCTTGAACGACGATTCAAGGTACCTGCCACAACGAGGGTGCAAGCGATGAGCAAGCGGCGAATAGATGACGGGACGAAGGCGGTGAGCCCGGTTGGAAGTTATAAAAACAAAATCTCGGTCCGTGCCTCGCTGCGGCAAGCTTGTCATGGAGGAGGATACGAATGAGTAATTCCGAACGCTCTGACAGTGAACTGCTCGAGGCGTGGCAAGCCGATGACATTCGCGCAGGCCATACACTTTGCATGCGTTACTACCAGACAACCGAGCGATTTTTTCGCGGACGGATTCGCTCGGCCACAGACTCGGTGGACCTCACCCAACAAACTTTCCTCGATGTGTCGCAAAAGCATCGACAGATCCGGAACTTTCGCCAGTTCCTGTTTCGAGTCCGGTCACGGCGATTGGCCGACTACTACCGAAGAGGGTACCGCGAAGGCGATAGACAGGAGACGTACACGACACGCGAGGGCAAGCGGACAGGGGTGGAAACGTCGCTCTCACGCCAGGAGCGTCGAGAGGCAGTCCGCGAGGCACTCAGCAATCTCGAGGCCGATCGCTATGAGATTTTATGGCTGCACTATGCAGATTGCTTGAGTACGAAGAAGATTGCCGAGATACTCGAGATACCAGTTGGAACTGTAAAGAGTCGGCTGCGGCTCGGGCGAGAGAAGTTGGCTAAGCTGC
>CAZUPD010000257.1:0-7387 GCA_964621785.1 uncultured Nannocystaceae bacterium
CAGAGAGGATGTGCATGCCGGTTTTTGAGTTCATCTACGCGGGTGCGCGGCGACACATCAGGCGGATGCTAGTCGCCGCGATCCTGATCGGCCTCGCCAACGCAAGTGTCCTGGCACTCATCAACTACGCGGCCAAGCACACGGGTTCTGACACGTTGCGACTGCTGTTCACATTCTCCGCCGCAATGTTGATGTTTTACCACGGGGCTCGCTACCTCTACCAGAGCATGGTCCACATCGTCGAGGATGTCCTTGGAGACTTCAAGCGGCGGATCTCCGACAAGATCATGCGCTGCGACCTGCAGACGATCGAGCAGCTCGGGTCAACAGAAATCATCGATCGCGTCACCGAAAGCACCACGCGAATCACAAGTATCTCGGGCCAGCTCGCCAATCTCCTCCAACTCGCGGTCGTCGTCACATTCGGCGCAGTCTACCTCGCATGGTTATCCCTCCCCGCGCTCACCCTTGTCGCGGCCGTGGCGGGGATCGGGATTGTATTTGTCCGATCCCACCTCAACGACATCAAAAAACATCTGCGCCAAGCCGCGCTCGCAAGGCTTCGTTTTTTCGAGCGACTCACGGATCTCATCAAAGGGTTCAAAGAAGTCAAGCTCCGGCGGCGACGTCAACATGCACTGCGTCGCGAGATTGTCGGTGTCACCCACGAGACTCACAGCGTCTCGGCCCAAGCGAATATCCTGTTCGCGGACAAGTATGTTTTTGGCCGACTGCACTACTTCACAATCCTCGCTGCGATCGTGTTCCTGCTGCCGACGTACGATGCGTCGGTCGCATTTTCCCACCCGCAGGTGCTCGCTGCAGTCATCTTCACCTACGGCCCTCTCAACGGGGTCCTTTCCGGACTTCCCACCATCACCCGGGCGAACATCGCCCTCGAACATATCGCCGATCTTGAACGCAAACTCGATCGGGCCGCTCCTGAAGATGAATATGCAAATAACCCGTGGGGCGGGCAATTTGGACGGATCGAGCTGCGCAATGTCGAGTTCACCTATGATACGCACGGCACCGACAAGTTTCATGTCGGTCCGATCAACCTGACCATCTCCCGCGGCGAGCTCATCTTCATCGTCGGTGGTAACGGCAGTGGCAAGTCGACCCTGCTCAAACTCCTGACAAGCCTCTACTCCCCGACATCGGGCGCGCTGCATGTCGACGGCATTCCCGTCACGAATGCGTGCGTGAGAGCCTACCGCGAGCTCATCTGCGCCGTCCATGCCGACTTTCATGTGTTCCAGCGGCTATATGGCCTCGAGGACATCAACCCAGCGAAATTGACTGCGGTACTCGAGCAACTCCGGATCGCCGACAAGACCTCGATCGTCAACGGTGCTTTTCGCACTGTCTCCCTGTCGACTGGACAGCGCAAGCGTCTCGCCATGGTCGTCGCCCTCCTCGAAGATCGACCGATCTACGCCTTTGACGAGTGGGCCGCCGAACAGGATCACGACTTCCGACGCTATTACTACGAGGAGTTACTTCCCCAACTCAAACGCAGCGGTAAAACCGTGCTCGTGATCTCGCACGACGAGCGGTACTTCCACGTGGCAGACCGAATCGTGACGCTCAACCGTGGGCAGCTCCAGTCATCCACGCCCATTTGACCCCATCACGGCCCCACTCCATCGTCTCCACGGGCGAGGCGCAGCAACACATCTGGCTCGCTGCGCCACGAAAAGCCCGGATTAGATGAGTGGATAGTTCGTCAATACAAAATCGACACCGGAGCTACTGTGGCAACCCGTGCAGATCCCCTCGCCGAGGCCGTCGGCATAGACATTGTCGTTGATGACTTCGTACCAATACCAGCCGTCGCCCCCGTTGCTATCGGCTTGGACCTTCACCTCGACCGCCCAGCCGATGAAGGCATCCTGACCATTGTAGATTTCCTTGACGGAAGCAGCTCCCATCGGATGTGCGGAGCTTTCAGCCATCAGCGAGTCCTCGAGTACATCGTTGATGAACACCCGAACACGCCCGTGCGGGCTACCGTTGGTCGGCTCATGGATCTGACTTTCCGCCGGCCAACCTTCGTAGTTGCCGGCTTCGAGCCAAGGGACAAGTTCTTCGGAGTTGGTCGGGATCCCCGGTTCCCCGTCGGTCGTCCCTGGACACCCGGCAGTTGTTCCCGGGCAGCCCGCAGTGGTCCCCGGGCAGCCCGCAGTGGTCCCCGGGCAACCCGCTGTAGTCCCTGGACACCCGGCGGTGGTTCCTGGGCACCCGGCGGTGGTTCCTGGACACCCGGCGGTGGTTCCTGGACACCCGGCGGTGGTTCCTGGACATCCCGCGGTGGTTCCAGGGCACCCGGCTGTCGTTCCTGGACAGCCTGCTGTCGTACCTGTTGTGTCTGTGCTCATTGTCGAACTGGAGTCCGACGATGACTCGCCATCATTTGAAGAACAGGCTGGGAGGGTTGTCGCTGCTGTCGTCAGCAGAGCTGCGGTGAGAACTGCGTCGAGTCCCTTGAGTAGTTTCATGCTTTCTTCCTCGAAGATTGTCGCTGCTCAAACGCAGCCAACGCTCAGAAGTTACACCAATCACCCCATCAAAAACCATGTGATACAGCCCCGTTGGCGGCAACCGTCGGTACAACGTTCGCCAGATACCTCTGGGAATGTATCTGCAAATGCACCGTGTTCAACTGTATGCGCCAGCATGGACGACTTCGACCACGTCCGCGTCACCGTATGAGCTGACTTTCGGTGCGGAGGCCTCCAGCCACAACCACGACTCGATGAAACGGGTGCTCGCCACCATCAAGCACTGAGATTGCAATCGGCGAAGATGAACCTGCGGACGAACAGCTCGCGGAGGTTCATTCCGGGAGGTACATCGGAAGGCCGAAACACGGGAGTGAGGCCCGGTCCAGAAATACGATGAGCGAGGCGATCTCACCGTCGACGACATCGAGGAGGTGGACCCCGGCCAGGGCAAACTGGCCACTTTCCTCGCGCAGATATGCCGCGACGGCTGGCTGTCCATTTGACCATGTCGGTGTCATGCGGAAGCGGTTTCCGCCCACCGGCCCGGTGAACACGTTTGCGCACATCCAGGTGCGGATATTGTCGAGGCCTGTGTACCACGAAGGGATGGGGGGCATCGAAATGTGGGCATCGTTGCGCAGCAGAGACACGAACGCATCCACGTTTTCGCTGGCAAATGCATGCATGTACATTTGAACCACCGCCTGTTCGCGCGCATCGGGCTCGCGCGGCGGACCGGCCCTGCGCAATGTACTACGCCCCCGCTGCAACATGCTGTTGACGGCTGCAACGGTGGTGCTGAGGACTTCGGCGATCTCACCGACCCGGAGCCCCACGACCTCTTTGAGCAAAATTGCGGCGCGCTGTGTCGGCGGAAGTTGTTGGAGGGCCTGTAAAAACGCCAGGCGCACGCTCTGGCGCAGCGACAGTGCTGCATCGGGGGAAACGGTCTGCGGGAGGAGTGCGTCGGGAAACGGCTCGATCCAGATCGGCTCGCCCAGTGGCGGATGGGTTGTGGTCGGTGCACTCGGCTCGCTCGCGTAGACCGGCAGCGTGCGAACCTTGCCCTGGCGAAGCCGGTCGATGGTCGCGTTGGTTGCGATTTTGTACAGCCAGTTTTTAAACGATGCCCGGGCCGCGTACCGGTCGAGCCCACGCCAGGCGCGGAGCATCGCCTCTTGGACGAGATCTTCGGCCTGCTGCGTCGAGCCACACATACGGTAGCAATGGGCGACCAACGCCCGACGATGTGGCTCGGCGAGCGAGCGAAAGGCCTGCTCGTTCCCCCCGCGCGCGGCGTCAATCATCTCGCCCTCGTGATGCATGGCACGAAGTCTGCGCCAGGGGCCCCCACGGGTCAATCGGCAAACAGTTGCTGTGCCACCGATGAGTTTTTGTGCGGCCCTCGTCACCACTGCGGAGAACCTGATCCATGAACACGCTCGCAAATCCTGTTATCCAAGCCTATCTCGTCACGCTGATCGTCCTCGGCCTCAACCTGCTCGTTTTGGCGAATAACACCGCCGTGTCACGGGCGAAATCCGCAGAGGTGATCAACCCCGAAGACATGCGACTCAACCCCAAGGCCACCGTCGTGCTCGAGGCGGGAAACGACCGGACTGCGCGGTATCGACGTGCGCACCGAAATGCCCTCGAGAACATTCCGCTGTTTTTGATTTCGGGCTTCATGTTGACATTGACCCCCATTTCATGGGTCGTCGCAGCGGCGATTTTTGGCACGTTCACCGCGGCCCGTGTGCTTCACAGCATCTGCTATGTCGCCGGGATTCAACCGTGGCGGACCGCATCGTTCGCCATCGGTGCACTGACCCAATTTGGGGTGTTCGCCTACCTCGGCTACGCGCTGCTGTCGGCGTGAGCAAGTCCCGTCGCAGGGGCTGCCCGGGCCGACGAATGACGTGCCTCAACGCTCAACGCGGGATCCAGCACGGCACAATCGATGCATGTGCAAATATATCTCCGCAGACGACTGGAGCGAACCTGACGCCCGGGGTCGTTCGTCTACGGAGACTCGTTCTCGTCGGCGTCAATACTTCTCCGTGGTGACGCCTACAGCGAATGAGTACAATACGTGTACGCAGACGACTGGCCGACAGTTTGGTGGGCCGACCTCGACCCGTGGTCGTCAGGGAACAAGTGGGTCACCACCGACACCGGGTGTTCTGTGCAATCTACCGAAGGTGGCGCCTCAATACGCCAGCACAAGCTTCCCGTTGCCCGTCTTCTGCCCCTTGCTGGTCGTACTCGCCGTGACGCCGCCGATGAACGACGAGCCACCTCCTCCGTGGCCTTCGACCGCACCGCCTCCACCTCCGTAGTACCCGCCTCCGCCTCCACCTGCGTGTCCGACGGATGTGCTCAGACCCCCGTAGCCAAATCCTCCGGCCACGCCGTTTGGCCACCACATCGGATGGGTGCCCCCTAACCCGCCTCCGAGTTGTCCACCGCCGATTCCGCGTGCGCTGGGGACTTCACCGATGTCGCCATCGTCTCCGGACAACCCTCCTCCATCGCCCCCACCGAGTCCTTCGCAGGACCACTCGGCACCGCCACCTCCTCCGGCGACGATCACTCGGTCGAGCAAGCTCGCACCTCCCTGGCGTACATCTGTGGCACCTCCACCGCTAGAGCAGGTTTCGGCGTCCTCGCAACCTCCCCCGCCGCCGTTCCAGCCTTTGCCTTTGCCCGCAGCTCCGGCCCCGCCTACGTAGATTCCCAGGGTCTCGCCGGGTGTCACGGCGAGCTTGCCCTTTGCGTAACCTCCGAGACCTCCGACGCTTGGATTGTCACCACAATACTGTTGACTATTGAGCGCGGTACCTCCTTGGGCTCCCCACGCCTCGATTGTCACGACGGTCACCCACGCGGGCACCTCGAACAGTTGTACACCACCGATAAAGTTAAACTCCCGCGTCACCGGCTCGGTCGTACAGGTCGGCGTACATCCGTCGTTGAAGTTGTCGTTGCCATCGTCGCACTGTTCTCCGTGATTGACCTGTGTATAGCCGTCCCCACAAAAAGGTGGCTGACACAGGTTTGTGCAGTCGTCTGTGTTCACCTGATTGCCGTCGTCGCACTGTTCCCCAGGCTGGACAAAGCCATCGCCGCACCCTGCGAGCTTACATACATTTGTACACTCATCTTGATTGTTGGTATTTCCATCGTCGCAGATTTCACCGGGACCGACAAAGCCGTCCCCACACACATTGATGGTACAATCGGCCTTGCACGCCTCGTCGTTTCCATTATTGAGGCCATCGTCGCACTGCTCGGCGCTTTGGTGGATCAGACCGTCACCACATGTGGCAACTTCACACGCGAGCGTGCAGTCACCGGTATTACTGTTATCCGCCCCCTCGTCACAGGCCTCGTCTAAACTTTGCTGGACAAAACCATCGCCACATTGCGGCTCCATACATAGATCAGTACAGCCGTCATCCTGGTTCTGGTTTTGGCCGTCGTCACACTCCTCACCTGGATCGACTTGTAGATTGCCGCATTGCTCGAGGGTACAGCTCGAGGAGCAACCATCGCCCTCACTGGTGTTGCCATCATCACATTGCTCGCCAGGCCCGGGGTCGCCATCACCACAAATATTGAGGAGACACTGCGAGTTACAGCTCATGCCAGGACCGTTGTCCGGGCCGTCATCGCACTGTTCCATTCCGGATCCGAGATTGTAGACATTGCCATCGCCACAGGTGTTGAGCTGGCACTCCTGGGTGCATTCATCGTTCTCTGAGTTGAAGATGCCCTCGTCGCACTGTTCAAAATCCTGCTGATAACCGTCCCCACAGGTCGCTAGCGTGCAATTGTTGCTACAGCTGTCTGTATTGTCCGAGTTTCCATCGTCGCACGCTTCGGTTGCGTCGACCACGCCATCTCCACAAGTGGCTGCGGCACACATGCTGGAGCACTCATCGCCGTCGATTAGGTTCCCGTCGTCACAACCCTCGCCGGGGCCGACAAACCCATCGCCACAGATGTTGAGCGTGCAATCTTCCTTGCAGATGGCCTGGTTCAAGTTCATGGCACCGTGATCGCACTCTTCGCCCCCGCCGACGAAGCCATCGCCACAGAAGTTGAGCGTACACTCGGCGGTACACTCGGAAACGCCATTTTGCGAGCCATCGTCACACTCCTCATCGGGGTCGACAACACCGTCCCCGCAGGCCCCAGGATCGGAGGTTGTCTCGCCCGCACCCGTGTCAGTGTCGCTCGTCGCGTCGTCCGTCTCCGCACTCGTCGAGTCGCTTTCGGTCTCGTAACCCGTCGCACCCTCGGTCTCGTCACTCGTCGTGCCCTCGGTCGACGACGCCGGACCCGCTGTCGAGGTCGCCTCGGTCGTCATATCCGTCGTCGCATCGGCGGATGTGGTCTCCGAGCCGTCTCCAGAAGTCTCGGTTCCGGCATCACAATTGACCATCGATACAAGGGCACAAACGACCCCCAAAGCCTGTAGTTTAGAACTCATTTTATCGTACTCGATGCAGGTTTGTGTTCGTTTCAGCAAGCTCGACCGAACTGTATTCCCGGCCATTTCGTCTCCCCCGGGCCCATTTCAGACTTCCGGTCGAGGTCACGCCGTGTGCTTCGCGTGGCCCACGGGCTCGCGCGAGTGAGATGTTTGGAGGAGGACACATGTGGATCGGTCTCACGTCATCGACAAAGTGTCTGCAGCGAGGTCAACCAATTGCTAATTTTTGTCCCGTCAGGCAGCGAATCCGGGGATGCAGGCACACAAGATGGGCCGCAGCCACCGATTCTGCTCGTCGCGTATCCGTATTTTCTCGACGCGCAGGCTT
Source organism: uncultured Nannocystaceae bacterium (assembly GCA_964621785.1). GTDB lineage: Bacteria > Myxococcota_A > Polyangia > Nannocystales > Nannocystaceae > JACKDW01. The sequence goes on from CAZUPD010000257.1 coordinate 7,334, forward strand.
TGCTTGGTACCACCGGACGGCGATGTTGAACGAAGTCAAGTTGCACACGCTCAG
>CAZUPD010000258.1:0-7373 GCA_964621785.1 uncultured Nannocystaceae bacterium
CGGCGATGAATGATCGTGCAGGTGGCGAAGCAGCGTTATCGGCCGCGCTGGACTTCGAGGGTGAGGCCGACGAAATCGAAAGTGGTTTGTAGGGCGCGTGCGACCGGAGGCTCGAGTATTCGCCGACCACGGTCGACGACTTTGTCGACGGCTTTGTCGACGACTTTACCGACCACGGCGGTGGTGAGCTTGCGTCGAAACCGACCAAAAAAACCTTTGCCCGTTCGGGTCGTGGGCGCCGCGGGCGGGATCTCGACGGAGGGAGTCGCCGGGGTCGCGGGTTTACTGGGGCGTAAACGCTGCAAGATGCGACAGCAACGCGTACGCTTCGTAGCCCGCGGAACTCGGGGTTTGCGAAAACTAGCGACCTTGCGGGCTTGTCGGCGTGCCTTCCAGTGTTGCAACAACTTGATGGCACCCCACTTCAACGCGCGAAGCGAGTAGCGGCCGACCACGTGCAGACCCCACCAGACCGCGAGTCGCAGCAGCACCTTTGCTAACATTTAGATCCACCGTCTCCGCCGATGGGTCCGAAGGACGTCTTGGACGACATCGTCGATCACAGTCGGAATGATGGTCTTTCCATTGCGAGTGATGCGGGCGAGGTCGCGGCTGAGAATGTCGCGACAGGCCCAGCGAAACACCTCATCGCGTTCATCGACCTGGGCGCCAGAGGCCGCGAGGACCTGGGCGATCGCCAGGGCAGCACGGATCGTGGGCCTCGCCGATCCTTCGTGGTGACTGCGGAGCGCTCGGACGATGTCGACGATCGGTGCCGCCATTTTTTCGGAGACCTCGCCCCGTGCAACCACAATCGCAACTTCGGTATCGCGATCGTAGTGGTCGAGATACAGCGTGATCACGCGGTCGAGCAGGGCATCTTGAGCCTTGTGGACGCCGGCGTACTCCTCCGGATTGGAGGTGAAAATCACGCGAAAATTGGGATGGACATGGATGTATCCACAATCGCGTTGGCGCTGTTTCGGCAGGCTCAACACCCCTTCACTCAACACGCTGAGCAGGGGGTTGTTGGTCTCTGCACGCGAGCGATTGAACTCGTCGTAGATCAATGTATATCCATGTCGGCAGGCCAACGTGAGGCGGTTGTCGACCCATTGGGTGCGCAGCTCCTCTTTGACCTTGGTGACCGAGTGGATGAAGTTGTCGACCACGCGCGAGCGGCTGTAGCCCGAATCGCGTCCGACCAAATCGCTGGAGTCGAGTTGACTGTCGCCGTGCAGCAGCACGACCGGTGACCCGAGCATGGCGGCGACATGAAACGCGAGCCGGGTTTTTCCAACTCCGGGGAGTCCGGCAAAGTGCAGGGGGATGCCGGCCCGCAGGTAGGTCAGCGCCCGATTGGTGAGGGACTCGACCTCGGGTGTGACGACAAACGTCTCACTGGGTTCGATGTGCAACACATCCGGTCCTCGATCCACCACGCTCAAGTTCGTCTGATTGTTTGCCGCCACGGGACACCAAATTTGTAGGAGAATCGCCCCCCGGGAGAATCTCCCGGGGAGTGAAGAAGTAGTTGACTATGCAGGTGCTGCCGCGGTGGCAGTCAGGCCGATCGCTTCTGCGTACTTGAGATAGGTCTCTACCGACGCAATCACAACACGGGCTTCGACCGCGAGCAACTCGATCCCAACGAGGGATACCTTTGCCCATGCATCAATTACGATGCCCTTTTCAAGGATGCGGTCCACTACTTCCGCGAGACTCGATGAGTCTGTGGACTTCTGGATTTTTGCCATGGATTTCTCTCCTGAGGTGACTAGTCAGATGATCGAGAGGACATGTCCTCGTGCAACGTTGGCTTCAAACCGTATCACGTCGACAGTCCCGGGATGGACACCGACAGCGGACTATTTAAGGAGTGATTCGCCCGGGGATAAATCGCACATACATGTATCGAGCGAAATATCGCCGGACGTTTTAGCGCGGACGCGTGAACGCTTCAGCACATCTCCATGGGGGTACGTGCATTTACAAGCCGCAGGGCTAGACGAAGTGAAACGGTGGCCACGGGCCGGTGAGATTTGCGTCCCGCTTCATCCGCCAACGACGAAATTCGGCCTTGAGTTGCGCGTGCGCGGAGCGTGTCAGAAGAAACATGGCGCGAAGGCCCTGTGAATGAGGAAGCGCCTCAACGGTATGTTCCCGCACCGCGCAACCGAGTTTCTTATAGAGAGTTTCGAACACCACGGACCCCTGATTCTCGAGTGTTTGCGCGTGGGCGTAATGCTGCTTGCGCGCGCGTAAAAATGCCGCACCGCTGCGGTCCTGTCGCGGTTGGGGCGGAGGGGGGACAGGGGCGCGAATCAGCAGGCGCACACTGTACTCACTACATCCGACGATGCGTTGATATGCACGTAGGTAGCGTGCAGATTCGGCTTCGAGATGGTTGCAGACTGTTTGTTTGCTCGCAAGCACGCTGCCGTAGCGGCAGGGTACAAGATCGATTCGATCGTGCAGGGACGCGACGGCTCGCTCGTACTCCAGCAGGATTTCGACCGCGACATCTCGCAGCCGATGGGGTCCCTGCAATCGCGAGACGATCGCAACGTGGTCGGTGGACGCAACGAGTTCGAGAGCAGTTTGCCCAATCCCAGTTCCAACCTGTGCAATTGCGGATGCGAGCGGCTCTCGTTGCGCGCTTGGAACGATTGCGTAGATCAGAAAACCATGGCTCATCGGACAGATGTCACGAGTTGGATGCGAGCTCGGGGGAGAAGTTGTAGGGCGGCCAGGGCCCGTTGAGTTCAAACGAAAGCCCGTAGGGTTCCCACGGCTCGGCGCATTTGTCGAGGTGCTCGCGCAATTGCTCAACCTGTCCGCGAGGCAAGAGACAGGCAAAGTTGAGCACACATCGATCGGAGGTCGGATGGCGAGATTTCACCGCATCTGTCGGGCACGGTTTGACCTGCAGGCACGATTCGAGGAGGGCCGTGACGACCTCTTTGCCCGTGTCGGCAACCCACTGCCGAACCCGGCTGGCCGCGTCCCGACGCAAACGCTTTTGTTGGAGATAGCGCGCCCCCTTGGATTGCGGAAGGTCAGCGGCACGCGGGTCCTGTGCAGCGAGCGTGTCCTCGCACTTCTGGTCGCAAAGCCATCCGCGAATGGCCCACTCTTCGGCGCCTTCAACTGTGGCGAAGAATTGATGGATTTCGTCGCTGTGATGGGTAAGCCAGTGTTCGACGCGTTGTGCGGTGGAAAACAGGGTGCCGAAGCGCAGTGGGAGGGTCGGACCTGTGGTCATGTGCTGCTCGTTGACGAGTTCGTGCTGCAGCGCCCGCGGTCCGACCCATTGAAGATCAGACAGGTTCTTCGAAGCATGTTCCCCCGTCCAGGCGTGGAGATCCACCGGGCAACAGATCGCTCGCACACCGGCGGCAGCCACCGATTCGAGAGGTGCACCATCGAGCCCCTCGGCCACGGCCACAGCGGCTGTCTGAGGGAGCACACAAAACACGTAGAGGGCCCGGCTCGCAGGGGGGGGCGGATGTTCGATGTCGGTACAAGTTTTTGAGTCGCCCATGAAATCCCTGCACGTGTGGTGCGGTTTCGTTGATGGCACAAACGCTCGCCGCGTTCAAGTTTCGAAACCGCGTCGATCCTAACTTTGCGATTTTCGGTACCATCGCGTCATGTTTAAGAAGATGCGGCAAGCGGTTGTGGGCGGCGTGCAAAGTTGGGTGCGCGTACGCGTTGCCCAGCAGCGCGAGCGTGTCGAAGATCGCTTGGCGGCGACGACGAATGCCGTACTCGAGCGGTTTGGTCTCGAGATCTCTGTGGTCAACAACGACAGGCGCACTGGGAAACCGCGGGATCTCCCCGACGTGCCCGTGCCGACACCTTCAACTCCGAGCCGTTCGATCGCTAGAGGTGGTGTGTCGACCGTCGCCGGCGGTGTCGCTGCGGCGGTCGGTGGGGTTGCCTCGACCGTGGGAGGGTTGACGACTGCAGTCGGTGGTGTGGGGACGACGATCGGCAGTGTCACCGGTGCTGTGTCGGAAAAATTGCCAGGCGTTGGCGGACTGCTCGGGGCGGTGAGCGATGCATCCAACCGTGTCGGTTCCGCGGCGACCCACGCCGGAAAAGTCGCGTCCGCGGTCGGAGGTGTCGGATCCCTCATCGGTACCTCGATGGGACGTAGGCCGAGTTCTGGATTGCCGAGTTCGATTCCAAAAACGACTCGAGTGATTCGCCGACGTCCGCTCGCGCGGCCCAAGTCGTCCCTCGATATGATGCGTTCGCCCGGTCGGCGACGACCGAAGTCCTATGCCGATCTCGCCGTCCGTCAAACCGCTGGGCTCAAACCGCATGAGATCCTGATGAAAGTAGCGACCTATCAACTCGGACAGATGTTGTTGGGCGTACTGCAGCGAAGTGCCCAGGCACAACTCGATGCAACGACATCGGCGAAGCGACGGTTGACCGAGCGCCAGATCCAGTTGCTCAGTCGGCTGCCGATGGCGATCCTCGAGCGTATCTTGGCGAATGTCCCCCAGCCGGCCCTGCCCCCGGCGAGCAAGCCTGGGAAAGCTGCGGCAGGAAAACCTGCCGAGGCCCCAGCGCCCAAGGTACCCAAGGCACCGCAGGCACCTGGGTCGTTTCGCTATTGAGTCGACGAGGTCGCGCTTGGGGGCCTAGGGCGACTCCTTGCAGATGAATGCATTTGCATGTGCTCCTAGCGAGCGTCGGCTAACGTAGGAACAGATCACCGATGTTTTCGGTCACCCGCCAACTGTTGGCGATATTGCGGGCATTGGTCTCGGCACCAAAATTGTGCCATGTACAACCACTCGTACCCGGGGCGAACGTCGGCCCGAGAATCACCCGTCGGTTGGCATTGCCCGAGTAGCCATTGTTGAGATTCCCACGGGTGAAGGACCACGCGGCCAGCTGCCATGGGTTGCCGGTGTGGGAAGAGTACTGGCAATTCGCGAACACCGTGTCGGAGGTCAACTCGCGGCAGTCCGAGATCGGATGATTATTGTAGGTGTATGGCGTCATCGGCATGTCGTCCCAGGTAATCCGAATTTTGTCGTCGAAGCCGAAGTCCTGGTTGTTGTCGTCGGGTGTGCGGTTGTGGATCAACATGCCAGCCGTGGGCACCGTTTCAAACATGTAGACACAAAAGGACTCATTGAGCAGGAGATCCGCCTCGTACGGTGCGTTGGACTCGGTGACACAGACGTCTGTACCAAGATCTGTCTCATCGATCAGGCCGCAACGGGTCCAGCCACCTCCGTCGGTGGTCATATCGCAGAAGGCAGTAAACTCGTCTATTCCACCGGGACCATCGAAGTCGATCACGTAGTTACCATCGTCGAGGTCGAGCTGCTGGTCGAGGATGTCCTTACAGTCACGCGGGTAGGTGCAGGCATTGTCGAGACACTTGAAGGTCTCACAGTCGGCCGAGTCGTCGCAGGTCGCGTCGAGTGCACAGCCGCCGCAGCTGCCGCCACAGTCGAGATCCGACTCGTCTCCGCTGATGATGCCGTCGTCGCAGGCAGGTGCTGCACATAAAGTTGTGCATGCATCTGTATTGTCGTCGTTGCCATCGTCGCAGTCTTCCTCGGCCTGATAGAGGAATCCATCCCCGCACACGGCCATCGTACATTGACTCGTACAACTGGCGTCATCGGCATTTTGGTCGCCATCGTCGCATTCTTCTCCGTCGTCAAGGATACCGTCGCCGCAGAAGGGGTCACCATCGCCGTCGCCATCACCGTCGCCATCACCGTCGCCATCACCATCACCGTCGCCGTCGCCATCCCCATCCCCGTCGCCATCACCGTCGCCGTCGCCGTCGCCGTCGCCGTCGCCATCCCCATCACCGTCGCCATCCCCATCCCCGTCGCCATCACCATCCCCGTCGCCATCCCCATCCCCGTCGCCGTCGCCGTCACCCTGGGTCATCGTGCCGGGGCCTGCGGTGGTCGGATCCGTTGTTGTCATCGTCGTCGTTGTTGGGTCGGTGGTTTCGCTTTCGGAGCTTGTAGAGGTGTCGGACGCCTCGGTCGAAGTTGACTCTTCGCCGCCACAGGCAGCGAGACTGGGTGCAAGGAGTGCGATTGATAAGGAAGCTAGAAGTGGTCGGCGCATCAACGGATCATAACTTTAATATGTCTTTTGGGTCATGTATTTTGGGTGGTAGGTTCTTGGATGGGCGGCAGGTTTTGCGCGGAGTCGGGTTGGAGACCAGATTTTTGTGGGTCGGAGTAACCGCAGAGGAGTCCTGCGTTCACCAAGTCCGACACCGGTCCGGGTCGACCGAGTTGATCTCTTGGCGTTTGTTTAACTGTGTGTATGCACTGATATGTTCCGCTCGGGATACTGCTGGCGTGGCACGGTCGTACCTCATTGCGGTGCGAGTTTGGAGCATCCGGCGAGGTCGGCTGTGCCGCTGTTGGTCTCGATCGGGTCGGCGTAGAGCAGGGTTGCGTTGAGTGTGGGGGGGGCGGCTAGGTCGAGGAGGTAGATGTCATCCACACCGCGGATATCCATCGCAATGACCTCCTGCTCCGTCCCCACGAACACGATGCCCGCTGCGTAGATGTCGTCGGGTCCCTCGATCGATGAGAGCACATTCGCCGTTAGGGGATTGACTTCGAGGTAGCGGGACAGTGGTTCGGGAGGTGGGGGCCCGGGCTCATTGGCCGAGATGAACATGGCGCCATCAAACCGAAACGCGATGTCACTGACGTGGGTCGACCACACGAGAACCGGTTGGCCACCGTCGAGCAGGACCGTGGGTCCAGTGATGATCTGACCCGTGGCGGGGTCGACCTGCGCGAGTTGAAGTTCGGTGTTTTGATTTTTCTCGTAGGTTGTCCCAGCGATGGTGACCCAAAGTTCACCTTCATCATTCATCGCCGCGCCAAGCACCCAGACGCCTAAGCTCGGCCCAACGGGATCCATCACGCCGGTTGTGACATCAACTTCGACCAAACGACTGCCCCCGGCGAGGTTTTGAGTATCGCCGGCAAACCCGAACACGGCGTTGGTGGGGTCGGTGAACATCGCGTCGAGGTGGCGCGGCTGGTCGGCGATGGTGGTCGGCGGACTGAGCTCGAAGAACATGCCGTCGACCGAGAGGGTCGCCAGCTGGCAGTTGTTGGCGACCGGACTTTGGGCCCCGGGGTCACCAGGCGGGGATGCACACTGGACGGCATGAAATCCCGAAATGCAGGGCTCGCCCGCTTCTAAGCAGAGAAACCCGCATTCGATGGAACAGTTGGATGTACAACCATCATCGCTGGAATTGTTGCCATCATCGCAGGCTTCGTTGTCGTCGAGGACACCGTTCCCACACAGGTCGCCGTCGCCGTCGCCGTCGCCGTCGCCGTCGCCATCGCCAT
>CAZUPD010000259.1:0-7332 GCA_964621785.1 uncultured Nannocystaceae bacterium
GGTTGTGCAGCGTCTCGGCAACTTCCTCGCGCGAACGCTTCAATCCACCGGTTGGACCGAGCTTGGAAACCAGATCAAGGCAACCTGTGCAAAAGGCCAGCGTGTTGTCGTCACGTTTCGGTTCAACGCCGCGGAGCTCTACGTACTCCCGTGGGAACTGCTCGTCGTCGGACCATCGGGCCAGCACCTCGGCGAGCTCCCGGGTGTCACTGTGCGCTACGAGTGGCCGAAAACCCAAACCGAAGTCGAAAGCTCCGCACGCGGACTGCGAGGTCGCGTTCTGTTTGCTTGGTCGGCAGCAGGTGGTCCGGTTCCGCATGAAGCTCATCAACGTGCTTTGTCGACGGCCTGGGCCGCTGGGGAGATGGGCGTTGAGCCAGTCATCCTCGGCACGACGGATTAGCGAGGCGCTTGCCGAAGCCGAAAACAATGGCGAACCCTTCGAGTATCTCCACATCCTCGCCCACGGTGGTCAGATAGGCTCGAGCTTCGGTTTGCTTCTCGACTGCGACGAAGGTGACTCGAGCGGCGTCGACCCCGGGCGACTCCGTCTGCTACTCGGGCGCTTTACATCGACGCTGCGCGTGATTGTGGTTGCCGCTTGCGACAGTGGCAACGTGGGTGAGCTCGGCAATCAGCTCGGGAGTGTCGCGCAGGCCATGCACCGCGTGGGTTTTCGTGCGGTCGTGGCTTCCCGCTTTGCGTTGTCGACCGCGGGCTCGGAAGTCCTCGCGGAGGCGTTTTACCAGGCGCACATTGTCGACAAGCTGTCGGTCGAACAGGCCGTCGCGCGGGCTCGTGTTCGCCTTGCAGGGGCAACTGGAAACCTGGATTGGGCGAGCCTTCAGCTCTATGCACGGGCGGCTGACGACGCGACGACTTCGTTCGCAAGCCCAACATTTTACCCGAAGCGGCAGTCAGGCTCGAACCGCTTCGTCGGTCGGATGGCCGGCTCGAAGTCTCCGCAGGTCGTGAACGCCTCGAGTTCTTCGCGGACAAACCCCGGTAACTAGGTCTGCGTCTCGGTCTCCAGCCGCTGTACAAACTTCGGCAAACCCGCGGTACTCAACAAGTACAGTTTATTTCCTCTTCATGATCACATTCCTGACTCGCGCTTCCCTCGAGGATGTGTGCTCTGGCCGTAAAGAACCGTTCATCCAACTATGGAGAGTTTCCCAGTCTTGAATCGGAACCCTCATGGTGATCACAACACCATTGTCTGTCGCTATAATCACCCGACGCAACTCGAAACGACAAGATGCAGCCAGCAGCCAAAAGAAAACTCCCATGAGGACAAATCCTGGAAACCCTTCGACGTAAAACTCAAAGCCTGTCACAAAAGTTATGGAGAAGATCAGAATTAAGGCAGATACTGGGGGTAAAAGCCAAAGAGTCCTATCGAGACGGGTTCTCTCAAAATCTTTCGGTCTCAGAACGTGAGCAACATCGCTATCAGACTCTCCAACAATCACAATGCGGTCGTCGAACAGTATTGCTCCCATGATCTCCGCAAGCTGGACACAATCTTCATGTGCAAGTTCAGCGGCAAAGGCTCCATTATCACAAGCTTTACTTTGGAGTCTATCACTAGAGCGCTGAAAAAAATCTAACCGAGTTCTGGCGTGAGCCCAGTGTGTTACTCTGGCAGCGTACCAATAGAGGATCGGCCAGCGCCTCTCGTAGAAACACCAGCGGATTTTTGCAGCAATTCGACTTTTTCTTAGTTCCAAAGTGTCTAGAAGTAGATCCCACTTCACGACAATTATAAGGCCAAACAGTAAAAGAAGTGCGATTATGGCCAGAAGAACAAGAATAAGAGTAAGGACGAGGTTTGTTAGTTCTTGGGCACTTCCACCGTTTACCGCACTGAGTAGACCCTGCCCACTTGAAACCAACTCGTGAGTCTTGGAGAGCAGCAGCTTCTCCCCTTCGGGGGTAATGAATGGTCGCTCTACACAGTAGTATGTGCCTGGCCGAGCTTGTGACACTGTTTGGCCACCCCCCCCCCATGAAACCTCAAACATTTTCTCGGCGGGGGCAAACGACTCCCCATCGGAGTAAATAGCAAAACACTTATCATCGAAGGAATCGAGATCATTTGGTATATATAAAGATGTTTCCTTATTAGCAAGAGCGCCACGAATCTCGTTCGCCTTGCACACACCACCAGCACTCTCAGAAAATGGCTTCACCGCATCAACAACTAATACCCGTACCCCCCAGGCTGATTCGAATGACATCTACACCGGAAGATGTCTGGGATGTATTCCGCCGTGTTGGAGAGATGTGGCCACGCGCAGGCAACTCAAGGAAGCGGAAGATGATAGAGAAGGCGTTTTTTGGATCATTTTCACCACAGTTTTACGCTGAGGGAGTTAGCATCCATTTTTTAGAGATCCTCGATCGGATTCAATACCCAGATGCACGCCTTCTTGCAACGTTGGTTTTTGGAGGAGGTAAACAGGCAAAGATAGACATTGCATCCATGGACTATTTTTATGCCAATAACCTCTCTAAGCTTGGCTTGTTGGTGCCAAGGTCAAGCAATTCGAATTTCTCGACATTTCAAATTCTAGCTATTGCTTCGCAGTTCATCGAATTTGCCTGGCCTGATGAATACACACAACAGCCGTGACCCCGCCGAAAATATCTGACGTGACTGGCGATAAAAACGGGCCCGCGGCGACAACCACTGGTGGCCAGCATCAGAGGTTCACGAGCTGCAAAACCGTTGTTGGACCTTGCTCATGAGCAAGCACCCCAGTCCCAAAGAAGCGTATAGGACTTATCAACGGCGAAAACCGAAGAGGACGGCGCGGCGAAGAGGACGGCGAGAGAGCACACAAACCGGGGTAGCTGTATGAACGCATCCTCATCCCGGAACACCCCGATACGCTTATGACGCTGCAAAACCTCCTCGGCCCGGAACACCCCGATACGCTGAGCACGCTGCAAAACCTAGCCGTCACCCTCTACGCGCAGGGCGACCTGAGCGGCGCCCGCGAACGCTACGAGCGAGCGCTGGCCGCGTATGAACGCATCCTCGGCCTGGAACACCCCGATACGCTGAGCACGCTGCAAAACCTAGCCGTCACCCTCTACGCGCAGGGCGACCTTGGTACAGCGCGTTGTTGTGGGCCGCGAACGCAAGTTGGGAACTGATCATCCCGACACTGTGAAGTCCCGGAAGTTGCTTGTTTCACTCAATCAAGACATCGACCAATCGACTTGATCCACGTTCCCAGTGCATCAAGCCGAAGCCGTCCGTCCGAGCAACCTCGATCAACTCCCGCAAGCACCTCCACCGCCGATTACAAACCTCTTGGGGGCGGCGGTATTCCTCCCGGGTGTGTCTTCCGCGGCCCGAACTCCTTGTCAGCCCTCCGCAGCCCGAACGACCTCAATCAACTCCCGCAAGCATCGCCACCGCCGATCGCAAACCTCGGCCTTGCGAGCCTCGACCAGCGCTCCTGTCACATCGCACTGCTCCCAAGCAAACAGCGCCCGCGAAACCTCCTCGACCCCGGCCGTCGGTACCACTTCGACTTGCGGCACCTTGACCACCCGCAACAACGCCGCATCGAACGCGCCCACACTTTGAAACCGGTCGCGCGGATCCTTGGCGAGCGCCTGGGCGATCAACTCATCGAACTCGCGCGGGACATCGGCCATCGAGCTCGGCGGCGGCGGTGGCTCGTGCCCGTGTTGCCACAAAACCTCGTCCGGTTTTCCGCGAAACGGCAGTACGCGTGTCAGCGCCTCAAACAGCACGACGCCCGCCGAGTACACATCCGATCGCGCATCACCGTGCGAGTCCATGCGCTCGGGCGCCATGTAGCCGATCGACGCGATCACCTGCGAGGTTCGGTGCGCCGGCAAGTCGCAAAGCGCCGCTTGGTCGACGCGGGCGAGGCCGAAGTCGGCGAGGACCAAACGGTCGCCGCTTATCTCGTGTCTTAAAAGACAGTTGTCGGATTTTACGTCGCGGTGGACCACACCGACGCTGTGGAGCACCGCAAGGGCGACGAGGAGTTGGTGCACGAACACCCCGGCGGTTTGCCAGGGCAATGGCGCCGCGTTGACCCGTGCGCGGAGCGTCGGCCCTATGACCAGCGGCATGACAATGTACATGCATGTATTTTCGCAGCCGTGGTCGTGGACCTCCATCAGGTTGGGATGACAGAGTTGCGCACCGATCCGCGCCTCCCGGACTAGTCGGGCGCGCTGTTTTGCGTCGCGGGGATACGCGATCTTGATGGCGACGGGTCGACCGAGCCGGCGATCGCGGGCTTTGAACACGGATCCCGATCCGCCGCGGCCGATCAGCTCGAGAAGTTCGTAGCGGCCCGCGAGGATGTCACCCCATCGGTTGCGCGGCGCTGATGGGGGCGCGGATGAAACGAGGTGGATGTCCTCTGCGTCAGGTTCGGCGGGATCCATCTTCGTGTCTGCTCGGGACTAACTCGGTGACGCGGAACGATCGCAACCGAGGGCGTCGACCCGCTCGTCGGAAAAGAACGTGCCGGGCTGTGCGAGGAAGGTTTCGAGCGATGGCCACACCGCGCACCACTGCTGGAGTTGCTGCGGGTCCGTCGCCGCCTTTCCGTTGATGACAACTTGCGGTTGATCAGCTTGACCGAAGACTTCGCCAGCTGGCCGAGGGAACACCCGCGCGATCGGAGGTTGGACGAGCAGGCGAACGTCAGTGTCGAGCGAACGCAACAGGTCGACGCCGATGACGAGATTGAGAGCAGACGGCACACCGGCCACGTCGAGCCGAAATCGCCGGACGCCGTGGTGTTTGAGCCACAAAACCAACGTGACCCGATCCCAATCCCGAGGCAGCGGGAGGACCAACCCCTGGGAAGTTGCGTGCGGCTGCATGTCAGCGGTCGCCACAGATGAAATCGCCGAAGCGTTGCTTCAACTGGCGATCGAGTTCGGGCCACACGCGCCGGTACGCGTCGAGTGGTCCGAGCTCGGGGTTTAATAAGTAGCCGTTGACGATGACGCCGTGCGCGGAGAAGTTGCAGTAGGGCCGCGGGTACACGGAGACCACACCGCGTTCGACGGTGCATCGCACTTTGAGTTGTTTGGTGAGGGCGGCGAGTAGATCGCAGCCGAGGTCAGGCCGACGACGAGTGATTTCGATGCCGCAGAGGTGGAACTTGACCACGCGTGCGCCGGCGTCGGTGAGTCGACGGTTGATCTCGTCGGGCCCTGTTCCTTTGTCGAGTTCGACTAGAGTGTTTTTGCGTTTTCGTCTCATTCTTGCCCTTCTGAAGCCCCGCGGACTGTGCGCTGTGAGGATCATTTGACACCCCTGAATGGTTCAATCTTATCATTTGATTTGTTCAAATCAAACGGAAAGATTGCTGCTGTAAAACAGCTGGTACAGTGCGAAAATGACTCCGGGCCAGTGTGCAGCAGCTAGGAGAATCCTGGACTGGTCGGCACGCGAGCTAGCTCGCCGCGCGAACACGTCCTCGGCGACGATCATCCGGTTTGAGAGGGGCGAGACCGAAACACCCAATCGCGCCGTGCTCGATAACGTACGGCGGGCGTTCGATGCTGCAGGCGTCACTTTCGACCACCCATCCCGCCCGGCGACAAACACTGTCGCCCGCGTGGAGGTGGTCAAGCTCGAAGACGGGTCTTCGATCTATTTCAGCCGCAGCTAGTTCGCGGCGGTTTCCTGCTCGGTAACGGCTGGACGTGCGTATCCACCCGTGCCTGCGGTTCGTCCCAAACAATATGTATGTACAATTATTGCCGGGTCACATGAACGGTCGCGTGATCCTCCGTGATGGGCTAATGTGCGACCTCCCGTAATGCTGAGATGCAATGTGGTCCACACAAGTTCCTGGGAGTTACGGTCAGAAGTTGTGGATCAAGAATCGTATCGCGCGCATGAAAAAGGCGGCTTATCCTGCCTCGTGAACCACCACGAAGGCCCCCAAACGGGGAGAGGAAAGCCACCGATGTTGAAGATAGTCGAAAACAGGAAAAACAACGAGGACGGAATTTCGGAGCTCGACGAGCTGGTACGCGAGGGAGCCCGTAGGATGCTTGTAGCGGCCCTAGAAGCCGAAGTTGAGGATTACATCGAACGCTACTCACACGCTCGCGGTGACGACGGTTGTCGCCTGGTGGTGCGCAATGGGCACGCCAAGGCTCGTAAGATCACCACGGGTGCTGGGACGATGGAGATCCGTGCACCGAGGGTCAACGACAAGCGGATCGTCGGTGGCCAGCGGCAAAAGTTCACGAGCTGGATCCTTCCGCCGTACATGCGCAAATCGCCCAAACTCGCCGAGGCGTTGCCGGTTTTGTATCTGCGGGGACTGTCGACCAACGACTTCAGACCGGCCCTCGAATCGTTGCTCGGCAAACAAGCCACAATGGGTCTGTCGGCGACCGCGATCTCCCGACTGACCACACAGTGGGAGAGCGAGCACAAGGCCTGGAAGAAACGCGACCTGGCCGATCGGGATTACGTGTATGTTTGGGCAGATGGCGTCCATCTCCCGATCCGCCTCGAGGAGGATCGACTATGCCTACTCGTACTGATCGGCGTCCGGGAAGATGGCACCAAAGAACTCATAGCAATCGACGATGGCTACCGGGAAAGCAAGGAAAGCTGGGCCTCGGTGTTACGGTCACTGCGAGACCGCGGATTGCGAGCACCAGTCGCAGCCGTCGGGGATGGTGCTCTGGGCTTCTGGGCGGCATTACGAGACGTTTGGCCAAAGACCAAGGAGCAACGCTGCTGGGTGCACAAAATGTGCAATGTCCTGGATAAACTGCCTAAGCGCCTTCAACCAAAAGCTAAGAAGATGCTCCGTGAAATCATGTACGCCGATTCCCTCAAAGATGCCAACGACGCCATGGATGCCTTCAAAGCCGAGTTCAGCCCCAAGCACGAGCGAGCCGTTACTTGCTTATTCAAGGATCGGGAGCAGCTGCAAACGTACTTCTCACTCCCAGCTGAGCACTGGGTCCATCTGCGGACAACCAACGTCATCGAATCCTCCTTCGCCACGCTCCGCCTGAGGCACCGAGTCACGAAGGGATCAGGATCCCGCACCAAGGGAATCTCGATGGCTTTCAAGCTCCTCACCATGGCCGAGAAGCGCTGGCGAAAACTCAACGGCCGAAAATTGCTTCCCCTGGTCCGGGCCGGCGAGTCGTTCGTCGACGGAGTTCAAATGCGCGAGCAGGAGACCGCCTGATCATGCTGGGCGATGGGGTCGATCCACAACTTTTGACAATATCTCCGGGGTTGGGCCTGAGCGTCTCGCAACGACTCGCCCGCAGTTTGGGCGGTGAGTT
>CAZUPD010000260.1:0-7313 GCA_964621785.1 uncultured Nannocystaceae bacterium
CGGTGAAGACCCAGATGCACCGGCTGCTCCGCAAACTCCAGGCCCGTAACCGGGTCGACGCCGTCCGCAAGGCGACCGCCTACGGGTTGCTCGCGTAGTCACGAACCGCGCTACCAGCTCATCGCTCATCCGGTAATTCCCAGACCACGTGCTCGGCCCCGGGTCGGGTGTGCGAGGATGGGAAGCGGATGACCTCGTCGACAACCGGGACCAGGCACAGACGCTCGGCGAGGCTCGCTGCGGCGGCGAGTTCTCCTGGGAACGCTTTTAGAACTGGACGATGGGCTTGCGCATCGAACAAAATCCCGTCGGGTCGCGTATCGCTTTCGACGGCGGCCCGGTCGGCGCCGAGGTCCCACAGCAGTGGGAGTCGCCGGCGCGGCCCGGTTGCGATCACATAGCAGCCGAGCGCCTTGCCGAGCTGAATGGCGAGTGTTCCGACGGATGTCGAAGCGTGCCGGATCCACACCTTCTCGCCCGCGAGCGGCCTGAGTCCTCGAACGGCGGCCAGCAGCGGACACGGCAAGGCAGCAGCCTCGAAGCGCGAGAGCCCCGCCGGGACGCGCGCCAGCTGGTCGGCCGACAGCTCGACATATCGTGCCAACGCACCCGTACCGATGCCCATAACCTGTGTTTCGAGCGCAAAAGGTCCTTCGTCGACAATGACCTCTCCTGCAATGCCAAAACCGGGTTGCGCGGCGTCTGTCGCCCTCACGCGGATGCGAACGAGGTCGACCATCACAAGCTCCCAACGATGAGGCGGTCGCGGTTGCGGTTGCTGGTGCGCACGACCGCGTCACCGTGCGCGGCAATGTCAAAGGCGAAGGGTGTCTGGGGCATGCAAACTCCTCGGGCGGGCTCACGAGTACCAAGCTCCCCCAAGGGGGCCGATTTCGCTATCCACCGATGGTTGGATTCTCGAACTGCAGCTGAGATTCCACCCACCGATAGACACGCATCCATGGCGTCAACCCGGGGTATACCCATGGGTAGATTTCAGCATTTACCTTGAAATATCTACCCTTTGGCGGACGCCGAGCACGACTGGTTCGGGCATCTTTCGAGTGTCGCAATCACTCCCTTCGACACAACGGAGACCCCAATGACCATGAAGCTCGCTCGATGTTTTGCTCCCCTCATCACCCTGGTGACCCTCGGCTGGTTTGCCGCCTGTGTCGGACCTGCCGGGCCGGCAGGACCCCAGGGAGAGCCCGGCGAGCCGCTCGAGCCGGCAAAGCCGCTCCTGTACGAAGGCGCCGCCCTCGACGCGCACACCCACCTCATGAGCCCGGCCCTGACCGAGGCCATCGGGGGTCCGGGCCTCCCGGCGCCCGACGCGGACGACCTCATCGCGCACCTGGACGAGGGCAACGTAGAGCGCGCCGTGGTCCTGTCGCTGGCCTACTTCCCCGAACTCGACGACGACGGCGCCCGGGCCGAGAATGACTTCACCGCCGCCGAGGTCGCCAAGTACCCCGAACGACTCATCGGCTTCTGCGGCATCGACCCCCTGCGCGACATGGCGCTCTCCGAGATCGACCGCTGCGTCGACGAGCTCGGCATGACCGGCTTGAAGATCCATCTCCCGGCCTCGGGGGTGGACGTGGAGGTCGAGGAGCAGGTGGCCGCGCTCGCGGCGGTCTTCGACCGCGCGGCCGAGCGTGAGCTCCCGGTGCTCATGCACGCGGGCTCGCCGCTCGGTCTGCCGCTCGACGCCGACGGTCTGGCGAACGTGGCGACCATCATCGCGAGCCACCCGACCGTGCCGCTCACCTTCGCCCACTGCACGAACGACGCGGACCGCTCCGAGATCGACGTGTGGATCGAGGGCATGGCGCAGGGCCTGTTCAACGTCGACAACATGTACGTCGACACCAGCTCGTGCCTCGAGCACTTCAAGGACGCCCCTGACTCGGTGAAGGAGCACATGGTGTGGCGCCTGCGGGAGTGGGGCATCGAGCGGGTGCTGTACGCGTCCGACTACATGCGGCTCTCATACCCGGAGACCCCGGCGGAGGCGCTCGAGACAATCAGCTCGTTCCCGTTCACCCAGGAAGAGCTGGACATCATCCTGACGAACGACGGATCGGCCTGGCTCGGACGCTGAGCGCCGCTTCGCCGCAACGAATGACGCGTCGCCGGTCCCAGGAAAACGCGAGACCGCGTCGCTCGAACCTTCCCGGAAGAACGACTCATGAACCACGAACTCGCTCTCAAACTCCTCCTCGGCGCAATCGCCCTCGGAACCTTCTTCAGCGGCGTCGGCGTGCTCTGGATCGGCTCCCTGCTGGCCGCTCGACTGCCGCTCCTCGAACCCACAGACATCGACACGGAGAGCGATGAACTCGAAAGGGGAGCGTGATGACGCGAGAGGACCGTACAAAGACAATGGCGCCAGCGTCCCATCTGTCCAATCGAAGTCGACGCGCGACCGCGTGGCGAACCGCGCGACTCACTGCACAAGCGCTGATTCAGCGTGACGCCATTTCACCCCTTGTTTCTTATATCGCACCAAGAGAAGCTATGAGTATCAACACTGCTACGTCACAAGAGAGCGCCTACTGGGGCGCGAACACGATGAGCGCCGTCGGCATGACGGTCATGCCCGAGGTCGCCCAGGTCTCCGAGCGGCTGGAGCTCCTCGATGTAAAGACTCCCCGTCCGGGGCCCGGTCAGGTAGCGATCGAGTTGCTCGCGTCGTCGATGCACATCGACGAGATCTACGCCGCGCAGGGCACCGCACTCGGCCGCTTCTTCGGGCCGAAGAACATCTCAGCGGACAACCCGTACATCCTCGGCTCGTCGGTCTCTGGCGTGATCGTGGCTCTCGGGGACGGGGCCGACAAATTCCGAGTCGGGGATGAGGTGCTCGTGATCCCCAAGGAGACCATGGAGCACGGGTCGTGGGCTCGCTATCGCTGCGTGACGGAGGAGATGGTGATGCCCAAACCCGCCGGGCTCACGCACGTGCAAGCGGCGGCGGTGTCAATGGCGGCCTGCGTCGCGTGGGGGGCCATCGCGCGCGCCGAGGTCGGCCCGGGCACGCGCTGCGTAGTCGTCGGCGCGTCGGGCTCGATCGGCGTCATGTTGCTCCAACTCCTGAAACTACGCGGCGCTCATGTGACAGCCATCTGCAGCGCCAAGAACGGGTCGTTCGTGCACGAGCATGGGGCCGACGAGGTGATCGACTACACGGCGCACGAATTCGGGGATGTCCTGCGGGACACAGGAGAGCTGCAAGACGCCGTCTTCGACTGCGTCGGTGGCCGGGACATCGAGGCGAACGCGTTCAAGACGCTTGCGAAGACCGGGACGTTCGTGACAGTGGTAGGCCCGATGCGATACATCGGCGAGCGCAGGCTCTCGTGGTGGGAATTCGCCAAGGTGCTCGCGTACGTCGGCTATCGAATGCTCCGCACCAGGCTTCGGGGACCTCGCTACGTGTTCGGCGAGATGAAACCCCGCACCGTGATCGAGACGGCCCTCGACACCGTCGTGCGACACGACCTTCGGATGCCGCTGCAGTCGGTGATCCCCTTCGAGCTCGAGTCGATCGCCGAGGCAGTGGAGCTGCTGACGACGCACCGGGCGAAGGGGCGGATCGTCATCGACTTCTCCCAGGCGGATAGCGACGAGCGAAGCATCGACGAGTCGGGACGAAGGAAGTCAGGATGATGGAGAACTCATTCTTATTCGGGGGTTTGTTGACCGCAGCAGCGTTCTGGGCGGCGTACAGGATCCGCGCTCGCTACCGCCGAGAGGTGCAGGAGAACCACAGCCGGCTGACCGTTGGGAGCGTGCTCCAGGAGACCGCCTCGGGCCCGATTGAGTACGCCACCCTCGGCGAAGGTCTCCCCGTGCTGCTCGCCCACGGAGGGGCCGGCGGGTTCGATCAGGGCTTGTTGATCGCGCGAGGGTACGTGGGCGATGGACTCCGCGCGATCGCTCCGTCGCGCTTTGGCTATCTCCGCACGCCGCTCGCGGGCGACAGCTCGGCCGCCGCCCAAGCCGACGCCTACGCGCAGCTGCTCGACGCCTTGAGCATCGACCGCGCAGCGATCGTCGGCGTGTCCGCCGGTGGGCCGTCGAGCTTGCAATTCGCGTTGCGCCATCCGCGGCGCTGCGTCGCGCTGGTGATGGTCGCAGCGGTGAGCCAGCAGCTGCCTGCGCGGCCGACAGGTATCTACAAGTCTGATTTCCTCTACTGGTTTGCGACGACGTACCTGCGGTCACGGGCGCTCAAGGCCGTGGGCGTCACCGCGGATCTACAGGCCCGCCTGAGCCCCGCCGAGCAACGCTACTTGTTGGACATGTTCCGGTCCATGAGCCCATTCAGCGCGCGGCTGGCCGGGCAGCTCCACGACATCCAGGAATGGGCCGACGCCGAGCGATGGGCGCGGGATTATCCGCTCGAGACGATCGACACGCCGACGCTCGTGATCCACGCCGTCGACGACACCGTGGTGCCCTTCGCTCACGGGGAACACACCGCGCGAGCGATACCCGGCGCGCGCTTGATAGCGCTGCCTTCGGGGGGACACATGCGATTGGGTCACATGGCGAGATCAAAGGCCGAGATCACGGACTTTGTATTGCGGCATATGGGCTATTCCAGCCAAGGGCCGCGCTCGACGCGTTGAACACAGGTTTGGGTAGACGTGCTATCTCCATCGGCCGAAACGCTCCACCGACTCGAGGGACACATGACGGAGGCACTGGCCCGCGCTGACATCGCTTCCGCCTCCTACGCTGTCGTGTGCAACGGTGAAGTCGTCTTGCGTGCGGGGGTCGGCAAGACCGCGTGGGACCGCGGCGCCCCTGTCACGCCCGACACCCTGTTCGGCATTGGGTCGCTGACCAAGAGTATGACTGCCACTGCCATGCTCCAGCTGCAGGAGCGAGGCTCGATCGAGCTCGACCGCCCCGTCCAGGACTATGTTGAATGGTTCGGCGTGGCCGACCCGGAGTCTTCGCGCCGGATCACCCTGCGCCACCTGCTGAACCAGACGAGCGGACTGGGCAACGGAGCCTGGAGAGTGGCCCTGGACGATCCCTCTCTGCACGCCTCGCTCGAGCGTACGGTGCGGGCGTTCGCAAAATGTCCCCCCATTGGCGCACCGGGTACGACCTGGGCCTACTCCAACGCCGGCTTCGCGGCGGCTGGGTTCGTCATCGAAGCCGTGTCGGGGATGCCCTACGCGGAGTTCATCGCCCGCAACATCTTTGCGCCCGCCGACATGAGCGGCTCCGCCTTCGACGTCGAGCGCGCGAAGCAGATCGGCTACGCCCGACCTCACCAGATCCGCTTCGGACGACGGGTGGAGGTGCCGATTCGCATGGACCCATCGTTCGCCCCCGCCGGCCTGGCGCTCTACTCGTCCGCCAATGACATGGCCTCGTACCTGATCGCACAGATGAGGGGCACCTTGCTCGACCCGGCCTCGACAGCCGAGGCGTGGCGCGGTCAGGCCGAGCCGCCCATCGCGGGAATGGGCGAGCGCTACGGCCTCGGGTGGATGCTCTCTGAATTCCACGGCCGAAAGTTGGTGTTCCACCACGGGGGGACGGAGGGCCACAGCGCCGCGATGTGTCTCATTCCCAAGGAGGGCGTCGGGGTTGTTGTGTTGGCTGGTATAGCGAGCACGGAGCCCACCAACATTGCGATGGACATGGTACGCATCCTGCTGGGCGAGGCGCCCACGGGCACAGGAGGACTGCCGAACGTGGAGCGAGCGTTATCCGTAACATCCGTCATCCTGGGCGCGCTCGGAGTAATTCTGGGCGTACTGGCGATGACCGCGCTGGCCTCGGGCACCGCGCTGCCATGGTGGGCGACACTCTTCGTCGTGCTGGCCACGGGGGTCTTGTTGGTCATGCCCCGTGTGTTGCGGCGGAGCCAGTGGAGCCCATTCCCCGTGCCGATGAACGTCGGCGGGTCGGGTTGGGGCTCGAGTCTCGCCCTCGGATGGGGACTGTTCGTCGGCGGGGGCATCATCTGGACGCTCGCCGCCATCTCAGGGCTCCTGTGACCTCGAAGGTCAGGGCCCATGCTCGACGATACTCACGGCGACGTTACCCACCTTGTGGCCATGATCGACGTAGCGGTGAGCCTCGACGATGTCGATCCAGTCGTAGGATCGGTCGATCACCGGACGCAGCTCGCCGGCCTCCAGCATCGCGGCCAGCTTCCGCAAGAGGCGGGCTCCGTCCGATCTCTTGACCATGTCGCTCGAGACATGAACATCGAGGAAGGTACCGCCTGGAGCGACGAGCGCGCGGCCGTCACCTGGGAGCTTGCCAACCGCGTCGAAGACCACGTCGTAGCGGGACTCGAGCTGGCACACGTCTCGCTGGGTGTAGTCGATGACCTCGCGCGCCCCGAGCGAGCGGACGAGCTCTAGGTTGGATGTGCTACACACACCGGTAACCTCTGCCCCTCGGGCCCTCGCCATCTGCACGGCGAAGGTGCCGATACTGCCCGAAGCGCCGTAGATCAGCACAGAGCGACCGGGCTTGAGCTCGACGGTCTCCAGGATCCCCAGAACGGTCAGGCCGCCCGAAGGCACGACAGCGGCCTCCTCAAAGCTCAGGCCCTCGGGGATGGAAGCGAGCGGTCCATCGGCTGGCAAACAGACCAACTCGGCGTAGGCACCGAACCCGTGCCAGGCCGTGCTGCCGAACACGCGATCGCCGACCGACCAGCCGTTGACCGCCCCGCCCACCGACTCGATCTCGCCCGCGAACTCCATGCCTAAGATAGGGCGGCGGGGCTTGAAGACGCCGAGGTAGAGCCGGGCCATGATGCGCTGAATGATCCCGGGGGGCACATCGAAGGCGCGCATCCGGGAGTCGCCCCGGTGCACGCTGGTGGCGCGCACACGGACTCGAACATCGTGCTGACCGGGGCGAGGATCGGGGACGTCCCGGAATTCGAGTACCTCCGGGGGACCGTAGCCGCTGCACACAATCGCCTTCATCACAACCTCCGGGCGCAATGTGCCGGAGGTTGTGACTGCCGACAAGTTTGCCCTCGCCGCCTGAACGCGCCCGAGCGGACACAGCCACGACCTGCTGAGCATCGGGCTACGGGGCCGGGCGGCCGTTGTAAGCCACACAGAATCATACAACTCCATCCGAGCCCACCAAACCATCTTGCATATGCAATGAGATGAGCTCGAAACGAATTGTTCATACTGTGGTGCAAGCCGACGAACATGCATACAATAGCGGGCGAGAACACTCGCTAGAGCTTTATAGTTCATGAGCCATGCTTGTTGCAGCAACGCAGCGTACGCCCCGTCACGGCCGCGCCG
>CAZUPD010000261.1:0-7277 GCA_964621785.1 uncultured Nannocystaceae bacterium
GAGCTCGCACAGTCATTGCCCAGCGACGTCCGGATCGAGACGGTCTACGACCGCAGTGAGTTGGTCGAGGCGACCCTCAAAACCGTGGTCAAAAACCTGCTCGAAGGCGCCGCACTCGTCATCTTGGTGCTGTTTTTCATGCTCGGCAGCCTGCGTGCCGGGTTGTTGGTCGCCAGCATCATCCCCCTGTCGATGTTGGGCGCCCTCGCCTGGATGGTGTTTTTTGATATCCCCGGCAATCTGATGAGCCTCGGCGCGATCGACTTCGGTCTGTTGGTCGACGGCGCGGTGGTGATGGTCGAACGGGTCTTTCACGAGTTTGCCGCAAACCCCAAGCCGCACACGGGCGCACGCCGATCGGCGCGGGCCACCGCCATCCGGGCGATGTCTCGGGTCGCCGCGCCCATGACCGTCTCGGTGCTCATCATCACCCTGGTCTACATCCCGATCCTGACGTTGAAGGGGGTCGACGGGAAGATGTTCCGGCCGATGGCGCTGACGGTGATCTTTGCCCTGAGCACGTCGCTGGTGTTGGCCCTGACCTACGTGCCGGCAGTCGCGAGCTGGTTGCGTCCGCGCGACCTGCCTCGGCGCACGCCGTGGTTTGTGCGGACCCTCGAACGCATGTATCAACCGGTGCTCGCGGCTGCCGTGGCCCATCCGGCACGGGTGACCGTGCTCGCCCTGGGGTTATTGGGCTGTGGGACATGGGCGTTTGCCGCCAGTGGCAGCGCATTTGTCCCGCAACTCGACGAGGGCGACCTGGTGATCCAGACCAACCGCGCCCCCGACATCTCCCTGGCCACCTCGGTGCAGGAGGCCATGCGTCTCGAGCGTGCCGTGTTGGCTGCGGCGCCCGAAGTGCGGGCCGTGACCAGTCGGATCGGGAGCCCCGAAGTTGCCACCGACATCATGGGTCTCGAACAGGCGGACGTGTTTATCGACCTCGCCCCCCGAGACAGCTGGCGACCGGGCCTCGACACCCAGGCACTGATCGCCGAGATCGCCGAGGCCATCGAGCGCGACGCCCCCGGTGGTGAGGCGACCTTTACCCAACCGATCCAAATGCGGTTCAACGAGATCATCGGCGGATCGGTCACCGACGTCGCCCTGAGTGTGTACGGCGAGGACCGCAAAGTCGTGCGCCATACGGCGGAGCAGATCGAAGCCTTGTTGACACAGATCCCAGGTGCCGCAGATGTGCGGATCCTGGCTCCTCCTTCGGTGTCGTTGGTCGAGTTGCGCCCGCGCCTGCTGGAGGCGAGCACGCTCGGCATGAGCACCGCCGACGTTCTCGACATCGTCCGCTCATTACGCGTGGGGATCGGCGTCGGGGAGACCTGGGACGGACCTGTCCAGATCCCGATCCGTCTGCGAACGGCCCACGAAGGCGACGCGTTTACGGTGCCCAAGATCCCGGTTGTGACGCCGGCTGGTCAAGTCGTCGAACTCGGGCGAATCGCCGAGGTCGAGGTCCGCGAGACCCCGGCACTGGTCAATCGACACATGGCACGTCGACGCACGGTGGTCGGCTTTAATGTCCGCGGTGGCGAGCTCGGAGGTGTGGTCGCACAGGCGCGGGCGGCCGTCGACGCCGAAGTCACGCTCCCCGACGGCATCCGCCTCGAGTGGGGTGGTCAATACGCCCAGCTCGAAGAGGCCCGTGAACGGCTCGCACTCGTGATTCCGAGTGTCCTGGCGGCGATCTTCGCCCTGCTCGTGCTCGTGTTTCGCCGCTTTGGTCCAGCTGCGATCATCTTCTCAAATGTACCGTTTGCCTGTGTCGGCGGGGTGATTGCGCTGTGGGCCCGGGGTATGCCGATCTCGATCTCGGCTGCGATCGGCTTTATCGCCTTGTCGGGGATCGCCATCTTGAATGGTGTCGTCCTGATGTCGACCCTGTTGGAGCGGCGCGCCGAGGGGTTTTCGGCCCGCGACGCGGCGTACGAGGCGGCCCGCGAGCGGATGCGGCCGGTGATGATGACAGCGCTGGTCGCCGCCCTCGGGTTTGTCCCGATGGCGCTCGCCACCGGCGTGGGGGCTGAGGTTCAGCGGCCGTTGGCGACCGTCGTCGTCGGAGGGTTGGTGACCTCGACGTTCTTGTCGCTGGTCATCTTGCCCTCGCTTTTCCCCTGGTTGTCGCGCGAACGTGATCCCGTGGCGCAAGATCGTGGTACACCCGGGGGCGAAGCCCGATGACTGGGCCGCTCGCGGAAGGGCTGTGCATGAAGATCCTGTTGGTCGAAGATGAGGCACGGCTCGCCCAAGTACTCGCCAAGGGTCTCGGCGAAGAGGGACATCGGGTCGATCTGTGCACCGACGTCGGAAGTGCCCAATCCCAGGCCCAAGACATTGACTACGACGTGATCGTACTCGACTGGATGCTCCCCGACGGCGACGGTGTGAGCATGTTGCGGCGCTGGCGGGACGCCGGCCTGCGCACGCCGGTGATGATGTTGACCGCGCGGGGTTCGGTCGGCGAGCGCGTCACGGGGTTGCGGGCGGGTGCCGACGACTACCTCACCAAACCGTTTGCGTTCGCCGAGTTTCTCGCCCGAGTCGAGGCCCTGCACCGCCGGGAATCGGGGCAACTCGACATGTTTCGCGCCGGCGACGTGCACATCGACGGCCGGCGACGGACCCTGAGCGGACCCAAGGGAGAGCTCGGCTTGACTCCCCGCGAGTATGAGCTCGCCCGCGAACTCTTTAGTCATGCGGGCGACATCTGCTCACGCAGCCACCTGCTGACCTCGGTCTGGGGAACCAACTTCGACGGCGATCCAAATGTCCTCGACGTCTATATCGGCTATCTGCGCGGCAAGCTCATGCGTGTCGTCGGTGAGCGGGTCAAGATCCTCGCCGTGCGCGGGGTCGGGTTTCGTCTACAAGTCCGTGCGCCACCGGGGAGCGAGCGATGAGGCTGCGGACACGACTCCTGTGGGTCGGTGCCGGGATCCCATTGGTGTTGTTGATCGCAGCCGTCGTCGGCGCGGGCCTCGTGTTCGACCGCGTGATCCTCGAAGAACACGACCATTCGCTGCTCGGACAGGCCGGTGTCGAAGCCGTCAGCCTGTTTGATCGAGCAGGTGCACCCCATCTCCACCTGCTCGAGAGCCCCCTCGACCGGGTTTTGCGGGACTTCGCCCCACGCGGTGCACTCTACGGACCCGACGGATCGCTGGTGACGCGCTACCCGGTCGACGCCGACGTACCCCAACGCATGGACCCGACGAACCTCTCGACCGAACCCCAGCTAGAGACCGTCCTCGATGACTTCGGTCGCGACCGTCAGCTCCGCGTCCGCGTCGATGACCCGCAGGGACAGCCCTACGCACTGTGGCTGGCCGCATCCCTCAGCCGCCACGACAACGAGCTCGAGAGCTACTGGCGGATCGCCGGCCTGGCACTGTTGCTCACCGGCTCGGTGCTGTTGGCCGTCCAGATCTGGCACGCAAATCGACTCAGCGCCCGGATCGGCAATCTTCGTTCGCACATGGTGCGGCTGCGGGCCGGCGACCTCGACACAGCGCCGCTTGAAGATCATACGTCGGACGAGATCGGCGAGTTGCGCGAGGCGATCGCCGAGGCGACCCGACGGCTGGCGGCAGCGCACAACAGCCAAGAGCGGATGATCGCCGACACTGCCCACGAGTTGCGGACCCCGCTGGCAGCGTTGCGAGCCGAGATCGACGTCGCCCTCCGGCGCGAGCGAAGTGCCGCCCAACTGCGGGAAAGCCTCGAACATGCGCGGATCGAAGTGGAGCGCCTCGGGACGCTGTCGAGTCATCTCCTCGACCTCGCCGCGCTGCGGGCGAGTCCAGTCCGACGCGAGCGCGTCGACATGGTCGGAGTCCTCGTGGAGGCCGTCGATGCAGCGCGGGCCCTCGCCGAAACCCGCGGGTGTGTCGTGCGCCTCGAAGCCCCCAAACAGGCCCACGCCGAAATCGCGGCCGCAGCCCTGCGCCAGGCCCTCGACAACCTACTGAGCAACGCCATCAAATACTCGCCCGAGAAGTCGATCATCGAGGTTGAGCTCACCCGAGATCCTGAGCGAACGAACTGGCGCTTCGAGGTCCGGGACCGAGGTCCAGGGATCCCTGCCAAAGACCAAAAAAATGTGTTTGAGCCGTTTTTTTCCCTCAAGGGAGACCAGGCCGAACTCGCGGGGGCCGGCCTCGGCCTCGCGATTGTCAGGGACATGGCGCTGCGACACGAAGGCCGGGTCGAACTGATCGATCGAGCCGGTGGCGGTTCGGTGTTTACGTTGATTCTACCGGCGGAAATTCTAGCTCCGCGATGAGCACATCGTGCAACCCCGAGGTTCAGGACTGTGCAGGCGAGCGGACCAGGAGCGGTATCTGGGCGTGTTGAACGAGCTTGTCGGCGACACTGCCTAACACCAGGCGCTTGAACCCGCCGTCGCCACGAGTCTCCAGCGCGATCAGATCGCATTGATGGGTTTGTGCGACTTCTAAGATGACTTCGCCCGGTTTCCGCGCCACGACGACCTCCGTGTCAACCGCCAGTCCTCGCGCCCGAGGCGTGGACGCAACGCGCTCGAGGTACTGTTTGGCTCGGGTGTTCGCGCCGGGCCTTGGGACCACCTGTAGCAGGATACAGCGCGCACCCATGCATCGGGCCAACTCCAACGCAGGTTCCAAGATCTGCTCACTCAACCCCGATCCATCGAGAGGAATCAGGATGTTGCTCGGGAAGGGTGTCTGGACACTTGCGTCCGCGTACCCCGGTGGAATCAGTACAACCGGGACATTGGAGCCGCGTACCAAGCCATCCGCGACGCTCCCCAGACCGACGCGGTTTACGAGCCCACGGGCGCGGGTTGCCATCACCAGCAAGTTCGCTTTTTTGTGGGCCGCGGACTTCAGAATGGTTTCGGTGATGGCGATGGGATCGATCGCAGAGCCGGACAGAACATGGCTCGCCGTCGACACTTCGGTGCCCTCCGTGACACGTGCGCCGACCTGTGCGAGGTAGGCTTTTTCGTCGTCGACAATCCCGGTCTCCACCTGTGGATCGGTCTTCAACATCCAAGCATTTTGCGCGTGGGTGTCGTCGAGAAAGTACGGTCGGTGGACGGTCACCAACTCGGCCGGGGCGCAGGCGACCCGTGGCGGTTGTATGCGGCTCACACGTCGCGCGAGTGGTCCCACTCAACCATCAGAGCTTGGGGACCCACCGTTGCCAAACTAGGGAGATAGCGAAGCACTTGACCCTGAACGAGTCGCAATCCCGGCAACCGTTCGCACAGTTGTTCGAGCACGACTCGCATTTCGAGGCGCGCGAGCGGGGCACCGACGCAGAAGTGAATCCCGGCTCCAAAGCCGAAGTGTCGCGACGCGTTGCGGCGAAGCAACTCAAACGTGTCTGGCTGTTCGAACATCTTCGCGTCGCGCCCGGCAGAGCGCAACACCAAGTAAACACTTGCACCCTGAGGAATGGTAACACCCGACAGCTCGACCGGTTGTGTCGTCGTCCGGAAAATCCCGAGGACAGCCCCATCGTATCGCATGATCTCTTCGACGGCGTGACCGATCGTTGCTCGCTCGCGGCAGAGATGTTCCCATTTGGCACGTTCCGACAGGAGCCGGTGCAACCCGCAGGCAAGTGCCACAGCAGTCGTCTCGTTGCCCGCGACGATCAATCCCTCGAGAATCCCAAAAAGATCCTCGTCGCGCAGTCCGTCCTGTCCGTCGATCGAGGCAACTAGGTCACTGATAAAGTCATCACAAGGTTTGTCTCGGCGCTGCGCCACAAGCCCCATCAGGTAATTTTGGTAGGCGACAAGACTACGTGCACACTCAATTTTCGGCTCGAGCTCCATCGGTTTGAACGCAAATAACATCCAGTCGGCCGACCATTTTAGGACGCGTGCAACATCGCCATCGGGGATCCCTAAAAATCGGCAGATGACCTGCATCGGTAGTGGGCATGTCAGTTGCTTGACGATATCGGTATGTCCGTCGGGGAGAAATGAGTCGATCAACCGGTCGGTCAGCTCGCGGATATCCGACTCAAATCTGGCGACTCGACGGGGGGATAATGCCCGATTGAGTCGACTTCGGACCTGCGTGTGCTTGGGGGGATCTGTATTACCTGGAATATTGACATACAGTGGTAACGCCTCGTCTAAAATCGCCTGTACCTCGGGAGGATGCGTGATTCCCCCCCAGATTGGATTGACACTGGAGAACCGACGATGATCTTTGAGTGCCGCCTCAATATCGGCGTACCGGGTGATGACCCATGCTCCGATACTCTCATCAAAGAAGACGGGGTGTTCCGCACGGGCTTGTTCCAGGTGGGGATAGGGATCTGCCTGATACGACGGGTCGAACGGTTTGAAGCCCGAAAACGGGCAACTATTATTTTTTGACGTGGTCATGACGTCGTATGTACTACGTTTATCGGGGTCAGAGAACCCTTCTGAGGGGTAGACCCGACCCGGAACTCGATGCGACCAAACCGCTCGTCCATGCGGGCCGATTTCGCCGCCGGGCGATATTCGACATGACCCATGCGACAGATCTTTAGTGTCCGACGGGAACAGTGGATCGACCAGCTACTGGCTCGACGGCTGCGATCGTCGCCGTCTCCACTGTTCCCTCGATCGACCGAGTCAGGCTACGCACATTCACCCTCGACTGGGACATCGAGGGCGACTGGACCGATGACCCGATTGAGCGGTTGCCCGGTTCGGTTCGAGCGCGTGTGCGTCCCGGGGTGTCGAATGTCGCAACCGGGGGCCGACTAGCGGGCTTTCACGAGAATGTTTCCGGAGCCGGTGCTCAGCTCGACCCGACGCTGCGCCTGGTTGTCTGGGTCGATGCCTCCCAGATCGATATCGCCAGAGCCGGTGCTCACAGCGAGATTGTAACGGGCGCTTGGCAGCACCAGATCGATGTCACCCGAACCTGTTTCAATGTCGACATCCTGTGGCGGGCGATCGAGGTCCGCCGCGACATTTCCCGAACTGGTCGCCGCTTCGAGGCTGTCGGTCCCACAGGCGCGCAGTTCGACATCGCCGGAACCTGTCGTCACGGAGAAATTGGCACCGTGGATCGACTCGAGCTCGACATCCCCAGAGCCGGTATTTGCGCTGACAGGGGCATCGAGGGCCCGTAGAACAACATCGCCCGACCCGGTATCAACGACGAGGCTCGCAAGTGAAGTCGCAGCCTCGGGGAGGTACACATGCCAATCAACTGCACAGCTTCGCGACAGGCTCGGGCAGTCGTAGTCGAGGTAAAGCACATCAC
>CAZUPD010000262.1:0-7186 GCA_964621785.1 uncultured Nannocystaceae bacterium
CGCCAAGTGATTCAATATCGATCATCGGAGGTTCTCCAACCTAGAATTTGAGCCCGGCCTCGCGGGCCCCGTCGGCGAGGGCTTTGATGCGCCCGTGGTAGATGTAACCGTTGCGGTCGAACACAACCTTGTCGATGCCCTGGGCCAGGCAGGCTTTGGCGAGGGCCTCGCCGACCAACCGGGCCTTGTCGGACTTTTTGCCGTCTTCGCCACGCACATCTTTGACGAGCGTCGAGGCGGACGCCAACGACACCGAACGGTTGTCGTCGATGACTTGGGCGTAGATGTGTTTCCGGCTGCGGAAAATGGTGAGTCGGGGACGCTCGGCAGAGCCCGAGATCCGGACTCGGATCCCGCGTTTGCGCCGTAGACGAACCAGTTGTTTGTCGTGAGCCATGATGATTTGCTCCCGCGCTCGCTACTTCTTGCCGCGAGCTTTGCCTTCTTTGCGGATAATGGTTTCGCCTTGGTAGCGGATCCCCTTGCCCTTGTAGGGCTCGGGCGGACGCCAGCGGCGGATATCGGCGGCGACCTGACCCAAGATGGCTTTGTCGGCCGAGGTCAGGGTGAGTGTGCGGCCGTCCTTGGACACCGAGGCGGTGACGATTTTTGGCAGCTCGACGCTCACCGGGTGGCTAAACCCGAGGTTGAGGTCGATCTTTTGCCCTTTGACCGCAGCGCGGTAACCGACGCCGACGATCTCGAGGACCTTGGAAAACCCCTCTGAGCAGCCGGTGACCATGTTGGCGGTCATTGCCCGGGCCATGCCGTGCATCGACTTGGTCGGCCGATCTTCGCTCGATCGGGAGAAGGTGATCTTGTCGTCCTTGACCTCAAAATTGATCGATGTAGGTACATCGAAGCTGAGGTCGCCCTTGGGGCCCTTGACGGCGATGGTCTGACCTTTGACGGAGACCTTCACCCCCTTGGGGACGGTGACTGGCGCGTTTCCAATACGGGACATCGGTAAAGCTCCTTTGGACTACCAAACGCTGCAGATCAGCTCGCCCCCGACCCCGTTTTTGCGGGCGGCCCGGTCGGTCATGATGCCACGCGAAGTGCTGACAATCAGGATACCTAAGCCGTTGCGGACCTTGGGGATATCGTTGCTACCTGCGTAGCGACGTTGACCCGGGGTGCTGATGCGTTTGAGTCCTTCGATGGCGTTGGCTTCGCCATCCCATTTGAGAACAACTTCGAGCTCGCCCTGGCGTTTGTTGCCATCGCTCCACATGTACTCGCGGATGTAGCCCTCTTGTTTGAGGATCTCAGCGATGTGGCGCTTTACTTTGGAGCCCGGGATTTTGACGCTCCGGTGCTGGGCACGGACCGCATTGCGGATCCGGGTGAGCATATCGGAGATGGGATCGGTCATGGACATGAGAACAGAGCCTCCATCTATGCGCGCCGGAAGGGCATTCCCAGCTGCTCGAGGAGTGCACGCCCCTCGTCGTCGGTGTTGGCGGAAGTGTGGATGCAGATGTTCATCCCCGGGACTTTGTCGAGTCGATCGATGTCGATCTCGGGGAAGATGAGGACCTCGCGGATCCCCAGGGTGTAGTTACCGCGGCCGTCGAAGGCCTTGCGGCTGACCCCGCGAAAGTCGCGGGTACGCGGGAGAGCGATCGACAACAAACGGTCGAGGAACTCCCACATGCGCTCGCGGCGAAGCGTGACCATACAACCGATCCGCATGCCCTCGCGCAGTTTGAAGGTTGCGATCGAGTTTTTGGCTCGCGTCACCACCGGGCGTTGGCCGGTGATGTTGCCGAGGCACTCAAACGCCTGCTCTAGGAGCTTTGGAGTTTTGATCGCCTCGCCCAAGCCGATGTTGAGAACAACTTTCTCGATCCGCGGAACCTGGTAGTGGTTTTTGTACCCGAACTGCGTGGTGAGAGCCGGACGTGCCGTCTCTTGGTAGCGCTGGCGCAACCGCGGTTCGTAGTTGGCCGGGCGATCGATAGGTCCCTCCATGACTTGGGGGAACCGGTATCCGTAGCCCTTGTCCTTTTTCTTTTTGGTGGCTTGACCACCTCGTGCTGCCTTGGCCATCTCGGAAATCCGTGGGTGAGAAGATTATGTGTCGATCTGCTGACCCGACTTGACCGCGATACGTACCTTGCGGCCGCCTTCGAGGGTCAACATGCGCACCCGGGTGGGGTCGCCTGTCTCGGGATCGACTAACATGACGTTGGAGAGGTGAATCGGCGCTTCGCGCCGGACAATGCCGCCCTGTGGTTGGGTGCGGCTGGGCTTGACGTGTTTGGTAACCACGTTGATGCCCTGGATTACGACCTTGTCGGCCTTGGGCAGAACTTTGAGCACCTTGCCGCGGCGCCCTTTTTCCTTGCCGGCAATGACCACGACTTCGTCGTCTTTACGTACGCGGGCCATTACAAAACCTCCGGGGCAAGCGAAATGATCTTGCCGTAGTTTTTTTGGCGCAGCTCGCGGGCGACGGGTCCGAAGATACGGGTGCCGACCGGTTGCTTTTGGTTATCGATGAGAACCGCGCTGTTGGTGTCGAAGCGGATCAGGCTGCCGTCGGGACGCCGCACGCCTTTGCGGGTGCGGACAATGACGGCTTTCATCACCGAGCCTTTTTTCACCTTGCTGTTGGGCAGCGACTCGCGGACCGATACGACGACGATGTCGCCGATGGACGCGTAGCGCCGCTTGGAGCCCCCGAGTACCTTGATGCAAAACAGTTTGCGGGCACCCGAGTTGTCGGCGACGTCGAGGACTGATTGGACCTGAATCATACGATGGTAGCCCTTTCTACGACCTGTTGAAGTCGCCAGCGTTTGTCGCGGGAGAGCGGACGGCTCGCCACGATCCGCACGGTGTCACCGATTTTGGCGGAATTTTGCTCGTCGTGGGCTTTGTAGCGCAGGCGCTCGTTGACGTATTTGCGGTACCGCGGGTGGCGATAGCGGCGGCGGACCTGGACGACGATCGTCTTGTCCATTTTGTCCGAGACCACGATCCCCTGGAGCACCCGACGGTGACGGCGGTGTTCGCCGGCTTGTTGTTCGTTGGTGTCGTTCACGACTTGGCCTCCTCGGCGTCGGTCAAGCCGCGCGCACGCTCGGCTTGGATGGTCTTGATACGGGCGATGTCGCGGCGGGTCGCCGAGAACAACGCATTGTTGTTGGCGCGTTGGGTCGCCTTGGCGATTTCCAAGCGGACCAAGCGGTCGCGCAACTCTTTTTCGAGTTCGCTGAGTTCCGCATCACTGCGCTCACGAATTTCTGAAGCCTTCATAGCGCGCTGTCCCTTGTGATGAAGCGGGTTTTGATCGGGAGTTTGTGGTGGGCGCGGAGCATTGCGGCGCGGGCCAGCTCCTCGGGCACCCCCTCGATCTCGTAGAGGACGCGACCCGGGCGGACGACGGCAACCCAGTAGTCTGGGGAGCCCTTACCCTTACCCATGCGGGTCTCGGCCGGCTTTTTCGACACCGGCTTGTCCGGAAAAATGCGGATATACAACTTTCCACCGCGCTTGACGTGGCGGTTGATGGCGATACGAGCCGCCTCGATCTGGCGGGCTGTCAGCCAGCCGCACTCGACCGCCTGCAGACCGAAGTCGCCGAAGCTAACCTCGGTGCCGCCTTTGGCGCGGCCTGTCATACGGCCCTTTTGAACCTTGCGGTATTTGACTCTGGAGGGAGAGAGCATGGTCTGACTCCGTTACTTAGCCGCGCTGCGGCCGGGGAAAGCGGGGATCGTTTTGCTGGCTGCGGACGCCGTAGACTTCGCCCTTGAAGATCCAGCATTTGACACCGATGCGGCCCGAGGTCGTGTGGGCCTCGGCGAACCCGTAGTCGATGTCGGCGCGCAGGGTGTGCAGCGGGACACGGCCGGCGCGGTACTTCTCTTTGCGACCCATCTCGCTGCCGCTGAGACGGCCGGCTGCGGCCACGCGCACGCCCTTGGCACCAAACTTCATCGCGGTTTGCATCGCCCGCTTGAGGGCGCGGCGGAACGCGATCCGGCGCTCTAGCTGTTGGCAGATATTCTCGGCCACCAGTTGGGCATTGACCTCGGCTTTGCGCACCTCTTGGATATTGAGGAACACCTCGGAGCCGGTCATTTTGGACACGTCTTTTTTGAGTGCCTCGACGCCAGCGCCGCGCTTGCCGATGATGATTCCGGGACGGGCCGAGAAGATGTTGATCTTCAATTTGTTGGCCGCGCGTTCCATCGTGATCTCGGCGATCGACGCGTTGTACAGGCGTTTTTTGAGGTAGCGACGGAGTTTGAGGTCTTCGTGCAGCCACTGGCGGTAGCGGGCCTGCTCGAACCACTTCGAGTTCCAGGTTTTGATAACCCCGACGCGAAACCCGATCGGATGTGTTTTCTGACCCATCTAGTTCACTACCTTCTGCGAGATCTCGAGTGTGATGTGGCTGGTCTTTTTCTCGACCCGGGTCGCGCGACCCTGGGCGCGTGGACGCCAGCGCTTGAGTTTGGGGCCCTGGTCGACCATCACCTTGGAGACCACGAGCTCGTCGACATCGACGTCGCCCTGATCTTCGGCGTTGGCAACTGCCGACACCAGGAGTTTGAAGAACATGGTCGCGCCGGCTTTGTGGAGAAAGCGGAGGCTGTTGATCGCCGTCGTGACGTCCTTGTTGCGGATCAGATTGGCGATGACGCGGGCCTTTCGCGGAGTGATCCGCGCGTGGCTCAATCGTGCTGATGCGGCTGCCATAGCGTCCTACCTACCTTTGCGCTTGCGGTCGCCACTGTGTCCGCGGAAGGTCCGGGTCGGGGCGAACTCCCCAAACTTGTGACCGACCATGTTCTCGGTGACGAACAGCGGAATGAACTTGTTGCCGTTGTGGACCATCACGTTGGCACCGACGAAATTCGGGAGAATCGTCGAGCGACGCGACCAGGTTTTGATGACCTTTCGGCCACCTTCTTTGAGCGCGGTCTCGATTTTTGCAGCGAGATGCGCGTCGACAAACGGGCCTTTTTTGACTGAGCGAGGCATGAAAGACTCCCCTACTTCTTCCTGCGGGAGACGATGAAGAAATCGGTGCGTTTGTTACTGCGGGTGCGATAGCCCTTGGTCGGCTTGCCCCACGGGGTGACTGGATTGCGACCGCCCGAGGTCCGACCTTCGCCACCACCCATCGGGTGATCGACCGGGTTCATGACCACGCCGCGGTTGTGTGGACGACGGCCGAGCCAGCGGGTGCGACCGGCCTTACCGATGTCGACGCGGCCGTGCTCGGAGTTGCTGAGCACACCGATGGTCGCGCGACAGTTGACGTGGACCCGGCGAACCTCGCCGGACGGGAGGCGGACCTGGGCCCAGCTGCCGTCACGGGCCATCAGCCGGGCACTTGCCCCGGCGGTGCGGATGAGCTGCCCGCCCTTGCCGATCTTGATTTCGAGGTTGTGCAGCAGCGTACCCGAGGGCATTGCCTTCAGTGGCATGCTGTTGCCCGGCTTGATGTCGGCCTTGGCCGAGCTGATGACTGTATCACCAACTTTCAGGCCGTTGGGTGCGAGGATGTAGCGCTTTTCACCGTCGGCGTAGTTGATCAACGCGATCAGTGCGGTGCGGTTGGGGTCGTACTCGATCGAAGCGACCTTGCCCGGTACGCCGTATTTATCGCGCTTGAAGTCGATCTTGCGGTAGCGGCGTTTGTGCCCACCGCCGCGAAAGCGAGAGGTGATGCGACCGTTGTTGTTGCGTCCGGTTTTGTTGTGGACGTGCTCGACCAACGGGCGGTGCGGTTTTTGCTTGGTGACCGACTCCCGCTTGTTGGTGCTCATATTGCGCCGACCGGGGGAGGTCGGTTTGAAGACCTTGATACTCATCTTCTACTCCTGATTCCCCTCGCTGCCGTAGAAGTCGATGTGCTCGCCCGGGTGCACCGTGACGACAGCCTTCTTCCACGAACGTTTGCGGCCGTAGTATTTGCCCACGCGGCGGACATCTCCGCGGACGACCAGCGTCCGGACCTTTTGCACACGCACGCCGAACACCATCTCGACAGCCTTGCGGATCTCGATTTTGTTGGCTTGGCGCAGGACCTCGAATGCGTATTGATTGTCGGTACCCTGCAGGTCGGTCGCCTTCTCGGTGATGATCGGGCGGACGATGATTTGATGTGGGGTCATGCTTCACCACCCTTTTGCGCCCGTTTGGGAGCAGTTTTGGCGAGGCGCTCTTCGACCGCGCGCAGCGAAGCCTCGGAGATGACCAGCTTGGGATAGCGCATGATGTCGTAGACGTTCATGCCCCGGACATCGAGGAAGCTTGCACGTGCAAGGTTGCGAACGCTGAGCTTGATGTTCTTGTTTTCACCGCTGTCGACCACGAGTGCTTTGGAAGCTTCGAGTTTGTCGAGGGCGGCGGCCATCAACTTGGTCTTGACTTCGGGGAGCCCGAGGTCGCGGACGACGAGGAGGTTGCCCTCTTTGGCCCGCAGGCTGAGGACCGAGCGCAGGGCACCGGCCATCACCTTTTTGTTGATGTTGAATGCGTAGGAGCGAGGACGCGGGCCGTGGACCTGGCCACCGCCGCGGAAGATGTTGACGCGGCGGGTACCGTGACGTGCATTGCCGGTGCCCTTTTGCTTGAACATCTTGGCGGTCGTGGCCCGGATTTCCCCGCGCTCTTTGGTCTTTGCGTTCCCGCCGCGGCGAGCTGCACGCTGGTAGCGAACAACTTCCCACAGCAGGTGTTCTTTGACCTCAGAGGCGAACACGCTGTCGGCGACTTCGATCTCGCCGAGGCTCGCACCTTCGAGGTTGATGACGTTGAGCTTTGCCATGGCTAAAAACTTCTGGGCTTAGGTCTTGATCTCGACATCCACACCGGCGGACAAGTCGAGCTTCATGAGCGCATCAAGGGTTTGCTTGTTGGGCTCAAGGATGTCGAGAAGGCGCTTGTGCGTGCGGATCTCAAATTGCTCGCGGGACTTCTTGTCGATGAAGGGACCGCGGAGCACGGTGTACTTGTTGATCTTGGTCGGCAGTGGAATCGGACCCGCGACGGTTGCACCCGTGCGGCGGGCCGTCTCGGCGATCTCGCCAGCTGACTGATCGAGCAGCTTGTGATCGAAGGCCTTGAGTCGGATTCGAATCTTGAGGTTATCCACGATAATTCCTGCTTATTCAATGATTTTGGTGACGACGCCGGCGCCGACGGTACGACCGCCCTCGCG
>CAZUPD010000263.1:0-2205 GCA_964621785.1 uncultured Nannocystaceae bacterium
ACCTGCTCAGGGGAGGACTTTCACCTCCAAGTCGACGCCCATGCTGGGCGCACTATAAAACGAGCCCGCCGGCTCAACCGACGGGCTTGTTGTAGATACACGCGCGCTCGTGTGAGCGGGGACGAAGCTCAGCTCGGTGCGCGGCAGATAAACAGATTGGAAGCCGCCCCCTGACCGCCGGCGGAGTATGCCTCGTAGCTGACCACCGCCATCATGTCTGCGTCGACTTCGTAGAGCATCGAGCACCCACTGCAGTTGTTGGTTCCGGGTTGGCTTTCGCTGAGACTCTCCGCCGTGACCCACCACGAGGTGTCCCCTGTCGGGGCCCACTCGGGGCACGCTTCATCGTTGAGGGCCATACCAGCACAGCTCTCACCTTGGGTGACTGGGTAGATCGCCATGATGTCGAGGTAATCCGTCGATGCGAGCGTGAGGTTGAGTCCGAGCGCCGGCAAAATCGCCGGATCGGTGGCGACGGAGATCGCCGACAGCAGGTGGTCTTCGGACTCTGGGTAGTACAGGTTGAGGCCAAACTGTTCCTCGCATTCCGTCGATGCTTCGGCCGCCGAATAGTCGGCCAGCAGGTCGCCGAATTTCACGTAGGTCCAGCCGCCGCTCATATCGCAGTGCACTGCGACATCCTCATCGGGCTTGAGCTCCGGACGGATGTTGTACGGGCCTGAGGCCTCGCCGTCGAGCTCGTACTCGTCCTTGATTTCGGAGCAATCGCGGGCGTAAACACAGGTCGAGGTGAGGCAGCCGGACGCGGGGTCGTCCGAGTCGCAGGCTTCTTGCTCGTCGACATTGCCGTCGCCGCAGTTCGGGCCGAGACCGGTGCAATCGGCGTTACAATGGTTGTATGTACCATTATCGGGGCCGTCGTCGCAGGACTCGTCGCCGAGGATTTCTCCGTCGCCGCAGGTGTTGAGGGTGCAGGAGGACGTGCAGTCATCGCCCCCGTCGCACTCTTCGCCCTCTTCGACCTCGCCATTGCCACATTCGGGATCACCCTCGGTGGTCGGGTCGTCGGTGGTCGGGCCGTCGGTGGTCGGATCGTCGGTGGTCGGATCGTCCGTCGTTGGATTTGTCGTCGTATTCGTCGTCGTCGGCATGGTCCCGGTAGTCGGGCCTGCGGTGGTGGGCTCGGTATCGGACTCAGACTCGGTTTCCGTCTCGGACCCGTTGTCGGTGTCAGTCCCCTCAGACACAGGGGGACAGGCAGTCAGCATCAGCAGGGAACCTACGCAAACAGGGGTAAAGTACTTGTGTAAGGAAGTCATCGACGTCTCCTAGGTGTTCGGCGCCCACGGTAAACTACCGAGCCACGCACGGCAACCTCTCGATGCACCTACAAATCTGTGGTCATCGGACCTGTAGCATCCACACATGCGTGTAGGCGACGGGAGCTGCGTAGCAACATTTTCTGAAACGGGTTGTCGGTCCGCCACAGGTCGCCTGCCAACATCGAGATCAGACCCCTACGAAGCTCCGGATTTGGATTCGTGGCAAAAAACAAATTGGCGACAAAACGGCTGTGGTAGAGCCTGCGGATCAAACTCTCGAACGCGAGGTACCCGAGGGACATGTGTTCGGCATACCCCGCCATGAGGTCAGGTCCCCCCTCGTCGCCACACTCGAGTGCGGGAATCAAAGCATCTACAACCTTTGCCGCTCCTTGTATCGCCAGCGAGACACCGGACGAAAAGATGGGGTCGAGAAAACACCCCGCATCTCCGATACAGACGTACCTCGGTCCGCGTGCGCGGGTATTGCGGAAGCTGAAGTTGCTGACGACACGGGGCTTGGTCGCTGTTGCATCACGGGTCAGTCGCGACAGCAACGGCGAGTTGGCAACCACGGTGGGTAACAGCGAAGGGCCGACTTTGCCACGCCACTTGACGACTCCCGTGCTCAGACGACCTCCTGCCAGTGGAATGGCCCATTGCCACCCGTCCTCGATCATCAGGATCTTGACGTTCCCACGGTCGGTCATCTCGGCGATGACTTCAGGACGGAGGTTGTCGTAGTGGCAAAATGCGGCTGCCCGACCTAACTCTCGAATCGGCTCGCGGGCGCGAAATTTCTTGGCCAACAGCGCATCCTGCCCGCTGGCATCGATGAGGAAGCGCCCGCGAAACGACCGCCCACCCGCAGT
Organism: uncultured Nannocystaceae bacterium; assembly: GCA_964621785.1. GTDB lineage: Bacteria > Myxococcota_A > Polyangia > Nannocystales > Nannocystaceae > JACKDW01. Next base: position 2,156 of record CAZUPD010000263.1, read on the forward strand.
GATCTGGGCCACGGCTGGCGAAACTTCGATGTCCGTAACTGGTGTTTCAA
>CAZUPD010000263.1:2215-7140 GCA_964621785.1 uncultured Nannocystaceae bacterium
CTCGGCGAGCTTGGCATCGAAGCTCGCGCGATCGACTTGGTATGCATGCCCCGGCGTGCCCTCTAGACCATCGGCAAACGGAAATTCAGCGAAATCTCCTGTGCGCTCGTCGTAAAACTCGGCCCCGCGTTTGACCTGAAACTCGCCGAACATGTCCTGAAGACCAAGGCGTCGGAAGACCGGTAACTCGGCGGGCAGGAGCGACTCCCCGACGTGAAACCGGGGAAATGCGTGCTGCTCGAACACCGCGACATCGACCCCGGCACGCGCCAGGAGATTGGCGGCCGTGGAGCCGGCCGGGCCACAGCCGACGACGAGCACATCATGCATCTGCATCTTACCCCATCCCGCCACTCACACCGATCACCTGACCGGTGATGTACGACGCGGCTGGACTGGCTAAAAACCCGACCAACGCCGCGACCTCCTGCGGACTCCCAAATCGCCGGGCCGGAATTTGCGGGACGACCCGCTCGCGCGGAAGATCGGCGACCATGTCCGTCTCGATGAGCCCCGGAGCAATTGCGTTGACGGTAATGTTGCGTTTGGCGAGCTCGAGGGACAGTGCCCGGGTCGCCCCGATAAGCCCGGCCTTGGCCGCCGCATAGGCAACTTGCCCGCGGTTGCCGACGACCCCCGACAGCGAGGCCATGTTGATGATCCGACCCCAACGCAGCCGCACCATCGGCATGACCAAGGGTTGGGTGACGTGGAAAAATCCATCGAGGGTCGTCTCGATGACCGTGTGCCAATCTTCCGCCCGCAATGCAGGAAAGGCCGCATCGCGGGTGACGCCGGCGTTGTTGACGACGATCGCTATCGGCCGTGGATCGTCTGCGAGTGTCGCAAGTGCCTGGCCAACGGCCGCGGCATCGCCGACATCGAACGCACAGGCGCAGGCTTCTCCACCGGCTTCGGTGATGGCTTGCACGACCTGTGTAGCGGCATCGTGGTTGCTCCGGTAGTTGACGACCACGGCGTGTCCGGCCCTGGCGAGCTGTTGGGCGACGGCTGCCCCGATTCCGCGACTGGCCCCGGTGACCAGGGCCCGCACTGTGTGTGGCTCGGGTACGCGACTCACCGGATATCCCCCGCCATGTGTTGATACATGTGATTCGAAGCCATTTTTGGGCCTACTGCGGACCTTCGTGCTCCGCGTGATGTGCCGGTGTATCTGCATACATCACGTTGATGACGCCGGCCGCGATCACGTCGCCCGACCGACTGACGCGACAATCAAAACTGGCCATCGTCTGCATCGCGCCGACCAGCTCGACCTCGATGGTCAGGTACTCGCCCGGGCGCACGACATCGGTGTGGAGATCGAGTGTGCGGCAGCCGAGTAGGTAGCCCAAGCGGACCGGCTCGTTGTTCTCGAGCGCACGCAACCCCATAAACGCGGCGCAGGTCTGGGCCATGTGTTCGATGGTCACCATCGCCGGGACCTCACCGTCGCTCACAAACACGTTGTCGCGGCGAATGGCGGCGGCGCACTGCAAAACCTGACCGTCCCACTGCAACACCCGGTCGAGCAGCAACATTTCACCACTGTGGGGGACGAGCTCTTCAATATCGGGATAGGACTCAGGCACGGGACTCTTTCGCATCGGGGTTTGACATCATACTTGTATCAGCATCCATGTGGGGCCGTCGGCGGGTCCGAGAACAACCTCCGGCCACTCACCGCGGCAGGCCTGGGCAAGTGCGATGGCCGGGCTACAGGGATTGTGGCGATAGGCACCGTCCACGATCGGCTGTTCGTATCGAGCATCGGGCGGACGGTGCACGAGCTGCCACGCCGGCTGTCCGACCTGCGCCCGGGCAACCACAAACGCGGCCGCGAGGGATGCATAACTCGCACCGCAGCGGGCAAGTTGCTCGGGCAGGGCTTCCTCGGCGACCACAACCGCAACTTCGGTGATATTTTTATGATTGTACAATAACCCCGCAGCCTCGATCACGGCCATGGCGACGGTCGACCAACCCGCGGTGATCGCTGTGTTGATCTCGCGGTTTTGGCAGGCGATCGAGAGGTAGCCGGGGGCTGTATTGTGCACGCTGTTATGAAATTTGGTCGGCGAAAGCGCGGCCCCAGGACCCTCGGCGAGCTGGCGCAGAAGTTCGTAGGTCGTTTCGATTTCGCCGTAGACCGACCCAAACACGATGGCGATGTTGCTGCGGTCACTGCCCGAGGTGGCAGTGGCTTCGGCAAACACCGAGACCGCCATCCGCGTGAGTGCCGAGGTGCGTCGGCGGATCCGTACGGGTAACAAGCCGAGGTCGACCTTGGCATCGGCTGGACGTCCATCGACCCCGGGCGCCCACAGGCTGTGGCCACAGATCCGAAGGTCGATCACGCGGCTCCTCCGATCAACACACTGACGTTGGACCCGCCAAAGGCAAACGAGTTGCTCAACGCGAGCTTGGAGGTATGGGCCGTGGCAGCTGGCGGTACGCGAATGGGAATACCGGGATCGAGGGGGTCACTGCCGACGCTGACCGGGAGTTCGCCACGGGTGATCGCGGCGAGGGAGAACAACACCTCGGTCGCTCCGGCGGCCCCGAGCATGTGCCCGGTATAGCCCTTGGTTGCAATCACAGGCGTTTGCCCGAACAGATCGGCGATCGCTTGTCCTTCGACCTGGTCGTTTTGCCGCGTACCTGTTGCATGTGCATTGATATGGTCGACGGCGCCGGCTTCGACACCGGCGATCTCGAGTGCCCGTTGCATCGCTAAGCGGGCACCTAGCCCCTCGGGATGCGGCGAGGTCATGTGGTAGGCATCGGAACTCTCGCCGACCCCGAGCAGTCGTCCGGGGCCTTCTCCGTCGCGCGCCACCAACATCAGGGCCGCACCTTCACCGATGTTGATGCCGTTGCGCAGGTTGCTAAACGGTCGACAGGGTTCGCGGGACAACAACCCGAGACCGGCAAACCCACGTAGCGTCAGCTGACACAGGCTGTCGACCCCGCCGGCCACGACCGCATCACACAGACCCGCGCCGACCAGCCGCTGGGCGGTCGCCAACACCTTCGCACTCGACGAACACGCGGTCGAGACGACATAACTCGGGCCCGTGATCCCGACCAGCTCCCGCACCACCGCGAGGGCCGAATCGAGTGCGTGCGAACGGGCCATCGAAAAATTCTCGGGGAAATCTCCATGCTCCTGCAAGTATGCATGTGCATGTTCTGTATCGCCGATCCCCCCGGTGCTGGTCCCGAGCACCACCCCAATTCGATGGCCGCCGAACCGCTTGCACGCGGCCGCGATCGCGGGCCGAAGTTCGACCAGCCCGCAGGCCAAAATCCGGGTTAGACGTGTATCGCGGTCGACCAGCGCGCGCGGCAACGCCGGTAAATCGTCCGGGAGGGCACCGACCGTGGCTTCGATACCAAAGTGACTGGGACACGCCGCAAGTCCTGTTTGACCCGCCGCCAAGGCCCGCAAAACAGCCCTGGTGTCCATACCCATGGCGTTGCAAAGGCTGAAAGCTGTGATGACAAGCGGTGACATCGAGGAGGTGCGTCGACCCGAAATTTCGACCGCAGCATACCACCGCCAACCAGCCTTCAGGTCGGGTGTGGGACTTCTCCACCGGCAGCCCGTGACCGATGCCACGATATGCATCAGGTGCGAGTCACGGTTATCAACACCGCTGGGTCAACTCGACCCGCTCGCGCTCACTTCTGCTGCGAGACCCACACGATCACCGCGATGATGGCAATCCCCAACAGTACTGCGAGGGTGATCTTGACCCAACTCCACGGACGCTCGCCCGACACTTGACCGGTCCTGGCGTTGACCATGAATCGGTAGACTTTTTCTTTGTAGCGAAAACTCGAGATCCAGACCGGCAGCAAGAAGTGTTTGTATTTGACGTTTTTGTGGCGAACGCTCATCGATATGATGCGCTGGGTATCGCCGCCGATGTCGCTGCGAACCGCCGAGCGAATCTCGGGATCCATCCGTTCTTGCGCCCGCGAAAACCCCTCCTCGAGCCCGACTTTGTAGCGCTCGGCGATAAATCCCGCGAGATAGGCGGGTTCGTAGGGCCGCAGCGATTCGAGGTCCCATGGTTCTAACCCGCGGGTGATTTTGACGGGTAGAGATGTCGATGCACAGATCAGGACATCGTCGAAACTGACGTACACCGTCCCCGATGCCGGATACCAGCGGGTCTTCCGGACCTGCCGCGTCTGGCGCTTGCCGTTGCTGTCAGTGTAGGACTCGGTCACGTAGTAGTACTCACCGCGCTGGCCGAAGTACCGCGTCGTGGTGTTCGAATCATATGTCCAATAGGGCATGTACACACCGTCCATGCCCTGGGTCTTGGCGCGTTTTTTGAGGTCGTTGGGGGCGAACCATCGACTTCGGACCCAGTCCATGAACTTGGTCTTTGCCTCCGGACGTTCGAGCTTGAACGGCAACACACTCTCGGGGACAAAAATCTCGTCGCTCGCCTCGACGGCGACAACCACCGGCGACCCGCAAAATGCACAGTGGTCGCTCTGTCCACTGATGATCGTCTCGGCGCCACAGCTTTCGCACTGGACGGCTTTCCCGCCCTGGACCAGGTCTTTGGCTGGCCTTTGCCTGGCCTTGGCGACTGCTTCGTGAAAGTCGTACTCCTGGATCGTGCGTGCGCCGTCGCCATCCCCGGAGGGCTCAATGTTTTGCACAGATCCGCAGTAGGAACACTTGAGTGACTCGGCACCGGGTTTGAACTCGAGGTTCGCCCCGCAGGCCTGACACGGGAACATGTGGTTATCTGTGCTGGCCTCGACCGACATCGGCGCGAGGATACCGTAAGTTACGGCCCGCCAACCGACGCTCGTACAAACGTGTCTTCGACCTGCCGCAGTACTTCTTCACTGCGATCCAGCATCGAGTCTTCGACGGTCAAAACACGCGCCTTCGACCG
>CAZUPD010000264.1:0-1203 GCA_964621785.1 uncultured Nannocystaceae bacterium
TGGGTCGCGTTGAGCAGCAGGTTGGTGAACAATTGGCGCAGCTGATCAGGGTCGCCCTTGACGATCGGTACCAACGACGTCGGGTCTCGCTCGAGTGCACAGGTAACACCGCTGCGCCTGAGAATGGGTGAGAGAATCTCGATGTCTGCCCGCAGCAGCGACTCGAGTTCGATCGGACGCCGCTCGGCTGGCCGGGGACGTGCAAAGTCGAGGAGGGCCTCGATGATCCGCTGCACGCGACCCGCTTGATCGACGATGACGGTCGCGTTTGTCCGCGCGGCTTCGTCCACCTCGTGCGAGCGGGCGATCATGCGGGCACGGCCACCGATCACGTGCACCGGGGTCCCGAGCTCGTGGGCGAGGCCGGCGGAAAGCGTCCCAACCGTGGCGAGTCGATCGGAGCGACGCAGGTGGGTGGTCGCGGCCAACCGCATCCGCGTCTCCTCCTCGAGTGCTCGCTGGGCCCCGGAGAGGGCCGCGGCCATGTCGTTGAGTGCCGCCGACAACTCGCTGAGCTCGTCGTTCCCCGCGTCCGGGATGTGTTTTGTGAAGTCTCCCTTGCCGATCTGACGCGCGCGTGCGACGAGCCTGTCGACGCGCCGGCCGACGAGCACCCGTCCGAGCCAAAGCGCAGCTACACCGGCGGCGATCAAAAGCGACAGCGCGACCACCCCGAAGCTCTGCAGGGCCGAACGCACATAGGCCTCTTCCCCGCGTAGCGAAGTCGAGACCTCGAGGGCGTACCGCTCCTCGCCGGGTCCGTCGATACGAAGATATGTGCGCAGGACCCCGGGTGCACTCACTTGAATCGCGCCGTCATCGGTCCAGATACGTCGCTCCTGTTCGTCGGTTGCGCGCTCGAGTGCGACCGATTCATCCACGAGCCGCACACCGACCTCGCGCTCTCGCGTCGCCGCGGCGTCGAGGACATAGCGGGCGTAGTCGAGGCCGCGGTCGTTCCAACTGATTTCCACACTACGCTCGAGCGCGCGTCCGAGGATCCGTTGATCTCGTCGAATGTCTTGTTCGTAGACCGTTGCCTCTCGCAGGCCTCGGAGCCAGGCCTCGACCGCGAGGGTGACGACGATGAGCGCCACCAAAGCAGCCGTGATCTTAAGGGCGATCCGCATGGGAGCCGACAGAGTACAGCCGCGATGGGAGTGTTCGCCTGTGGAAATGTTCCCTAGCCGACCTCGGGAGGAT
>CAZUPD010000264.1:1303-7116 GCA_964621785.1 uncultured Nannocystaceae bacterium
TACGTCTGCCAGATCCACTCGCGCCGCCACATCGAGCTGCGAGCCTTGGAGCGGGGGTACCTCGAGGAGATTCGCGTCGAAGAGGGCCAAGCTGTGAAGCAGGGGCAGTTGTTGTTCAAGATTCTGCCTGTGATTTACAAGGCCAAGCTCCACGGTGACAAGGCGGAGCTCGAGCGGGCAGACATTGCCCTGCGCAATACCAAAAACCTATTTATGAAAAACATTGTCTCGGACCAGGAGCTCGCGTTGGCCAAGGCCGAACGGGCCAAGGCCAAGGCCAAGGTCGAGCTCGCGGCGGCTGAACTCGCCTTTACCGAGATTCGAGCCCCATTCGACGGCATCATCGACCGTCAATACGAACAACAGGGGAGTCTGGTGGAGGAGGGGGCGATGCTCACTACCGTCTCTGACAACAGTACGATGTGGGTGTACTTCAATGTCCCCGAGGCCAGGTACCTCGACTACAGCTCACTTGCACAGGCGGTGGACCCACAACACCCGCAACAGCTGACATTCCCCGGTTCGCAGATTGAGCTCCAATTGGCAAACGGCCAGATCTTTGACCAGCCGGCCGGCGACACCGTCACCATCGAGTCGGACTTTGACAACGAGACAGGGAACATCCTCTTTCGGGCAGATTTCCCCAACCCCAATGGCCTGCTGCGCCACGGACAGACCGGCACGTTGCTGCTCCGTGAACCGCTGAAGGATGCTCTTGTCATCCCCCAACGGTCGACGTTTGAGATCCTCGACAAACTGTACGTCTTTGTTGTGGAGGATGGCGTCGTGCATCAGCGTGCGATCACCATTGCCCACGAGATGGACGATATCTTCGTCGTCGCCAGCGGGCTGTCTGCCAGCGACAAAATCGTCCTTGAGGGTGTCCGACAGGTTCACGACGGCGAGCACGTAACCGCCGAATTCCGCGATCCGCAGGACGTCCTTTCCCACCAAAAACACCACGCAGAGTAGCACCTGCGCGTACTGCTCGACGCATGGATTCACCGAGCTTCCGCTTATGTTCAAGAAGATCCTCACCCGGCCGGCCCTCGCCCTTGTCACGTCGATCCTGATTTTGTTTCTGGGTGTGTTGGGGCTCGTGCGACTTCCGGTCGCGCAGCTACCCGACGTGGCGCCACCGACCGTTTATGTTTCGATCGCCTATCCCGGCGCCAGCGCGAATGTCTTGATCGACTCGGTTATCATTCCCCTGGAGCAGTCGATCAACGGCGTCCAAAACATGCGGTACATGGTCTCCGATGCCACGAGCGCGGGGGAGGCGACGATTCGGGTGTACTTTGAGCCAGGCACAGATCCGAATGTCAATGTCGTGAATGTGCAAAACCGGGTCAACATCATGCAAAGCCGCCTACCGCCTCTGGTGGTGCGCGAGGGCATCTTGGTCAGCCAAGTTGTCCCGAGCATGTTGATGTATTTGAATCTCTACAGCACGGATCCACATACCGACCAAAAAGATCTGTTCAACTACGCGAATGTCTATGTCATGCCCGTGCTCAAGCGGCTCAAGGGCATGGGCATCCCGACAAATCTCGGCAACCGAAACTTTGCGATGCGTGTGTGGCTCAACCCCGAACGCATGCGTGCCTACAACGTTTCCGTCGAAGATGTGATGGAGGCCTTGGCCGAGCAGAGCATCATTGGTTCACCCGGTCGCCTCGGTCAGGCCACGGGCATGACATCGCAATCGAAGGAGTATGTGCTGACCTATCTCGGGCGCTACAACAAGCCCGAGCAGTACGGGAACATCATCTTGAAGGCCAAGCCCGACGGTGAAATCCTGCGCCTCAAAGATGTCTGTGTCCCGCCCAAAGATCACGCGCCGACATGGAAACGCGAACCCGGGAGTGAACCGACAGACCCGGGCAACAAACCGCATGCCGGTATCGAATTAGGTTCGGAATTCTTCGACATCTATTCCGACGTCGACGGCCACCCCGCGGCTTCGGTTGTGCTCAAGCAGGCGCCCGGATCGAACGCGGCCGAGGTCATCGACGAGGTCAAACAGACCCTCGAAGAGTTGAAAGAGTCATTTCCCCCAGGAATGGACTACGAGATCGCCTACGACGTCTCCAAGTTCGTCGACGCCTCGATCGAGAAGGTCATCCACACCCTGCTCGAAGCGTTCATTTTGGTATCGTTGGTCGTCTTCCTATTCCTCGGAGACCTACGCTCCACCCTGATCCCGACGTTAGCGGTCCCGGTATCGCTGGTCGGCACGTTCTTTGTGTTGCAGTTGATGGGCTTCTCCATCAACCTGATCACCCTGTTTGCCATGGTCCTCGCTATCGGGGTTGTCGTCGATGACGCGATCGTGGTGGTCGAAGCGGTTCACGCCAAGATGGCCGAAAAGCACCTCTCGCCGTACTCGGCGACCCGCGAGGTACTCCACGAGATCAGTGGTGCGATCATTGCTATCACCTTGGTGATGACCTCCGTGTTTGTCCCGGTGACGTTTATCCCCGGGCCTGTCGGTGTTTTTTACCGCCAGTTCGGTGTCACCATGGCGACGGCGATCGTTCTGTCTGGCATCGTCGCCCTGACGCTGACGCCGGTACTGTGTGCCATGATTCTCAAACCACACACACATGATGCACGTACAAACAGAAAACGGCGCCCCCTTCGGACCACCATCGGATATGTCGTGTTGGGCTTGCCGCTGCTCGCGGGACTGACCTATCTAGCGTACACGTTGTGGGGCCCTATTGGCTTTGCGTTGCTGATTGTCCCGTTTATCCAGCGTCCGTTTAGCCGTGGTGTCGATGTTGTCACCAATCTCTACGCCGGGATCTTGCGCCCGATCGTTATCCGCCGCGTGTTGACCCTGGCTGCCATCGGAGCCTTTGCCTTTGGTATTGTCGCCGCGAGTTCGCAGATGGCGAGTGGGTTTATTCCGGGGGAAGATCAGGGGATCATCTACGCCGTGTTGCAGACGCCACCCGGCTCGACGCTGGAATACACCAACGCCAAATCCCAAGAGCTCGAGAAGTTGGCTAAGGAGATCGAGGGCGTCTCGTCGGTGACCTCGGTCGCAGGGTACGAGGTTTTGACCGAGGGTCGTGGCTCGAACGCAGGAACTGCCATTATCAACCTCAAGGATTGGTCCGAGCGCGAGCATACGGCGATCGAGATCATGGAGGAGCTCGAGGAAAAAGCCCACACCATGACCGACGTCAAACTCGAGTTTTTCGAGCCGCCGGCGATTCCCGGCTTCGGTGCTGCGGGAGGGTTCTCGGTGCGTGTGCTCGACAAGACCCAATCGAGTGTGGCCGACTACCAGCGGCTCGGCGAAGTCACGGAGGCATTCATGGCCGCACTTGCCGAGCGCGAAGAAGTCAAGAACCTGTTTACATTCTACGCCGCCGACTACCCTCAGTATGAGTTGGTCATAAACAACGATGTCGCCATGCAAAAAGGAGTGTCGATCGAGCAGGCACTAGAGAATCTCAATATTCTGATCGGCAGCACCTACGAGCAGGGATTCATTTTGTTCAACCGGTTTTACAAGGTCTACGTGCAATCGTGGCCGGAGTTTCGCCGGATGCCAGAGGACCTCGAGGATCTGTTTGTCAAAAACGACAGCGGAAAGATGGTCCCGTACTCCTCGTTTATGTCGTTGCAGAAGCAACAGGGCCTCAACGAGATCACCCGCTACAATCTCTACCCCTCCGCCGCCATCCAAGGTATCCCGGCCCACGGGTACTCGAGCGGGGAGGCGATTGCGGCGATCCAAGAAGTTGCTGAGTCGACGCTGCCCAAGGGCTATGGCCTCGGCTGGGAAGGTATCTCCTGGGATGAGGCGAGAAAGGGGAATACGTCGGTCTATATCTTTTTCGTCGTCGTCGCCTTTGTCTACCTGGTATTGGTCGGACAGTACGAGAGTTTCTTGATCCCGCTGGCGGTGATCCTATCGTTGCCGGTCGGGGTGTTTGGCGCGTTTTACCTGTTGCAGATAGTCGGATTGGCAAACGATGTCTGGGCCCAGCTCGGGTTGATTATGCTGGTCGGCCTGTTGGGCAAAAATGCGATACTGATTGTGGAGTTCGCGGTGCAACAACGCAGGATGGGGATACCCCTCAAAGACGCTGCGATTCTCGGCGGAAAGCTCCGCTTTCGACCGATTCAGATGACTTCCTTCGCGTTTATCGCCGGCCTGATTCCCCTGGTTGTCGCCACCGGTGCCGGGGCGATTGGCAACCGAACCATCGGGACTACCGGCGTCGGTGGCATGCTCCTCGGTACGGTGGTCGGTGTGTTGATCATCCCCGGCCTTTACTACCTGTTTGGCGGGCTCGCCGATGGACGCAAGCTCCTTCGCGACGAAACGGATGAACCTGTCAGTGAGATGTTCGAACACGAGGCTTCGAGCCATGAATAGCCGACAAATTCTACTGCTGGCACTAGTGCTCTCGACCGGCTGCGCAAAGCTCTTGGGCGACAATCAGCCGCGGGAGGTCAACCGCGAGGTGCCGGCGAGCTACGGCACCAAACTCGGACCGTCTGCGACCTCCGTCGCGCAGGCCCACTGGGACGTGTTGTTCACCGATTCGTACCTCTCTGCGCTGCTCGACGAGGCTCTCGAGAACAACCAAGAACTCAACATTCAGTTGCAGGAGATCATCATCGCCAAGAGCGAGGTCGGGGCACGACGCGGCGAGTACCTTCCAAGTCTCAAGGCCGGGGCCGGGGTCGGAGTCGAGAAAGTTGGAGGCGAGACCAGCCAAGGGGTCAGCGACGGGGCACATGGCGTGCCCGAACACCTGCTCGACCTCCGCTTTGGGCTGTCGGCGTCGTGGGAGATCGATGTGTGGGGGAAACTTCGCAACGCGGCGAAGGCCGCCAATTCACGTTACTTGGCGACGATCGAGGCCAAGAACTTTTTGACCACCCAGATCGTCGCCGAAATCGCCAGCTCGTATTACGAACTCATTGCAATCGATCAATCCATCGAGGTGGTGGATCGCTACATCACACTCACCGAGAACGCGCTAGAGACCGTGCGCCTGAAAAAGGCGGCCGCGCGTGCGACAGAGCTTGCGGTGCAGCGCTTTGAGGCCGAGGTCTCGCGCAGCAAGGCCCGCAGGTACACGCTTGAGCAGCAGCGGGTCGTGGCGGAGAATCGGGTCAATTTCCTTGTCGGGCGGTTTCCTCAACAGGTGGCGCGCAGCACCCAGTTGCTCAACGAACAAGCGCTTGCACGGGTGCGAGAAACTGGGTTGCCGACCGACCTGTTGGACAATCGGGCCGATGTTCGACGCGCGGAGCTCCGCCTCGAAGCCGCCAAACTCAGTGTGAAGTCCGCCAAGGCCCAGTTCTACCCGTCGTTGACGCTCGATGCGGGGGTCGGCTACGAGACCTTCAACGCGGCCCATCTGCTCGCCACGCCGCAGTCGCTGGCATACAATGTCGCCGGAGGATTGGTCGCGCCGCTGCTCAACCGCGCGGCGATCAAAGCACAGTATCAAACAGCCAATGCGGTGCAGATCCAGGCGGTGTTCGAGTTTGAGAAAACGCTGCTGCGCGCGTACACAGAAGTTGTCAATGAACTGTCTCGAATCGACAATTTGGCCGGGTGCTATACAGAGTTGACATCGCAGGTTGAGACCCTCGAAAACGCAGTCGAGGTATCCGGTGTGTTGTACCGATCAGCCCACGCCGACTACATGGAAGTTCTGCTGACGCGTCGAGATGCACTCGAAGCACAACAGCAGCTGATCGAGGCTAAACTTCAACGGATGTTGGCAATGGTCGCACTCTACCGGGCGTTGGGCGGTGGATGGCGGTGACTCGGAGGT
>CAZUPD010000265.1:0-7108 GCA_964621785.1 uncultured Nannocystaceae bacterium
GTAGGTTGGCTGCTGCGAAGCTGTTGGAGTTTGTTGGTGGTGCGTACGCGCTGGCACCTTCGCCGTTCCTTCGAGCTCCGTCCATGCCGAGGCCCGAAGTTTCGACAGGTCTAGAAGGACAGGTTCCATCGACGCGGCCGCGCGAGGAGCCCGAGCTCACCGCGCGGGAGGTTCTGACGCTTGGCGAGCTTTGGAGCCGGCTCCGTCCCGTTTGGTCGGCAAGGGTCAATCAGAAAACTCGCACGAACTTGCTCACGCTGTTTGACTCGCGGATTTTGCCGAAGTGGGCCGACACTCCGGTCGACCACATCCAAACCGCGAACTTGTCGGAGTGGTATCATTCGTTTCTCGAGACGACTCCACACTACGGGGCGGCTGCGACCAAGAGAATCATCAGCCTGCTCAGACTCGGTCACGAGTATGGTTTGGTCGAGGTCGTTCCGGAGTTCAACATTCGATTCATTCGCTGCAAACGGCGCTCGCCGATCGAGCCGGATGCTGTGTGTACGTTGGTTTCGGCTCTCGAGACGGTTTTGCTGCACAATCCTCGTAACTCGTGTGCGAACGCGGTTGTCGCTATTTTGAACACCGGCGAGCGGGCTCGGGCGGCTGCGCAATTGCACACTCGGGAGGTCAACTACAAGAGTTGTTGTATTACCAAGGTTCGCAAGAACAATCAGGTCAAGCGGATTCCTATGTCGAGATATACAGGGAAGTTCTTGCGGTCGATTCATCCCGTGGATGGTGGGTATTATTTTCCCGGCAAATCGCCGTCCAGGCCGATTACCTACTCGACGCTACGGTCGTTCTTTCGGGATTTGTGTTGTGAGCATGACATCCGGACGCGCGATGGCTCGATTCCGACGCTTCACTGCCTGCGCCATACTTATGCAACTCTGCTCGAGGAGTCGGGGCTTCCGCTTTCGCACATCCAGCGATTGCTTGGGCACTCGTCGCTCAAGTCGACGATGCAGTATGTTCACGGGAGCGAGGATGCGGCGCGTGAGGGCGCGAATCGGCTGGTGATTACTCGGGTTCGGCTTCCGGACATGCCGCTAAATGAGCAATGAACCCCAGAACCGAGGCGTGTGCTGGCCGCTCGCCAAGAAGAGAGTTCGCTGCCAAGAGGCTGGAAGTCCACGCGTGGACTCGGCACAGCGATCTGCAGACGACGGAGGCGAACATCCACACGCGCCAACCGGCCGTAGTCCCACGGAAACGGGCGTTCTCGGGGGAGGGAGGATCCCTCGGTGCGGCGCGGAGCGGCGGGGCATCCGGAAGCGCGTCTTGGAAGTGTGCGCCTGCGGCGCTCCTGCGCTCGATTCGACGGTTGACAACGTCGAGTGGCCTGTGTTCGATTCCCTGCGATCAGCTAGATTGGATTTGAACGTGATCGACGGTGACGTGGACATCTTGCGCTGTTCGAGGATCGTGAAGCGGACCCGCGAGCACATCATTCCTGAGGGCCTCGGGGGGCGATTGACGAGCACAACATTGCTCGACGCGGAGACCAACAACGAGCTCGGGTCGACGATCGAGCGCAGGCTTCTCGAGTCTCTGCGGTTCATCCGTGTCCTCCTCGGCTTGACGAGTCGCCGGGGCAAGGAGCTAACGCTCGAACCGTCCAACAGCGAAGAGATCATCGTCGGTTCCCACGGGAAGCCGAAGCTCCGTAGACCCAACGTCGACCGAAGCAAAGGGCTAAGAATTGAGGCCCGGTCTCCCCGCGAGGCGCTGAGTATCTTTTACCAGATGAAGCGGGGGGATGACTCGCTCACGCTCGAGAGCGCGGAGCTCTTGCTTCTTCGTGACTATGTCGACCCCGTCGAATTTGACTTAGAGATTGACAGCCTCTGTCGGCGCGCGGTGGCGATGATCGCTTTTGAATTCCTGGCCTTGCACCTTCCGCGCGAGGTCGTGAGCGACAGACCTTTCGATCACCTCCGCGAGTGGATCGTCGACGGCATCGACAACTACTCTCAGGGTCCTGCGCACAAGCACCCGAGCGACCTCGAGTGCTGCGTTTTCCACGGCAATGCTGAGGTTTGGCAGGACCTCCCGGGCCTCGACGGTGCACCCTTTCAACATCGGGTGTTTGTTTGGAGCGGCGCGAACGCCAACGGCGCGTTCGCGTTGATGGAACTCTTCGGGCACTTTCGGTTCGTCTGCCGACTGTCGCGCGAAGCGTCGCTGCCGCAGGTGTCCGCCGGCCACGCTGTTGATCCGTGCTCGGGTCGCACAGCCGACTTCGACGCAAGAGCGATTGGAGAACTCTCTCCCGCGTTCGCTCCGGCGGTCCAGAACGAGATCCATACGATGGTCAGCGGTCTAATGCGTGACCTCACGAATCACGTTGACGAGCACTCGATCGACGCACTCGTCGAAGAGGCGATCCTAGAGAGTTTTCCGGCCGAGGGCGAGATGATTATGGAAGAGCACCTCGTCAATCTGAGGTCGGTAGCGCAGCGATTCGCAGCGCATCAGACGCGGTCCTCCACTGAAATCCGGCTCTCCGCGGACGAGTTCAAGAAGATCGCTTCCGGCAACGACGACCCATCTTCGTCTTCCCCCCAGTGATGGGTGAAGCCGAGGATGTCGAAGAGATTCAGAATCCTCTACCTCGCCCAATACGCGCACATCGGAAAGTCCGCGAACTTCGGGCCCTCGCAATCAGCCTCATGGCCGGATGGGAAGCCAAGCGGACTTCGCACCCTCGCCTGTATCTCGGGACAGGTCCAAGATTTTGGGCTTTCCGAACTCGTGCCAGTAACGTCGCCTGAATCGATGCCAGTTGAGAGGGGATCGTCCCGTGGGCCGTTATGGGTTTTGTTTGTAGAATTAGGTGATTGGGTGGCGAGAGGGCGGTCGGGTTTCGAAGCAGTTTTCGTCGGGGATTCGGAAATGAAATCGAATCTGCGCAGATCTGTGCTTGGGTTTGCTCGGACGCTATCATATTCGAGCGGCTACTCAAAGTGTGGTGTGGGCCTTCGAATTTGTGTTGATGCCAAGATTACTGTGCATACTATGTGGGCACTGCTGCTGATGAAATTCTTCATGCCCCGGCACGATAGCACCTCGGTACCCAAGAGACTCCTAAACTGAGGTGTTCGCGGTGGTGGAACGATGATGAACGAGTTGTGTCAACGGGCAGTCCCCACACTTTTGCGCCCGCGCTTGTCGAGTCTCCCCGCCTGGAAATCCGCGAATGCTTCCAACAACTCCTGCTTTGTGTTCATCACAAATGGACCGTGTCCAGCTACCGGCTCGCCCAGCGGTGCTCCGCTGAGGAGAAGGACAGAGGTCTCCCCCGTGACCTCGAGCGCGACCGACGTCCCTTTGTGGCTCAACAACGCGAGCTGTACGGGTCCGACGGTCTCACCACCTACGCGGAGGCTTCCTGAAAGTACGAGTAAAGCCACCATGTGGCCCTCTGGTAATTCCAGGGTTGTCGACTGGTGGAGTCGCACATCAAAGACGTTGATCGGGGAGAACGTCTTTGCCGGCCCCTTCATGCCGTGAAGTTCGCCGGCAATGACCCGAGCACGACCACCTCCGCCGGCCAAATCAACACTTGGAATCTGCTCCGCCTTGAGGTCTTGGTACCTCGGCGCCGACATCTTGTCGCGCTTGGGAAGGTTGACCCAAAACTGGACCATCTGCAACGTCCCTCCTTTTTGGGTGAACGCCCGGCTGTGGCGTTCCTCGTGGAGGATCCCCGAACCTGCGGTCATCCACTGGACATCGCCGGGACCGAGCTTACCTGTGGCTCCGCTCGAGTCGCGGTGTTCCAACTCCCCCTGGTAGGCAATGGTCACAGTCTCGAACCCGCGGTGTGGATGTTGGCCGACACCCCGCTGATGAGACCCGGGAGAAAACCGGTGTGGCGCCGCGTAGTCGAGCAATAAAAACGGGCTGACGGCCTCTGGAGAAGGCCTGTAGGAGAGCAAGGACCGCACGGGAAATCCGTCACCCACCCAGTGGGTCGGTTGGTCACGAACAATATCGACAACTGTTTTGGACTGTTTCATCACGGCCTCCGATTTCACTTCGGTTCGGAGCGTAGGGCCCAAAAACGGATTGTCTAGGTGTACAATCTGGGAATATTTGTTCTGCTGGTGGGACAATCAAATCACCGATTGGAACGGCCCGCCAACTCCGTTTTGAGCACATCCAAAAACGCCGCGACCTTCTTCGGCGTGTGCCCACCGTAATACACTGCATGGATCGCGATGTCGGGTGCTCGCCACTTTGGCAACACCCGCTGTAGCTTATGCTCGGCTGTGCACAAATATGTGGGGATCAGCCCGAGCCCGAGCCCGGCTGTGACAGCTTCGAGAAGCAGATCGTAGTCGTTGACGATGAGGCGGGGCTTGAGCCCGATGTCCACGTGCTTGCGGCCAAACTGCAACGGCCACACCATGCCCTCTTCGCCCCCACCAAACACCACCACATCGTGCTCGCTGAGGTCGGCAGGCTTGCGCGGGGCGTCGCGGCTGCGCAGGTATGTCGGTGCGCCCACAATATGGCGTTGCACGGTTCCGAGGCGCCGCGCGAGAAGGGTCGAGTCGACCATCCGCCCGGCCCGAACGGCGACGTCAAACCTCTCCCCGAGCAGATCGACCTGACGATCGGTACAGACCATCTCGACGCGAACAGCGGGGTTTTGTCGCAAATACTCTGCGATGATGGGCCCCAAAAAGGCGAATGTCATAGGAGCCGTGACCCGCAAGACACCACATGTCTCTCCGTGAAGCTCGGCGACGACCTGGTCGGCAGCCCGCGCATCCTCGACAACCCTGAGCACACGCTCGTAATAGGCTCGCCCGACATCCGTCAGCCGAAGCTTGCGGGTGGTCCGTTGTAAGAGTTGAGCACCCAAGCGAGCTTCTAAGTCGGCAACCTTCCGACTCACTGTCGACTTGGGCATGTCGAGCACGCGCCCGGCAGCTGTAAAACTTCCAACCCGTACCACTTCAACGAAAATCACAAGTTGATTCAAATCCATGGAGTTTGTCCTTTCGAATCGGGTTTGTCCCACTGGTGGAACAAACTGTCGCACAAATCGCATCTAGTTGAAATACTGATGGCCGTCTACGGTGACATCGCCATCACAGGAGGCAGCACCCATGACCACAGGATTCAAATACAAACGCATCTCAAAAGACGACGCTGCCGTGTTGCTCGTCGATCACCAATCCGGACTGATCTCCCTGGTTCAGGACCACTCGCCGCAGGAGTTCAAAAATAACGTGCTCGCACTCGGTGCGATAGCGAAGTTCTTCGAGCTACCGACGATCCTGACCACGAGTTTCGAGGATGGTCCCAACGGCCCGATTGTCCCGGAGCTCAAAGAAATGTTCCCCGACGCCCCGTACTTTGCCCGACCCGGCCAGATCAACGCCTGGGACAACGAGGACTTTGTCAAGGCGATCGAGGCCACGGGAAAAAAGCAGCTGATCATCGCCGGTGTCGTCACAGATGTGTGCGTCGCCTTCCCGACACTGTCTGCACTCGAGGCCGGGTACGAGGTCTTCGTCGTGGTCGACGCATCGGGGACCTTCAACACCATGGTCCGCGACGTCGCCGTGACACGCATGGCCCACGCTGGCGCCCACATGATGAACTGGTTCAGCGTCGCCTGCGAACTACACCGAGATTGGCGCAACGACATCGAGGGGTTGGGAAGTCTTCTATCCGCACATCTCCCCAACTACCGCAATCTCATGACCAGTTATATGAAACTGAAAACCTAACAACCCGAGCCTTGAGAGTCGATTCGCTCCGGGACCCGGAAGTCCTCGGGTCCCACAACCGGCACGGATCGAACAGATTGAAATTGAGCTTGACAAGCGCCGAACTGCACCTTCCGTAATTCGACCTTTCACGCCTCAAGTAAGGACAAAAACACCGTCAATCTGGCATGTCGATGTAGCGCACCTGTGAGGAGGGGATCCGACCGATCCATGGTCCTTCCACCGCGGCGCCGAACCACAGCGGGCCCGCTCACGTCTCGGTCGCTCCTTCCACCTCCGGCAAGAAGTCGTCTATCCCGTCATTCTCGAAGTCGGCGAAAAGCGGCACTCAAGCTGCCAGCTGCAGACGGGACTCGAACCCCTCGAGTGAATCGAGGTACGGAACGATTGTGGAGGGACGACGCGCCCGCACGGTGAACTCGCCTACCAGGCGGCAGACCGGTTGCCCAACTTGCTTGGAGCCGACAACCGGGTCGCTTGGGTTTGTCAGTCGCCGGTCTTGCGCGACCAGCCGAAGTGGAGGCCGACAACAAACCATCCCACGCCGATGAGGCCAGCGGCGAACCCGGTGTCGCCGATGACCCGCAACCAGCGGAACGTATCGAGTGCGGGTGTTTGCATGAACTCGGCCGAGCGTGCGTACCACATCCCGTGCTCGACGCTCGCCCACGTCTGCATCAACCCCACTGGCAGCAGGCTCAGCAGCACCATCAGGGCAAGGCCGATGTTGATCGCCCAAAACGACAGCCGCAGGGCCGACACATCCCAGCGCATATGCCTGTACAAGATCCGTAGGCTAAACAGCGACAGGCCGATGCCGAGCATCCCGTAGACACCAAAAAGTGCCGTGTGGCCGTGCACTGAAGTCGTGTTGAGGCCCTGCATGTAATAAAGCGCGATCGGTGGGTTGATGAGAAAACCGAACAGGCCGGCGCCGACCAGGTTCCAAAACGCAACTGCGACGAAAAACAGCAGCGGCCAGCGATAGGCCCGCACCCATCCCGGCGCGCGGGCGCGGGTGAGGTTTTTGTGGGCCTCGTGGCCGATCAGTACCAGCGGCATCAGCTCGAGTGCACTAAACGTACCGCCCAACGCCATCACGACCGTGCGTGTCCCGGTGAAGTAGAGGTGGTGGAACATTCCGATCACCCCGCCTAGCAGGTACAAGATCGCCGACACGAGCACGCCCGCTGTCGCTACTCGCACGCGCACAAGCCCCATGCGGGTAAACAAAAACGCGATCACGACGGTGGCGAATACCTCGAAAAAGCCCTCGACCCACAGGTGCACAACCCACCACCGCCAGTACTCGGCGACGGCGAGATTGCTGCTGGGCCCGTACATCAGACCTGCCC
>CAZUPD010000266.1:0-7000 GCA_964621785.1 uncultured Nannocystaceae bacterium
GGGAATCGAACCCCCGCTGGACATACCAGACCATGGTTTAGCGGACCAGTGCCTTCCCACTCGGCCATCTCTCCTGTCCTTTCGTCGAGCCCGAACGGCCCACCGATGATGGATGTATACTCACCAATCCATTCCGACACTGGCAGTTTACTGACAGATTGCCGTCTGTCAGTTCGGCCAGCGACCGATGGTTGGCAGGCAACACCCAGGGCATCGGTGGGACGCCCGGGCGAGCCACACGCGGCTTTGAACTGCTGGGGACCGTGTCACGGATTTTCCGTAAACACCGGCCTAACCCTAATCACAGACAGCTCTAGGCCACGCGTGGCGATCGACTGAGGGACCGCCATGAGCCGAATCCTGCGAGATATCCGGAGCCGGATGCACACGCTCCCCACAGCCGTCCAGGGCCTGTGAAGTCGTTGCTAGCTCGACGCAAAATCTCGTACGGAGTCGTCATGGTTCCACCTCTACTATGCAACCGAGAGTACAGGTATTTGCGGACATGTCAACCCGCGGGCGGAACTTTTTTTATTTTTTATCCCGCGGCCGGCTTCAACCACAACGCGAGCGTCCGGGCTTGCGCGCCAAAATCCGGGCGAGGTGGTGACCCTGGGCCGTCCACCCTTCTTCGTACCGCACCGGGTCGAGGCCTTGGGCAAGCTCGCGAAGTTCCCCGCGCTCAAGCAAAAATCGACGACCGGGGCGGCTGTGGGTTTCGAGGTTGGTAACGGTTGGTTGACAGATCAACAACCATCCACCGGGGCTCAACAGATGAATAAATGCGTTGTAGAGCGGACGTTGCAAGTAGTTGAAGCAGATGATCGTATCCCATGTACCATCATCGGCCTGACTTTTGGGCAAGGTAGATTGTTCGAGGTCGAGGCACGCGGTCGTGAGTGACAGCCCCAAGATCTCGGCCCGCGCCGTGGCAAATGCGAGGGCCTCGTCGGAGATGTCGACGAGCGTCAACGCCATCCCCCGCTTCGCTAACCACAGTCCGTTGTGACCGGTCCCGCCGGCGACGTCGAGGGCGTACCCCGAACGCGGAAGTTCGCTGCCCCACTCACTCAAGATCCAAGACGGCGCGCGGGCGACATGGGTCTTGGCTCGGTAGTGTTCGTTCCAACGGGTGCGCTCTTCGGCTGCCATATGTCACTCTCCTACATCGTCACCGTAGACGATCCTCGGGAGGTTGGCAAAACGTCCACACACAGGTTTGCCGACGATCCACACGGCCCGCGGACCGGTGGGTCAATCGTCATGCCCGCGCGCAACCAGTGGACGCTGTTTCCGAAATTTGCGCGTGCAAGGATCGCGCGCAAATGCAGTGCTCAGACAAACGTCAACGCGGCAGTGCGTTGCGCATACGATCCAAAAATGCCTTGCTGCCCTTGGAAATCTCGCGCGAGACAATGCCCTTGATCATCTTGGCGAGAATGCGGTTGACCTGCATTTCGCACTCCATCCGCGCCTTGTAGACGAGGCGAGCTTTGCCCGCGCCGGCGGCGGCGAAGCGGATCGAGCCGCTGGACCAAACATTGCCGCTGCCGATGGTCTTCCACTCAAAGAGGTCGTCGGAGGCAAACCCGTATTGGGCGGTGTAGACCCCGTTGAAGGTCACGCCCTTTTCTGATTTGGGCTTGAGGACGTAGTGGATCTTGCCGTCGCCCTGGTCTTCCCATCGCTCGAGGTCGCCGTGGTTGTGGGCGATTTGCTCGGGGTTGCCAAAGTGCTTCTTGGCGACTTCGGGTTCGACGTCGACGGTAAAACTCTCTTCGTACTCTCCAGCAAATCGCGCCATGGTGCTCTCCCTGCCGCCGGTCCCGGCGACTTCGGCGGGAGCATACACGCCCGTTTTCGGGGACACAACGCCCGCACACGCCCGCCGATGTCGGCTACCCTTGCGCCCGATGCTGCGAAAGATCCTGTTGGTGATTGCCCTGTTGATCCTGATCGCCGGTGGCGTGGCGTTCTACCTGTGGAACCAGGCGACGGCACTGCCCGAGTGGTACGAACATCCAGAATCCACACCTTCAGGGGCTGAGGAAAAATGGGTGATGGTGCCCGACGGGGCCCAGGGCGAAGCCGGTCAAACGCCGACCTATGAGATGCGCAGCTTCCACAAGCGATTGGGCAGCATGCAAAAAGCCAAAGGCGCGGTCAAAGCCTCGCGCGCGGTCAAACGCGGGGATTCGCTCGAAGCCGGGGTGGTCGTCGATATGGGCAAACTGCAGTCGGTCGACCTGTCGAAATCAGATAGCGACTTTATCACCCGCGCCCGCGAGGCGTTCCCATCCCTGAGCGATCGCGATGTCTATATCGGGATCGAAGATCGCCCGGGCAAAGACGGTCTGTCACCGGCGGCCAAACTTCGCGTCGGCGATCTGACATACCCCCTGTCGGACGCTGCCAAACGCCTCGGGCTTCCCGAAGCCGACCTGCGCCGTCAGCTCAACACCGAGTTGCTCAAACTCAGCTCGGAGCTACCCGCGAGCTGATCCGCTTGCAATTGCACAGAGCTTGCTCGAATCGCGCAACACGCCTTCTCCATAGTAGATTTGCCGTCCGTGGATTCCACTGAGCCAACACCTCCACTGCGCCTCGGCGAACTGCTGGGCCAGGGGGCGGTCGCTGCTGTCCACCGGGTCGAGGATGCGCACGGCAACGCCTACGCCGCCAAAATCCTCCACGACTCGCATGCGCTCGACCCATCTGCGGTCGCCCGGTTTCGCCAAGAAGCCGAACTGATGACGGCCCTGCAGCACCCCAACCTGGTCGGAGTGTTCGGCATGACAACGGTCGCTGACCGTCATGCCCTGCTGCTCGAGCTGGTCGAGGGGCCGACGCTGCAGACGATGATCGCCACCGATGCGCCAATGCCCGAGTCCGAACTGATCGAGCTCGGCCAGCAGCTCGCCAAAGGCCTCGGCCACGCCCATGCAGCGGGGATTATCCACCGCGACCTCAAGCCGTCCAACATCCTCGTGAAAGATGGACATACACCGAAAATTGCCGACTTTGGGATGGCCCGGGCCACGAGTTTTGCCGGGGTCGATCCGGGGGCGTTTGCCATCCTCGGCACGCCCGACTACATGGCGCCCGAATCCCTCGATCCGCTGGCCGTCGATCCGCGTAGTGATATCTACGCCCTCGGGTGCATCCTGTTTGAGATGGCCACCGGCCACCCGCCATTCTCGGCGGCCACACCGTTTGGCGTCATCGACCAACACCGCCAAAGTCCGGTTCCAACCGTCCAGGGCTACAGCCCGGGGCTGTGTGCGCTGATCGAAGCTTGTCTGGCCAAGTCGCCGGCCGATCGGCCGCAGGCGGCGGCGACCGTGGCCGAGGCGTTGCAACGCCTGGCGAGTCACGAGCAATCGGCTCTTGCATTTACACCGAGCGGACCCCTGCAAGGGGAGTCGACATGCGCCGCGTGTGGCCAACCACTGATCCCCGAAGCGGGCGTGTGCATGGCCTGCGGACTTGTGAGTGTACAACTTTCCCCTGGCAACCACACCGTGCTCGTGACCGGACCCGGTGAGGTCGGTGACAAGTTCGACGCCAAACTCCGCAATCGACTGGTCGCCTGGCTCAGCGACAATCCGGGACTGCGCCTGTCCCCCAAGCGGCTGCAAAAACACATCCCGCGCCTGCCGTTTACGCTGGCGACCAAACTCTCGCAGCAAAGCGCCGAGGCCCTGCGGCTGTCGGTCGAACGCCTCGGGATGCAGTGCGACGTTCTCGAGGGCAACCAGCTGCGCTCCGAACAGATGCGGGCCAAGGCGATGAAAATGGCCGGCCGGGTCGTGCTGATCACCCTGGCCTCACTGGCTGGGATCTGGAGCACCCCCGGCGCGATCTTTGCCGCTCCGCTCGCACTGTTTTTGGCGGGGCTCGTCGGTGGCCTCAGTCAGACCCGCTGTGTCACCCAACAACTGCCGCCCGAATCAAAACTCCCACCCCAACTCGGGGCGGCGGTCAGTCAGTTGGCGCAACGCATGCCGGCGATCGACCAGCCGCGACACCGCCACGGTCTGCGGGCCGTCGTCAGCCGCAGCGTCGCCCTCGCCCGCCTGCCATCGACGACCCAAGACCTCGATCAGGAACTTGCACATGCAGTTGATTCGGCCACGGTCGCGGCCGCGAAACTGTCCGAGCTCGACCGCAAACTCGCGGGGGTCGACCTCGCCCAGCCGGACGATCAAACCAGGGCCATGTTGCACGCGCGCGACACCTGGGCCGCTCGCCTGCTCGAGCTCACAGCCACGCTCGACGGATTTTATGCCCGTATCCGCGGCGCCGACGCGACGCAACAAGCGGCACAGGTGCAGATGGCCGGCGACGAGGACCCGCTGGTCCAACTCCGCCTGCGGATCGAGTCCCTGGAAGAGGTGCAAACTTTATGAATCCAACACCTCCGCCGTCTTCCATGCAGACGCAACTAAAATTGCTCGCGGGGCCGGTGCGTCAAGGCTCCGAGCAGCAGTGGGAAGTCCGCCTGGCCGACGGGCGGTTGGCGGTCCTCGGTGCGCTGCTGCCAGAACTCGCGCGCGAACAGTCCGTCCGTCGACGCTACGTCCGCGATGTCGAACGCCAACGCGCCCTGGTCGCTGCACTGACAAACGATCCAGGTCCCAAGGGTCCGGGTATCGCGGCGATCGTCGCATCTGGACCGGACCCTGATCCCCGCGACCCTGCCCCCGATCCTCCGTGGCGGCTGCGGATCAGACCCGAGGGAACGACCTTCGACCAGTGGCTGATCAAGCGAGCTCCCGCACCGATCGACGAGGTCTGTGCGTTGATTGCCGACATCGCCGACCTGCTACACCGTGTACATGCACATGGTGTGGTCCTGCGCGACCTCCATCCGCGCCAGATCATGTGTACCGAGCAACAAGGGCCTATGCTGCTCGACACCGGCCTATCACGTGTAGATGTGCTTTCGACCCGAACCGCGGCGAGTCTGCTGCTCGAAGGCTCTCCCTATGCTTCGCCCGAACAGCTGCGACACACGACCCTCGACCAGCGCTCGGACCTGTTTGGCCTCGGCGTCTTGCTGTACCGAGCCCTGACGGGTGTGCTCCCGTTTGGCGACGGCCCGGCCCTGCTGCGTCAGCACACGACACCGCCCCCACCGCGATCGCTACGCGCGGAGATCCCCGCGGCGCTCGAACGATTGGTCCTCACCTGTCTGGCGACTGAGCCGACGGCGCGACCTGAGTCTGCGGCTGCGGTCGCGTCGGTGCTGCGTGGACGCGGCCCCCTGCAGGTTCGCGATGCGTCGCGGATCGATTGCCAAAACTGTGGTGCTCCCCTGCGACTCGGCCAGCGTCTGTGCATGTCCTGCGGACGTGAAGCAGTTGTATTTCACCACGCCGAAAATAATGCAGATACATCTTATTCGATCGATCTCGTCAAGGCGACCGAGGACGCAGCGTTTGGCGAACGCCTCAACACCCTGCTGTCGGCGGTCAGCGATGGACCCGTCCCGTCGCTCAACCTGCTCATCGGCGATCGTCGGATGTACTCCAAGGCCGAACTCAAAACCCGCCGGGCACTTCCCCTGCGCCTCGTCTCGGGTCTGACCCACGCGTCGGCCCAGGCGCTGATGGCCCGACTCGATGCCCAGAACTTTAAAGTCCGATTGATCCACGACCAATCTACGGCCATGCTCCCGCGTCGCATGAAGGTCGGCCTCGGTATTGCAGGTGCGATGTGTGCAGCGATCTGCATCGGAATCATTGCCGTCGCGCCACCGCTGGTGGCCGTGATCGTCACCACTGTGATCGCCTGCGTGTTCACGATTATCGGCTTGGCCGCCTACGCGACCCACAAAAAGCGCAGCAAACAGCCTCAACTGGGCTTTGTCAGTCTGCGCAAACAACCTGCAGCACTGCCGGCCTCGGACCCCTTGGTCGCCAAACTAGCGGCTCAGCTGACCGCAGAGACATCCCCGGATGTGGGCGAGCAGGTCGGTGAAATGGCCCTGTTGATCCAGCGGCTCGTCGATCATCGGGCCACCAGCAGCGGTGAGCTCGAAGCGGAGTTTGAGCTCGTCACCGAACCTGTCACGCCGCTAGTCGACCTCATCGTGCGGCGCGTACAACAACTCGCACAACTCGACCGGGAACTCGCATCACTCGATGAAGGGACCATCGTCCGGGCCTTGCAGGCGAGTGAAGCGAGGGGTGAGGCGCAGGCGAAACGCCACGATCTCCTTGTCGGGCTCGATCGCCTGCGCACACTCGAGGAGCACCGAGCCGCCACGTTCCACCAACTCCTCGAAGCATCCACACTGTTGCGGCGCGCCGTCGAACTCGGGGTTTCTATCCGCGACCCGTCTTCGGAGCATCGACGCCAACTCGCGCTCGCCCAGCATACTCTCGAATCCGAGCTGTCGAATTAAACTCTGTTGGAGTCTCGACCGGAGTCGATCCGGTATTCGGTGCACTTACAAGCCTTCGTGATGTCTGCGAAGGTGGTTGCACACTGGCGCTTCAAGCACCTCACACGGTCTCTCACCAAAAATTCGAAGTTCGATGCCTTTGCAAGCCACAGCCGGAATATTGAACAACTCGCACCGGGGCAGCGCGTGATCGACCACGATGTGCGTCGGCTATCACATCCTTCATATACATGACCACAAAAACATGCATGAAGTGACATATCATATCGGACATGACTGAGAAGTGGATTCAGCGATTCCTCGCGCTTGGCTTGCTTGCGGTTTCTCCGCTCACCGTCGGCTGTGGCAATGACATGACAGCTACAACCGAAGATGACACGGAATCGGAAACCGACACCGAGACAACCGAGGACCCGACAACAACAAGCCCGACAACAACCCTGCCGACCACCGAAGGCCCAACAACCATGACCATGGGTGATGGCGATGGCGACGGCGACGGCGACGGCGATGGCGACGGCGACGGCGACGGCGACGGCGATGGCGATGGCGACGGCGATGGCGATGGCGATGGCGATGGCGATGGCGATG
>CAZUPD010000267.1:0-6994 GCA_964621785.1 uncultured Nannocystaceae bacterium
AGAAGGTGCTGATGCAGGCAAATCGGCTGACTCGAATCGTCCCACCATCGGGCTCAAAAACCCGGGGGCTGCTGACGATGACTACGAGCGCTACGATTACGAAGCACTCGAAGCCAAGGCCAAGGAGTACAAAGGTCTGTTCCCCAACGACTTCACCGTCAAACTCAGCGCAGAGCCTGACATTCCGATGCAGGTGCTGATCTCGACGATGGACTCGCTCGCAGGCTCGACCTGCAAGATCGGTAAAACGATCAAG
This sequence comes from uncultured Nannocystaceae bacterium, assembly GCA_964621785.1. Classification (GTDB taxonomy): domain Bacteria; phylum Myxococcota_A; class Polyangia; order Nannocystales; family Nannocystaceae; genus JACKDW01. Next base: position 257 of record CAZUPD010000267.1, read on the forward strand.
GGCACCGAGGAACCGCCTGAGGATTGCTACTTCTGGCAACCAATCGTGGAGGCAGGTGCAGGCTAATGGACAACCTTACTCCAGAACAAAAAGCATTCCTGGCCAAAAAGAAGGCCAAGGCTGCTGCCCGTCGAGGCAAAGAAGAAGAAGAAGGCGAGCTCGGCATGACCTCGCTGATGGACATCGTGTCCATCATCGTTGTCTATCTGCTCAAGAGCTACGCCTCAGACCCCGTCGTCATCAACCCAACCGCGGGTCAGAAGATCCCGATGTCCAAAGCAGATGCATCTCTGCAGGACGGCATGCCGATCTTCGTTACGCTGCGCGGGATTACCTTCATGGATAAGAAGGTCGTCACGATGAATGCCGATGGGGAAGTGGACTCCGCCCAGGTCGAAAACCACCTGATCGGACCACTGTTTGACGCCATGGCCGAAGAGGTCGACAAGGCCAAAGCAATGGCCGAGCGTCAAAACCGTGAATGGGAAGGTCGCCTCATCTTAGTCGGTGACGAGCGACTCAAGTTCAGCACCCTGGTCGATGTCATGTACACCGCCGGCCGTGCCGAGTTTGTCCAGTACGCGTTCTGCGTCATCCGCAAGGGCTAGAAGCGGATTGACCCAAGTTTGGGGAGTGTCGCGATGCGGCGCTCCCCAACTCTTTTTGGGACCTACCGGCTCGTATGGGCGTAGTCGCAGTCACACCTAAACTCACCGGGCCAACACCCGTTGGACAATGTGCGACACACGTCGCAAGTCCAATAGATGACCAGAGAAGGGCTGTTTCACAGCAGGTTGGTCGATTGCGCGAATTACCCGGAATTGGCCTTACCCCCCTGCGATCGGCTACAACACAAGCAGGGTTAGATTCGCGAATGCCCGAGGGGACACGTTCGAAGAAGCGAAAGGTGCTCCGCATCGCGGTCATTGTCGATGGCCTTGTATGCGATGAGCTCCACCAGACCGAGCCAGGGTCTGTCACAGCTGGCTCGGCGCTCGACAATCGCCTGATGTTGTTCGGGCGTCGCATTCCCCTACGCCACGTATTGTTCGACTTCCGCGAGGGTGCGTTCTTCCTCGATATACCTGCACATGCAAAGGGTGGTGTGCAGATGCGGGGGCGCAAGACCTCGGTCAAGAAGTTGCGTCGCAACGCGCAACCGGGGGAGACCCTGCGTCTCCCACTCGACCCCACTGCCCGGGGCAAGTTGAGGTTTGGCGAGACGACTCTGTTGTTTCGGTTCACCAAACCGGCACCGGTCGAGCCCAAACCTCCGTTCCCGATCGAGCTCAAGCCGACGGTGCGAACCATGTACACGCGCCTCGACCTCAGCACGATGCTCGCGGCGCTGCTGCTATTCGGCCCGTTTTTCACATGGGTCGCCAACCGCCCGATGGACCCGGATTACCAGCCGGAGATCGACGATCGGTTCAAGGTTGTGATGGGGGTGTACGAGCCAGAGCCCGAGGAAGAACCCGAAGAGGAGAGCGAGGAAGAGGTTCTCGCCCAAGAAGACGAAGAAGAGGTCAAGGAGGACGACGAGGACAAACCCGAGGAGACCAAGCAACTCAAAGAACGCCCCAAAGAGCTGTCTGAAAAGGCAGTTGCCAAAGCCCGCGGAATGGCCATTGCCCGCGCCCTCGGAACCTATGGAGGGGAGGGGGAAGGCACCGTCTTCGATGTCATCCAGTCGACGGAGAACAACCTCGGCGAGGCGTTCAAGAACGGGATGGGGATCGCCGATGCCAACGGCGGGGACTTCGGTGAGTTCACACCGGGTGCCGAGGGGATGGGCCGTTCCGGAGATGTTGTTGATACAAAGGGTTTTGAGGTCACCGATGCCGGGCCGGAGGTCGAGAAGATCAAAAAACGCGAGACCAAGGTCAAGGCCAAGAACACCGAGATTCACGGGGACCACGACAAACGAGCCATCCAGGGCGTGATCCGGCGAAAAATGAGTGCGTTGCAAAATTGCTACAACAAGGCGCTGCGGACACGTCCCGATCTCGCAGGCAAGATCTCCTACTCGATCACGATCAGTCCGATGGGAACTGTCACACAGGTGCGCATCGAGGACGACACGGTCGGAGACGGCAACGTCGCCGATTGCACAAAAAAACGCATCGCCGGCTGGCGGTTCCCGAGCGAAGGCGCCGAAGAATCTTCGGAGGTCAACTTTTCTGTGGTATTTTCAGGCAGTCAGTAGGGGCGCAAAATGGCTGGATGGTTCGACAACGCAACACGGATCGGTGCCGGTTTTGCACTTGTCGCAGGTGTTGTGCTGATCGCCGGGTATTCCCAGGCTGAGCCCGCAGCGAAACCCGCCGACGCAAAAGCCAAGGTCGATGCACCTGCACCTGCACCTGCAGCAGCATCCGCGGATGTCGGCAAGGTGCGGCGCTCGATGGAAAAGGGCGTCACCGAGATCAACACCGTGCTGACCAAAGCCCGCAAGCAGGGTGATGCGTCGCGGATCGCCTGTGTGCTCGACAAACGTCAACGGGCCGAACGGGTGATGGAAGTCGCTACCGGTGAGATCATCGTGCTCGAAGATTCGGCGGGTGAGACCCAGGAAAAGTCGTTTGCGATGCAAAAACTCAATGCCGCATCGGACAAGCTCGAAGAGCTTGTGGTTCAGGCGAGGCAGTGTGCCGGCGAAGAGGGGCCCCAATCCCTCAATGTGACGCAAAATCAGCTCGAGCGCGAAGACCTGGTGCCCCACAACGATCCAACTGCGGTCCCGTCGGGCAATCCCGGAGTTCCACCGCCGCTCGACCCGGGGCGTCCGATCGTGTCGAGCGCGGTTCGATAGTTCGATTTCGTTGTATGTACGAAGTCTCGGGGTTCCGTATTGTGCGCGCACGATGGGAACTTGATGATACAACTTATTGAGCGAACAGGCTTGTCGACCGGTTGCTCGACCGCCTTTTTTGTTTTGTAAATACAACCAAAGCAATCGCACCTTTGCGCGCTCGTGGAGATTGGTGCAGGGCGAGGTCCGTCGCGATCGGTCGCTGGACGGTGTTTGCCCGGTGGCGAGCCCCGATATGATCGCCCTGCGCTTGCCGCTCCGACCGCAGTTGCGCACACGACAGGCGTGTGGATCGATTCGACTTGCCCGCCAACGCATGCGCCCATCACACTTTGTTTGCGACGACTTGTATGGCCACCCGTCGGATCGGCGAGAAAATAGCCTTGGTGCCGCGATTTGCGTCATGAAACAACTGTGCAGTGTCACTTGGTGTGACAAAACTGTCCCGGAGATCACCTTTGCAACAGAGACGTGCAGCTGTACGGGCGAACAGGCGCGACCATAAATCAGCAGTCTTTTGGCGTAATGGGGGGTAGATTCGCTAGGCTTAGTACCCACACCTGGCATTGACATTGGGCTCGACATCCCCCAACTCCACCCGGGAGCAGACCTCCCGTGTGCACGCACGGTCACGCGTTAGCGTTGGTCGGATTTTCCGATCGTTGATTACGATCGCGGTTGTTGTGTCAGCAACGTTAGCTTTCAGCTCGGATGCCTGGGCCGAATTACCGCGGACCGAAGATGGTGCCGGGATCAAGGTCGGGCGACGGTCGACCTTCCACCCCGGGTTTGCGCTGGTGGTCGGGGCCGACACCAATGTGTTTTGGACCGATCGACGCGACAACGGCGGGGTGAGCCCAGCAGCTGTGATGACACCTGTCGGGTGGCTGGGGATCGGCAACCGGGAAGTTCGCGATGGGGTGCTGCAGTCCACACCCGAACGCAGCGAACGCAAGGTCGATTACAACCTGCGGGCGACTGCGGCCTACCGCGCCTATCTCTCGGGCAAAGAAAACGTCATCAAACAAAGTCGCTTCAACATGGTGCTCGATGCCCATGTCGCGTTTGCCCCGGGGCGCAAGTTCACGTTTGCCATCGACGAGAAGTTCTCGCGCCTCGCTGAGCCCCGCAACTACGAGGCTGCACCGGATTACAACTTCAACCGCATCGACCACCGAGGGGCCCTCACCTTTACGCTGAGGCCCGGTGGTGGGCGTCTGAGCCTATCCGCCTCGTACCTGAGTGAGATCCTCTATTACGAGGCCTCGGACATCGTCAACGCCGATCGCCTCGTCAACGGGGTCGGGGCCGAGATCAAGTACCGCGTCCTCCCGCGGTCGTCAGTGGCGTTGACCTACACATTTCGCAACACCTACTACCTGTGTTGCGGAGCGACCGGGACTGGGCGCAACGAGGACTCCGATCACCACCGGGTGATGGTCGGCTACCGCGGACAGATAGGCCGCCGGATCCTGCTCACAGCGATGGCCGGCTACGGCAGCGGCAAGTACTACTACGACGACACCGGGCCCAACTTCAAAGGCCCGCTCGCCCAGGTCGGCATCACCTATTTCCCGACCTTGCGCACGCAGCTCTTTGCGGTGTTCAACCGCAGTTTCCAGGACTCGCTGTTTGGCAACTACTACATCGACACCGGCGGGCAGATCGGGGCCAGCCACGTGTTCCGCTGGAAGATGCTGGCATTTTTGAAATTTGAGGTCTACGGCCGCCGCTATGCCGGGATCCCGATTCCCGGCACCGACATTTCGGGTCCCGGGAACACCCCGCCGGGCGGGGTGTATATCGCCGGGTACGACAGCGCCGATGGGTTTGTCCGCAGCGACACCGTGCTCGGGCTCAACGCCAAGGTCGAACAACCGTTTGGCCGATTCTTTGTACTTGCATTGCGATACGATTTAATCGCCGCCCTGACCCCATTTGCCGTCAACTACGGTGTGGTTCCCGGTCCCGGATTCGATCCAAATACACCCAGTCGCGACTACGGAAGATTCGTCAAAAACGTCATCATGTTGATCGCTGCGGTAAGGTTTTAGTCGATGGCTGTCGACCGTTCCCGGGAGTGCACACACACGCGACGTCGCGTCCACCGGTCGTGCGGGGGGCACAAAAAATTGTGGATACATCCAGTTGCTGGCCACCGACTTGCTCGTGACCCCTGTGTCCCACAGGCACGCCGGATAAAAGTGTTGATACAACAAATGGTCAGTGTGGTCACCCTGCTTGCCTGTGCAACTCTCGGCGCCTGCGATACGAAAAACCAGGTCACGCTGCCGCCGGCGGTGTCTGAGACCGACAGCGGGGCCCTGCGTCCGGGCGATGAGCTCACGATCCGGGTATTTGACGAGGACCGTTTTGCCGGTGACTACCCCGTAAGCGAGGGGGGGACGATCAACTTTCCGTTTGTCGGCGAAGTTGCGGTCGCCGGCAAAACAGCCTCAGAGGTGGCGATCGCGATCGAGGGCAAACTCGCCGATGGCTACCTCCACAACCCGAGTGTCACTGTCCTCGTCAAAGCTCGGCAAAACCGTGAAGTCAGTGTGTTGGGTCAGGTCAAGGAGCCTGGGTCGTTCAAATGGCAGGGGCGCCTGACGCTGGTCCAGGCGGTCTCGCTCGCCGGCGGATTGACGCCGTTTGCCGCCCCGACCCGGGTCAAGCTCACCCGCAAGGTCGGCACCGACGGCTCGACCCAAACCATCGATCTCTCGCTCAAGGAAATCATCGACGGGCGCCGCGACGACGTCGTGTTGCAGCCCGGCGATATCGTGTTTGTCCCCGAGTCGCGGATATAGTCTGGCCGATGTCTACCCCCCGCAGTGCCCGTGTGAATCGAACGACCCGCGAGACCCAGATCGAGGTCGCGTTGACACTTCCGGGGGATGCCCCGCCCGAGGCCGACATCGACACGCCGGTCCCGTTTTTGTCGCACATGCTCGACGCAGTGTCGCGCCACGGAGCGATGAGCTTGCAGGTACAAGCAAAAGGCGATACCGAGATCGACGATCACCACACAGTCGAAGATATCGGCCTGGTCCTCGGTGCTGCACTCGACCAGGCGCTCGGAGATCGCCGCGGGATTGTGCGGTTTGGCCACTTCTCGCTGGCGATGGACGAAACACTGGTCGACTGTGCCCTCGACTTGGGGGGCCGTCCGTATCTGGTGTGTGACCTACCTGTGATCGCAGGGCGCCGGATCGGCACGTTCGACTGCGACCTGGTGGTCGAGTTTTTCCAGGCGCTGGTGGTGCAGGCGCGCATGAATTTGCATCTACACCTACGGGCCGGAGGCAATACCCACCACGTGGTCGAAGCCGCGTTTAAAGGGTTTGCCCGCGCCCTCCGAATGGCCTGTGCGGTTGATCCGTTGATGGTGGGATCAGTTCCCTCGACCAAGGGGCAGCTGTAGGCACACATCAAGCTCCCGCCCGGACAAGGTTTCTTTGTCTTGGAGGGCCGACTCGTTCCGGGGACGCACTGTGGCAGCTTGACTTGTACAAGCATCAAAGGTCGAGGCCGACCAGAGACAGGGACACACCGCTCGCGGGCCCATGGCCGAGGAGCAGCCGGGCGTGTGGACTGTTTGGGTTACGAGCGTTTGCCGGAGCGCAAAAACGGCAAAAATGCGATTAGTGCAAGTACATTGAGTTCGGCCAAGACCATGACCGAGAGATCCATCGCCGGGAGGAGTTGGTGTAGGCTGATGGCCGCTCCGCTGACCACAGCAGCAACCATGAGTGCGCCGACCAGTGGACGTGCACTGCCGGCGCGGCGCTTGAGCACGTACGAGGCGGCCGCCACCCCGCGAGACAGCCAGGCGGGCAGCGACAGCAGACACAGCGGGAGTAGGGTGAGACACAGCAACAAGTCGCCGCCGGGGATCCGGGTCGCAAATGCCTCGCGCAAACTCG
>CAZUPD010000268.1:0-6856 GCA_964621785.1 uncultured Nannocystaceae bacterium
CACTGCGGCGGGTCATGGACTTGTGGACCGGTGTTTACGCACCGTTCCGGAGCGACCTACAGGGGAACGTTCCGCGTCACAAGGGCAGCGGCTGTGAGCTCACCTGCCGGCCGTGGCGCAAGACGGATCCGGGCTAGGCCAAATCGCGGGGTTCACGAAGTCGCACAGCCGAAACCGAGTCACACAAATGGCATCAAACCGAGTCCATGGATGCGACGTCCGGTACCTGGCCATAAAAACCGCGGGCGTGTGGGGGAGGGGCTATGCCGCGACGCCATACTCACACTTCCCTTCCGGCTCGATCGGTTGTTGGGTATCCGGGGGGGCACCCGGCGTGGGCGCAGGATCGCCCGGTTGCTCGTCCTCCCTGTCGGCCGGGACCGGAAGTAGCGGATCGTTTGGAAGCGGGGGAGGCCCCGGCGGGACTTGTTCGAGTTCGAGGTCTTTTTTCGCCACGTCATTAGTTCAGCTGTTCTTGTGTTCAGTGTCAACACTGAACGCTCGAAAAGAGCATAATTTAGGCGCGAAATAGCTTATAAACTACGTTCTAAGGTGCGCGAGTGCGCGAGTGTGCGGCCTCGATCCGCTGTGGGAGATCTCTTCGCAAACCGGCTGGCCGACTGGCTGCGAACGCTCTCCGGCAGGAGTGCGAGTCGGCGATTTCCCGGGGAGCCAACAGGTTGCGAAGCGAGCTAGACCGACCACGTGTTGAAGCTATATATGTATGTTCAATAAATGAATCGAGGTGTCCCGGAACTACGCACTGCCGTGGCACAGCCAGCCTTCACTACACACCAGGTATGCCCCTAGCTCGGCGCGAAGACACTCAAACTGAGCGACGTCATCTTGCAGGAGGCAGGAATCATAGATCTCCGGCGTGTTGAGTTCAACCGCCACGGCATCGTGGACAACTCCGGTGAGGTCTTCAACATCCCACGTTCGCCGGACAGCCGTGCCGTCGTCATTGATCAAAATGTAACCGCAATCGAAGCCATTGGCATAGTCATTGACAATACACCAGCGGAGGCGACCTGGTGTCCGGTCTCGCAGGGCTTCCAAGCTACAGGCCAACGCCTCGGGGTTTTCGACATCCAATAAGAACCCCTCAAACTCAACATAATATGTCGAGATGTCAACGCGCGCGCAGGTATCGTCGATAGGTGGTAAGGTCGGCGCCCACTGATCATGCTTGTCGCCCTCTGGTTCTTTGGGGATATTGACACATGGGGCGGAATCATCGGTCCCCGTTTCGCTATCGGAGTCGGAAGAGTCGGAGTCGGAAGAGTCGGAGTCGGAAGAGTCGGAAGAGTCGGAAGAGTCGGAAGAGTCGGAAGAGTCGGAATCGATAGTATTGGCGTCAGAGGCAGAATCGGATTCGGAGCCAGTCGTGTCGGAATCTGACGAAGTCTCCGTGGTAGAGGTTTCACTCGTGTTTTGTTCAGAGTCGTCCATTTCTCCAGACGAGGTCTCCGTCGTGAGCGTGTCCATCGCGTCCGTGTCGACCGGAGCACAGCCGGTCAAACACATCGCACTCGCGGCAACACCTTGCAGGAAAGTGAACAACAAGGTCAGGGATTGATGTGATTGATAGGACGACATTGATAAACTCGTTTTCAAGAATATGGGCGCAATGACACGCTGAGGCGGCCCGCAATCGAATCTATGCCGAATCAGTCCGCATATGCGCGGCTCGGTAAGTATGAATCTCTTGTCTCATTCGAAAGGTGCAGGTCGTTCCAGCTTCAATTGGAAAAAAATACCCAGTCACGCATGTAGAAATATGTGCGGCCGATCGGCTCACCCTGGTACTACGGCACTCAAACAGGACCTTTGGAGCACATTTGAACCTCGATGAACCCTCGCGGCGTTTCGTGCGTCCGCAGAGATGTGTCCGAAGAAGCATGGGTTGTCGGCTTGCGTATCATCCTCGATCTCTTGGGCGGCTCGGGCCCCGCGGCCGCGCCGGACAAGCAACCGGCCGTTGTCCAAGCCCCCGCGTCCGAACCCGAGCCTGAGCCCGATCCTCGAGTCGTCGCAGTACCTCCGGGGATGGACACCTCGGACATCTCCGACCACAACCTCCCCCCGGTGCCGCTCGATCGCTGTGTCGAACGCCTCGCCGAAGCCGGCGTGACCTACCAACAAAGCGCCCTCAAGATGCACCGCAACCGGTCGAAGGAGTTTATCTGTGGCGCCAAACAGGTCGTCCGTTACAAAAAAGGACCCGGGGCCATTCGCTATAACTCGAGCCCCAAACTCACCTGCAAGATGGCGGTGGCCATGGCCGCATTTGAAACCATCGTGCAGGATGAGGCCCTGCGATACTTCGGTCGCCGGGTCGTCAAGATCCAACATATTGGTACCTACAACTGTCGGGGCATCGCCGCCTATGAGGGATGGGTGAGTCAGCACAGTTTCGGCAATGCGATCGACATCAAGACCTTCACCCTCCAGGGCGGGCGCGAGGTCTCGGTCAAGAAGCACTACGGACGCGGACCCGAGGCCCCTGCACACAAGGAGGGCAAGTTTCTCCGTGCGGTGGTCCGCCGTTTGTTCGACGAAAAAGTGTTCACAGTGGTGGTGACACCCAACTTCGATCGCGCGCACCACAACCATTTTCATCTCGACCTCGCTCCGTATTCCGTCGACGGAACCTGACGACTCCTCCGGTGAGGACAAAAATGCGTGTATGGCCAAACGTTACCGCTCTCGAGATCGACGCTGCGAGTCGTGTGAGCTCATGAGCTGAAGTTGGTGCACATACGACAAATTCTCAGGTGACGCGGAGGGCAATTCTCGATAGCCTCCGTCCTTGCCATGGAGTACGTCGCCGGCATCGACCTCGGGACCACCCACACCTGTGTCGCCATCGTCAAGGATGGCAGGCCGCAGGTGATTCCCGACAAGGCTGGATTTTCGACCACGCCATCGATCGTTGCTTTGAGCCGCGGAGGGAAGTGGTACGTCGGCCATATCGGCAAACGCCAGGCGATGGTCAATCCGGCCAACACGGTCACCTCGGCCAAACGCCTGATCGGGCGCAAGTGGGCCGCGCCCGAGATCCGCACGATCGCCGACCTGTGCAGCTATCGCCTGGTCGAGGGGCGTAACGGCGATGTCCGGATTCGTCTGCGCGACCATGTCTACAGCGTGCCGGAGCTCAGCGCCTATATCCTTCGGGAAATGAAACTTCGTGCAGAAAAATTTGTATCTGCACCTGTTGAGCGGGCCGTGGTCACGGTGCCGGCCCACTTCAACGACAACCAGCGTCAGGCCACCAAGGACGCGGCCCGGATCGCCGGGCTCGAGATCATCCAAATTATCAATGAGCCCACTGCTGCGGCCGTCGCCTACGGGGCCGGCAAGGGGCTCGAGCAGCGAATTGTCGTCTATGACCTCGGCGGCGGGACCTTCGATGTGTCGGTCGTCGAGATCAGTCGAGGTGTCTTTGAGGTCATCTCCACTGCCGGCGAAACCTCGCTCGGGGGCGATGACCTCGATGCACGTGTCGTCGAGTACTTCGTCGACCATTTTCAGCAGACGCACGGGGTGACGATCGCCAGCGAACAAATCGTGATGCAGCGGATCCGTGACGTCGTCGAGCGGGCGAGGTGCGAACTGTCGCGTGTGCCCGCTGTGCCGATTCAAATCCCCCACATCTATGTGTCCCCCGCGGGCGAGCATCTGCACATCGATGAAACCCTGACGGTCGACGAACTCGAGAGCCTGACCGAAGACTTCATCGATAAAACCATTGATATCTGTCGGGACACGCTCGACCGCGCGGGTCTCGAAGTCGACGAAATCGATCAGGTCGTGTTGGTCGGCGGGGTCACACAGATGCCGATGGTGATTCGCCGCGTCACCGAACTGTTTGGCCGGGAACCCGTTTCCGGTTATGACCCCTCGCATATCGTCGCCCTCGGTGCGGGAATTCATGCAGCTGCAATGGTCGCACCCAACGAGGAACTGTGCCTCCTCGATGTCGCCAGTCACAGTATCGGGCTGATGGTCAAGGGGGGATTTATTCACCGCCTCATCGAGCGCAACACGACCATCCCGACCGCCGAAAAGCATGTGTTTACAACCACCCATGATGGGCAGACCTCGGTCAAGCTGCTGGTGTTTCAAGGCGAACACGAGCGCGCCACCGAAAACGAGTTGCTCGGCGAGTTCGTACTCAGCGGCTTGCGGCCCGCACCCCAGGGGAAGGTCCGGATCGAAGTTACGATTTCGATTTCCGTCGATGGAATCGTCAGCGTCGGGGCCAAAGATCTCGAAACCCTGGCCGAACAGCGGGTTCAGGTGACCAATAGCAGTGGCCTGAGTAGCGAGGAGATCGAAGCCCTCGCCCGTGAGTCGCAAAACTATTTGATGCAGGCGCGGACGACGGAAGAGTTTGAGCTCGAGTGTTCGAAGACCAACCGGATGATTGCCGCCGTTCGGGCGCTGCTGCCGGAAATTGAGGACGTCATGTACGACAGTCGATTCGGCCGCGAGGCGCTCGCCAAGACGCAGTCGATCATCGATCGGGCGCTCCCGGCGATGCAGCGGGGAGATGTTCAGCAGCTCAAGGAAATTACCGAGTCGCTCGAGCGCACGTTGGGAATGTTTCAGCAGGTGATGAGCAAGTCCACCAGCGGGCCCGTCGCGCCTGGGTGAAGATTCGGACAGGCTCGAGTGCTCGAACAGGTTTCGAATCCGTACGCGAGCGCGTGTCCAACTTCCCAATTCTTAACTTCATGCACTTGCATGATTCTCTCGCGCACGGCACCCGTTTGTCGGGGTCGAAATGGGCAGTACGGCCCTGAACAGGCCACTACCACGACGTCCGCGCACGTAACCGCATGCGCTCTAGGGTTCGCGGGCCGACCCCTTTGACGGCATCGAGGTCGTCGAGTGTTTGGAAACTCGACTGCTCACGGGCCTCGATGATCCGGCCTGCGAGCGCCGGTCCGATCCCCGGAAAGCTCGCTAACTCTTCGGCGCTGGCCTCGTTGAGGTTGACCGGGAGGGAGAGGACGGCGAGCGATTCGGGTGGCATGCGTGTCCACCCAGACGTGCCGCGTGTCGGCTGGGGCTGACTGCAAATTCGTTCGCGCTCGAGGTTGTCGCCCGGGCGGATCGATACATTTGGTGCATTTACACAGATTTCGTCGAGGCTCTTCGGCGCCGAGGACCCACATCGCAGTGTGCCGTCGACGGTCACGGCGTTGGCACAATCGATCGCTGCGAGGCCAGGGACGTCACTCGGTTCAATCCAGAGGTCGATCGCGAGCCATCCCACCGCGAGGACGACGACTGCAGTGAGAGCCCCGAGGGGGTCAGGTCGCAGCCCGGGCATCGGCGTGATGATTGTGGAGCCCAAAGCCCTCGTGGAGCGCGCGTACGGCCAGCTCGCCGTAGCGTTCGTGGACCACCACCGAGACTTTGATTTCCGAGGTCGAGACCATCTGGATGTTGATGTTCTCGCGTCCGAGCAGCTCGAATGCCTTGGACGCAACCCCGGCGTGGGTCCGCATCCCGACGCCCACAATCGAGATTTTGCAGATGGCGCGGTCACTGATCAGCTCGCTGGTTTTACTGAGCAGATCGAGCTCGCGCAGACCCGCGATCGAGCGGTCGAGGTCCTGCTCGGGCACGGTGAACGTGACGTCGGTGCTGCCGTTGCGGCTCGCGTTTTGGATGATCATGTCGACAACCACCCCGGCGCTGGCGAGCTTGCCAAAGATGGTGGCGATGCTCCCGGGGATGTCGGCGACGTTGGTGACGGTGATTTTGGCCTCGTTGCGGTCGAGTGCGACCCCGCGGACGATCGGGGTGAGCAAGTTGACGGCGTGGCCAGTTTGTTGGGGGTGTTCAGACACGATCCAAGTTCCTTCGCCGGTGTGCAGCGACGAGCGTACGTGTACGGGTACGCGGTGTTTCATAGCCAGCTCGACGCTGCGGATCTGCAGCACCTTGGCGCCGAGGCTCGATAATTCGATCATCTCTTCGTAGGTGAGGTGGGTGAGCTTAGTGGCCCGGGGTTCGATCCGTGGATCGGTTGTATAGACACCGTCGACGTCCGTGAGGATCTCGCAGGCATCGGCTTGGAGTGCAGCGGCCAGGGCCACTGCCGAGGTGTCAGAGCCCCCGCGCCCAAGCGTGGTGATGTTGCCCTCGCTGTCGAGCCCTTGAAAACCTGCGCATACAACAATATGGCCAGCTTCGAGTTCGCGGTGGAGGCGTTGCTTGTCGATGGTGGTGATCCGGGCGTTGGTAAAACTGCCGTCGGTCATCATCCCGAGTTGATGGCCGACCAGGGAAATCGCCTGACCACCGAGCTCTTGGATGGCGATGGCCAACAATGAGGCACTGACCTTTTCGCCGGTACTCACCAGTTGGTCGAGTTCGCGTTGATGCGGGCGATCGCCGACGCGTTCGCTGACGACATACGGGCCGCTTTCGTGTTGTTGACCTTGGTCGCCGTGGATCTGGCCGATGAGACGGTTGCTCAGGCTGATCAGACGGTTGGTCTCGCCGGACATCGCCGACACGACAACGACCAGACCCCGACCTTGGCGGTGGGTGTCGAGGCAGCGTCGCGCGCAGGCGTGGATCCGCTCGAGAGTCCCGACCGAGGTTCCTCCGTATTTTTGGACCACAAGCATGATGGCCGGCGAAGGTTACCCGGGTCGCCCGCGGTGTAAAGGGGTCGCGTGTGGCAAAACCTCCACAGCGGGCACGAAATCGCCATGATCCCAGTGCGGATGCGAATGATCGAGCGTTCGTGCAGCGGAATGGATCGACGCGAAACCGGCGAGGTCACGGGCCGCGAAGTCCTGCCCGGCTTCCGCTGATCGAGGCCGGGCCA
>CAZUPD010000269.1:0-6759 GCA_964621785.1 uncultured Nannocystaceae bacterium
ATCTCAAGGCTTTTGAGAGTCGCGATCTCGTCGGCCACTACGCGTGGACACCCGGTGCCTGGAAAATCACGCCTGAAGGCGAGCGCACAGACGTCTCACAGGAAATCTACATCGTCTCGGGTGTCCGCTTCGACGACCCGACGCGAGCGCTCTTCGGGCCGCTTGGACACCGACAGGCAGCGCGCTTCGGCGAGCTTCGGAGAGCTGTCTACACCCCGCAGCTCGCGGTCGGCGACTCCCGATGGCGCTTTTTGCTGTACACCCGCGCGGAGCTCGAGTCGGTCGGCGGATCGCTGGCCGAAGCACTCGCGGCACGCGCCCCAACAGCGGTCGAGAACCACGAGGATCGTGCGTTCGTGAAGCTCTCGTGGTGGGCCCGACGCGGCGGCAGCTTCCGCCTCTCGATCCCCCGCACGCCGTGGGTGCGCGAGGCCGAGGCGCGGGGCGCCACGGAGCTCGTGAGACTCATCGTCGAGCGCACCCGCGCGATAGGTGTGCGCAGTGAAGTTGTCTTCCCCGAAGCAGAGCCAGGAGAATCATGAGCGAGCCACAGCCCTACGTGCACAAGAATCCCGGCGATCTGATCCAGAGCGAGGACTGGAACACCCTGCAGGTGCGTGCGCGCGAGGAGATCCGCATTCACCGGCACACCGGAGAGGCCGACGGCGCGAAGATCCCCCGCGCAGGGATCGAGGACGGAGCCATCGACGGGTCCAAGGTCGACCCACACGCCGAAGTGGCGCTCAAGCAGCTCCGGGTGTGGGGAACTCTGAGCACACGCACCGGCGTTCGGGCCCACCCCGGCGTCGATCTCACGCTGCACACCGAGGGAGAGCCGCGGCTGACGATCGCGCGCGACGGGAACATCGGCATCGGGGTCGCCGAGCCGAAGGTCAAGCTCCATATCGACGGGGCGGTACGGGGGGCGGAGCCCTCCGGGCTGCTGCAGATCTCGACGCCGTCTGGCTCCCTCCAGATCGGAGCTGGCAGCGAAAAGTACGCGCAATATGTCACTGATCGGACGATGCACTACTTCAACAAGGAGCTCGTCGTTGACGGCGGGCGGATCAGTGCGTTTGGTGGGGATGTCCATCTCTGCGTGGCTGACAAGCCTCGGCTGACGGCCGGGAGCGAAAAGACGAGAGTTAGTACGGACTACGGGTTCATAGATCTTGGGCCTCGAAACCCGTACGGCTGTCATTTTAAGACCAACAAGGGGATGTACCATTTCGACAAAAGCGTAATGGTTGGCGCCGGGAAGATTGGCGCATGGGCGACTGATCTGCAGCTGTGTATCAGTAGTGATACAAAGATGACGATTTATAGCGATGATGGTGCGATTCGCGGAGCAAGCGAGCAGGGCTCCCTACGACTTCGGACCGATGTTGGCTACTTGAACCTGGGGCCAAAGAGTGCCGCGCACTGCCATTTTGAGACCGACCGAGACGCGTACTTGTTTAATAAGCCACTATTGGTGACCGGGGGCCGTATTGGGGCGAACGTATCGGCGCTACACTTATGCGTGGACGGGGAGGAACAGTTGGTTGTTCGCGCGGACGGTACGGTTCGAGGCGGAGGGGAGAATGGATCGCTTAGGGTACTCACCAGTTTGGGCTATCTGAACCTCGGACCTAAAAGAGAGAAACTACATTGTCATTTTGACACTGACATGCCGAAGTTTCACTTTAACAAGCCCCTCGAGGTCTCTGGCGGTGAAGTCGGGTCGTGGAAGTCAGATCTGAAATTGTGTGTCAATGGAGATCCGAAGCTGACGGTCTATAGCGATGGGACGGTCCGTGGCGGATCGTCGAGCGGAACCCTTCGGATCAAGAGCGCTCACGGTTGGCTGAACTTGGGGCCAAATAGTGTTGCCCATTGCCACATTAATACGGATCGAGGTGCATACTTGTTTAATAAGGAACTACAAGTAACCGGGGGCCGTATTGGGTCGAACGCATCGTCGCTACGCTTATGTGTGAACGGGGAGGAAAAGTTGGTTGTTCGCGAGGATGGAACGGTTCGCGGAGCGGGCACAGGTGGCTCCCTAAGGATTAAGTCCGATCATGGGTACCTAAATATAGGTCCCCGGAGCAAATGGCACAGTCATTTCGACACCGACCTAAGTAGTTTTTGGTTCAATACTCAAATTGAAGTCAAGGGGGGGCGGTTCGGCTCGCGCGAGTCCGACCTGCACTTGTGCGTCAACCGTGATCCTAAGGTGGTCATCGACGACGAGGGGCGGGTCTTCTATCATACCCTTGGGCGCAGGGCGAAGAACCTTGCACGCTCCGCGAAGGATATTCAGTTTGCGACGGCGAGACATTGGTTGCTAAACTTGATTCCCGTTAGATACACAAAAGACGGCACTAACTACTACGGAATTAGCCGGGATCACCCGACTTTCCCCGCAGAGTTTGCAGTTGGCGACGACGGTGTGGACTACGACGGAATTGTGGCTCTTCTGGTCGGCATGATGAGGGAAATAGCTCCTAGGGTTGAAGCTGCATACGGGCTGGGGGCCAAGAACGTTCTGTATTAGTCACAACGCGGGGATTGACTGATGCCACCTATGATAGAGCTCTTGAGCGACGGGCACCTCCAGGAGCCCTTGCGGATGCTCTCGACAAGCCCCGTCGTCGTGAATGTCCCACTTGCACTGGGAAACGTTCTCGCGCAACGCACAAGTCTGGTCGCTCGCGCCACCGGGGCAACCGAGTTCCCCGAGTTGACACTGACCACGGAGCTTGGAGTTGGGCTTCCAGAAGCAAGTATTCAGTGGCTCACGATCGACTTACCCTCGGTGCTCCCGGTCGACCAACTCAACGTCCAGACCGTGGAGGGGTCGGATGCGACACACGCACAAATCGAGGTGTATGAGGGCGAAAGTTGGCGTCCTCTACTTCCGCTGACCACTTTCAGTCTTAACGCACAGGTCGGCCTCCCCCCGTTCCCCGCGCAGCGCTTGATGCTCAAGTTCCTGCGCGAGGGTGGGAGCCCGGGCTTGTTTGTCCCGGCGCGCGCGCGGGTCGAGTCCGTCGTCGTTCGGGTGACGCCTCTGCCTGGCGGTTTGGAGTTGCGCGCGGAGGATGGAGAGCTCCTGTTCCGCCACGAGCCCACCATGAACGCCGATGAGTCGATCGTCGTCGAGAACTTTGGCGATATGGTCAACGAGAGCCTCGAGCGCTTGGGCGGACCGCCGGCGGTCTTTCACTTGACGGCGCAGATCCCCGGACAGGTCGAGATCACGACGCAGGATCTCGAGGTGTTCGCGGAGGGACGCGCTTTCTCGGGGGGCGAGGAGACCCTCGAGCTCGCCTTGCCGTGGGAGGACGAGGCGTCGGCGAAGGTGTCGATCCCGAACGGCGGGATCCTGCGGTCACTCGCGCTCGATCTCCGCCCCGACCTGGCTGCGGAGAAGCTCGCGTTCTCCCCGGGCGCCGTTGTCCGCGGGATGAGTCAGCTGATCGACGCAGAACACCATGCAGCCCAGCGCTTCGACGCCCTCGACACGGGGCCGCTTGCGGGCGTCGAGCTCATGCTCCGCGCGCAAAGCGACGCCGCGGGTGTCGTCCGCCTCTACCCGGACGACGGCGGAGCGCCGGCGCGTGTGGGCTTTGGCGGGCTGGAGGTGCCTTTCGATGTGCCGGCCGGCGAAACGTGGCTGGCGCTCGATCTCCCCAAACCGGTGACGCTCACGGGCGGGGCATGGTGGTTGGTTGTAGAGGGCACCGACGGCAGGATGTCGTGGCTGTGCGGCTCGTCTGTCCCAGCGGGTGCAGGCCCGATGCTCCGGCGCGACGCCGATGGACCCTGGCTCGCGCCCCGGCCCCCGATCGAAGCGCAGATCTGGGGCTACACGCGCCTGCGCATGCCCGACCGCTCTGACAAGGACATCAAGGTGTGCTTTCGTCGCGGCAACACGCTCGTCGATCCAGTCCAGAAGGGGTCGACGTGGTCGGCGTGGGAGAAGATGCTCACTCCGCTCCTCGCCCAGAATGGGCCGCTCGAGGTCGTGGTGTCGGGCGACTCGGCCGGGACCGTCGCCCTGAGCTGCCTGCGGGCTCGTTATACGGTCTAGGTGTCGTCTCGCGCCGGGATATTGGTCAGGTCGCGCTTCGTGAAACGCAGTTGCACTGGCGGTTCAAGGTGCGACCGGCATGGCTGTGGATTGCAAATACACGCAACCATTGAACGTACTCCGCATACCTCGACCCACTGAAAACAAGCATCATTCCGCGCGCCCAATGGTCATGCAATTGCTCGCTTCGCAATGTGGACACGGCATGGAGCGCGATGGCACGCCGAGCTTGCCCAATGTGAGTGGTGTGCAAAGGCGTGACTTCACGCCTCAACGAATTTCGAGCAAACAACTAGAACTTGGCGTAGTGCCGTCCCGACCGACTTACCTGCGACACGCCGAGGCGATTGGGATTGACCCCAGTGCCAAAACGGAGTTAGTTCCTTCATTTGTTCGTCCCCCAATTGACACAGGATGAAGTTAACGTCTAATCTTACCAAGTAGGTTTGGAGGGTCCCCTTGGGTGTCACGAGTATCGACGAATTATCAACCCGAGGACGTGCCCGCCTCGCGGCATGGGCCGTGACGGTGTCCATCGCTCTAATCGCAACCTCGGCCCGCGCAGCTCCGCCAAGCTCGGGCGGAGTCGAGGACCCGTGGGCCGACCCGAGCGCGCCGACCCCCCCTCCGAAAACCGACGGGGCACCGTCGGCCCCCTCGGATCCTGGCGGAATCGAAGACCCGTGGTCCGACTCGTCGGAAAGTTCGGCCGAGCCGACGCCTCCGACCGAGACAAGTCCAACGCCTGCGACGCAAACGACTCCTACCGAGCCCGAGTCTGCCCCCGCAGAGCCTGCAGCCAGTGGGAGCACCGCCAAGGAGGCTCCCAATGGCGAGACCTCCGGCCAGAGCACGATCTTCACGGAGGGTCCGGCCCAGGGCAAGTCCTCGGGGGCGATGCTCGGGACCACGGTCGATAAGGAGCTGCTCGCCAAGTCCAAGAGGGTGGTGGCGGCTGGCTCTGTGCTATCTTCGGTCGGGACAATCACGGTCTCGAGCTCCTTGATTTGCAGCACACTCGGAGAGTGTGGGCTTATTCCCGTCATTACCCTCGCTAGCGTGGGTAGTGCGTTCGCAATCACAGGCCTCATCCTCGTTTTCCGCGGGATCAAACTGAAGAAGAAGGCCATCGCGGCCGGAAAGCCCCAGGCAATGTTGGGTCCCTATCCCGTCCGGCGCGGCGCTGGCTTCGGAGTCTCCCTGCGGTTCTGAGCCGGACGCCGTTCATGCGAATCTTCGACAGCATCCTTGCTCGGTTGGTCGTGCTCCTCGCGGCGCTCATCACGTTCGGTCTCCTCGAACCTATTGCGCGCGCAGGTCCTGCCGAAGCCGCTGCAGCCTTCGACCGCGGGATGGTAGCGTTCGAGTCGCGGGACTACGCTTCGGCCGCGGTCGAGTGGGAACGCGCGATTCAACAGACGCCAGCGGAGCCGTTATTCGCTGCGGACCGAGCCAAGCTGCTACTCGACCTTTCAACCGCGTACGAACGGCGCTACGATACGACGGGCGATACAGAGGCCCTGCGCGCCGCCAAGGACGCGCTCGTCGACTACGCCGCTGCCCTCGAAATTGCGTATGCGGGCAATGCGACGACGTTGGCGAACGAGCGCGCGCGCCAGCGGGATCGCTTGGCGCGTGTGCGTAGCAAGGTGGCCTCGGCCGTGCCTGAGGGCCCAGAGCCACTCCCCTCGACCTCGTTGATGCAGGTGTCGGACTACCGCCGACGACAGGGCCTCCCTATCGCCCTCGGCATCCTCGGAATCGGCGGATTTGTCGGTGGGGCCGGGATGGTTGTGTTGGGCGTGAACTCCGACAACGAGCCGCTCTGGGGAGGGGGCATGCTCCTCGCCGTCGTCGGGGGCGTCGTCGGGTTTTTCGGATTCTACACGATTGGGAATGTCCGTGCGGCTCGCAAGAGACTGATACCCAAGCCCGGACGCAAGCGCACTCGCCTAGGAATGCACATCGAGGTCCAGGGGGTCCGGCTGCGATGAGGGCGACTGATCTGCGCCGGTTCGTGGGTGTCACCGCGCTCGCGTTGGTGACAGGCTGCGCCAGCACTGCGGGGAGAGCCATGCGGTTGAGCGGTCAGGAAGCGCTCGCGTTTGGGGAATTCACCCGTGCCGTCAAACAAGCCTCCAAGTACATCGACAAGGCCAAGAGCCCGAGTGAACGGTTTCGCGGTCGCCTGGTGGCTCTTCGCGCGCTCGGGCCCGTTTCCGCAGCCGGCAGCGACATCACGTCGGGTGACGAGGTCGCCCTCGAACACTACAACGCCGCGCTCGAATACGCCGCTGACGACTTCGCTAAGCGGGCCCAACTCGAACTAGCGAGGGCCGAGTTCTTCACTTCCACCTACCGCGGCCGCCAAGGCCTCACCCACCTACAAAGCGCCGACAGATTCTCCCGAAAGGCGACCCGCGTCGATCTGCAGATCGAGACATTCCATGCGATGACGGCGCTGTTCTCGACGCTCGGTGAGTTGGAGCTCGAGGCCGACTACCGCGCTGCGACGATCGAACTCGGAAGCCGTGCGGTTGGCCCAAAGCCGGAGGCGGGTGCAGTGCTCGACGCGTACATGGAGTTCCTGTCTTGGGACCTTCGCGACGCGCTCGGGGGGGCCCAGCCACAGCCACCCCGCCCCCCCCCCCGGCCCCCCAACGCGGAGGGGGGGGGTGAGG
>CAZUPD010000270.1:0-6714 GCA_964621785.1 uncultured Nannocystaceae bacterium
TACAAGGTCCGCGGGGCCGCCAGTATAGGGAATCCACGAAGTGGGTACAACAGCCTGCGCCCGTGGGGCAATGGCCTCACCCTCCACACGATCGCGAGGGCATACCCGAGCTAAAATCTCCACCATTGTCACGCATTCTTGCACTTGTGGCCAAACAGCTGTGCTCTTTTGGCCATTTTGATACCGCGGCAAACACGCCTGGCACGGGCGACCGGCCCGATGTCCGGAGGCGATCCCGATGTTCGAACAATGCCGAGCACTGGCGGGAAGGCCATGTTTTGGAGGACTGAACATGGGGGAGGAGGAGGGGTCGGGTGCTCAGAACGCGTCACCGATGGGAATGGTTTGCCGCCTTTTTGGTCCGACGGAGACGAGCGTAATCTCGACGCCGGTGAAGTCTGAAATCATGTCCAAGTACGCCCGCGCAGGCGGGGGTAAATCAGCGAGCTTGCGGGCCGCACCAATTTGTTCGGGCAAGGAGGGATCGCCCCACCCTTCGAGCGCGCGATAAACAGGTCGGCACTCGGAAAAGTCGTGGACCCCGGGCACACAACCGTCGACATAGCCGGTGCACACTTCGACCCTGGGTAGATGGGCGAGAACGTCGAGCTTGGTCACACACAATCCGGTCAGCCCGTTGCGCCGAGCGGCGTAGCGAAGCGCCGGGAGGTCGAGCCAGCCACAGTCCCGCGGACGTCCGGTCGTGGCCCCGAACTCAGCCCCGTACTTGCGAATCATCTCGCCTGTCTCACAGGTCAGACGCGTAGGGAACGGCCCGGCACCGACCCTCGTTGTATATGCCTTGGTAATTCCCCAGACCGCGTCGATCATCGTCGGCCCGATGCCCAGACCCGTGCAGGCACCACCAGCGATGGTGTTGGAGGAGGTCACGTAGGGATAGGTCCCGTGGTCGAGGTCGAGCAGCGCCCCCTGAGCTCCTTCGATGAGCACACGTTGACCGTCGGCGATGGCCGAGCAGATCAGTTCGCCGCTGTCGCAGCAAAGCGGCTCGAGCCACTGCGCCCAGGAGGCCGCGCGGGCGAGCTCGGTGTCGATATCAATTGCTTGTACACCTAATCGCCCGAACTCCGGTCCGATGCAGGCAATGGTTTGTCGCAGCCGTGCGGTGAGCCGGTCGCGGTGAAACAGGTCGCGCACGCGGATCCCCCGGCGCGCCGCCTTGGCTTCGTAGGCGGGTCCGATCCCGCGGCGGGTGGTCCCGATCTCCTGACCGCCGCCTTTGGCCTGGTCCTCGCGGGCACCGTCGAGGATCCGGTGAAACGGAAAGATCAGGTGGGCGTCGAGGGAGACCCGCAGCTCGCCACCCAGCAACATCCCATCGCGCTGGAGGTCGGCAACTTCGCCGTGAAAGACATCTGGGTCGATGACCATGCCCGCCCCCAACACGCACAGGGTTCCCGGGTAGGCACAACCCGAGGGCACGAGATGGGTGACGATCTTGCGCTCGCCGACCACCAGGGTGTGGCCTGCATTGTTGCCCCCCGCATAGCGGGCGACGACCTGGGCAGACTCGGCCAGTGCATCGACAACTTTCCCTTTGCCCTCATCGCCCCATTGGGCACCGACTACGACTAACGTGGTCATGACTCCTCCGATCCAGTGCGCACCCAGGTGACATCACGGCCCGTGTCGACAACCCGGAGGGTGGCAGAATCGTTGTGTGCGAGGTAGTGGAGCTCGCGTACACCTGTTGCATCTGCAAGCTGTTGGGCGTGTTCGACACAGGTCACAGGTTGCACCCACGCCCGAGACCCGTGTTGGCGATGCTCCCTCGCCCGGGACTGCGCCCGCATGCGCAGCTGCGGGGTATCACCGGCGATCGCAACCATCACCGCCGACGGCCGCTGGGGTGTGGCCTGGTCGTGACGACAGGCTGCATCGAGGCTGTCGAGGTCGATGGCAAAACCCGATGCCGGACACGCGTGCCCGTAGCGGGATACGAGAGAGTCGTAGCGCCCGCCGCGGACGACCGGACCGGGAACACCCTCCGCCCACACGCGCATGCGCATACCGGTGTAGTAATCGTAGCCCCGCAGCTCGCCCAAATCGACGCTGACCTTGGCGTGGCACCTCGGGTCCTGGGCCGCCACCGCTTGCAGGGTCTCGGCCAGGGCATGGAGTGCGGGATGGGTCGCAGCTGGCAAGCGCTCGAGCGCGGTCGGAATGATCGCGGGAGAACCGTAGAGGTCGCAGATCGATCGGAGTGCAGATGCAAGTGTTCCCGCGACCTCGTGCTCCCGCAGGAACCGGTCGACGCTGGTGACATCTTTGCGTTCGATGGACCGCCGCAACGCTGCCTCGTGGTGGGATGCCAAACACAGCTGCCCAAAGAGGCTGCGTCCGATGCCGGCATGGGTCAGGTCGAACTGCACGCTCTGGAGGCCGACTGCGGTCAGCGCCTCGTGGCACATCAACAACAACTCAGCGTCGGCGGTGACATGACCATCGCCCACGAGTTCGACACCCAACTGATGGACTTCGGGATGGTCGTGACGGGCCCGCGGGAGTCGGATGACATCGGCGGCGTACCGCAGACGCAGGCACTTGCCCTCCCCCACACGATGGGCCCCACGTTGTGCGACCATGCGGGCGATCTGGGGTGTAACGTCGGACCGCAGCGAGACCAGTGAACCCGTCCCCGCCTCGATAAACCGGACACAGCGCTCGCGCTCGGACGGTGCGAGCCCACGGCCGAGAACCTCGAAGTACTCGACGGCAGGTGTCTGCACCGGTTCGTAGCCCCAGCGGTCAAACGTCGCCATCAGGGTGGCGACCAACTGCTCGCGCCGGCGACAGGCGTCGGGTAAAAGATCGCGCGAACCCACGGGGAGCGGGGCGAATCCCGGCGCTGGTTGTGTCGTGTCGACCATGCGGGCAAAAACTTCGGCCGGGTGGTTACTCGGCACCTGCACTCCGCCTATACCGCGGGCCCGGTCTCGGCGTCACCTCGACAAATGGGTGAGTGCTCGCACACCGATATCCGAACGCCGGTGCATCCCTTCGAAATGAATGACATCGCAGGCTTCGTAGGCCCGTTGGATCGCAGCGCCCAAGTCCTGACCTTTTGCGCAGACACCGAGGACTCGCCCGCCCGCAGTGATCCACTTGCCCTCTTCATCGTCGCGCGCGGTCCCGGCATGAAACACTTTGACCCCCGCCATCTCGGCCGCGCGCTCCAAGCCGGTGATCGCCTGGCCTTTGACCGGGTGTTCGGGATACCCGTCGCTGGCGAGCACGACCGTCACTGCAGGTTCACTGTGGAGTCGCCCCGGGGTCAAGCGACCGTTGGCGAGGGCTTCCAAATGGGGCACCAGTGGCGTCGTCAAACCAAACATTAATGGTTGGGTCTCTGGATCGCCGAACCGGCAGTTGTACTCGATGACGTAGGGACCGTGCTCAGTCAGCATGAGGCCGACAAACAACACGCCGACGTAGGGCCGTCCTTCGTTGCGCAAGCCGGCGAGGGTCGGCTCGACAATCGTCGACATTGCCTGGGCGTGGAGTTGTTCACTGAACACAGGCGCGGGGCAATAGGCACCCATCCCGCCGGTGTTTGGGCCCTTGCCGCCGTCGTGCAACCGCTTGTGGTCGCGGGCGGCCGCCAGGGTGCGGCAGTTGATTCCATCGGTCAGGACAAACAGCGAGACCTCGTCGCCGTAGAGGCGTTGCTCGAGCACGACTGTCGCTCCAGCGACGCCAAAACGTCCTCCGTCGAGACACTCGCGCAAAGCAGCTTCGGCCTCGTCCATGGTATCCGGCACCGTCACCCCTTTGCCGCCCGCGAGTCCGCTGGCCTTCACCACCGGGGGGTGCTCAAACGACTTTAGGGCAGCGAGGGCATCTTCGAGGCGCGCGACTGTTTGATACGCAGCGGTCGGGATCCCGTGGCGGGCCATGAACGCTTTGGCGGCGGCCTTGCTGCCTTCCAACTCGGCGGCTGAAGAGGACGGTCCGACCGTCGGTACAGCGAGGTGATGCAGACGATCGGCGAGGCCGTCGACGAGCGGTTGCTCTGGACCTATCACGACCAAGTCGACATCGAGGCGCATGGTCAGTTGCAGCAGTCCGTCGATATCCCCAGCCGCGATCGGGTGGCAAGTCGCATCGAGGGCGATTCCCGCATTGCCCGGGGCGACATGGACCTCGTGACCTTCGTGTGCGCACCGCCAGGCGAGGGCGTGCTCCCGTCCGCCACCGCCAACTATTAAGATCCGTTTGCGTTGTGCCATCTGAAGAAGTCCTCGCTCACACCCCGGCCCGCTCGCCGACGTGACAACATGCGCTCAAAGGTTGCCTCGCACCCGTGTATGTGTACACCACGATTTCGGAGCAAGGTGGAGCGTACATTCGATGGTGGTGCAAGTAGTACCGTCCGAGTTAGTGGCGAAAGTGGCGTTCTCCTGTGAACACCATGGCCAAACCATGCTCGTCGGCGGCGGCAATGACCTCGGCATCGCGGCGCGATCCTCCAGGTTGGACGATGGCCGTGACCCCGGCTGCGGCTGCGGCATCGACCCCATCTCGGAACGGGAAAAATGCATCTGACCCGAGTACCGCTCCGGCTGCTCGTTCCCCTGCCCGGCGGCTCGCCTGACGCGAGGCCTCGACGCGCGAGGTTTGCCCGCCACCGATCCCGACCGTCGCCCCATCGCGGCACAGTACGATCGCATTGGAACGCACGTGTTTGCCGACGACCAGCGCCAGCTCCAAGTCGGTGCGTTCTTTTTCAGTCGGAGCCCGACGGGTCACGACCTTTGCCTGGGCAACGCGGACGCCGATGATGTCTTCGCGTTGGGCCAACAACCCGCCGGCGACCGAACGGATCCGCAGTGGTGGCGCACTGTGTGCGGCGAACAGATCGGGAATCTCGAGCAGCCGCAGGTTCTTCTTCTTACTGAGGAGCTCGCGGGCTTCGGGTGTGTAGTGCGTCGCCAACACAACTTCTAAAAACGTTTCGACCAAGTGTTTGGCGAGTTCGGCATCGACTGGTTCGGTGACCGCGACGATCCCACCAAACGCACTTTCGGCATCGGCTTCGCGGGCGCGGACAAACACCTCGGCAATGCTCGCACCAGCATCTTTGGGGGCATAGGCCGCGCCACACGGGGACACGTGTTTGAGGACCGCCGCCGCCGTTCCAAGCCCAGCGAGGTCGCGGATCACGTTGAGCGCCCCGTCGGCGTCGAGCAAGTTGTTGTAACTCAGCGGTTTGCCCTGGAGTTGGACCGCCGTAGCGAGCCCCCCCGGCTGGGGTTTGGGAACTTCGAGGCGATAAAAATGAGCTTGTTGGTGGGGATTTTCGCCGTAGCGCAACTCCTGGCGAGCGGGCGCCGCGACGTGCAATCCCTCGCCCGAAGGTTGTTCGCCGTGGAGGTAGCTCGCGATCGCCGCATCGTAGGCCGCTGTATGTGCAAATGCCTTGCGGGCAAACGCGAGCCGCTGGACCTCGGGTAGGCAAAATTGATTGGCGCGCAACACTTCGCCCAACTGCCGATAATCCCCCGGATCGACGACCACCGCCACCCGCTGCCACGACTTTGCCGAAGCCCGTACCATCGTCGGCCCGCCGATATCGATATGTTCGATCGCATCGTCAAACGAGCAGTCTGGATTGGCGGTGACACGTTGGAACGGATAGAGGTTGACGACCACAAGATCGATCGGGGCGATACCGTGAAGCCGCAACTCGGCCTGGTGCTCCGCCGTCGGCAGGGCCAAAATGCCCCCATGGATCTTCGGGTGTAGGGTTTTGACGCGCCCACCGAGAATCTCTGGCGAGCCGGTGTACTCGCTGACAGGCACGACTTCGACCCCGAGCTTGCGCAACGCCGTTGCCGTTCCGCCGGTCGACAAGACCTCGACCTTGCTCTCGATCAGGATGTCGGCCAGGACATCGAGTTGGGATTTATCGCTGACACTGACAAGTGCACGACGGATCGGGCCTACCCCTTGCGCGGTCACGGGGCACCCGTATCAGGCGCACACGGCCCTGGTCAACCTCGTTTTCGCTGAGAAGCTACATCTAGTTTTACTTTAATTTATCACCACAATTCATTGTTATAATTGACTTTAAAATAAATCGATCAACGCCATTTTTGTGAAACTTAAAAAGCCGAGGGAGGTTACGCGTGACGACCACGCAGCAACCTCCCTCAGCTCAAACGGCTCGGATCTTGTTGATCAACCGTTGCGCGACAGATACGAGAGCATGTCTTCGCCGCCTGCCTCTTTGAGTTTGAGCAGACCGCGGACCTCGACTTGGCGGATCCGTTCACGGGTCAAGTTGAGGATCTCGCCAACTTCCTCGAGCGTGATGCCTCCGCTGTTGGCCACATCGAGCGCACAACTTTGGTTGAGTTCCCAGACCTCGAGATCGGGGAAGTTGATCTTGATCGACCCCGTGGTCGGATTGACATCGATGTAGAGGTGGTACTTGCAACTGACGTAGGGGCACGGGCGCGAGACGTTGGCGCACTCTGACCGCGTCTGTGGGCGCCAGTAGCTGCGCTCGGGGTAAAGCAGGGCTCCGATCCGCAACTCCTCCTTGGTCAGTCGCTTCATTGCGATCGTCTTGGCGCGGGCGCGACGGACAATCGGCTTGGGATCGGGAAGTGGATGGTTTTCGGTGGTGGTTTGGCTGGCTGTGGGCATGGTCGTCCCCCGTCGGGGCCACCTGGCTGACCCCGTGATACC
>CAZUPD010000271.1:0-6667 GCA_964621785.1 uncultured Nannocystaceae bacterium
GCAGCACTCGAGGTGATGGAGACCACGTTTGACGCCAATCACCCCGAGCTCGCGGACCTGCGTTTCGGGTACGCACGTGCACTCGCTATGGCGGGAGACCGCGAGCGAGCGCTAATGATGGCGAGGGCTTCGCTTGCATCCTACGATGCATTGGGGCCAAAATTTAGTGAAGAGGCAAGCGCCCTTCGAACATGGATTGCCTCGCAAGTCGAACCCTAACGATTGTTAGCGACCAAGTCGGAGCCGAAGTCCTATCCATCAGCGGCGACTGCGGAATGACATCTTGTCCACCAGCCATGCACGGATTGTCGTGAGTTCCGGGGCGTTCGCCTCTGGGTACCGCTCATACTTTTCGACAGCGAGGCGGGCGAGCTTGATCGCCTGCGTACGCTCAGCGGGCGTGACCACCAGCGCCTGCGCCAGTGCGAACTGAACTCGAGCCAGTTCTTCTGGGGTTGACAGTGTGCTCTCGAGTAACGCGAGTGCTTGCTCGAGGTGTTCGCGGGCCTCTTTGTGTTGACCTCGTGCGAGCGCGATGCGCCCGAGTCCGTACAAAGGTTCGAAAAGTTGTGGGGACTCGGGACCGAGTGAACCTCGGAACAGATCGAGCGTGTACTGGTAGTGGCGCTCGGCCTCCTCGAGTTGACCGCGAGTGCGTGCGAGTTGAGCACGCACGAGAGTGACATAGCCGCGGTCTGCGTGCCCTGGGTCGAGCGTCTCGGCAATTCCCCATGCACGTTCGAGAAGCGTTGCCGCCTCGTCGTGCTCCCCACGCTCGATGAGGAAGTAGGCGAGTTCTCCGAGTGACGTAGCGACATTGGCGTGCATCGGGCCGTTGTTTTGTTCGTACAACGCGAGGGCGCGACGAAACAGCTGCTCAGCTTCCTCGACCGACCCCTTAATATGCCTCACAGCGAGGGCACGCGCTTCGAGCACTCCTGCGAGATATTGACTTTTTGATCCTTGCTTCTGCTCGAGGATTTGTTGCGCCGATTGAAGCAACGCGAGTGCGTCACGGAACTCCCCCCGGTCGTTTTGGAAGCTACCCAAGTTGCTAAAGGAGAGCGCCAGCAAGTCATGGTCGGGGGGTAACAGTTTGAGGTTGAGCTCGTGGTTTCGCTTGAGTGCTTTGAATGCCTCGTCATACTTGCCGAGCGCAGATAAGGCGGCTCCGAGATTCCCGTACGTCCGCGCGACGAAGGAATGTTCCGCTCCATATACACGGATTGCTAGCTCGAGCGTCTCGCGGATTGTTTGTTCGGCCTTGTCGTAGTCACCACGCATGAAGTGTAGATGCGCGATCGAGCTCAAGGCCTCAACCGAACGTGGATGTACCTCTCCGAATGCCTCGACACGAGCTTGACGCGCGCGCAGGA
Source organism: uncultured Nannocystaceae bacterium (assembly GCA_964621785.1). Lineage (GTDB taxonomy): Bacteria > Myxococcota_A > Polyangia > Nannocystales > Nannocystaceae > JACKDW01. The sequence continues at coordinate 1,377 of CAZUPD010000271.1, forward strand.
GGTAGTCCTCGGCGTTGTCGAGCGCACCCTGCTGGATGAGGACGAGGCTGATGTTGCCGAGGTTGGTTGCAATGTCGGGGTGGTTGGCAGGAAGCAGACGCTCGTTGATTGCGAGTGCACGCTCGTAGCCCGCCCGTGCCTCGTCGAGGTCGCTATTTTTGAACTTGAGTTTCGCGAGATTCTGCACCCGTTCGGCGTCGAGCAATGTCCCCTGCCGGTGGGAGCGTTCGAGGAACACCTGCGCGAGCTCGTTCCACACGAGCGCCTCGGCAGGGCGCGAGGCATCGATTCCAACGACGGTGATCAGGTAGGCCGCGGCCTCGGCCGCAACCGCCATGTGCCCGCGCCCACCCGCGAGGCGCACGGCATCCGTCAGGTGCCCCTCGCCTGTAGCGACCTCGCCTGCATTGGCCTCTCGCCTGCCGAGCTCGGTCAGTACTTCCGCACGCAATGCTGGCCAATCGTGCACGGCTGGGGACTCGAGCAAGGCACGTAGTTGCCGGACTGCATCTTCGGTCGCTCCAGCGGTCGCAAGGCTTCGCGCCGCGAGTAGCTGACGACGTGCGTCGGCGACGGGCTCTCGTAGATCTGTCTCTTCGGGCAGTAACTCTTGATCACGCAACGCGATAGCATCTGCGCAATCCTCGAGCGTGGGCAAGCTCGTGACTGCTGGCACGGCGCCCAAGATTGCGGTTTTATCACCGCCTGCGAGGTTCTCGAGCACCGCGGCCAAGCTCTCTTTGCGATCCCATAGACACGCATCCGCCTGTGCGCGAAACTTGTCGTCCACGGAGTGCTCCACACGATGCAGCACACAGGTTTCACGTCGCGTCTTCTGCCATCGGGCGGCGTAGTCGTCGAGCCACGGATCGAGGCGATCGGGCATCTCCTCTGCGTAGCTCAGCCCCGAAGCCAAGGCTGCGTCCCGGACACGCTCCCGCGCCTGTCCCTCGGGACCGGGCCACACCTCTTCGATGCTCGCACCCAGCGTTTCACAGGTAGCCCGCGCCCGCGCCTTCGCAGCGTAGTTGGCCCCAACCACACCTGTCCCGAGGAACACACTCGCGGCTGCTCCAATCATCAAACGCCGAGAACGTCGTCGACGATTCGCGCGGGAGAGCTCGCCCTCGATCGCCGCGAGTAGCTCTTTGATCGATGGCCAACGCGCGGAGGGTTTCCGCTCGAGCCCGCGAATCACGACCGTGCGCAACCACGCCGGCACCTGGGTATGCGCCGGAGGTTGCCGGAGCTGGCCAGCCAGCACGCTCACCATCAGCGTGTTCCAAGTGTCTCCCGAAAATGGCCGCTCGCCGTACAGGCCCTCGTACAGGGAGACGCACAGTGAGAATTGGTCTGAACGCGCGTCGACGTCAGCACTCTCGAATTGCTCTGGGGACATGTACGCAGGGGTGCCTAGGATTGCACCTGTCGACGTCAGCGAGCGCGTCAGCGCCGAAGCGTCCCCCCGCGTTGTTGAGCTGATTGCTCTGATTGTCGAGAGAGCTGCACTCGACTCGCCTGGGCGCGCGAGCCCGAAGTCCATCACACGCACGCGGCCGTCGTTTCCGACCATCACGTTGTCCGGTTTGAAGTCGCGGTGCACGAGACCTGCCGCATGGGCGGCCATCAGTCCGCGTCCGGCCTGCACAAAAACATCGATGACTTCCTGCCAGCTTCGTCCAGGCACATCGCCGCGATGGTCCGAAAGCCAGGCTCCGAGCGTTCGTCCGCGGACAAACTCCATGGCCAAAAACAACTGCCCGTCGTGCTCTCCCACCTCGAACATCTGGACGACGTTGGGATGCGAAAGTCTGGCCATCGATTGCGCCTCACGCCGCGTGCGAACCCGATGTTCCTCGCTGCGATCGCTGTCCTCACGCATCAGTTTGATGGCAACCTTACGATCGAGTTCAGGATCGTAGGCCGCAAACACCACCCCCATGCCACCCTGACCCAACTTCTCGAGTACGACGAAACGACCGATACGCGTCGTCGCAATCGGTGCGCCGAACAACGCCGCGTGAACGTCATTGCGTTGTTGCTCGTATTGAATGCCTTCGCCGAGGATGCGGTTTCGCGGTTCCCGTATCGCCTCGGGTGGCGGGTCGTGATGCATTTCGGGAGCGTGGATGGTCTCGCCAAGTGCTGTGTCGGCGATAGCGTGCTCGGCTTGTTGTGCGTGTTCCGAGCTGTCGGTCTCGATACCCATGGGCGAGGTGGAGTGTATCGGTTGCTGGCGGTTACCGGAAGACATTTTCGTTCATCGGGTAGTCGCAATGACGTGGGAGATAAAGAATGTGAATACATGTTTGGGACCGGCAGCGCAACACGGACGGGACTCCGTGTTCGTAGTTGAATGCGATGTCGACAACAGCTTCGTCCTCGACACTTTTTACTGTTCACCCGAACAATGGTGCTGGCCATTTGGTCTTATCCACTCGGCGTTTTGTAACGAAGCCGGCATCTGTTCGTGTATCTGCTTCGAGGAGGAAGCGCGGGATACTTGCCGAATACTGCGGATTTATGCTGTGAGCGAAGGTCGAGCCGACCGATATCCGAACGCTTCACCACTTCGGGGAGTGGTTTGCAAATGCACATTTGCGCGCTGACAAGCTCTGTTACTTTTCCAAGTTTTTTCCAAACTTCGCAATCCCCGAAGCCGTGGGCCGGACGTACCAGTTGCAGCCCGAGAAAGTACCTCGCTTCCGTGGTTGCGGTTCGGAGAAACGATGGGTTACCAAAGACAAATCACCAAGAACTTCAGCACCAATGTTCGCAAGCGAGCAGGGTCTCGGCTCCTTGCGGCCGCACTCGGCGGACTTCTTCTCACCCCAGCGGTGGCGAGCGCAACCGAAGACGAATGCGATTTCTGGGCCCAAGATTGCAACGGGGACGATCGGTGTATTCCGTCGCCTGACTACCAATCGCTGAGTTGCATGGCGACCGAAAACCCAGATCCATGGACCGTCGGCGAGCCTTGCCATCCGGCAGATGAGATGGGCCCCGACAGTTGTGGTCCCCGTTCAATGTGTTATGGCGTTGACCCGTGGACAGATGAAGGAACCTGCGTCGAATTCTGCACGGGAAACGAAGAAACAGCAACTTGCGAGGAGCTAAACTCAGCCTGCGTCCACTTTGGCTGGGCCGGCCTTTGTCTTCCCTCTTGTGATCCCCTGATTGCAGATTGCCCCGTTGGTGAGATGTGTGTTCCGACTTGGATGGACGAAAATCGCGCTGGCGACTATTTTTGTTCCCCAATAGCTGTCCCGGAGGACGAAGGACATCCCGGTGATGACTGTGAATATGTCAACACTTGCCAGAGTGGAGCGGTTTGCATCGCCGGGTCTCCGCTTCAAGAGTGTAGCGGTGAAACAATAGGCTGCTGCACGTATTTCTGCGACCTCGACGAGCTGAACTCGTGCATGGATGAGGAGCTCGAATGTGTACCTGTCTATACGGAATCGCCATTCGATAGAGTCGGCTTCTGTGTATCCGAGACGTCGTGGATTTTTTAGACGACGATGGCCAGGGTGCGACCTGGCTGCTTCTGGGGGGACGTAATCGCACGAGGTGACCGCGGGCGGCAACGTGGACTGTTAGGTGTTTCAACTTTCAACTACCTACAGCATCACACCACAAAACCCGACGTTTGGATCCTCTTGATTGTCCTCATACACGGGGATGCACTGGGTCTCGGGATCTTGACAGGGGTCTTGTTCGGTGAGATCGCAAAACGGTGCACAACAACCGGGGGACATGCAGTTTGGAACCTGCTCTGCAGCGATGCAGGCAAAATCCGGCTGGCATCCGTTGACGTATTCACAGGGATCGCCCTCGAATCCGCCGTCGTCGGGGACGGAGGGCGGTGCACACACGTATCCATCGTCGAGCGGATAGCAGGCTTCACCCTCGGGGCAGTCCTGAAGCAGCGGCTTACAATTCGAGATACACAGGTTGAGCACTTCATTGTTGGTGATGATGCACACCGTGTCCGGCTCATCACACATGGCCTCGCTCGGAGTGCCGTCGCAGAAGGAGACGCAGTGGCCCATGTTGGTGTCGGGATTGACGTCCCAGCACATGTGGTGGAGGGCGCAATCGTCGATGCCACTCATCTCACTACCTTCGACCATGCAGGGATCTCCGTGCAGACCGTCGCCCATGACATCGACACACTTGAAGGCGTTCCAAGAAGAGTCGTCGTCGGCCCAGGGCATACATTTCTGGCCCTCTGGGCAGTTTTCCTCGTAGGTCGTGCAGGGGGGTGGCGTATAGCAATCCTCGTCCCAAAGGAACGGGTTATCGTCGGTGGTTGTGCTCGTGCTGTCGGTCTGGGAGCTCGTCGCGTCGGTGGTGGTTGTTGTTGGCCAAGCCGTCGTGACGGTCGTGGTGGTCGTTGTCGTCGTTGTCGTGGTCGTTGTCGTGGAAGTCGAACCATCGTCGGTATCGCTGCTGGTATCCGCACAGCTGCATAGGCCAAGCACGCCGGCAAAAACACCTACAATGATAGAATTCCGCATCGTCTATCTCCTCTCGTCACGGCACACCACAAAACCCGACATTCGGGTCATCTGGGTTGTCCTCGTACACGGGAATGCACTGGGTCTCGGGGTTTTGACAGGGGTCTTGTTGGGTGAGGTCGCAAAATGGTGCACAGCAATCCGTGAGCATGCCACAATTCGGAACTTGGTTCGCGTCGATGCAGGCGAAGCCTGGCTGACAACCGTTGATGAACTCGCAGGGGTCGCCCTCGAGTCCGACGTCTTCGGGGAAAGCGATTGGTGCACAGGTGTAGCTGTCGTTTATCGGATAGCAAGCATCTCCCTCTGGGCAGTCCTGAATGAGCGGCTTGCAGATCGGAAGGCAGATGTTGAGCACGTCATCATTGAGGATGATGCATACGGTATCCGGCTCCTCACACGTGGCATTGTCGGGGGTGCCGTCGCAAAAGGAGATACAGTGGCCCATTTTCGTGTCGGAATCGACGTCCCAACACATGTGGTGGAGGGCGCAATCGTCGATGCCACTGACGCCATTGCTTTCGACCGTGCAGGGGTCACCATGGAGTCCTTCGCCCATGACGTCGACGCACTTGAGGGCGTTCCACTGACCCCCTCCGTCGTCGGCCCAAGGCATACACTTCTGGCCTTCAGGGCAGTTTTCTTCGTAGGTGCTGCACTCGAGCGACGGCCCCATATCAACAAGGCCGCAATCGATAAATGCGGGGCAACTCGTATCGTTGCCGGTTGTTGTCGGGTTGCCAGTTGTTGTCGGGTCGCCAGTAGTCGTGT
>CAZUPD010000272.1:0-801 GCA_964621785.1 uncultured Nannocystaceae bacterium
CCCAGACGAGGCCGATACGCAGCTCGCCATCGGCATTGTCGCCACGGCGAGTGAGATGGATCTTTACGGTGAGCGCGGCTTGGTGGACGGCACTGGTTCTCAGGCTTGTATGTGGGGCAGGGTCACGAGCGGCGAGGGCCAGACACTCGCCCTGTACGTGTACCTGACTGTTGAGGCAGGTGATTGGAAGGTGCGTGACCTGTCTTTACGGCGCAAGTGTGACAACCACAAGTCGCCGCGATGGTTTGATTTGCGCTGAAATGAATTATCCTGTCTGTTAGGACAGGTATTGATAAGTCGGCATTCGTTCGTGTGATGGTTGAGCGCCCATCGAGAGCTGGCGCCGGCGAATTGCTCATACGCGTTCTGCCGCGCGAAAATGACGATCGTTCAGTGTTCGCCATCGGAGCTCGTTTTATCGGCGTGGCCGGGCTGCAGTGACGATTCGTGTAACATGTAGGAGTGGACAGGCGCGAGGAGCTGTGTACGTCGGTCGTGATGGGGGAGGGGGTCCAAAGCAAACATTCACAACCCCAACAACCGTCATCGGCGGACGCTGCGGCAGCCGAAACTGCTAGGCCGGGGAGTCTTGGTCGACACTCTGGAGACGCAACCGCCTGTCGTCCACAATGGGGGGACAACCGAATCGTCGAGCCTAAACCGCAGTAGGCTCTGATCAGGTGCGGTCTTGGCCGAAAGCTCATCGTGGGCACTGAGCAAGAGTTTGCTGCCTGGTTGCACCTCACGTCCGAGGCCGTCCGGTCATCCTGCGCGCGCTCACCGGGGACCCAGCCGCCGACA
>CAZUPD010000272.1:811-2702 GCA_964621785.1 uncultured Nannocystaceae bacterium
TGCAGTGACGATTCGTGTAACATGTAGGAGTGGACAGGCGCGAGGAGCCGTGTACGTCGGTCGTGATGGGGGCTATTTGTCGGGTCAGTGACGGCGTCGAGGATGCGCATGGGACCCAGGCACTTGGGGCCCGAGAAATTCGTCGTTGCCGCACGGCGTGTATGCGTCGATAGTGCGACGTATGGCTCGCATGTCCGTCCCCGTCGCCGCGGCGCTCGCCGCCCTCCTCGCCGCGTGCGGCGAGGACACCTCGTCCACCGAAGGAGCAGGCTCGACCGCGAACACCACGACGACGACCGGTCCGTCGACGAGCGACGAGACCACCGGGTCCGAGCCGACGAGCGCGTCGACCGACACGAGTGCGTCGTCCGAGGCGAGCGCGAGCGCGACGACCGACACGGAGACAAACGCGACCACCGAGGGTCCGACGTCCTCCACGGGGGATCCCGACACGACGAGCCCAACGACCGACGCCACCGACACCACCGACCCGACGACCGACCCGACGACCGACGCCACCGACACCACCGACCCGACGACCGGCGAGCCCGCGGTCTGCGGCGACGGGGTCGTCACGCCTGGCGAGCTGTGCGACGACGGCAACCTCGAGGCGGACGATGGCTGCGAGGCCGACTGCACGTGGACGCCGTGCGCGATCCTCTGGTCGAAGAACCACGACCTCGGCGACCTGTACACGCGCGGCGTGAACGTGGCGGCGCTCGACGACGGCGACCTCGCGCTCGCGGTGAACGACCAGACCGGGCAGAACGACGGGCGCATGCGCCTCACGCGGGTCGACGCCGCGGGCGAGGAGGTGTGGACGACGCTGGTCGTCGACGTCCGCAGCGAGGGCTTCGCAGTCACGGTCGCCGCCGACGGGACGATCGTCATCGCCGGTCAAGATATCTCGGGGCCGTTCACGGCGGATCTCGTGGCCGGGTACAGCGGTGACGGGCAGAAGCTTTGGCAGCACGACGAGCTCTTCGAGGTGGCGAGCGCTCGAGCGGTCGCCGCGTTCACCGACGGGGTCGTCACGGGCGGCTACCGCGGCCTCGCCGACGTCGGCTGGCTGGCGCGCTTCGAGACCAGCGGCACCGAGGTGTGGAAGCAGGAGCAGATGCCCGCTGGCTGGCACGACCACCGGGTCTACGCGCTGGCGTCCGACGGGGACGAGTTCTACGTGAGCGGGATGGCCAAGCCCGAGGGGGAGGTCTGGGCCGCGGGCTGGATCTCGCGGCACAACGCCGCGGGCGATTTGCTGTGGTTCCGAACCCACATCGAGGACGGGACCAACGTGCAGTTCTTCGACGTCGACGTGGGCCCGGGCGGCGTGGCCTCGGTCGCGGTCGAGCACTTCATCCAGGGGAGCGACTTCGCGGCCGAGAGCTACAGCGCCGACGGCGAGTTGCTGTGGTCCGACGTCTACAACAGCGGCGGCGGGCAGACCTTCGACCACGGGCAAGGGGTGATAGTCGACGAGTTCGGCAACACGACGGTGGTCGGCTGGGTGCAGCCCGAGCCGCCGCTGTACCGCGGCCACATCCGCAAGTATGATGGCGGCGGCGGGCTGATCTGCGAGCGCACGGTCGACGTGGGGGGCGGCGTGCACACGCAATTCTTCGACGTAGCGATCGCGGCCGACGGGCTGCCGCGGATCGTCGGGCGCGATCACAAGGCGCTGTACATCGCCGCGCTGACACCCTGACGGCGGAGGTTCGATCGCGCGACGATCGTCGACGCTTCCAGGCGCCACCCCGTTGAGGCAGGGCCGCGCTCGCTACGGTCGCGGATCGTCTCCGTCGACCGGCGATACCGTGCTCTCCTACTCGCGTCGCGTTGGTGTCTCTGAACGACGAGGTTGCGTGTCGCAGGCTCGCCACGTGAGCGCGCC
>CAZUPD010000272.1:2802-6561 GCA_964621785.1 uncultured Nannocystaceae bacterium
TCGTGAAGTACCGCGACATGGCGTCGATCGAAGAAGACGACGACGTGGGTGTCGAAACCGCGCTGTTCGGGGCGTAGGAGGTGATTGGCGGAGCAAATCGTGATTCGCATGACTCGCCGAACATGAGATGATTCGCTAATGGAGCTGGCTATCAAGGAAGTACTATATGTGGGTCCGACGACCCGTGTGTTGGCTGCGGAAGATCGCGAGACCGGCGAGTCTGTGGCCTTGAAGCTCCCTCTCGAGGAGGATCCGAGCGAGCTGCGAATCGAGAAACTGCGGCACGAACATTCGCTACTCTCTCAGGTCCAATATCCGGGGGTGATTCGCGTGCACGAGCTCCGGCCCCGCGGATCGAGCCTCGCGTTGGTACTCGAGCGCTGGGGAATCGGGTCACTTGATGAGGTGCTTTCGCGTGGGCCACTTCCCCTGGAGCGAACATTGGTTTTGGGCTCCAAGCTGGCGCGGGCGCTCGGGCTGGTCCATCGGCAGGCGATCATCCATCGCGACGTTAAGCCCCAGAATGTACTCGTCGACGCCGCGTTGGAAGATGTGCGTTTGATCGATTTCGGTATTGCCGTCCAGCGCAATATCTATGTCTCAAAGGACGCCTCGCCCGATGCGCTCGCAGGCACGCCCGCATACATGGCACCGGAGCAGACGGGCCGGATGAATCGAAGTGTGGACACTCGTGCGGATCTGTATTCGTTAGGTGTGACCCTGTATGTCATGCTTACGGGAAGGCTCCCGTTCGAAACCGACGATTTGGCTGAGCTCATCCACGCGCATATCGCCCGCAATCCGACGCCTCCCCACGAGCATGCGCCAGACCGGGGGATCCCTCCCGTTGTTAGCGCGATCGTCTCGAAGCTGTTGGCGAAGAGCCCGGACGCGCGTTACCAAACTGCCGAGGGCGTGGCGTTCGACTTGGAGATGGCCGCGAAGCAGCGGGCGTCTGGCTCGGTGAGTGATTTCGAGATCGGCGCGCACGACTGGGAGGACAGCATCCGACAGCCATCTCGGCTCGTCGGGCGCGAGCAGGAGCTCGCTTCGCTCGAGCGTTCGCTTGCGCGTGTTGCTAACGGCGCTGTGGAACTGGTGCTCGTCGCTGGCGCCTCGGGAGTCGGCAAATCGGCGCTTGTACAGGCAGTCCAACACAGTGCACAAGCCAAACGGTATCTGTTTGCGCCTGGTAAGTTCGACAGGATTCAGCGCAGTACGCCACACCTCGCACTGACGCAGGCGCTTCACTGGATTGTGCGGCGAACAATCGCCGATTCGAGTGAGGAACTTTCACGGTGGAAGCAGGCCTGGCGAGCAGCAGCAGGGCCAAATGGGCGGATCCTCCTCGATCTGATACCCGAGCTGTCGCTGCTGTTGGGCGAGCAGCCAGCGATGGCCGATGTCGGTCCAACGGAGGCAAAAAACCGGTTTTTGTATACGCTGCGGAGGTTTGTCGCGGCCACAGCATCTGCGGAACACCCGTTGCTGCTCTTTATCGATGACTTGCAGTGGGCTGATGTCGCGTCGACCGAGTTGATCCAGGAGGTCGCAAGCGATCCATTGCTACAATACTGCCTCATTGTCGGTACCTATCGCGATGATGAGGTTGACTCCGACCATCCCCTGCACGCAATGCGTGCCGCGATCGCGTCCACGCAGCGGAAGACACAGACGATTACGCTCGCACCGCTCGGTGTCGCCGACGTGGAGTCGATGGTGTCCGATATCCTCCGCAGGCCTCTGGCAGAGATCCGGACTCTCGCAGAGGTGACAAAGCTGAAGACCGACGGGAGCCCGTTTTTTGTCGAGCAGTTTCTCCGGGCTGTCCACGAGCGTGGGTTGCTGCGCCGCGATCGCGACACCGGGGCGTGGCGCTGGGACCTGGCAAAGATCGATCGTGCAGGGGCGACGGAAAACGTGATCACGCTCCTCATGCAACGGACGCGCCGTCTGTCGACGGTGGCACAGCAGGTGATGTCGATCGCCTCGTGCGCAGGTTCGACGTTCGCGTGGGAACCTGTGTGGATGGCCGCACAAACCACGGAGGAACAGTGCCGAGCTGGACTTGCCGAGCTCGTGCAAGAAGGGCTCGTACAACCTGCCGATCGGGAAGATGAGCGCTACCACTTCATCCACGACCGCGTGCAACAGGCCGCCTACGAATCGCTCGCAGAGGATGAGCGCAAGCGCGTCCATCGAGCACTTGCACAGGCTGTGGAGGCATCCTGCGCGACGTTGAGCGACAAGCAGTTGTTCGCAGTTTTACACCATTGCTTGGAGTCGATGGACCTGATTCGAAGCGAACAAGATAGGCACCACGTCGTAGATCTGTGTTTGAAGGGGGGGCGCAGGGCGAAGGCGGAGTTGACGTATGTCGAAGCTGTCAGGTTCCTACGCGCCGGTCACAAGCTGCTCGGACCTGCAGCGTGGAGCGAACATCCCGGCTTGGCCTTTGCTGTTTGTGTGGCGCTCGCCGAAGCGTTGTGGCTTTGCGGACAGGCGGAGGAAGGAGAGCGATACCTGCGTGCATGCTTTGAAAAATCCCCAGATGAACTCGCGCGCACACGTGTGGCCACGTTATGGGTCACGCTCTTGACCGTATCCGGGCGCTTTGGCGAGGCGAGCGAGCTCGGGCTCACGCGGGCTCGCGAGCTAGGCTACGCATTCCCCAATGACGCGGCCGAGCTTCAGCCGTTTCTTGCTACACAGCACGAGCGCATCTCCCCCCGGATGCGGGAGCTCTCGCGCGAGGGGGTCTCGACGCTCGCGCGTTGTGTCGACCCGGTCGCGGAGCTCGAGGGAAACCTACTTGCCCGACTGTGTCTCGCACTCGGATTGGGCAAGCCCGAAGCATTGCCCGTTGTCGCGTTTGCGATCACCGAGAACGCGTTTGTTTACGGGGTCTCGCGGGCCACTGCTGTGGGGTGCGGAGTTTCGGCGATGATGTCGAGCGCACGGCTTTTGGACTTAGAACTCGCCTCTCACCTCGTTGATTGCGGGCGGAGTTATTTGCGAGATGCCGAGGGGATGACGGCCTACGCGTTGCACGGGTTGTCGATCGCGGGGCAGTATGTGACTCCGCTGTACGCATTATCCCAGGAGTGGAAGCTTGGCAGCGAGATGGGGCGTAGCGAGGGCGACTTGCCCTTTGGTGCCTATTGTTTGTACATGGCCTACCTCGCGGAAATCATCTCTGGGCACGCTCCTTTTGGCGTGCCTCCGCAGCAGATTGCACCCTCGGATTTTACCGCGGGTCAGATGCAGGCTGTGCTTTCGGGTCTCCATCTCGGACTCACGGGGGGGAGCCCGCGTGAGGCCCTCTCGGCTGCACAAACGTGGTGCAACAACACGCCTCCGGTGCCGTTTTTTCTCCAGTTTTCCCATGCATGCGTGTCGTTGCTCGCCCTTCACCTCGGAGAGAGCAGGGTCGCGCTCGAACATACACTCGAGGTGTCGGGTCATTTTGATGCGGCGGCAGCCCACCCGCAGGCGATTGCACATGCATTTGTTGCCTGCGTCGGGTTTTTGCGTCACCCAGAAGCTTCGCCGGATGCGAAGGCGGAAAGTGACCGGCATCGGCGACACCTGGAGACGTGGGCCGAGTTTACGCCGGAGAACTTCTTGCATATGAAATTAATTGTCGACGCCTGTGAAGCGTGGAGACAAGCCCGGCATGATGATGCGGTGCGGCTGTTTCACTGCGCGATCGAGCAAGCTCACCGGCATGGTTTTTCAAACGACGAGGCACTCGGGTTG
>CAZUPD010000273.1:0-6436 GCA_964621785.1 uncultured Nannocystaceae bacterium
CCGAGGAGGCCCTTACACATACGCTGATCGGTCGGTACACGTGTGGGATCTACGTATCCGTCCGCTTCGTCGCGGAGTATCGCTTCAAGTGCGTGTAGGAGGACGCGGTTGTGTTCGGCAAGCCCGACGGAGATTCGCAGGGCATTGTCCATCCCGTACGGCTCGAGGGTTCGTACCATGACCCCCCGCTCGCACAGTGCTTCGGCGATTGGCGCCGCCGGTCGCCCGAGGTCGACCACGACGAAGTTGCCGTCACTGCGCGTCGGACTCAGGCCCATTGCCACAAGTTCACGGGTCAAGAACCTCCGCTGTTCGCTATTGTGGGCGACACTGGAGGCGACGAAGGATTCGTCGCCGAGGGCTGCAAGAGCGGCTCGCTGGGCGATGGCCGAGACGCGAAAGGGCATCGTCAAACGGGCGATGCGGGCGATCGTTGGCGCGGCCCCGATCATGTAGCCCACGCGGAGAGCGGCGAGCCCATAGACTTTGGAGAAGGTACGAATCACGACCATGTTTGTGCGACGACGACACAGCGCGACGGCGTCGACTCTCCGTTCTGGAGCGAGGTATTCGATGTAGGCCTCGTCGAGGACAACCAGCACATGTTCCGGTACCTGCTCGAGGAATGTCATGAGTTGCTGGGGAGCGACACTGGTTCCCGTCGGGTTATTGGGATTGGCCAAATAGACGAGGCTGACCTCAGGATCCCGGGCTGCTGCCAACATCGCATGAAGATCGAGTCGTTCGTCGACGAGTGGGACGTCGAGTGCCCGCAGTCCAACCTGGGATGCCGCCACCCGATAGGCGAGGAATGAACGGTATGGAGCGACGACCGCGGACCCAGGGCGTCCGATTGCAGTCACCATCGCCGCTAGCTGGATCGCCTCCGTGCCACCTGCACATACAAGGATCTCATCCGTCCCCGTACCGAGGCGCTGTGCCAGCGCAGCTGTGAGCGACTCCGAGTTTGGCTCGGGGTAGAGATGGGCACGACTGGTAACATCTTCGATCACCGCGCGGGCGCCCGGTGGTGGACCCGACGGGTTTTCGTTGCTCGCCAGCTTGATCACGGGCCGTCCGAGGCGACGGCTCAATGCGTCGGCATCGCCTCCGGGTACATACTGAACAACAGGATGAAGGGTAGACATTAGTTCACCACTTTCCAAGCAGAGAAGGACAGAACGGGGGCACCTCGCCAGGCGAGTTGAAAGGCCTCACCACGGCGAAGCAACCCGAAGCTACGTTGTTTGACTTCTGTCTCGAGCTCGCCGAGTTCACCCGCGGCAGGGGTGAAGCCCGCGGCTGTGAGACGCCGTTGCCACTGCAGGAGTGGCTCATGTCGCTCGACTCGCTCGGGTCCATCTGTACCGAGGATGTTGGCGAGTTCGCGACCAAAGAAATCCTGCTCGAGGGTGCCACGAACCGAAGGGGCGTCGGCGAGGAATTCATCGAGGATTGAAAACACGAGGTCATAGTGGTGGCGAGCACCGACCAAGCGCCGCGTGAGTCCACGGTGGTTGTGATCGGCCTCTGGCTCGACCAGCGTCAAGATCTCGGGGCGAAGGGCTGCAAGGCGGCGAAGCACGTGGTCACGTGCACTCTCCCCGTCCTCTTCAGCAGCGATGTGGTGGAGGGCAAGCGAAGCATTCAGTGCCAAGACTTCTCCAGCATGGCGATCGAAGCCAGCGAGCGTTTCAATCGGCTGGGCAAGACCCACAAAGGAAAACTCGACGCCGCGGGTACGGGCGTGGGCTGTGAGGCGTTCGCCGAGTGCTCGCAGTGTCTGCTCGACCTCTCCGGCTGCGTCGGGAATATCGACACCGGTGAGTCGAACGCGAGGGGTTGCACCCGGGAGCCCCGCAAGTCGATCGATCAGATCGAACCACTGTGTACCTGCACCGATGCCGAGGTCGACGATATGGACCCGTTCGGCATCGCGTGCTGCCGCCAAGATCGCCTGATTCGCGGCAACATAGCCAAAGCGAATCAGTGGCGTTCGTTCGGCGAGAAGCGAGAATGCGTTGATCATTCGCTGCGTGTCATCATCGTTATGAACATAGAGGTTACCGCACTCCTGTGTATCACCATCGAACCGGGCAACCAGGGCAGAATGGATGAGCGCGTCCACGCGAGCACGAGGACTGTATCCGGCCGGGCGTGGGCCGAGAAGTGCCTTACTCGCAGTGAGGTGACCCGCATCGATCGCGGATGCAGCAGATCGGAAGGTTGCAAAGTGTGTTGTTTGAATGTTTGTTGACATATTCATCACTGGTTCTGGTACGACGCGAATCAACGCCAAGATGCCGAAACCGTAGCGGTGTGAGACTTTCGATTGCCCGCGACCCAATGCCTGTGTATGTACAGATGGATGTGGGCGGTGTGGCTGCGCACCCGACTGCGCGCACCTCTCTCACAGTGCCGAGACGGTAGTGTTCCATCCCTCGCCAGCGGATTAACTCTGTTTGCCAACTCTCTCCTACTCCGGGGGAGCCGTGGCTACCTCTGCGCCGCGATGTGAGACACAAACCGACCTAGCAATCCGTGGATTTTCTCAACACGCCACCTCTCCGAAAGCCGCTGCGGCATCCAAAACGCCCGGACCCGCAACATATGTCTCCTCGCATCGCCTCCGCAGTACATGTATACTCAAGCGCGATGACCCAACGGACGCCACAGAACCCACTTCGGGAGACCGAGGCTTCTCAGCCCCCCGCGCAGCCCATCGAGATCCCCGTGGAACGCCTGACCCGCGAAGCTCTGCTCGGTGTGGTCGACGACTTCATCCTGCGTGAGGGCACCGACTACGGGATGGCAGATGTTTCGCTCGACACCAAGCGCGACCAAGTCCTCGCACAGCTCACATCCGGTCACGCCTGGATCGCATTCGACCCCGACCGTCAAAGCTGCACCATCCTCCGGAGGTAGGGTGCCCGTCGACTCAGGTACCCCGCAAAGAAGTACCTACATGAATCGGCCGATCCCGAAACGGTCTCCCGCGAACGTCGAGGGCCAGGTGGGCGAAACTCTGTCGATACAGGGCCAATCCCTGTGTGACGAAGTCATCAAAAACAGACTGGTGCGTCACTTCGTGGCAAAAAGCTGAAGTCGCCACCAGGAAGGCCAACGCGGAGCACACCTCACTCAGGCTTGACGACCTATCATCCAGCATCTTCCGCATGTCAGCAACAAATGCCCGGAGATTTACAAGTAGGTTGAATCGCTCCGGGACGAATGCATCGATCAGGTCACTCAACCCCTGGGCGTATTCAGATGCAGTTCCATCGACCAACGTACCTGTGGTCCTACCGACAATCCTCCGGACATGCGCCTCGGTCAGCCAGCGATCGCGTACATGGCCGAGAAAAATGTCTCGTACGCGATCGTGGTCGGAGTTGTAGACGACCAATGGCAGCGCGAGGCTGCGGTGCAGGAAGTGGAGAAACTGTTCCTCGGCGTGCAGTGTGAAGAGGCTGGTGCCGGGGGGAGATGTCACGTATTGCGACAACTGAGTTGGCCTCGTCAGGTGAGAGGATCGCCGACGATCTGACATTGGCACAAACGAACGGCACAGTTCCGCCTCGACCCGGTCCGCGTTGTCGGCGGCATACGCTTCGCGCATTCGCGGATCGACGGGACACTCCCGCTCGTACCACATCGCCCATTCGTAGTCGCCGAGCGACACGCTCTCGTGTAATTCGGGGAGGGGATACAACCTCACGCCGGGAGTAATGTTAAATGTCACGGCAAAGCGCTCGGGGCCAAGGTTGCGCGTACCAGAATGTGCATTGTTGGTATCGAAGAGAAACACTGTGCCACGGGAGCCACAGCAATTCTCAGGAGGGCCAAAACAGGCTGTGAGTTCGGATGCGTCAAAGCGCGTGTCCAAGCTGGATCGGATACCCCAGTCGATCCGATGTGTACCCGCCCAGACACGCATCCGCTGACCATCTGCGGGGACGTCGTCTAGCAGCAGCATGACCTTGATCTCCGGCCCGTGCCCATCCACATGTTCCTCAAAGGCCCGATCGCGGTAGGTCTCGATCGGACCGATCCAATATTCCCGCACCATCGCCACCCGGGGATCCGCCCCCCAATAGTGCATCAACAGACTCACAATCGCGGGATGGAAAATCACCCCTCCCAACGCCGGAGACGTGGCGAGGTGACCTCTTCCGATGGGATTGGCGCCGTCGAAGGCGACATGACGATCCGAGCCGGCTTCGCTCGTTTGCAGCCATCCGTAGACATCCTCCCGCATCTGCTCCACAAGTGCCGGGGCGAACAATCCCCGTAGTTCAACCAGGCCGCAATCCCGAAGTTGCTGCGCCGCTTGGCAAAAGGTAGGACCCACGGTGTCCTCGAGAAAATGGCGGATACCGACATCGGGACGAAGTCGATTGTGCTTGTAATCGAGCTCTTCTAGGCTATACCGAAGCTCATCGGAGAGCGTGTTCGCCAGCTGACGAGCACCTTCTCTCCCACTCCCACGATTGGATTGGGACCACTCATCCAACGTGTAGACGAGCTTTCGTGCAAGGGCATCGTGGATGGTATCGAGGACCCTATCGCGGCCACTGTCCGCAACACCGTGCTCCTCACAGCGCAACTTTGTAACCATCTGTTTGGCTCGCTGCACGCGTGGATCGTCCGAGTGGATCAGCCGACAAACAACGGTCAAATCAAGGGTACTCACCAGCTGGCGGAACAGCATCTTGGCCCCATTGCGCAACGTGACACACCTGGTATCGAGATCGATGGACACCACCTCGGCGTTGCGCCCATGCTCGACCAATGTGTACGGGACTCCGGTCGAATGTAGGAAGCTGGCCACCAGCTCTCCGGCCGTCCCACTACCGAGGATGAACACAGGCAACTGCGTTTCGACTCCCGTATCTTCGCTTCTCACCATCACAAGGATGGGTTCACCACGCGGCTTGTGTCAATGGGTTTGAGCTCCCGATTCGCAGGTATGTGCATTTACACCCTCCGCTGAATCTTCCCAACTGCGAGCACAATCGAAACAGCCCAACCTGCGTCACCGCGAGCATCGGAATCAAACGAAATAGCTCATTCCCATTCTACGAGCATTTTCGGCCCAATTATCGACGTGTACGCCCTTGTTTCGGAGCGCCATTGTGCGCGCATTGCTGACCCAAGAGATGGTATCCTGACAACCTTGGAAGGACAGGACATGGACCTGCCGAGTTCGCCGACGCGTCAGTTCTCGCTGACGATTATCGTTCGAGTTCGTCGTGAACGCCTTCATCGGCTCCGCGATGAACTCAACAAGATCCGCTGCGAAACCCTAAAACTCATGGAGGGTCAACCCGTGACGCCCACCATGCCCTTCGCCGCGATGAAGACCATCCACTATGCCCGGTGGGTCCTCATCGATCACCAGCGGGCGTTTATGACGGGACCACAGCTGGTGCTCTCCACCAACTACGACGGTCCGGTGGGTGACGATCAGTGCAGCGAAGATGCGGCCCTGCGGCGGCATGTCTCCGAAATGATCGAGCACGGCCAAGCGGCACTGCACGAACTCTACGGGTGCTGCGAGGGCTATGAACCCACGAGCGACGATCCTCAGACGATTCGCCAAACCCTCGAGCAGTACCTGACCGATCCTTCCCACCACTACCCCGCTTCGACCTTTTACATCGGGGCACCCGGGCGTAGTCGTGATCAGATTCTCGCCGAGGCCGAACTTCGCCGACGCGTGGACCGGGTGATCGACGACAAGCAACGCGACCCGAACTGGCCGCCCAAGGACTCGTTAGCTATCCGAAAGGACATCCGCGATGCACTCGGTGAAACGCTCCCATCGTTTCCCCCACAGCCCTCCGTGTTCGAAGGTGCTGCCTGGAATCTGAAGTTGATCGGCGGGGTGTTGTTGCTGCTGATGTCGATCGCGGTCATCACCAATGGCAACTACCTCCTTGCGCAGGCGTGGCCCGAACTTCCGTGGCGGCTGGCCAAGTTCCTCATGACGGTGATGGCGGGTCTGGTCGCGCTGATCCTCTACCGATACATCGAGCGCATCGTGCCCGAACCGGGGCGATTGCTCCGAAGCGTACTTGTCGGCTCGTTGCTGCTCATCGGAGTCATCGGTTCGATGCTGGCCTCGTGGGACCTCCTAGCGATGTTCGACTGGCAGGTCCATCTCGCCATCGCCGGGGTCGCGTTTTTGGCTGCCTCGCCGTGGAAGTCGTGGACATCGGCGGTGGGCGTGGGCGGCTTGCTCAGCGTCGCAGCACTCATCATCGCCTCACCCGGCTTCAGTCGTCCAAACCTGGCCTCTTGGTCCTACACATTCGTGGTCGTACTGCTCGCAGTCGCGATCTTTGCCGTCGGTGTGAACATCCTCTTGAAATACGCGAGGCAGCACCTGCACCCCCTCGAGGCCACCGACCCCCCGTTTCAGCCGTACCACACC
>CAZUPD010000274.1:0-6375 GCA_964621785.1 uncultured Nannocystaceae bacterium
AGCGTTCGGCCAGAAGCGTGACGATCCGCGCGCTGGCCTCGCGGTAGCCCGGGTAGGGGCGCCGCCGGTAGGGCAGCTCAAACACACTGTCCATCTCGGGCGTCGTCAATGGGATCGGAGGCGGGTTGATGACCACGTCGCGGTTGCCGTGGCGCTGGACCAGGGTGCGGCCGTTGTGTGGGTTGGCCTCTTGGTGGAGCACGCGCGAGGCATGGGCGTACAGAGTCTTGTCGTTGCGCACGAGTTCGAAGGCCGGCAGTCGCACGACGGTTTGCTCGCGCGGGAGTCGGGCGACTTGTCGGCGGATCGTGACGAGACCGGCCGGTTGATCGACATCCGTCGAGTCGATTTCGGTTCGACCGGTGTCGGACAGGTGCGGATCTTTGTTCGACAGCGGGTACGCGGTGCCCCGGATGTCGCGCAACTCCGTGATTGGCTCGCCGTCGCCGAGGCGGTGGGCAATCTCGATGATCGCCCGCTCGGCGTTCCCGTAGACCAATAGATCGGCCTTGGCGTCGAGCAGGACGCTGCGCCGGACCTTGTCGGACCAATAGTCGTAATGGGCGATCCGCCGCAGACTGGCCTCGATTCCGCCGAGCACGATCGGCACATCGAATCCGGCCGCGCGGGCTGCTTCGCGGCAGCGTTGGGCATACACGATCACCGCGCGATCGGGTCGCGCCCCTGCACGTCCGCCTGGCGTGTACGCGTCGTCGGACCGGGGTTTGCGATCTGAGGTGTAGTGGTTGACTAGCGAGTCCATATTCCCGCCGGTCACGCCCCAAAACAGATTGGGTACACCGAGTTCCGAGAACGCGGACAGGGCCGTCTGGCCACTGTATTCGTCGTCGTTCCACCGCGGCTGGGCAAGGATCCCCACGCGAAACCCCTGGCGCTCGAGCACCCGTCCGATCACCGCTGCCCCGAAGCTCACGTGATCGACATATGCGTCGCCGCTGACGATGATGACGTCGCAGCTGTCCCAGCCCAACGCGTCCATCTCTGCGCGTGTGGTCGGCAAAAACGGGGCGATTCCAAACCGATGGGCCCAGTACTTGCGCCGGCTAAACAGCAAAGGCGCGCTCGCGCGGTTTTGGCTCACGGGCGCAGGGTACCCGATTCTCGCGTCGGACGCACCTACGCGCATCGGGTTTGGCAGGGTGGCCGCGAGGGCTATTGCTTGACAACCGCTCGGAACGTCCCGTCTTTGAGCATGTGTTTGCCGTCTTCGAACGAAAACGTGCCACTGATTTCGGTATCAGAAGCCTTGGTAATTTCGACCTTCGCACCCATAAGATGTACGATTTTCGCGCCAGAGAGGCTCTTCATGAGTTCTTTTTGCGCGTCTTTTTGTGCCTGGTCTTCGGTTTTAGACCCTTCGGATTCGACGATCGATTTGGTGTCGAGACCGACAACGCTGAAGTTCGACATCAAACCGGCATGGCCGTTTGGGATTTCGTAGGTGCCTGGGCCGTTGAAGTCGGGGATATGGAGGTCGAGTGCTTGGCGGACCATCGAGGTTTGGACACTGCCATCCATCCGACTGCCGCTTATCTTGAGGGTTTTGTTCTTGATCCGAGCACGGGCCGAGGTGGCCTCCCACTTGGTGGTACCTAGCATCATCGACATCTCACCGCGGTCTTTTTTCTGGCGTGGCTTATCACCTGATTTGGCGACGTCTGCGGGTTTATCATCTGATTTGGCGACGTCTGCGGGGGGGGAAGCCGCGACCTGCGACGCGCTCTCGGTTTTGTCTGCGTCGCAGCTGCAGACGAGGATGACGAGCGCGAACAGAAAACCTGTCTGATGAGTCATGTCGATTACATAGCGATGTCATTCGGGTCATGTCAACCGCGCCCGCACAATAAGTTATGCGCGGCTGCGAAAGACCAGGTTCAACCACTGAATCACAGCGCGTATGCCCGGCAGTCGTCGCTTCGACCGGTGGACCACCAGCCACAGGTCGCGCCGGGGAATCGGTCCGAGGTTGCGGGCACCGACTTGGTCTGGCTCGACCTCGACGACATCGCGCAATCGCTGTGCTTGGCCGTGGGGCAGCACCGCGACTCCGAGGCCGGCCTCGACCGCGAGCCCGAGTGCCTCGACATCTTCGACGAGCAATCGCGGGTGGCGTCCGACAAATGCTCGCTCGGCGTACCCCTGTTCGGGAATATTTGCCAACGAGCCGGCGAGTCCGAGCCACGGGAGGTCGTGGCACAACTCGAGTGACTTCGCGGCAAACAGGCCATACGAGATTGTGTACACCCGCCGGACGACGAGATCGCCGCGGCGCGGTTTGGCGAAGCGCAGCGCAATGTCAGCTTCCCCGGCTGCGAGGCTAGCGATTTGGTTCTCGGCCAGCAGGCGCAGACGCAGTTCGGGGTATTCGCGGTAGAAACGGCCGAGGTTGTCAACGAGTTGCCAGCGTATCATTTCGCCGACCGTCGTCACGCTCACTTGGCCGCGCAGCGCCGGAGAGTCGTCGAGCGCGGATTGAGCCGCGAGCGCAGCCTCGACCATGGGTTCGACGGCGGCGAGCAGCGCGAGACCTTTTCGGGTCAGTCGCACGGGGGACTCGCGCAGGAGCAACGGAGCGTCGGCCTCGGCTTCGAGGCGTCCGAGTTGACGGCTGACAGTCGACTGACTCATCCCGAGCGACCGCGAGGCGGCAGTCAAACTCCCGAGGCGGGCGACAGTTTCAAATGTGCGTAGATGGTCCCAGTCCATAAACCTCGGCATCCAATTTCGGATGTATGTATTGCATTTTTAGATGTTGCTGAGGTTCATGGCAAGCGTAAAACTCATCGGCAGAGCCCATGGAATTTCTCAACACATCGCCTCGCGGGTCCGTTTGTTGGGGTTGACACGAAAAACCTGCGCGGAGGCGACATACGAGAAAACCACGGGCCCCTGAAAGCACACACCATGAAGATTCACCACATCCGAAACGCGACCATGATCTTGACACTCGGCGAACATCGATTGCTCGTCGACCCGATGCTCTGCGAAGCTGGAGCATTTCCGGGGTTCAAGATCGTGGGTGGCGGGCGGCGTCGAAACCCCTTGGTCGAGCTGCCGCCCGGAACCGACGACGCGCTCGCACAGGTCACGGGTGTCCTTCTCACCCACGAGCACCCCGATCATTTCGATGTACGGGCCCTGAGCTGGACCAAGGCCCGCGGACTTCCGGTCTGGGCCAATCGCGTCGACGCCGGCAACCTGCGACGCAAAGGGCTCGACGTTCGCGAGGTGCACCAAGGTGACTTCGCAATGGCGGTTGAAGTCGTGCGGTCACGGCACGGGCGCGGGCTACTCGGCTGGCTGATGGGACCTGTTGCCGGGTATTACCTCGCACACCGCGACGAGCCAAGTCTGTACATTACCGGAGATTCGGTTCTGACACCCACCATCATCGAAGCCGTTCGGCGTCTGCAACCGGATGTCATCGTCGCTCCGGCAGGTGCAGCCAATATGGGCTTGGGCGGTGACATCCTCTTCTCTATCGACGAGCTCGTCGAGTTGATCGCACTCGCACCCGGCGATGTCGTCCTCAACCACCTCGAGGCACTCGACCACTGCCCGACCACACGTCGAGGGCTCCGGATGCGCATGCGCGACGAGGGACTGACCCAACGTGTCCATATCCCCGAAGATGGAGACGTTCTCCAATTTCAACGCCGGAGTGACCACGGTCGAGTTCCGAAGTTGCGAGAACCAGCAGGAGAGGTCGGACCGGGCTTTCAAAAGTGGGTCACAGCGCGTTTCGCAGGTACATGACGCCACACCCAACCGGAGCAGGTTGACGAACCGGCACCCGAACGTTTTCGTAGATGTTGCAAGAGTGGGGTTGGATGGACCCACGCGGCAAATGAGGATAGGGCGGAGTCGGGCGAACGGCGCGTACTCGACTCAGGCCTCTTCGACGGGCGATTGTGTGCCCAGAACAAGTATGGGGCATATTTTTGTCGAACACCCAATTGTTCTGGGGTTGAGGGCCACCTTATCGGTACGAGCCGCTTCGACGCTCAAACATCGTTGTCGGCAGTCATGAGCTGCTGACGGAACGCCCACGTTCAAACATCTAGCAATCCCCCAGGAAATCATGAATCGCATCAACAGTCTTCTGAACACGTTTCGAGCAGGTTTGTGTGCATCTCGGCGAACGGTCTGTTCGGTGCTTATGCTCGCAACCACGTTGCCTGTCATCAGCACTGGTTGTGACCTCGAGATCCACGATACAGAGCAAGGTCAAGGGGTTATTGACTCCAACAGAGAGCGTTGCTCCATCGCCCAAGAGGCCGCGGACGGACTCGAGTATCAGATCAATGCAAATGCACACGACGGCTCCAAGTACCGCCAATTTTTGATCACCATGAACAACCTTGAGTTCGGTTTGTGCACCGCCGCACAGGTCCGCGATGAGGACGAGCCGACCATCATCCGGATGAACGCGACCGGGTTCGAAGAGCGTTTTGGATTGACCCTCCCGCGCACCGGCGTGGATGTCAGTGGGGACATCACGACCCATGACTGTCCTGCCGACGGTGTGAGCCTCAGTAACGCATTCGTCGAGTGCCTCGACGATGATCGTAACAACACGCGATTTATCGTGACGGCCCCCCACGGCGGGATGATCGAGGAATACACCGATACCCAGGCCGAGTATGTGCGAGATGCGCTCCGCGCCGCCGAGGAAGATGTGACACTTTGGACAGCCAAAGGATGGCACCAAAATGGCGCCAAAACACATTGGCATATCACAAGTGGAGACATTGGCACTCAGAGTTTTACCAAGCTCGGTTCGGTTGCCGATCGCGGGTTTCAGTACGCAGTGTCGTTTCACGGCCGAGGTGGGTTTGAGAACGAGTCGATCGTCTGGATCGGCGGCAATGCAGCCCCTGCGCTCAAACAGTTGATGAAACAAAACATTGAAGCGAGTGCCATGGGCGTCACTGTGAATTTGGTAAATCAGGGCGCCCTCGCCGGGACCAGTCAGGACAACTTCGTCAATTGGCTGACCGTCAACGGAACCGGTGGGATCCAGCTCGAACAGACCTCAGACGCACGGGAACTCCATGGCGACGATATTGCCCAGGGAGTCGTCAACGCGATTCAAGCGTTCAATTGATCAAAGCATAAACCGCTTGGCGCGTGTCGCTTGGCCCATTTGATTGCAGGTACACCGCATTCAAACGCCGAACGACATCGCGCCGTTCGCCGGGCGAGGCGGGACTGATCCCACATCGAGCGCGGCCGGTTCCGAACGAAGATCGCACTCGCCACACCGGTCGTAAGTTGTTACAAACCGGCAAGTGGCCATCTCGGCGAGCAACCGGCAATCCCATGACCGCGCAGCGACTGGCAAACCGTTTGCCTCGGTGTGCTTGGCGTGGGCCATGGGTCTACTTCCGTGCCTCTCGCCAAACCTCGGCTACGCGTCACCGCCCGAGCAATTCCCGCTTTCCAATGACGCCGCGATCATGGGCGGAGCGGTGCTGGCCGGGGGGCAAGGCGCGGGGTCGTTTTGGTACAATCCGGCTCTTTTGGCACGGATTCACCACTCCGAGACAGAAGCCAGTGCCGAAGTCTATGGTTTGCGACTCACCTCCGTTCCCCGGGGGGTCGGGCTGCGTCTACCCAATGGTACACAAGTCATCGAACCACTTCGCAGGGCCCAAATCGTAGCGGTTCCGACGACGTTTGCGGGTGCCTTTGGCATCACACCCAAGTTCACAGTCGGTTTTGGATTGTACGTACCCGTCGCCTCGAATCTTTCTGTTCAGGCCGACCTCGTCGAGAATCCGTCGTCGGAGGGCGAAACCAGTTTTCAGTTGCGGTATCGTCGGGATCTGCAGCGCTATCACGCGGGGTTGGGTTTTGGGTGGCAGCCGCTCCCCACCATTCAGTTTGGCGTCTCGGTATTTGCTGTGTACGATCAACTGCGGTACGAGCAGCGGCTGTTCCTCACGCGCTCGCAAGCGCTGGGGCAGACGGAGTCGAGACTCCTCGACGAAGACACCACTGTCGACACCTTTGGCGTCGCCACCAACATCGGCCTGCGCGGTCAGTTGCATCGTTTGGTACACGCTGCCGCCACTGTTCGCACTCCGACGCTCGTCATCTACCAGGGGATCGATGGTTCCCAAACAGAGGCGATTGTCGCTCAGGATTTCGCCCATACGGACATCTCTGCCGTCGATCCGGCGGGTTGGGGACAGGTGCAGCTGTCGGGATGGCGGATTGCGACGGGGTTGGCTGTGGGCGACCCCCGCTGGCGCGTCGGTGTGGATGTCAACGCCATCACGCGCACCCGCGGTGACCCATTGTCGCGGGCGACGTTTGGCGCCCGCGTGGGTGGTGAGATCACGGTGGCCG
>CAZUPD010000275.1:0-6347 GCA_964621785.1 uncultured Nannocystaceae bacterium
AGTGCTCGACGCGTACATGGAGTTCCTGTCTTGGGACCTTCGCGACGCGCTCGGCGATCGCTACCCAGAGCATCGCCTCGCGCAGACCTGGCCCCAACTCGAGAAGGGTCTCGATCCGATGGTGTCGCGGGTCAAGGCGTACTGGTCCGTACGGAGGTCGGGTCGCGTAAACGTGTTTCGACGGTTCAGGATCACGCTCGACACGGCCATTGTCTTTTCACTGCGGGGAAACGATGCAGGTGCGCGTAAGCTCCTCGAGCGCGCAGTCGATGACTTTGTGGTCGCCGGGGGGGCCTCGGGGGGCATTTTCCAGGGTGGGAACGCCGACCACAAGGCCATCTGCACCCGCGCGCAGATCGAGTTCAACCTCGGCGCAAGCAAGAATGCTGCCAACCTAGCGGATGAGTGTATCGCCAACGCGGAGACCGACGGAGCGCGGGCCGACGTCGAGTGGCGCTACCGCGGATTGCTGGCGAAGATCAAAGAGGGTGCAGGCGAGCTGCAGGCCGCCGATGAACTCTACAGACTCGAGCTTTTGCGCGTGGAGAAAATCCGCGCCTCGGTGCCGCTGGAGGAGCGTACCGCCTATTTTCGCGGGCCGGGGCGTGAGCCGTGGGAAGGCATCGTTCGGGTTCGGACCCGCCAGTACACCGAGATGCCGAGTGAGCAGCGACTGGTCGCCCTCATCGAGGCTACCGACGGGATGCGCGCACGGCAGCTGCGCGAGTTCGCTGGGGCCGGTGACCTGCGCGCACCCAATCTCTCCACGATTCGCCAGCGCCTCGGCACTGACGGCGTGCTCCTCACCTACACGATGGCCGGAGATCGAGTTGTCCTCGTCGCCCTCACCGCGACCGACACCGTTGTCACGACGTTGTGGGTCACACCAAAGGACCTCAATGGGCTCCTCGCTGCGCTCACGCGGACGATCTCCACGGGTTCCCCAGGCGCGCTCACCCGTGCGGAGGACGATCTCGCTGGGCTCGGCAGCACCCTGCTCGGCCCCGCCGGCCCGTTGCTCAAGGGCAAGTCACGTGTCGCCGTGATCGCCGATGGAAACATCCCGTCATTCCCCTTCGAGCTCCTGCGGATCGACGGTGTCCGCCTGCGTACTCGCGCCTCCGTCGCGTACAGCCCGTCGCTCAGCTTCTTCGAGCGCGCCGGCACACGCTCCGGCGCCGAGACGTTGTACGCCGTGGGCGACCCGCAGTACGCGAAAGCCCCCAAGGCGGTCGGGTATCTGCGGGGCGTCTCGACGGACCGCGGATCGTCCTTGCGCGGCATGTTCAAACCGCTTCCTGAGACGCGCTCGGAGATCAACGCGATCTCCAAGCTCTTCCCGGAGAGAGCCTCGTTCGTGGCGCTCGGCGGCTCCGCTACCGAGTCGCACG
The DNA here is from genome assembly GCA_964621785.1 of uncultured Nannocystaceae bacterium. Classification (GTDB taxonomy): domain Bacteria; phylum Myxococcota_A; class Polyangia; order Nannocystales; family Nannocystaceae; genus JACKDW01. Next base: position 1,392 of record CAZUPD010000275.1, read on the forward strand.
TGAAGGCCAACCCGCCCACCGGGTACGGGTACGTGCACTTCGCCACCCACGGGTTCCTCGCGGGCCAGGTGCCCGGCCTCGCCGAGCCCGCGCTCCTGCTCGGCGACGAGCCCGGTCAAGACGGATTCCTCACCGCTAGCGAAGTGGCGGCGCTGAAACTCAACGCCGAGCTCGCCGTGCTCTCCGCGTGCAGCACGGGCGCGGGGGAGTCCCTGCCAGGCGAGGGCGTGATGGGAATGGGGCGTGCGTTCCTGGTCGCGGGCGCCCGTGGCGTAGTGGTCTCGTTGTGGTCGGTGGACTCCGCAGCCACCGAGGCGCTCATGGTTCTCTTCTACGCGTATCATCGCGCCGGTGTGGATCCGGGGCGGGCATTGCATCTCGCCAAGCGCGACATCGCGGCCGTCCCCCAATGGAAGCACCCGTACTTCTGGTCGGCGTTCGTGCTGGTGTCGGAGGGCGGATTGCTCGCGCCGACCGGTGATCCGAGCGCGGCGGAAGTGACCGTCGGGGAGTATGTCGCGTCCGCCTTCGCGCCGAAGAGCGAGCGTGGGGTCGACTACGAGGCCCCGAGCTTCGCCGACGACTACAGCATCCAGCGGCCGTTCGTGGGGCCGCCGCGGGCGACCAAAACGAAGCACTCGGGCGAGGTCGAGAACTCGAGCGAGGTCGAGAACCCCTTCGGAGCGCCCGCCGAGACCACGAAGCAGTCAAACAGCGAGGTAGAAGACCCCTTCGGATCGCCCACCACGAAGCAGTCAAACAGCGAGGTAGAAGACCCCTTCGGCGATTGAAAGTGCGTGTTGTTTCGTCTTAGGCACGAGGCCGCCTCACCGCTCTGGCTGCGAGTCGGGCGACAAACGTGTCTCTGGATATGCCGGTGAACGGCGCGGTGCTCGAATGTGCGGCATAACGGAGTAGTCCTTCCAGACAGGTTCGTTGAACGGCGCGGTGCTCGAATAGGATGAGTTGCTGGGGATGCTGGGAGAACGGCAGCACCGCTACGGATATGGTGGGATAGTCCTCGGCGAAGATTCGAGCAATTTGCATGCCGCGTGTTGGAGCGCAACCGGACAGCTCTCGCAATAAAGCGGGATATGCTGAGATCCAGGCCCGCGTTCGAAATCATAACACTTCACATCCTAGTCCTTTTCGGGTACACTCACGTAGGATGATTGATGCATCGATTCGCGCATAGTATGGTGATACTTATAGTGGCGGTCGGACTCGCTTCGGTATCGCCGCCGGTTTCGGCGGCACCTGGAGGAGCCGAGGCGGCCAAGGTTCACTTTCAACGCGGCCGGCAAGCATTCGATTCGGGGCAGTACACCGACGCGATCGAGGCGTGGACGCAAGCTCGCGATCTTCTGCCACCCGATCCCTCGCAGGCCAAGGCCCGCAACTCACTGACCTTCAACCTCGTGGTCGCCCACCAGAAGGCGTTCGAACAGGGCTTAGGCCCGTCTCACATCAAGGCAGCTGAGCGCGAGCTCACCGCGTACGAGGCGACGATCTGGATCGCCCACGGTGACGATGCCGCTGCGCGAGAGGCCGACGAACAAAAGGCCGCGACCAAGCGCGAGGAACTCGAGGCACTCTCGGCTGCGGCCTCGGAACCCGCAGCGCCCTCGACCACGCCCGCGACGACGCCGACGCCCGCGCCCGCGCCCGCGCCCGCGCCCGCAACCGAGTCTCAGCCGGTCGCTGAAACGACAGACCCGATCCCGCCCCCACAACGCGACGACGACAAAAAGCCAGGGAAGGGCCTTATTGCCACTGGCAGCGTCCTCTTGGTCGCCGGACTCGGCGTCGTGGGTGGAGTGATGGGGGCCGGGATGGCTGTAGCGAGTAAGGCCAACGACGACCTGCGCACAACCGAACCCGGCCCCGACCGCCAGGATGCCCTCAGCGCCGGGCAACGCGGGAACACGATGACCATAGTTGGCCCGATCGTCGGCGGAGCGCTCGCGGTCACGGGCATCGCCCTCCTTGCCGCTGGAGGGGCCAAGCGCAAGAAGTCGAAGGCTCGCGCCATGCAGGGCCCGACCTGGCGCGGCGTCGCCATCCATCCATCGTGGAACGGCATTACCGTTCGGATGAGGTTCTGATGATGCACACCCACGAAATCCGTCGCTCGTCTCGCTGGGTAGCTTCGCTCACCTGGTCCCTCGTCACGTTCGTCTGGGGGTCGGCACTCGCGGTGGCGCCGGGATGTCTCTTCGACCCCACGACGGCCAAGGGCTTGAGTTGTTTGGAGGCCGAGGACTGTGGCTCCGAACTCACTTGTATCCGAGGACTCTGCCAGGAGGAGGGCTGGAACCCACTTGCCACCACCCGCCCCGAACTTCAGTTACCCGAATGCATTCCGTTTGGTCAGCCGTGCAGCAACGGAGAATGTTGCAACGGGAACTGCGTGGATTTTGGCGACGGGTTCAGCGTGTGCGCACCGGGTTGCGGATCGGGTGCAGAGTGCGAGAGCTGCTGCTGCCGGGCACTGGCCAACAGCGAGGGGAGCTTCATCGGTGGCGCATGCGGTTACCCCGACATCTGCGAGATGGGTCTCGCCTGTGAATCATGCGGTGCGACGGGTTCGATGTGCATCAGCGACGCCGACTGCTGTGACGGCGGCCGCTGCTTCCAAACCGTCGGCGGCTTTGACCGGTGCTTCGCTCCCTGTACGACCTCGTTCGACTGCGAGCCCGGCGAGACCTGTATGCCCGCGCCGGGTGGCAATATCTGCTCGGGCTGACAAGCCAACGCAGCCGAAGCGATCTCCGACTTTCCTTTCAGTCGGGGTCGGAGGCGTAGAACAATACATGTAGAGTCAATCATCCTCGGAAGGAGTCTCGGCGAGAGCTTTACGTCCAGTCTCGGTGGCGAAAAACAATGCATGTAGAGTCAATCATCCTCGGAAGGAGTCTCGGCGAGAGCTTTTCGTCCGGCATCGCGGTAGATTTGTGCCCATGCACGTAGTTTCGTCGGGGAGACTGCAAACTTCTTGCTCACGCTGTCGAGTTGAGAACCATCTTTGAGCAGGGTGAGCACTGCGAGCTCCATCGTGCGGGCAGCCTGTTCGCCAACTGGCTCGGGGGCTTGGCGAGACGTACTCGAAGTCGGGTTCGTGACAAACCCTCCAAAAATGCTCGACATCAATTCGTCGTGTGTCCTTTTGCGTGGCTTGCTCAACGGGAGTCGAACGGCCGGATCGCCCAAGAGCACGTAGTGCCCGAGATCTTCGCGCAGCATCCAGAGGTTGCTCAAAGCAGTTGTCTCGGGTGCCCCGTGTACGGTTCCGGCATTGAGTTGGGCCGCAGCATAGGTCGTGTTGATCTCGGCATTGACCCGGCCAAGTTCGAGCTGAAGGGCCAAGAAGGCCGCTCCCGCCCGCTCTTTTTGCAGCAGCTTCGCAAGCGGTGTGAAAAACGACTTCGCTCGACTAATCGGGTGGCTCCGGGTGCCACGCGGGGATTCAAAGCTAAAACTCCAGGCGAGATCAAAGTGCCCGTAAATGGCGAGCGGCCCATTGGGGTTTGCGAGCGCTGCCTTGGTGACCCCCGATGTAAAGCCGCCGTCTTTCGCCAGTCCAGCCAAGACTTGGCGCAACTTGGGATTGTCATCTCCGCGCAGCGCGAGCCACCGCGCAAATGCACTCTCGCTCGGCGTACCGGCCCCAAAGCAGGCAAAGTAAAACCAGAATCCTCCCGGAAGAAAATTTCCGTGCCCGACTTCTTCACGAGTAACAGCCCCGGCACGGCCAAACTGCATCGACCCCTGGAGCAGCCGCGCACGCTCGCGAGTCCAACTCCGACTCCTTCGCGGGGGGCCCTTCCCGTGGCTCAGGGAAAACAGTACCGACGGAGTGTCTTTGCCGGCCACATCTAAAAAATCGTCGGGGTCGGGCTCGTCCCCCCAACCGTGTGAATGCACGGACTCGGCCGGATAGGCGGCCCGCCGTGTTTGCCAAACCTTTGCGCACTCGCTGTGAAGCGGCGTAATGAGTTTGTCGTACCCGTGTCCAGTGGCTTGGGTGCCGTCGTCCACCGTATAGAACAACGACCGTGCAGCCGACTTTGGGGACGGCTTGCGTTGCCAACGCAGCACTTTGTCGACATAGGCGCTGTAGCCATCGTCGGTCTCACAGGCGAGACGGCCGGGGAACGAGTCGATACCGAGGACCAACTGGGTTGCCAATGAGATTTCGTCGATATCTCCCATCAACAAGAGGTATCGCGGGCGGTTACCCTCACCCCCTCCATATTGTTGTGGGTAGTTCTCTTCGCGCCAGTTGTGGGCCTCAACCGCACTCATCCCAGTGGGTACCCGAATGACGTTTACCCGACAATCTTGGTCGGCCTCGCGCTGGGCGACCAACTCTCCAGCCAGCGATTCATAACGACCTTGGGAGTCCGTGTCCGGTACCAGAAGTGCCCACTTCTGTTTTTCGAGAACGTTGGCATCCGCCGATGGGTCGCTGAGATATTCCGGCGGTTTGACATCGACAGACGCAGCCGGAACCTCGGGTGAAGCTTCGTAGGGAGTGCCATCATCGTCGTGGGCGAACAGGAGACTGGCGTCGGAGGTATGTGGATGTCTATTCATAATGTTCGAAAGTTGATTGCCATCGGACTCGGTAAATGCGAGTCGTTCGCAAAACGTATCGTAACGGATCGCTTGCTCTCCGGCGCGTTCATTTCTTGGCTCCGAGTGTCTCGAGGAAGGCCTCGGCCTCGGCGAGGCCCTCGCTGTCGCCGGCCTCCCGAAAGGCTGTCGGCCACAGCGGGGTGGTCGGAGCCGAGGGCCTTCTCCCTGATGGCGAGCGCTCGCTCGTACAGCGCCTTGGCCGCGGTGTGGTCGCCCGTAGCCTCGTGGACGGTGCCCAGGTCGTTGAGGGAGGTGGCGACGCGGGGGTGGTCGGGGCCGAGGGCCTTCTCCCTGATGGTCTGCGCTCGCTTGTGCAGT
>CAZUPD010000276.1:0-6262 GCA_964621785.1 uncultured Nannocystaceae bacterium
CGGTAACGTCAGTGGGATCGCGTGGTAGGTGGCCCACCGGTGCATGTCGAGGAGGTTGAGCCGGGCCTTGTTGGGGTTCATCTTGCGGTTTGGATCGGGGTCCTGGCCGATGTTGCGAAACAGTCCACCTAGCAGGATCGGGCACCACTCGAGGTCCACGCCCGCCCGCGATGCGAGCGCCTCAACGCGAACGGAGGCGAGATAGGCGTAGGGGCACACGACGTCATAGAAAAACCGCAGCGTCCGGGGCATGGTGCGATTGTGACGGCAGACCGGATCGATGACCATGCCCGCGACGCAAACGGTTCAACCGTCGTAGATGCGTCTCGATCGTTCCCGCGGAGGTGGTTGCCGTCAATGGTTTCGCGCGCTTGAACCACTTGCTGCGGCACACGGACTGAGGGTTGCTCCCCACGCCACGACTCGAACTGTCGCCGCGTCCCCCCGCCCGGTTCGTCGGCATGTGAGGTTTTACGGGTCTCGCCGCGATGCTCTTGTGGTTTTTCTCGCGTGTCGAGAACCTCCACGCAGCCACCCATTGCGTCCTACACTGTTGGCGATGGACCGCCACAACTCGACCCCAGTGAGCCTTCGCAACCTCTTTCGCTGCGGTGCCCTGCTCATCCCGTGTGTCGCCCTACTCGCCCTCCCCGGCTGTGGCTCGCGCACGGAGTTGCTGATGTGTGCGTTCGACGAGGAGAGCTGTGCCGCGACCGATTCCGACACGGGCGGGTGGAGTGAGAGCGAGGGCTACGGTTCCGGCGAAACCGCGGGTCCGGTGATGTGCGTGGCCGAGGATGACTGTACGGCCGAGGCCAGCGGCGATGTCGAACCGACCCATATGCCTTTTTTCCGCGGCAAGGTGTGCCTGCCGACCGCGGTGAAACCCGGGGAGACGATCCCGGTCGCGCTCGAGGCCTGCATCCACCCGTGTTTGGCGACGAGTGCATACGCAAATAAATCGATCGGCCGCTGTACCACCGAAGACGACCTGAGTGTCACGTGTGAGGCGGCAGCCATGCTGATGTACCGCGAGGTGACCGGCAACGCCTGTCCCTCGGATGTGTTTGGCAAGTTCGATCCGAACTACTGCAAGTACCTCTCACGCCGAAACATCACCCTCAATCCCCTGTCGATCGGTGGCGAACCATACAGCGGTGATGCAACCGTGCTGATCCCGTTTTTGACCAACGACGATGCGGCTGTGATCGACAACGGCGACCACACCCCGACCGAGCTGTTTTCCCTGATCGAGACCCGGCCCCAAGACGACGGACGCCACATCTCGATCAACGTGGCCGATACCAACCCGAGCGCACCCACCGACTGCGACCAGGGTGGATGTACCTGCATCGATATCGGATTCTGACGCGGTCCGGATCGGGAGTCTTCGCGCCGATATCTGTCCACAAATTCACGGCGCAACCCCGTCTCCTCGAGACGACACCGGAGAAACCCACGGGCTGCTTTCTGAGTCCCTTGTCGAGTATCCTGCGGCCATGACCGCGACTTCCAAGACCATCCACGCGTTCGCCGTCGCCGATGCCTTCGGCCTGCAAAACCTCAAACGCGTCGAGCTCCCGATGCCGACGCCGGGGCCCAAGCAAGTGCTTTGCCGGGTGCGGGCGGCGAGCCTCAACTACCGCGACCTGATGATGGTGCGCGGCGAGTACAACCCGCGTCAGCCGTTGCCACTGATCCCGCTGTCCGACGGGGTCGGCGAAGTTGTGGCTGTCGGGCCTGGGGTCGCAAAGGTCGGCGTCGGCGACCGGGTGACCTCGCTGTTTGCCCAGGGTTGGACCGCTGGCGATGTCCCGCCGGATGTCGCCCGTCACACCCTCGGGGGCCCGCTGTCAGGGATGCTCGCCGACCATGTGCTACTCGCCGAAGATGGGGTCCTCACCCCGCCGGCGTACCTCTCGGATGTCGAGGCGGCGACCTTGCCCTGTGCCGCGCTGACGGCATGGAGTGCGCTTTGCACCCATGCAAACGTGCGTGCAGGCGATACTGTACTCGTCCAAGGAACCGGCGGCGTATCGGTGTTTGCCCTTCAATTTGCCCGCTGCCTTGGTGCGCGTGTCATCGCCACCTCGAGCTCGGACGAAAAACTTGCAATAGCAACAAAACTCGGTGCATGGGAAACGATCAATTACCGCGAAGTCCCCAAGTGGGGGAAGGCCGCGCGTGAACTCACAGGCGGGCGAGGTGTCGACCACATCGTCGAAGTTGGGGGTGCCGGAACCCTCGAGCAATCGCTACGTGCGGTCCGACCAGGTGGGACCATCAGCGTGATCGGTGTGCTGTCGGGAGCGGCGAAACCCCTCAATATCATCCCGATCTTGATGCAGCAGATCCGGCTTCAAGGTGTACTCGTCGGCCACCGAGCGGGGTTTGAAGCGATGAACCGGGCGCTTGAACACCACCGGATCCATCCGCTCATCGACCGCGTCGTTTCGTTTGCAGATGCACCGGCCGCGTTTGAACACATGGCCGCCCAGCGTCATGTCGGCAAGGTTTGTGTGAGGATGACCGAGGTCTGACCGCGAAGATTTTCGGGTGAGACAGGCTGGTCCGGGCAAACTCGGGTTGAACACATCGTTCGCACCGATGCAGACTGACCAAGGGATTTGATCGCACGCGCAAAATCGCGTAAGAGGGATCTTGCGTGAACAGGCGCAACTTGTATCACCATGGATCGGATCGACCTGCCAACACCCGCTGAATCCCACCGCCAACTCGAGGCCTTTGTCGGCTCATGGCACGGCCACGAGTGCCGATACAACGGCAGTCCGCAACCCCACCAAACCCGCGGCAACCTAGAGATCCGCATGGACCTGGGGGGGTTTTTTCTGATCTCCGAATACCGCGAAGAAAACACCGCCTACGACCACTTCCGCGGTCACGGTATCTACGGGTGGGACGAGCACAGGGGTTGTTTCACGATGTACTGGTTTGATTCCCACGGCGGTGGTGGACCCCCGATGCCGGTCGATGGCCAGTGGATCGACGAACAGTTGGTGTTCGTCCGCAGGTCGTCGACCGGGTTTACACGGTATACCCATCGTCTCGAGTCCCGCGACTGGTACCGGTTTTCGATCGAGAAATCGACCGATGGCAAATCGTGGCGACCGCATATGGAAGGTCGCTACACCCGGGTCCCGTGTTAACACATTGATTGTACCTGCAAATCCATCACTGAGGGACGTCGGATCAACGCAGGGATCCGAGTCCCGTGTCAACCCATTTAATTGCAGCTACAATCAAACAAAACTCGTTTCCCACCAACTTCCGCCGCATTTCTCGACGCAGGACGGCGGAATCACGGACGTGCAGATCTGCCTCGTTCACGGAAACTTCCGCCGCATCTCCCGAAGCACGAGACGAGAGATCGCGCGCAACGAGTCCAGGACACCCACACCGCGATGGGCGATGGCTGTCTGTTCGGGCACCCCGGCGAGATTGACGTGCCGACGCAACTCCTCGACCGCAAGCGCATCGGGCGTGTCGCGTTTGTTGTACTGAACAATCCATGGAATCTCGAGGCCGTGTGCGTCAAAGTCCCGGTGCATACCTTCGAGACTCTCGCAATTGGCTTCGATCCGACCCTGCTGCGAGTCGACCACCAACACCACGCCATCGGCTCCGCGGAGGATCAGGCGCCGACTGGCACCATAGTGAATTTGCCCAGGAACCGTATACAGATGCAGCCGCACACGAAACCCGGCGATCTCACCCAAATCCAAGGGCATAAAATCAAAGAACAACGTGCGCTCCTCCTCGGTCGCAAGTTCGACCAAGTGGGTGCGTAGTTCGGGCTTCAAACGCCGGTGAATGTACTTCACATTGGTCGTCTTCCCGGCATACCCGGCGCCGTAGTAGACGATTTTACAATTGATTTCCTGGGTGGCGTAGTTGAGAAACATGTTGATACACCTATCCTGCCCGGTCGTCTGTACCGGTGAGTTATCGCGGCCCCACGTGACCGCACGACAATGAATGGACCAAATGCGACCAATACCCACCCCGCAGTGAACGGGTGCAGGCAGTCATGGGTACTGTCTATTTCATCATGGATGGGACCGGCGGACTGTGCCGCGCACCTGCCCCCACGTGACGACACTCGCCGCCAAGAACTATTCGAGCACCGCGAGGGCCGAGGTCACCAACTGCCGCATGGCCGTCCGGGAATACCCGGCGCCGCGGGCCATGACACTGATCCCCATCAAACTGCTGACCAAGTCCCGGGATAGTGCCACCGGGCTGGCGTCGTCTCGCAGGGTACCCGCTTTGCGAGCCCGCTCGAGAACGTCCCGCAACGCGAGTTCGAGGGCACCCAAGTAATTGCGGACGCGGGTGGAAACCTCGTCGTCCCGCAAACCGAGCTCGAGCGCCGCACAGGCCATCAAACAGGCGCGACGATCGGTGCGCATCACCTCGTGGAGGTAGTACTGAAAAAACCCGTGAATCGACTCGATCGAGGCATTCTCGCCGACCAAGTGCATCTCGACTAGCGTCATGATCATGTCGTGATAGCGGTCGAGGACAGCGAGGTAGAGGCTGTGTTTGTCACCGAAGGTATCGTAGAGACTCTGCCGACGAATCCCCATCGCATCGAGCAACTGCTTGAGCGATGTGCCTTCATACCCCTGCCGCCAAAACAGCTCGAGGGCTCGACCGAGCACGATGTCGGGATCGAATTCTTTGACGCGCGGCATGGGATGAAAAACCTCGGCGACTGCACCATAAACGTTTTGGACCATGTGGTCAAGATACGTTATTCGGACCGCATGGTCAAGAATCAAATTGGGCGTAGCTCAGTATTTTGTCGGATGGTGTGGGTTTGCGTGATTGTGAGCGCCCATGCCGATGGCAATGTCGATAAAATTGAATCTACAAGTATTTTGGGCGCACCCAATAAAAAAAGAGCCGACACAGGCCGGCTCCTTCACACGCGTTTCGAGCGAGTCTCAAAACATCTCGCGAAACCAACTCGCCACCCGTGTGCCGATTCCGGGTCGATTATCGACGCCGCGGTACACCGGTTCGGGTGTCGCCAGTGGCTCGTGCCCGGCTCCGTAGAGCACAAGTCCGACCCCGGTGGCAAACTTTGGATTTTGAATCACACCTGCAAACCCGCCTTTGGTCAGGCACACATCTGGATGTCCCGAAAGCGCCGCGCCTTCGACTGGCATGCCGGCGCGTACGGGGATCTGGAAGATGTCGTCGGTGATCTCGACCATGCCTTCCATCTGGCTGGCTCCCCCGGTGAGGACGATGCCCGATCCGGCGAGTTCCATAAACCCCGATGAGCTGAGCTCTTCCTGGGCCAGTAGCAGGATTTCCTCGACCCGCGGTTCGATCACCTCGGCCAAAAACCGGCGGGGGAACTCTCGCGGGGGCCGGGGGCCGACACCTGGCACTTCGATCACGTCGTCGCCGTCGACCATGCTGACCAGGGCGCAGCCGTGTTTGCGCTTGATCGCCTCGGCTTCGGACACGCTTGTGTGAAGCCCGTGGGCGACGTCTTGGGTGATCCGATGGCCGCCCATCACGATGACAGATGTAAATACATTTTGTCCCTCGGCGTAGATCGCCAGATCGGTGGTTCCGCCACCGATGTCGATCAGGGCCACGCCCAAATCTCGCTCGTCTTCGTGGAGCACCGAGGTTGAACTCGCCAGTGGCTCGAGCACCACCTCGACGACATCGAGCCCGGCGCGGTTGCAGCACTTGACGATATTTTGCACGCTGGTGACCGCGGCCGTGATGACATGGGCCCGCACCTCCATGCGCACACCACTCATGCCGATCGGATCGCGGATCTGGCCCTGGCCGTCGATCATGTACTCGAGCGGGAGCGTATGAATGATTTGCCGGTCGAGCGGGATGTTGACGGCCTTGGCCTGCTCGAGCACGCGGGCGACATCCTCGTGGGTGACTTCGCGGTTGCGCATGCTGACCTGACCGAGACTCGAAAATCCGCGGATATGGCCACCAGCGAGCCCGACATAGACCGAGTGCACCTCGACCGCAGCCATTTGCTCGGCCTCCATGATCGCCCGCGAAATACTGTTGGTGGTCGCCTCGATATTGACGACCACCCCCTGGCGCAGACCTTCGGAGGGGCTGGTTCCGACGCCGATAATATCGACTCCGTTTTGGGTCACTTCACCGATGATCGCCGCCACCTTGGTGGTGCCGATATCGAGTCCGACAATCACGTCTCCGACTTCAGCCATACTCACGAGTCTCCGGGGTTATT
>CAZUPD010000277.1:0-6124 GCA_964621785.1 uncultured Nannocystaceae bacterium
AGAGGGACCGCGTCCCGAGCTCCTGTGTAACCGATGATTCCGCACATAGGTTGTCGCCCCCGCGAACGGGTGAAACGCCGCGGATGTTCCCATCTGTTTCACATTTGGATCGCGGGGCCAACTTATCTACACAAGCGCGTGGGCACGTCGACAGTCGGGATAGCCAGGCGCACGACAGCCCGGTACCGCGGTCGCGAATGGACGGGGTGGAGACGGCGTCGATCACCGCAGCTCAGCGAGCAACGCCCGGCACCCGGTCATCAACACTTCAAACATCTCTTCAAAGTCTTTGTATGTACCAGAAATCGGATCCTGGACATCGAGCTCTTCGCCGAGGGCATCGGGGTTGGCGAGGGTTTGAAACAGGCGGACGTAGGCAGGCATCTCGGTGCCGGCACCGAGCAGGCGACCGAGTTGTCCGAGGACGTAGCGGTCCATTGCCAGAATATGTGTATATCGAAATAGATCGTCGCGGGTCAGCTGGCGCGCGTGACCTTCGAGTTCGATCCCGTGGCTGCGGGCGACGCGGATGGAGTTGCGGTGGGGCGGTGCGCCTTCGAGGGCGGACACGCCAGCGCTGTCGATGGAAAATACCGACGAGCGTCCACGCTGTGCCACCAGGTGGCGGAAGACACCTTCGGCTAACGGGGAGCGACAAACGTTGGCGTAACACAGGAACAGTACGCCGATGGTGTCCGGGCTGGACATCGATCGACGGTACCGCATCCGCTTGCCAGATGCTCCGCAATGCCTGCTCGGAGATGATGAACGGTCACGCCCGGATGGACCAGACAGTCACGGCGATCTCTCTACTTGATCATGGGGGCGACCTTCGGATCGTCTTTCACAACCTCGAACAGGGGATCGTATCCGACCTGCTTGAGGAGCTTTTTGCCGCCGCGCTTTTTGACCTCTTCGAGGTGGGCAATCGTCGCAGTTGTATCACCGGTGAGTACCGTCTGTTTGGCGAGGTTGTAGCTCGCATCGGGGTAGGTCGTATCCTTGTCGCGGGCCCACTCGAAAAACGCTTGTGCGCGCTCGGGGCTTGAACTCAGCTTTTCCCCGCGGGCGTTGGCGGCCTCGGCCACCTCGCGTACGGTCGCACCGGCAGCTTCGGCCTCTTCCAACGCTTTTTTCGCCCGGGCGTCCTTGGTGCGGGTGGATTTGATTTCCTTGACCAACTTGGCGATGGCTTCTTTTTTCGCCTTTTCGGCGTCTTCGGGGGTCACTTCGGGGGGCGTGTCCTCGGCGCCGGCGGTGGTTTCGTCGCCGGTTTCGTCGCCGCCGGTTGCGGCTTCGGTATCGGCTCCGCCGGTTGCGGCTTCGGTATCGGCTCCACCTGTTGCGGCTTCGGTGTCGGCGGAAGCATCACCGGCTTTTTTCTCGTCGCCGGCTTTTTGCTCGTCACCGGCTTTTTGCTCGTCGCCGGCCTTGTTCTCGTCGCCGGCCTTGGACTGTCCACCCTTGGTGTCCTGCTTGGGCGCGTCGGTTGAACCCCCGCAGGCGAGGGGGATGGCCAACATGATGGTTGTGGCGAGAAGATGCGAACGCATGTGCGCATGCTACCCGACGGTGTGCCTGTGGCCAATAAGTTGCCATCGTGACGCCTACCCCAGGGAGATTCGTCGCGGATGAGAACGCGCGTTGTGGTCTCACTCACGATTTCGGTATCGTCAGCCTATCCATGTTGTTGCCGACCGCATCGCTTCTACTCGCTGTGACTGCGCTCGAGCCCCCGGCGGAGCTCGAGAAAAATGTCGCCGCGTTTTTCGAGGAAAACTGCACGGCCTGTCACGACGCGGGTTCCGACGAGATCGATCTCGAAAGTTCCCCGGCGCGTCTGGTCGACATCAAATCCAACGTGACGGGCAAGCCGATGGTCGTCCCCGGAGATGTCGAGGGCTCGTACCTGTGGGCCAAGCTCAAGGGCACGGGCATCGAAGGCGACCCGATGCCGCTGGGCGACGATCCGTTTTCCGATGACAAACTCGCGCCAGTGCGCGCGTGGATCGAAGGTTTGGCCCCAGCTGGTGGAGCCGGTGGCGACGGCGGATCCGATGCAGGTACAACGAGTTCGGGCGGCACAGCAGCAGCGGCCGTCGACTTGGCCCCCTACGAAAAGGCGGTGGCCGACAAGCAAGCGGCGGCCGAGAGTGCCGAAAAAACCGTGCAGGAGTTTTTCAACGACAACTGCACCGTGTGTCACGACAGCGGCTCGCAGGAGGTCAACCTGGTCGCGCCGCTCGGGCGTTTGACCGGCGAGAGCTCCAAGTACACACAAAAGCCGTTCATCGTCCCCGGCGACCTCGAAGGCTCGTACCTGTGGGCCAAAGTCAAGGGCAAAGACATCGAGGGCGACCCGATGCCCCAGGGGGAACGACCATTCCCCGACGATCAACTGGCGCCGATCAAAAACTGGATCATGGCCCTGGGCGAGGTCGAAAAGGCCAAGGCCGATCTTGAGGCGGCCAAAAACGGCGGGGGTGAAGGACCGGTCGACAACAAGACGCCCGGCGAGACGCCGGTCGACAAGCCCGAACAACCAGCCGAGTGCAAGCGGCGGAAAAAAGACGGTACCTGCAAGCCCGACAAACCGATCAGTGACCCGCCGTTTCACGGAACTTTCCAGGTCAACTTGCCGACCACCGCGGGGCTGGGCAAACGCAGGTTCGAGTTCCGCATCGACCACCGCTTTGGCCAGATCGGGACCAAGCGCGGGGCCTTTGGTCTCGACGCCGGGGCCGTGATGAGCGTGGGATTTGCCTACGGCATCATCGACGGCCTCGATGTGCTGCTGCGCCGCAGCAACTCGCGCAAGGGCTACGAGTTGGGCGTCAAGTACATCCCGGTGATGCAGGAATACGGAATGCCGCTGAGTTTCGGCGCCTACACCTCGATCGAGTACTACCGCGACTTCGATACCAATACGGCCAATCCGGTCAGCGGCAACTTCCAGCTGCTGCTCAGCCGGTTGTGGTTTGAACGCTGGAGCACGATGCTCGTCGTCGGCTACTACCTGCGCACCAACCACGCCGCCAATGTCACCGCGGACTTCGGCGATGGCAACGGCCGGGTTGCGGCCACCGATACGCGCAATACACTCAACTTGGGGTTTGCGTCGTCGGTGTGGTTGGGCAAGAAAAAACGCTGGGGGATCGACTTGGAGTACATCTTCCCGATCCCTGCCGATGTGTTTTTCTGGAACGGGGCCAACGACAGCCCGTCCACCGTCAACATCGGCAGTTGGTCACTGGGGGGTTCGTGGCACAGCCCGTCGAAAAAACACTTCTTCCAGATCATGTTCACCAACACCCGGGAGATCCATACCAACCTCTATGCCCCGGGCGGTCAGACGCGCAATCCGTTTGAAAACCGCGGTAACTTCTTCATCGGCTTCAACCTCAGCCGCAAGTGGAGCTTCTAATGAAATCTTTTGGCCTACTCATGAGCTTTGCCACCGCGTGTACCGTCGCCGCGGCACTTTCGGCCTGTGGCTCCTTGGACCCCATCGGGAACGATACCGATGGAATGGAAGAAGGTGTCCCCCAGGCAGTCGTCGAGGCATTTGCGATGCGCTGCTCCTGCCACGACACCGACTCGTCGCCGGCTGGCAACCTCTCGCTGACCGCCGCGGCGCTCGGGAACTTGGAGGGTGCTTCGTCGAATCAGAGCAACCTCCCGCTGGTGACCCGCGGCAACATCTCGCAGTCGTACCTCGCATTAAAAATGCTCGACGACACCACGCTGCAGGAGTTGATCGACAGCGGCGACTTAGAAGGTGGGTTTAGCCGCGGTGAGCGGATGCCTTTGGGCGGTCCCTTCGGCGATGTCAACGATGCGATCATCTTGGGATGGATCGCGGGGGCCGAGTTGCCGGGCGGCGGGACCGGAAACGAGAGCGACTCCGACGGGTCGGACTCGGATTCGACTTCGGACACCGACGGACCGGATTGCTCGTCGGTCCCGAGCTACGGCGACATCGACTGGGGCGCGTGCACCCACTGTCACGATAGTTCCCTTTCGGGCGACGCCCGCCAGTTCGCACCGGCGAGCGTCAACTTCGATACCTACGACGACGCAGTGATGAGCGCCGACCGGGCAATGGCGCGGGTCGACGCGGGTACGATGCCCCCGGCCAACAGTGACGGTCCCGAGCTGACCCAAGATGTCGCCGATCAGATCATCCTGTGGGCCTCATGCGGGACACCGGAATAATGCGAGGTCCGTCGCAAACCGAATCGACGGTCGTCCAAAACCCAGGTGCCAACCTCTACGACGACAGCATTCCCGAGCCCCCGTGGGCGCTGGCGTTGATCATCGTGGGATTGTTCTGGCAGCGGTGGCGCGAAAAACGGTTGCGCCACCGCGTCTATCGCTAGCGCGTCAGCAAGGTTCGAACCACGGCCACCTGTTCGCAGTTGCGATCCGGTTGGACGCACGCGTCTTTTAATAAAGATGGATGCGGTCCAGAATCGGCGAGGTCGGTTGTGGCGAAATACCTCATGTGTCACTGGCTTCGCAGATCTAAAAACTAACATCGAATGTCCTCAAATGAGGTTCAATTCAGATTTTTTGACCTGGGCCCAAAAATAAAATTATCGAAAATTTGTACGCGAATCGGGCTAGAGGCGACGTTTGAAGATTTTGTGAGATCGACCACGTTAAAGTTTGAATTGTTTGTTGGTCTCTCCGCACAAAACCCATGAACCCGATAGCGGCACGCTGCCAGCACCGACCTTGTAGGCGCTGTGCCGAACAACCGAATCGAACCGAACCGACACCATGGGGTGCCCGCGTGCGAATGGATATTGCCCGGCGCCTTAGGAGATGGACATGTACGCGAACAAGAAACTTCTTCCCTCCCTTCCCGTTGCTTTTGGCCTGCTGATTGCCGGCGCCCTGTCGACTGGTTGCTACAACCCCGAAAGCCTCGTGGAATACAACGACGAGGGCATCATCGTTCCCGAGGCCGAGGCCCTGCACAACGAGAACAACCCGGCTCCGTTGATGCTCGGGGACCGCACCAAGGCGATTCCCGATCAGTACATCGTCGTCATGAAGAAGACTGTCCGTTCGGCCACCGTCGACGACTTGCTGTTGTCCACGGCCCTGCGCGAGGGCGATGAAATCCAGATGAAGTACTCCGGTGGCATCGTCGGCTTCGCCGGGAAGTTTAGCCCCGAGACCATCGAAGACCTGCGCAACGACCCCGATGTCGCCTATGTCGAGCAGGACCAAATCGTCGAGCTCAATGCCACCTGGGGCCTCGATCGCATCGACCAGGCAAATCTGCCACTCAATGGTCAGTACAACGCACCGGCCGACGGCGCGGGTGTCCATGCATATATCGTCGACACCGGTCTCAACTCGTCGCACAACGAGTTCACCGGACGCGTCGGCAACGGCTACACCGGGGTCAGCGGCGGGACCACAGACTGCAACGGCCACGGCACCCATGTCGCTGGCACGGTGGCCGGCACCAACTACGGTGTCGCCCCGGGGGCCACGGTTCACCCCGTCCGCGTGTTTGGCTGCTCCGGTTCGACGTCGAACTCCATCATCATTGGCGCACTCGACTGGATCGCGTCCAATCACCAAGATCCTGCGGTCGTCAACATGAGCCTCGGCGGTGGGGCATCGTCGGCACTCGACAGTGAGGTCGCCAGCTTGGTCGGTAACGGTGTCACCGTTGTCGTCGCCGCGGGCAACGAGAATCAAAACGCCTGCAATGTGTCGCCCGCCCGCGAGGATTCGGCCATCACCGTCGGCTCGACCACCAGCAGCGATTCCCGCAGCAGCTTCTCCAACTGGGGTTCGTGCGTCGACATCATGGCACCGGGCTCGAGCATCACCTCGGCTTGGTACAACAGCAACTCGTCGACCAACACCATCAGCGGAACCTCGATGGCGAGCCCGCATGTCGCCGGTGCAGCCGCTGTGTACCTGTCGATCGACCCGGGTGCTTCGCCCTCAGAAGTTGCAGATGCACTCGATTCCCAGGCCTCCAAAAACAAACTCAGCGGCCTCAACGGTTCCCCGAATAGCCTGTTGAATGTCGAGTTTGCCGGTGAGCCCGAGCCCGAGCCTGAGCCCGAGCCCGAGCCCGAGCCCGAGCCCGAGCCCG
>CAZUPD010000278.1:0-6115 GCA_964621785.1 uncultured Nannocystaceae bacterium
GCACCAAACACCCGGCAAACTCCGGGAACGTGCAAAACGCATCGAGCGGGATAGGCCCCTTGTTGACCTCGTTGGCAACGAGCAGGTGATCGTTGCGACTAAACACGAAGTTTGGCCGCCACGGATCTTGCTTGACCGCAGGCACAAACCCGGTCGGGTCCTCGCGAATGATCCGATAACGTCGCCAATGCAAACCTGGCGGTTTGGCCAGCGCATGGGCCATGTGGTCGCGCTCGCCCATTTCATTGACGACGATCGTGACCGATGTCCGGCCCCCGTCTTTGGTCAGGATCCCGAGCTTGTCGCCGGGGTACATCGTGACGTATTGAACGTCGGGTGTGAGGTCGAGCTCCTGGCGAAAGGCATCGGGGTCGTCCGCAGGAATGACTCGAGCCACGCTAAACGGGTTGTTAAACTTGCTCGCAATCCCCACCCGCTTGGGCGAATCTTCGGCCAACAGGCCAAAGATAGACGTGTCGACGAGGCCGAACGGCTGGTCTACCTTGAGGTAGTGAAGTCGGCCGTTGGGTCGGCCGGTAGCGAAGTCGGACACACGCGCTGTAAACGGGGTATGCCCGTCCAAGTCGGTCTCCGACTCAATCACAAATGTATGAGGTTCTGCCATGATACACCTACGATTCGATTAATTAGGTGCAGGGGGTGCACAGTGCATAGGTGCCACGACCGTCGATATGGATGGTGACAGCCGCGTACTCGAGTGAGTTGGGGCCGCTGACCGAAATCTCGACCGCGAGCGTGTCGTCAGATCCGATCACAATCACCTCGTCGCGAAACGTTGGAAAAGGGACTTTCTTGGTCCGACCGTCTTGGTCAAGGAAGTGGCTCCCCTTCCAAGCAGACCCGATTTTTCGTTCGCCAACGTAGAACTGGACCGTGAGGTTTAGGTAATTGGTGGCATTATTGGCCATCACCATATTGATTTCGATCTGCTCGGGGACATAGCCAGGGCGTGGAGCGGTCTGGACGAGCCGAATGATTTTGCTGGTGGGCACCGGAAACTGATCGACATATGGATCACCCAAGCCCGTGGTGATTTTTTCGAGGTCGACGGTGGTGATCGATGAGTAGTAGTCGGTCGTGACATTGCCGAATTGTTGCTGCTGCGGGCAACACGACAGGTATTTCATGAGCTTCTCAAAGCGATTGCACTGGGCCACCAACTCCTCGAGCCGGCTGCACTCCTGTGGGAAACGCTCGAGCGCGGGGGCACAGGTCTGCAGCCGCTCGAGTGTGGGCTGGCACTTTTGCAGCGTCGGCATACACTCAATCAGTTGATCGGCATATTGGGAGAGCATGAACATCGTCCGCGGCTTAAACCCGAGCCCGGTGCACATGCGCAAAAACATCTCCTGCTGCTCATTTGGCTGTTGAACAAGTTGGGTGGTTGTTTCATGGGCTTTGCCGATGAACTTAACTGAATTTTCCATTGGTCACCTCCTCGGGTCATGCCCGATTGTTGTCTATGCATTGTTGGCCACATCGGCCGTTGTTACTGTCACACATGCCCGTCGACGGGCTACCTATCGTTTGTTGAAGCCTAGCTACGCGCGTAGCCTGGGAGGGCGTCGATAAACCACACGACACCTGTCGCAAGCATCAGGCCGCCACCGGTACCTAGCAATGCGCGGCGGGTATTGAGCGACCACGATTTTTTGCGGTACCCAGCGATCCCGGCAATCACCCCGACCCCGAGGATCCACGGGAACCGCAGATCGTACTTCCGTTGTAGATACACGCCGCCGATCATCGAGGCAAACCCGATCCCACCAACGAGCAACAGCTCACGAAATCGGTCGTCCTTGGCCTGGCTGACTGCTTGGGTCGCTTCGTCGATGGCAAGCGCACACACGCTGTCTTTTTCGGCGAGTTGCTTGGCCGCCTCCGCCTCGGTTTGCGCAGCCTGGCGCTCGTGGTCGGCCGCCTTGTCGAGGGCTTCCCGCAACCGCGACTCCTCGGCCTGACGGGCACGGTTGATCGCCTCGAGCTCAGCCTGCAACTCCTCGACCGTCGCCATCGCCTGATCGCGCTCAGCCTCGATCTCATCGCGCTCAACCTCGATTTGCTCGGCCGTCGCCTGGACCTCGTCGCGCTCACCCTCGAGCTGCTCGGCGATTGCCTGGACCTGGTCGCGCTCGCGGACGAGTTCCTCGAGTTTGGACTGGTTTTCGGCGTGCAACTTGCGTTGGTATTGCAAAAACACATCCTGGGTTGGAGACATGGTGTTCATGTGGTCAATCCTCCATTCACTACAAAGTCGGCGAGGTAAATGATTGCACTTGCAACCTCGTATACGAGCGCGCGGTTGTCCGTGGCGGCCTTTGGCGGGCTCGAAGCTTGCGATTGCGAAGGCGGCGCGGTTGTCCGCTGG
The DNA here is from genome assembly GCA_964621785.1 of uncultured Nannocystaceae bacterium. GTDB lineage: Bacteria > Myxococcota_A > Polyangia > Nannocystales > Nannocystaceae > JACKDW01. The sequence continues at coordinate 2,390 of CAZUPD010000278.1, forward strand.
CCCTCGAGAAGTGCTGACTGTAACTGTTGATTGGTTTCGAGCAGCTTGCGGTTGCACTGGGCAAAGTCGCGGAGGACATCGCCGATGGCTGCCACTCCAGGATCGCTTGGCGTCGTATCACTGTCGACTTGGGCGCTCGCCGAGGGTTTGGGCGCGCCTGGGTAGGGATTGTCGACCGAGCATGGGCGAAACCCAATGCTGTCCCCAGGGTCATCCGGAAAGATGCCGTATTCGGCGAGGACATCGTCGAAGTCGAGTTCATTCTCGCGGGCCCGCTGGGCTTCGAGCTCGTGCCATGAGCGTCGCCGGTGATAAGGATTTTGCGATGTGGCCGAAGCAGCCTGTTGAGCCGGATCAGGTTGCTGCACAAGTGCGAGCTTTGGTGCCCCACCCTGTTGAGGCGGTGCGCCGTACATCACTGTTTGCGTTGCGTGCATACCGGGGACCTGACCTCGGGTGATCGTTTGGTCGGCGACTCGAGTTTGCGTTGCGTGCATGCCGGGAACCTGGCCTCGGGTGATGGCTCGGTCGGCGACGCGAGTGACGGGTAGCGAGCTTGCGATGCTGCGGCTGGGCCAGAGACCTGTCGCTTTGAACACTTTGCGAGATTTTCGGGGGCGACGGATGATCGAACTCGGCGGATTTCTGAACCGCCCACCGGCTGCCGCTTGGGTCAGCTCGGGGTCGGCACTGTCGACTTCGGTTTGCTCGGAGTCGGCATCGCGGTAGGCGAGTTCGGCCGGTTCAGGGCGCGTGGCCCCATCGTCGAGTTCGCGGCTAGTTGCTGAGGATGTTTGTGCTCCAGGCTGGTAAATGGCCCGCTCGACGGCTTCCTCCGCTTCGTCCTCGACGACTTCCTCGGCCTCGACCTCGACCCCGACGTCGGCCTCGTGGGTGTCAACACCCTCGGCCTCGGCCTCGACCTCGACGTCGGCCTCATGGGTGCCAACCTCCTCGAGCTCGACAGCTTCGTCGGTAACGGACTCGTCACCATCCTCGGTGACCTCAATGGTTTGGGCCGTAGCTTCGTTGTCCACGACTTCACTCGCCAGCTCGGCGGTGTTCTGAGTGGCCCCATCAATAACTTCGACCGCAATGGCCCCATCGGCAGCTGGCTCCTCGCGGAGCTCGGGCACGCTTGAAGTCAGCATAAAGCCGTCGGAGACGGGTGCGGCCTCCTTTGTGGAATGCGTATTCCCGCGGCGCACGATGCTGTCGATAAACGTAATTGCAACAATCTCCTTACCGACAACCAGGCACTGCCCAGGGGCCAACACGTTCTTTTCGATGAACCTGCGTGGTGAGCCCTTGCGAAACTTGGCCTCACGCACGAAACGGCCAACAGAGATCTGAAGGTCCTTCACCCGGACCTCATATACATGTCCATACGCCATCACTTTCGGTCTACCAGACTTTCGACATTCGACAACTTAAAAGTACGAACTTTTTATCGCACGTCGTGGTGGCGCTCTCGCCTTCTACTAATAGTTAACAAGCGGTGGGCAACGGCCTGAAGACATAGGCATCTGCCGTTTAACCAATAGCAGCAGGCCCGGAAGTGCAGGTACTTCCGGCTAGCAAGTGCAGCTATTTTCGGACACCGGCCAACACGACTAGGTACTTATGTCCGGCCGGCCCCCGGGTGTAGCTATTCACGGCCCAGGATTTCGGCGTACTAGTCTCGGCGACTAGGTACTTATGTCCATACCGGCCAGGCCGACTAGGCACCTATGTCTAACCGGCCAGGTCGACTAGGCATTTATGTCCATACCGGCCAGGTCGACTAGGTACTTATGTCCGCTGAAATATGCTGAGCTCGAAAGGAGGCTCAGTGCCGAACTTCGGCCCGCGAGGGTAGCTATTTTGCGCATGCACGTGCTGGTGGTCGCCTGCAGCGAGAGCCGAGGTGTGCCCGGAATCTGGCGGGCAAGCATGCACAGGGTGCCTAGCTTGGGGCGGCACTTGGCTTTTAGGATGCGGTTTACTTGACGGCGCGAGCGGCCGAGGTCGTGTGCGGACAGGGTGTCGATGATGTCGCTGACGGTGGTGAGCTGGGCGATAAAGTGTTGGCATCGCCGGATCGGGGCTATCCAGGTGAGGAGGAGTTCGCAACTTGATAGGACGCGTAGTGCGGGGGGTAATACTGGGTTGAACGACGGCGCGGGCCAGCGAAACTTTTCGAGGCAGGACGGAGATAGGTCGCGCTGCGCTCGCTTCAGGATGCTGGGGTTTTGGAGGGCCTCGGCGATGGCTTCGGTGATGTCTTCTATGTCCATCCGATGATGGTGGGGAGCCTGTCGGGGTGTGTCGCGGGGTTTGTGGGCCACACCGTGTGGCCACAATTTGGGCGATCGACCATGGGAAGGAATGAGCGGCTGTTCGAGATTTTTCGCCCGATAAGTTCCCTTGTCCTCACAACTCGGCGATATGATGCGTTGGTGTCCGACATCCTCAGGAACGCCATCACCTCGATTGAGATTGGGGTCGAAGACTACCTGTCTAAAGACCCTCGCAGGGCGGTCTCCGCTGTGCGAAACTTCTACGCAGGTGTCTTGCTCCTGTGTAAGGAGGTACTACATCGAATCTCGCCGGAGTTAGTGTTCCAACGCCTCCTCCCGAAATTCGACGCCAACGGCGACTTAGTTTGGGAGAGCACGGGTAAGGCAACCGTGGACGTCGCAGCAATCCAGCAGCGATGGAAGTCCCTGGGCATGAAGATCGATTGGAAGCCGCTCACGCATCTGCAAAAGATCCGCAATGTAGTCGAACACTACAAACCCTCCGAGCCTGACTCCGTAATGAAGCAAGCGCTCGCCGAGACTTTCTCATTCGTCGTAGCGATCCTCGCTGATCACCTAGAGGAGTCTCCTGAGGAGCTCATTCACAAACAAATCTGGGAGACTTTCCTGAGCGAAGCCAACGCTTTCGAAGAGATGCGTCGAACGTGCAGCAACGCGCGAGCCAACATCGAGGGCCTACCAAACGGTTTGGCGAGATCGATTGTCATGACGATGGTCTGTCCCGGGTGTACCTCAGCTCTGATACGCCCCTCTGATAACGACGACTACCCAGAACCAATGATGAAGTGCGAAGCTTGCGGCGAAGAGGACAGTCTACGCAGCCTCATCCTCCAGCAGGTCGCTGAGCGCATGGCCGTCAACGAATATGAAGGTGGAAATAACGAATGGGGTTCGTGCCCGAACTGCCTCAATGACTCGTTTTCGATCGAAGAAGACAGGTGCATCCTCTGCGGAGAAGGCCGGATCGACCTATTTTGTTCTAGGTGCGAATCTCCCATGGGTCTCAGCGAACAGAACAACGATCTCGGCCTCTGTGGCTACTGCAGTTCAATGTGGGAGAATCTTGCACGCGACTAGAGGCGGCGTTCGCCCACTCCAGGCCGCAAGCAAAACTAATACCAACTCCAACCAACGAAAAACCGGAGGAGATGGCGTTTCCTCCGGCGTTTCAAAGATTTGGTGACTGTTGGTGACTATGGGTGAAAGACGAAGTTCGAGCTGCCAACAACTGTGAACGAAAACAAGCATTTGGCGTGCATGTTGTTGAAAATCTTGCGAGTTTCGTTCGGCCTTTTTTGGGGTTCGAGTCCTGTTGCCGGAGCTTTTAGAACGCCGTCTAGCGCCTGCTAGACGGCGTTTCCTTTAGGGCACCCCCAAGTGGTGTTTCTCGAGGTGTTTTCAGAATTCTCACAGATCCTAGCTCACA
>CAZUPD010000279.1:0-6086 GCA_964621785.1 uncultured Nannocystaceae bacterium
ATGTTGGTGGCCGCACCTCATCGGGCCACACTTCGCAGGCACGCACCGCAACCAAAAAAGTTTTCCGACAACCAACTTTTCACCCCGAGACTTGATCGGTCATGAACGCCATCATCGGCCAACCGCATGGGGTCCGCCGCACAGTACTGGCACAATATGTAGTACCTGCGAATGTTCAGTGTCGTGGGGATGCCGCGTACCCGCAGTTTCTCGCCAAATTCTGGAGACGATCGCCGGGATCTGATAGCGCCATCATCGGTGGCGACAAAGGGAAACCGCCGGGTGTCGGGCACCCGTGCAGGCAAACGCAAAAAACCGCGAGGGGCGAAGGGTGCGAAAGCGAAGCGCCCGCAAACCCGTTCGAACTCCCGCCGGCCAACGGGTTCGCGGCGACGCAAAAAACCTCCCGTCGACCCGGCCGAACGCAAACTTCGTAACCGCATCCTGGCGATGATGAGCCTGCTCGCACTGATCAACGCCTATGTGTTTTTGTGGCAGGGCGACGGTCTGTTCGACGCTATCGGCAATCCGCGCTCAACCGCGATCACTGCGGGACACGGCCCGCTGGGGACCTTCGCCGATCCTCCAGAGCAGACCTGTGGCAAGCAGCCGGTGCGGATGCTGGGCGAGTTGCACAACCTCATCTCACTGCACAACGACCTCGGCGAAGACCGAACCTTGCGCCTTGCACTGCTCGAGCTCGGACTATCGAGTGCAGAGATCGATGCCGTCGAAGCGGCCGTGCGACCGACGATGGACCTCGGACTACTCGCGGGGACAGGAGCACCACTTCGGGTGGCAGTCGACCGCCACGGCACGATCCAAGGACTCGAGGTGCAGATGGTCGAAGGTCACCTCCTCCAAGTCTGCCGCGAACAGGGAGCTTTAAAGGTCCGGACACTCCAACACCCGGCGAGCCCCGAGGTTGCGACCATCGCCCTCGAGCTCGGGCCCGAAGTCGACCTGTTTGCGGCTGTCGAAGGGGCCGGCGAACACCCGGAGTTGGCAATTCGAATCGCCGAAACACTCGCGTTTGATCTCGATGTGGCCACCGAGGCCCGGCCCGGCGATCGAATCCAGTTGCTGGTTGAAAAAAGACTCTTAGGTCAGCAATTTCACCGCTACGGACATGTACTTGCGATCAGGTACCGCGGGGCTGCGGGGCGCTTTGCCTACTACCGCTATCAGCCGCGCGGGAAACCGGCAGCGTACTACAACGCCGAAGGGCAACCGATGACTCGCACCTACCGGCGGACCCCGGTTCAGTTTCACAGGTTTCCAGCGAGTGCACGGGCCCTGATGGAACCTGCGTTGGAAGTGATTGCCGGCCGCGTCGGGGTGACATTCCGCCAACCCGAAGGTGCTCCGATCGTCGCCCTCGCCAACGGAACGGTCACCACGGTCGGCGAGCAAGAGACCGGAGGGCTCACGGTCACCCTCGAGCACAGCGACGGAATGACTTCTATCTACAGCCATCTGTCCACCACCCTCGGGGGGATCGATCGCGGATCCCACGTCCGCGCCGGCGACCTCATTGGACTTGCGGGACACACGGGTCAAACACCGACCGATCGTGTGCGTATCGAATTGGCGCAACAGGGTGAGGCCGCAACAGTCGACCCACTCATCATCCGAGCCCATGGCGAACGTCGTCCCCCGCGGCTCGGGTCTGCGCTCGATACAGAACGCGAACTTCCACGGTTCAGCGAAACCATCGCACCGTGGCGCAAGTTGCTGCGATAACACTCGTGTCACCACAACCAAGTGATGCATTTGTGTACACGTTATAAAAAAGTGTGGCGGTGAAACCCAGCACGCAAACTTGTACCGCGTGTAGCTCACAGGCTTGCCCGCGGCTATCATGGCCTCGTTGGATCTACGTGTCCCATCGCGCATGCCCTTCGAAGATCAATCGACCGCGACCTCGCAAGACCTGTGCATCATCCTCGCAGACGACGAGCCGGCGATCCGTCGGATCGGGCAGCGCGTGCTGCGGACGCAAGGTATCGAAGTCTTCACCGCAGAAAATGGGAAAATTGCGGCTGAACTGGTCGACAGTCATCCCCACGCGGCACTGGTCATCCTCGACCTCGTCATGCCGGTCATGTCGGGTGAGCAGGCCTATGCGCAGATCCGCAAACACCACCCCACACCGTGGATTTTGCTCGTCACCGGACACGCCGTCAGCCAGGGTCTCGACCGGATCCTCCGCGACCCGCGGGTGAGCCTTTTCCAAAAGCCCTATGCGATCGCGGACTTTATCACTGCGGTCAACCGGGCTCTCGAGAGCTATCGGGCAGCCCAACAGCTTGTATCTGCAAGCTAGCCCCAACTTCGCTCGACGACTGTTTTATTCGCCGCTAGCGAGGTCGCCTTGGGGATCGACCTCGTCGTCGTAGATCGCATCCTCATCGAGGTCTGCGTATTCGTCTTCGTACTCGCCTGTATCTTCGCCCTCGAGCTCAGGCGACTCGAACGCACTGTCATCGTCGTCGAACTCATCGTCGTACCCGGCGAATTGGTCGTCGGTTGATTCGGGCCCTGGCTCGGGTCGATATGCCCCGCTCAGCACGGACGTGTCCATCACTTCGGCCGGTAGCTCGAGCTCGACCCGGGGCGCGTCGCTCCACATGCTCTCGAGGTCGTAGTACTCGCGCACCGGATGGAAAAACACATGGACGATGAACTCGTCGTAATCGAGCAATGCCCACAGGTGGTCGGTCAAGCCATCGGTCCCCAACGGACGTCGGCCGGCGCCTCGCAGCCCGCGAATGATCGCGTCGGTGATGCCCTGGGCATGGCGTTGCGAACTGGCCGACAAAATGATGACCCAATCGGTATACCCGGCCAACTTCGTCACATGCAGGATCACGGGACCTAAGGCCTTGCGCTCGAGGGCGCACTCGAGGGCCATTTGCACATGCTCGGGCAGAGCAGCGAGCTGGAGATTTGACTTCTGGGACACGGGAGGACGGGTTGTAGCGCTCCTCACCGTCTTTGCCAAGCCCTCGCGCACACCACTGTCTCGCCTCCGCGGGAGCTGTCGGTCAACTCACAGATGGATCAATCCCTTGAGTAACTCGCGTTTTTCGACCTCGTACCGCACCCGATTGGGTGTCGATTCAACCTCGTCAGGCGGGGCACGTACAGCGTTGTCGGCCGCGAGTCCGGTCGTCAGTTGCCCGCGAAAGTTGATCACCCCGGTGACCCGATGCCCGCGGACATCCTCGAACGCATAGCCGACATCGATGGTCGCCGCGCGCCACAACCCGGTTGTGCGATCGATCTCGACGCTTCCATCGATCCGGGTAAACGAAACCGATTGCCGCCACGCGCGGTTGGTGCCCTGGGCGACCTGGTTTGCATCCACCGATTCCGCTAGCGAAAGCGTCACCTCAACCGAGCTCTCCCCAACAGCAGTCGCCACTGCGAGTGCCGGGGCGGCGAAGGCGATCACATCGTGGGGACCGCGTTGGGCTTCGTCGAGCCACAGGCGATGGGCACCGGCCTCGAGCGGATGGGTCAACCAGCCGCGGTGGGGTAATCTTGTATACACATTTTTATCGACCACCATATACTCGTGACACGCCGGCGGATCCTCTGGACCTTGACGCAGATACAGACGCTCCGGGTTGCCCGGTGCCCACTCCAGCACGAGTTTGTCGTCGACCTTGTAGGCCTCGGGGGCAGGTTCATCGACCGGGACCAAACGGGGAATCTCGGTCGGCTCGGTCTCAAAATGAGCCTCCCACGCGATCCGGTGAGGGCCTGTAGCCTGTGCCACTTCGTGGGGTTGAGCCAAGACCGCCATCAACGACGTCGGACTCGGTTCGGCGATCAGACCGTCGACCAACCCCTCGACCTGTTGGGGCTCGGAGGCCGGTAGCTCGTTGACAACCGGAGCCTGCTCGGGCGAACCACAGCCGAGGGCCAACATCCCGCACACCAGCCATCCGAGTTTTGCCGCGTGTTCGCCAGCTCGCACGCGCGGGAGCATATCAGTCGTCGGTCTGCGGCCAAATCTTCCCGAACCCGGACTTCTCACCCGCGACGATCGACAAACTCGACCGCGTCCACAGTTGACGGTCGAGCTCCTTCACGACGACTGGCACGCGACACGGATGGTCCGGCTCGTCCGCCATATGCACAGATTTCGCACCCGCGACGACTCGCACTCAACCGCACTTGAGTTTTGGCCACGGAAAGTGGCCCGACTTTTGCTTCCCCCTCACCCGTGCTATCGAGCATTGTGTATCTGAGCCTCCTCAGCGGCGTTGTCAGACCGCAAGCTGTCGACCCTGAGCTGTTGATGCTCCTGCTCGGACCGTGGGCCGGCATCCTTGCGTTTGTGTTTGGCCTGCTGTGGGGCAGTTTTGCCAATGTGGTTATTTACCGGGTTCCGCGGGGACAAAGTGTCATCCGCCCGCGCTCGCAATGCCCCCGGTGTCAACGCCCGATCGCCTGGTACGACAACATTCCCCTGGTCTCGTACCTCGTGCTGCGCGGTCGCTGTCGCGGTTGTGGCCAACCGATCGGTGTCCGTTACCTCGTGATCGAGCTTCTGGCCGGCGTACTGGCATTTTCGTTGTACACACAATTTGTCATCCAACCACTCGCCGAAGGCGGCGGACTCAGCCTGGTTACCTGGCTACTGTGGTTCATCTTTGGCCTCGCGCTACTGATCGTCACCTACACCGACCTCGACCTGTGGGTGATTCCCAACGCCGTCGTCCTGCCGGTCGCCGCCGTCGGACTGTTGGCCGCACTGGTCGACCCAAACTGGCTGGGCGTGCCCGCGGCCGAGGCCGGCATCGCAGCTGCCCTTGGGTACAGCCTGATCTGGGGCATGCGTTGGCTATACAAGAAACTCCGCAATCTCGAGGCCCTCGGACTCGGCGACGCCAAACTCCTGTTGATGGTAGGTGCATTTTGCGGGCTCCAAGGCCTCGTATGGACGGTCGCTGCTGGCGCGATTCAAGGGCTGCTGGTCGCCATCCCGGCGGTCGCTACCGGCCGTAATTTGACCCGTCACAGCCTTCGGGATGTCCACGGAGACGACCCCGAGCTCGGCGACGAACAACCGGGCTCGGTGATGGGTGCCCGCGTGCCATTTGGCCCGTTTTTGGCCCTCGCAGCCCTCGAGTTTGTCCTGTTGCGGGATAGCATCGAAGCCTGGATCGTCGCCGTTTTACTGTGACTTCGCCATGCTCGAACCATGTCCTCGGGCCTTTCCTGCTACACGCGTGTTGGGGCCCATGGTCACTTTAAATGTATCTGCATAAATCACACGTGCAGACTCGCCCCTCCACCCCGTGACCTCCAGATCTGGAACCTGCGAACACGGGCGACTGAGCACATCGTCAGCTCACATCGCCGTGCCCGAGCTCCCGCCATCGGAGCTGCGCTCCTTCGGTACCCTGCATCCGGAACCGCCATGTCATCCCACGGACGTTCTCTCGAACAGTATCTGCGCGGGGCCTCGCGGCTTCGCAAACGCCTGCGGCGAACCTACACCGGGGCGCGCAACGCCCTGCGACTCGTGCAGGGAGGGCGATTTACCCCCCCCTACGAGACCCCCTACGCCCTGCGGTTACACGAAGGGTTTTTGCGTCTGCGCCATTATCCACAGGTCGCTACGCAGCCAGCCTCGCAGACGAACGACGAGAGTAACAATGCATCTACACTAATCTGTCCAGATCCGCTCCTGCTCGTCCCGCCGTTGATGGTGACCTCGCAGGTCTACGACATCTCCCCGCCCCTGAGTGTCGTCAAGTTCCTGCGCGACCAGGGCCTCGATGTGTGGTTGGCGGACTTTGGTACCCCCGAGGCCGAAGCCGGGGGGCTGAGCCGCACCCTCGACGATCACGTCCTCGCGCTCGACCGCAGCATCAACTTCATCGCCGAAACAACCGGGCGTCCGGTTCACCTCGCCGGCTATTCCCAGGGCGGCATGTTCGTCTATCAAGTCGCAGCCTACCGCGGCTGTGCCAATATCCGTTCGCTCATCACCTTTGGCAGTCCGGTCGACCTGCAAAAAAATACCCCGACGCCGATCGATCGCAACATCGTCGCCAACATCACCGGAG
>CAZUPD010000280.1:0-6059 GCA_964621785.1 uncultured Nannocystaceae bacterium
TTTGCGTTACACCCTGCTGTACCGTCTCGCCTACCCGGCCTATTTCGCCGGCCTCGGGCTGCTCGCCCTGGTCCCTGTCATCGGCATCATGCGCAACGAGGCGAGGCGTTGGCTCGGAATCGGCGACTATCAGTTTCAGCCGTCGGAGCTGATGAAGGTCCTCGTCATCCTCGCCCTCGCCCGCTACCTCCACGACCTCCCCTTGGGTGGCAAACGCTCGCTCCTCCAGCGCCTCACCCCCTTTGCCATCGTCGGTGCGCCGGTTGCATTCATCATCGTCCAGCCCGACCTCAGCACGAGCATTATTTGTATCCTCATTGGATTGAGTTTGCTGTCGACGACGGAACTGTCGGGCAAGAGTTTGGCCGCCCTGGTCGGCACGGGTCTCACCGCATTTGTCGCCGGCTGGGGCTTTTTTATGCGTGACTACCAGCGCACGCGAATCGATGTGTGGCTCAACCCCGAGGCCTACGCCGACGACGAGGGCTACCAAACCATCCAGGCGATGATCAGCGTCGGCAACGGGGGTTTTTTTGGCCGCGGGGTTCAAAACGGCACCCAGAACAAACTCGGCTTTTTACCCTACGGCGAAACCGACTTCCCATTTGCGGTATTTGCCGAGGAATGGGGCTTTTTAGGTACCTCGATGGTCTTGGCGATCTTCTTGTGCCTGGTGTTTTGGGCCCTCAACCGCGCCAGCCAAGCCCGCGAACGGTTTGCCGCGATGTTGTGTGTCGGGATCGCGGCACTGTTTTTCTGGCACATCGTGATCAACGTCGGAATGGTGTTGCAGTTGCTCCCCGTCACCGGCGTGACGCTCCCGTTTTTTAGCCTCGGCGGATCCAATGCCCTGACGATGTTGATCGGCGTGGGGATATTGATCAGCGTCAGTCGGGCGCGGCAATTTCAGTAGCGCACGCTGCGAAGCTTGCACCTACATTTTTTTATCATCTGGCCACACCTGCTCGCGTTTTTCGTACAACTCCGCGATGATGTCTGCATACCACTGTGAGTCTGCAAGCGAGATGAAGCGTCTGCTCTCTGCGATTGCCTGCGTCTGCGCCGACGCAGCGGCGATAGCTGGCAACCGCCGCTTGTAAGTCACCGAGTTCCTCGTCGACATCCCCTCGGGCAAGCCAGTAGCTGGCATCGGTTTCAAGGGCGCAGTCCACGGAGGCGAGTACCTCTCGGGCATCCTCATAGTTGCCTTCCGCACGCAGCAACAGGGCCATCGTCGACGTGAAAGCATGGTGCATCTACAATTTCTTTAGCCCACCTGGATCCCGAGGTGGGCCCGCGCGGCGAAGTACTGTTCGCTGATGCTGTAGTGGATCAGACCCTTGAGTACGTCTTTGCGGGACAGTGCCGACCCGAGCTGTTGCTCTTCGAACGCCAGCATGCGGGCGGCGGTACCGAGGTCGTCGCACAGCAACAGTCCGAGGCGATAGCCGGCCAACGACGCCCCGTGAGCCCAGGCTTTGACATCGACCACCTCGCCCTCGGCGATCATCGTGTCGATCACCTGTTTGACCTGTCCCAGTCGTGGCCCCGGAACTTTGCCCAACTCGCGGACAGCAGCCTGGATCCCCGGGCTGCGGTCGGCGACCGGATGCCCCGACAACTGTCGGCAGGCGAACAGCAACTCGGTGAGGTTTCCGGTCGAGCGCCCAATGACATGGAACGCGAGCAACGGCGCATACAGATCGAGACAGTGACGCGCCAGCGTAAACACGCGGTCGGGCATCTCGACCTGGGCCTTGAGCAAATTTTTTGTGATGACAAATGCGTTGAAGGCTTGACCGCCCTGGGACACGTTGAGCATCCGCAAATTACCTGACTCATTCGCCAGGTAGTAGACCTGCGGTGATTGAACCCCCAGGGCACCGAGGACATACAACAATGCCTTGCTGGTGGAAAAACTGTCGTAGTTGAGGTTGATGGGGTCGGTCTGGGCCAGGCTCCCCATCAGTTGGACGGCGCGCCAATTGGCCAGAGGCCGGGACAAAATCGTCAGGATCTGGGTGATGCTGCGCGAGCACTCCGTCGGAAGAACGTGGTTAAAAACTGTTGCATCATCAAGTTTTTGTCGGAGCGCCTTGAGTCCGGAGTATGGGAATTGGGCCGCCAATTGCTGCTCCGCCGTATTGGCCTTTTTCAGAAACACCAACGTCCGGGCCACACAGTAGGCCTTGTCGACCTGGCGCGTTCCGTTGTAGTAGTTGAACAGTGCGTGGTAGCTGTCGTAGTAGGCCGGCTCGACGTGGATAACCTCGTTGTGCTTGGCCACCCACTTTGGTGTATATTCATTGGGATTTTGACGGGCGAGCTGCTCGTACAACTCGAGCTGGATCGCGTGCCATTTGAGGTTTTGCGGATCGTGCTGCAGGGCCATGTCATAGGCCTTGATCGCCCCGGGAAAATCACCGATCCGGGAGCGGTAAATCTCGCCGAGGTTGCTCATCAACATACCCAAGATCCGGGTCTCACCGGCCTGGGTCGAGCGCATGATCATCTTGCGATAGGCGCGTTCGAGTTGCTTCCAATCCTTGCGCCGGGTCATGATCGTATCGATCGCCTGAAACGCCTTGAGCAACTTCGGATCGTCGCGCAGGACATTGTCAAACCCGGTAAGCGCAGCGTCGAGGTCTCCGAGTTCGTCGCGATGGATGACCGCGGCCGAGTAGTTGTAGCGCGCGCGCTTGGCAGGGTCGGACTCTTGGGCGATGAGCCGGTCGAGGGCTCGCAGTACTCCGGGCCAATCCCGGCGTTTGCGATGCAAATCGACCAACCCGAGTAACAGCGGCACATCGTCGGCATCGATCGCGGCCGCCTGCTCAAATGTCTCGAGGGCCTTTTGTGGTTGATTGAGACGGTCGCGCTGGATTTCACCGAGTTGCCGCAACCGGCGAAAGCGTTCGCCACCCTGTTCGATCTTGACGAGTTGTCCAAGTGTTTTGGCCATCCCCGCGTAATCCCGGATCTGTGTTTGGCCTTCGAGAAGCGCCTCGAGCGTCTCCGAATTTTTCGGATCCAGATTGACCGCCTTTTTGAGGTATTTGAGCGATGCTTCGGCGTCGTGCTGGACCTTTTTGATCTGGCTCAAGCGCCAGTAAATTGCAGATACACTACGTCCGGCCTGCGGTTTTTTGCTCGGCGCGATGAGTTTGCGATAGCAGTCGTAGGCGGCGTCCCAGCGCTTGGCTTCAAACAGGACGTCGGCCTCGCCCAACAGTGCCGCGCGGTTGCCCGGGTCGAGACTTCGGGCCCGGCGAAACAGTTTGAGGGCTGGTTCGCGTTTTCCGAGGGCGGCCTGGGTCTGGGCCGCGCGCAGGCACAGCTCGAGCTGGGCCTCGGGTGTCAGCCCGAGTTTGTCGATCCGCCGCACCAGCAGTTCGAGGATCGGTGCCGCGTTGCCGGCATTACCCGTTTGTATATACAAATTTGCCAGATTCGACCCGATCTCGAGATTCTCGGGATCGTGTTCCATCGCCAACTCGTACATCACAATCGCCTTGTCCGGCTCGCCGAGGACATCGCGGAACACAATCGCAGCTTCGCAGGCAGCCTTGCTGCGGCGGTAGCTACTCGACTCGTAGCGGACGATGTGCTCGAGTTGGGAGACCATCCCACCGAAGTCACCGAGGACCTTGTACAGCGCCACCAGTCGATGGGCCGCGTCCGTCTGTTTGGGCGCCACCTGGAGCGACTGGGTCAGACGCTTGATCGCCGCGCCGCTGTCGGCGAGCTTCTCCTCGTAGATCTTGGCCAACCGGTTGAGCTGCTTGGCCCGGTCTTCCGGCGCCAAGGATGCATGTAGTTGCATATAATAATCGGCCGCGGTAATCGCATCTGTAAAGTTTCCGGTACGCTCGTACAGTTTGCTGAGGGCCAGCCATGACTCGGCTTGGGTCTGGGCATCGGCGGCGTTTGGATGCTCTTCAAAAATACCGATCAGGCGAGCCAAACAATCGCGCGCTCGCGAGAGGTCGTTGAGTCGCTTATTGGCGAGGGCCGCAAGTTCGGATAAAAGCGGTACCCGGGACGGGTCGTCGGGACATTGCTCGACCTGCTGCTCGAGCAAATCGGCGAGTTCCTTCCACCGCCTCGCATCTCGCAGGGTATCGGCCTGCTCTTGCCCGACAGCGGCCCGTGTGGTCGCCAGTAGCTCGCGCCACTTGGTCATCGCCACATCGTCGGAGGAACCCCCCATGGCTGCGAGGGCCCGCTCGATCTTGTCGCAGATCTCGAGCTTTTCGGCGGGAGTCGATGCATCTGCAAGCGATCCACGAAGCGAGTCGAGGGAGTAAAAGACGGCACTCCCCTGGGTTGGACCGTCCCCACCGGCAATCGGGGTGACCGCGTCTCCCGTCGATGTACGCGTGCGTTCGCGGCGAAATCCGTGTTCGCCCAACTCGCTCAGGGCCGCCTCAAACTCGGCCATGTTGGCAAATCGATCGTCGGGCTTGCGGGCCAGCGCCTGCTGGACAAATGCGATCACCGCCGGCGTGACACCGGAACGCTTGCGTACGCGCGGCTTACTGGCGAGGTTGTGTTGCATCGAGACCTGCGTCAACTTGCCTGAGACCGGCGGCCGACCTTCGAGCATGCGATACAAAATGGCCCCGACGCTGTAGATATCAACCCGTGCATCTGCATCTTCTCCGAGCACGATCTCGGGCGCGAGGTAATGGAGAATCTCCCCGGGAGCGCTCGAATCGGAGACCCTCGGGCGGATCAGACCGAAGTCCGTCATGCGAATCGTGGTCCCGTCCTCCCCCCCCAGCAGGCAACAGGTGGGTCGCAACGCCCGGTGGACCGCGCTGCGGGCATGGGCGGCCCGGAGCCCGCTGATCAGCTGCAGACCGACGGCCCGGGTTTCGGGCCAGTCAAACTGCAGGGAGCGCTCAAACATCTTCGTCAACGGATCGCCGGGGTCGTTATCTGCAATTACAAATATCGCCCCGTCGTCGGTGTTGCCGTAATCGATCACGTCGACGATATTGGGATGGGACAGTCCGCACAGTCCCCGGAGCGTGCGCAGGTAGGGCTGGGTAAACCCACCATCATCGACCAATTCGTGCTTGATGAGCTTGACCACCACGCCTGCACCCGTGGTCAGGTTGGCGCCTAAAAATGTGGCCGCGGTCGCGTCGTCGCGTTGGAGTTCCGTGAGCTGGTACTGCTGCGACAGCACCGCTCCAATGAGTTGACGAGGATCGACATCGAAAGACATACGCAAGACCGACGATAACGAACTGACACCACGTACGGCACCCTTTCCTCGCAATCTCAGGGAAAAACATTGCGCATGCAAAAAATCGCGCGCACGGTTTTTTTTCGAACCATCGACGTGCGTATTTGTGCGGAAAGCTGCTCTGGAGTTGAGCGTTGCAAATGCACGCATTGGTTGCAAAGAAGCGTCGGCTGGCTGACACAGGTGCGCGGGCAAGCGATCGGCGATGCCCTTGCAACGCGTTCAAACGCATTCCACGTTGCGTGCATTTGCAAGCCGGAAGGTCGGTGACACCACCGGGCTGCTCACCCGGATCGAGACAGCCGGTCAGTCGGAATGTTCGACCACGCATACAGCGCAATGCGCCCCTCCCAAATCGCCCCATCGCCCGAACATGGCGAAGCACTCCTGTACCGGGGGCGCGGGGCGACACCCAAACACATCCTGTTTAGTGCATTGATGGCCGAGTTTGTGTATATCGTCCCGGACCTCAGATGCTAGGTTCACACACCCTGTGCCGGGCGACGGGACATGACTTTTCGAGTCACCGGCCGCTGGAGAATTTTCATGACCAACCATACAGATCGACTGTCCTACTCTTCCCTGACCGGTCTTTTCGCCTCGGGTTTTGCACTCGTACTGGCGGCGACGGGTTGCCCGCCCGGCCCGGCCGTCACAACCGCGCTCACCGAGAGTGAGTCCGACTCCGACGATAGCCAAGGCGGCCCAACGACGACGACGGATACGCCGACAACCATGACCACGCTCGAGCCGACCACTCTCGAGCCCACGACGGAGGAGCCGACGACCGCTGGCCCACCGGTCT
>CAZUPD010000281.1:0-6047 GCA_964621785.1 uncultured Nannocystaceae bacterium
GACACCGAACCACAAACCGATGCAGATGCACTCGCCGACGATCAGCCGCTCGACGCCTCCAAGCGTCAACTCTTACTCGACCGACTCGACCAGGCTTTTGCGTCAGGCGACGGCGTCCCAGCGGTAGCGGAGTAGTACGATGGATGGCGGAGCATTTCCCGAACTGAAAACACTCGAGGCGGAGCTTGTCTCCGGGTTTCGCCCCGGTGGCAACCCGCGGTACACGGCCCTTGCCTCGATTGCAGCGAATGTAGCGAAGGGTCTCGGCATGCCCTCGGTGGATGTTCTGCGGTTCCTCGTCGAAGAGGGCCGCTACCTTCAGGCCGCCGAAAAGTTCGTGCCACAGCTCCAGTACCGTCGCCCCGACGAGCCCACGACAACAGCTTCTCGTCGCCGGGCAAACCTCGCCGCAATCCAAAGCCTCGATACTCCGATGGGCCGCAAAGCCGCGGAGGCACTGTACCAATTCACGGGATGGGGCGGCCTCTCACTCGATGCAGTCCAAGATCAGATCGACCCCAAATACCAACAGAGTTCGCTGGCCCTCCTACACGAATGGTACACGCCCACGACTGTATCCGACGCGATCGCAAAGCTCATTCAACCGCTCCTACCTGGGTTAGCCAACCGCTACGGGATAATCAGTGCACTCGAACCATCCGCGGGTGTCGGCCGATTTATCGACAGCATCAACCGGGCAACTACCCGCTATTCGATCCTGTGGACGGCAGTCGAGCTTAACCCACTATCGGCGAAGATCCTGCACAAACTCCACCCGTCGACCCGGGTGTACATCGGGCCATACGAAGCATTTAACCAGCGGTACGGCGACCGTGAATTCAACCTCGTGATCGCCAACCCGCCGTTTGGCTCGACCGGCGACACGCGTCGCTACGCGATGCTCGATCCGGCCGAGGAGTTCATGGACTCGCGCGACTTTGCGTACTTTATGAAGCGCTCGATCCATGCGCTCGGCCGCTGTGGCGTCGGTGTGTTTCTGATTCCGCGCCGGTTCATGTCGGGCACGACCTGGGAGTCGAAGTTGCGGCGCCACGTGTTTCGCCGCGCACACCTTCTGACGGCCTTCCGCTTGCCCTCACAAACGCTTGCCGGCAAACGCCTCTTCCCGGCGATGGAGACCGTTGTGGATGTCGTTGTGGTCAGGTCACGTGGCGGCACGCTCCGAGCCGATGCCCCCGACGACGCGAAGTTGATCGAGGGGCAGTTCTTCCTGGAAAACCCGGACCTGCTTCTTGGGGAAGAATCGCGGACGCCCGGCCGCAACCGCTATCGCGTTGTCGGTGAGTTCGACGGCTTCCCGGACCTCGACCTACGCCCGGAATGCACAACGTGTGAGGCAAAAAAGAAGACGGTTGTTCCGGTGGTCAAACAGGTGGCACGAACCGAGGACCTCGAGTGGGCTTCGGCGATCGGGCACCGCGTCAAGTCATTCCTCGCCGCACTTGGGAGCCGCGCGCAACCGATTTCATGGGCGGAGGTTCACGCCGGAGTGCTCGATGTAACGGAGCGCTACGGCAACCCGTGGCAATGGTCGGAGCTCCGCGAGCTCGCAGATAGCGGGGATCAGGGCGCACTCTCCCTCCTGCGTGCATTCACGAAGTCGGGCGAACTTGTCGAAGCTCTGCGAGCCGAGCCCGAAGTCGAGGTCGCGTCGAGCGATCCTCTCGTTGTTGCTGACTCGCTGGCCCGCGGTGGCGAAGGTATCTCCCTCGACAGTGTCACCCGCGCACATCAACGCAATGGCGGCAAGCTGTCGGCAAAGCAGATCAAAGCGAAGTTGCAGGAAGCCGGATTTGTCGAGTTCCGGGGCAAGCTGCTCCCTCGGTCAGATTTTCTCGCGGGTGACCTGTGGGAGAAGTACGACGAGCTCCCCGAAGGCGACTCGCGGCGCCAACTCCTGCTCGACACCATCCAACCATCTGTCTTCGAGGACATCGACTTTGATCCGCGGCAATCGTGGATCCCCGCCGACCTGATCACAGCGTGGCTCAACGAAGACGACGGCGTCAAGGTCTTCGGCGCCTTCCTGACGCGTGACAAAAATGGCGAGCTGACGGCCAAGAGCGGCGACGGAGACCATCTCTACCAAATCGTTCCGTGGCTCAATCACCGCCAGTTCTACCCCTTCGGTCGACCCAAACTGCCGGTGAGTGAAATCCCCGATGAGCTCATGAAGGAGATCGAGCGCCTCGAACGACTCGGCGAGCGCATCACCCCGGGCATTCGCCGCAAGCTGTGGGAGCTCTACTGGCTTCGCAACTTCGGCCTGTGGCTCACAAGTTCCAAGCCTGCACGCAAGATGGCGACCGATGCCTACAACCGCAACTTCAAACGCTTCGCGCTCCCGCAGGTCGATGACACGCCGCTCGTGATTCATCGATGGACCAAAGACCCCAAACTGCAGCTGCGACCCCACCAGGTGAAGGCGGTCAAAACCCGGGTTGCGACCAAGGGTGGTGTCCTCGCCCTAGCCGTTGGTGCTGGCAAAACCTTTACCTCACTCGCAATCGTGGCCCTCGGTCGTCAGCAAGGGTGGATCCGTCGGCCTGTGATCGTTGTACCCACAAGCATTGTCTGGCAGTGGTTCGAGGAGGTCAAACGCGTCCTACCCGATTACCGCGTCGGCGTCGTCGGGTCTGTGCGTACCAAAGCAAAGTCTGGCCCGCGCAAGGGCACACAAATCATCAAAACGGCCACAGCGATCGAACGTTCGCGGGTGTGGCTCGATTTCCAAGCCGGCCTGTTTGACCTCGTGCTGCTCACCGACACATCCCTCGACCGCACACGCATATCGTCGGCAGACCTCGATGACTACAACGGCAAACGCTCGGGCATCCGCCGCAGCATCCAAGAACACCGACTCAAGGCAGCACAGAAGGACAAAAAGAAGCTCACAGAACGCGACCGGGCGTTTATCGAGAATGCATCGGCTGCGTGGAGCGAGCGCGTGTTGAAAAATAACAACCGCGAGTTTGACCCGGGCGTCGAATGGTCCGACTTGGGGATCGACTTCTTTGTCTGGGACGAGACCGGCAACATTCGCAATACATGGAGTCCGTCGCCCGGGTTTTTCGGCAACCCCAAATACATGGGGACATCTCGCGGAGAAGGTGCCCAGCGAGCGTGGCAGGCCGACTACCGGGCACATAGCGTGCGTCGCCGCGGTGGTGGGGTGCTCGGTTTGAGTGGGACCGTCGGCGAGAACTCCCCGGCCGAAGTCTACAACCTGCTGCACTTCATCGATCCGCGAATCATGGAGGGCTACAAGATCCTCAACATTGAGGAGTTCATCTCGCGCTACGTCATCATCAAGGAGAAAAGTGTCGTCAAACCGACGGGTGAGCGTGCGGTCGAGAGTGCCGTGATGGGCTACAAAAACCTCAACGAGCTGCGCCACATCCTGTTTCGCCACGGTTCGTTTGTCAGTCATGAGGAAGCCGGGATCAAGTTGCCGGAATCGCAGGAGTTGCTGGTTGAGGTTGAGATGGACGAACGGCAGCGCGAGCGCTACGACAAGTGGCGGGACTTTGCTAGGGATGCTCTCGAGGGCGGAAACCCGGGTGATGTCTATGCCGCACTTAATAAGATGCGCGAGATCACCGTGCACCCCAGCCTCGGTCTCGGCTACGACTGGGACACCGCACTCGGTGGCGTGTCTCGAAAGAACGTGTCCGATAAGGCAGCCGATCGTTGGCTCGGTTCTGGGTGGCTGCGCTCCATCAACGTGCTCGAGCAACAGCTCGCAAATCCTCAGACACCGAACCGCGAGAAGTTGCAAGCGAGACTTGCCCGCCTTCGCAAGAAGGAACAGGGCGGCAATGAGATTGCGATCGAGAAGAAGTTGCCGCGACCCGCATCCCTGAACTCGAGCAAGTTTGAAGAGTGCGCCCGGCGGATCACAAAGAACCAGGATTGCGGCCACGTAGTATTTGTAGAGTCAACGGCTGCACACCGTTGGCTGATCGAGGTGTTGGTCTCCAAGGGTGTCGAGAGAGAACGAATCGCGGTGATCAACGGGCCAGCCAAACCGGACGTGGAGCGCATCGCAACTAAGTTCAACGGCTCCGAGACAGAGGCACGCAGCCTCGATGTCGTGATCGCAAACAGCAAGGGTGCCCGCGGGGTCAATCTGCAACGCGAAGCCTGTATGTTGCACAACTTGGACTTGCGCTGGACTCCGGCCGATATGGAGCAGCGACGCGGACGCATCGATCGGTTTGGCAACACGATGCCGGTGATCAGCATCATCTTCTATTTCGCAAAGGACAGCTTTGATGCGTTCATGTTTGACATCCTGAGTGGTAAGGGCAACTGGCGTGATTCACTGTTTCTGCGCGAGGGCGATCGCTCGATCAACCCCGCCGCGCAGCTCGACCTCGACGAGGGGGAACTGTTGCTACTCACCGCGCGGTCGAAGGAGGAGGGGCTCCGTCTCAAAGCCGAGCTCGAAGCCCGCAAACAGGAGGAGGAACTCGACCGAGCGGGCGTCGCTGCGGTCAAGAACTTCCAACGCGCCGCGGGGCGTCTGCTCGAGGCTTCGCAAGCAACGGGCAACGAGCGGGAGCGTCTGCGTAGCGAGGCCCGCGACATCATCGACATGATTGCGAAGATCGATGATCGAGCTTGGCCATACAAACAAGCACTCGAGGACCTGTGGAACGGCGACCCCGAACGCGAGTGGTTGATCGTCGGTGCCAAGGCCCCGCCTGTCTATCCCGGCATGATGGTTGAGCATACAACATCCGACTTTGTCGAAGACGAAGAAGGCAAATCAACTTGGAAGCAAACCGTGATTGTCGAGCAAGTCGGGGCGTTATTCGGCGATCGGTTTGGCGTCCGCGAAAACGGTACGGCAAAATGGCGAGTTTACGCCAATGAAGTGCTGAAGGACTTTCGCTATACCGATGTCGCGGTGAGTGATGAGCTGGTGTCCGAAGCGACAGTTGTCGAGCATTGGACGACCTGGCGCTACGGCTACAGCCGCTGGGTGATGCGGATGTGGAAACAGTTCTCGCGCGAGGTTTTTGCCAGCCTCAAATCCGGGCCCCATCGCCTGGTCCCATACTTCACACCCCGCGGCCTCGAACCACGCACATCGGTCTATCTCGACGAGGATGAACTAGCGAACGTCCTACCGCCAACGCACGAAGCGTTCCGAACATTCGAGGCGTGGGCGCCGATCCTCCGCCTCTCCGACTCAGACGTGTTCAAAATCGGATGGACCTGGTTCGGCCGCAGTGCCCAGCTCGAGTCGCGCTCGCTGTATCGAAAACGGCAATACGAACGGATTCGACTGTTCGACCGCACCACGATCGGCTGCGACGAACGGGTGACCGCGATCAGCCCCCGCACGTTCGAGGAACAGATCGAGAAACAGTACGCGCTCGTGGCGGGTACGTCGGGCGTACAAACAATCGAGCTGGCCAACGGGGTTGAGCTCGAGGTCGATGTCACCGAGGTGAAGTCGGCCGACAAGCTCCGGGTCCGTGTACTCACAACTTTATACCGAGACTTTGCCGACCGGTGGCTACGGCTTCGCGCTGCACAACAGCGTCATCTCGCGGGAGAAGTCGATCGGGTGTTGCCCGAGTACTACAAGGCCATCCGCCGCGCGCACAACCAGATCTCGCGGGTCCTGGGGCACCGCAACGCCTCGTTGATTCAGGTCTGCTCGCAGTTTGCCGCCCAGGACAACGCCGACGAGCAACGCATCGATCCGGCGAAACTTTCGGAGCGGCTGCAAACGTTCATTGACTCGACTACGCGGCTACGGGTTGCACGCGAGATATCGTTTGTCCCCCTCGACGAGCAGCAGACGCTCACGCTCAAAAGCATCGGCATCGAAGATGGCGCCGAGGAAATCTTGATTAGCTCAAAGGGACATCTGTTCCGCTTTGAGATCGACTGGCAGCTCGATCTGACTTTTCCGGCGGTGGTCGGCAAAGTTTACCGAGTCTCCGTCACCGAAGGCGACAACGAGGTCAACGCCTGGATTCACGTACACCCCAGCTCCGCAAGCGAAGTCG
>CAZUPD010000282.1:0-6047 GCA_964621785.1 uncultured Nannocystaceae bacterium
AACCACAACTTGCCGATTCTGATCCAACCAGATGGATCGACGACCGGCGGATCCCCGTCTGCGCCAGCCGCCCAAAAAAGCGCTAGGTCCACCAAATCGTGCTGTTCCGGGTAAATCCCGCTCGCGGAGAGCACCTGCTTGGCGAACGCCTCTCGGTCCAAGACGAGGGAATCGCCCTTCACCGAGACGCAGCCACGCAGCGCCGCGAGATGGTCTCCGAGCCGCCAGGGCCACAGCTCCACGCTGGCACCCCCTTCCAGGTTCACTCTCATCGACTCCGAGAACCCCCGGAAGTCGACCGTGAACCCCATCCCTGGACGCGGCGTCGCATCCTCGCCACGGGCGGACTCTACTGTCACGAGCTACTCCTCGCGCACCCTTGTGGCCGTGAACCCGTAAGTTGTGACCGCGGAGCCGCCAGCCCCCATCTCGAACGACTTGCCCTCGACAAAGCAGTCGTCGAAGGACAGCGTCCGCCGCGGGCCCTCGTCTCCCTGCTCTTTCTTCAGGTTCGACACGAGCTGGAAGCGGGTCCGCTGGGTGAGATGCGTGTCGAGCACGACGTTGGAAGATCGGATCACCAGCTCGCCCTGCACGGTGCGCAGACCGAAACTCACATCTACCCGCTCGTCGCTGCCGACCGCGCGAATATCCTCGCGCTCTGTGACTACGCGGAATGCAAGGGTCTGCAACCCCTCCACGGGTTCGCCGTCGATCATGACGCTGCTGCGGTTCGCCGAAAACACATTGGGCATCGCTCAGTTCCTCCTCACACTTGCACGAGCACCGTCGCGTAGATGTAGTCGATGGCCCGCACCGGCCGAACCGCGAGATCTACGCGGACGATTCCCTTGGCGAAGTCGGCCTGCGACGAATAAACGTCGCACTTGAACGCCGGATCGCTGCCATCCGTTGACGGTACGATCGCCCCGTCCTTCTCCATCTGTACGAGGAACTCCACCAGCTTCTGGCGCAGGGCCGAACGCCCGTCCTCATTGTTGAGACGGCCGATAAACAGCTCCCCGAGCATCTGGACCCCCCGGACCGCGCGGTCGGCCACCCGCCGTACGTTGACCTGATCGCCATCCGTGGTGAGCCCCCGTAGGACGATCGTCCCGCGTCCGCGTTGGGTGATGACCGGCACGACATTGCTCTTGAGGAGCGCCCGCTGCTCCGAGACTCCGAGGTTGACCGCGAGTGCCCCCAGCCCCGACAACGTTTTAAAGGTCGGTGAATGCAAGTACGAGAGCTTGCCGATCATCCCGGCGACCGCGCCCACGAGCCCGTGCGGCGCCACGTACACAAAGCGATCGGAGACCAGCATTCCGGCCGTCTCGGACCATGTGTCCACGCGACTGGACAGAGATTCGCCGAGCCCAACTGGCCCCACCTGACCGAAGCCGAGGCGCCCCATGCTATTGGCGCTCATGCGATCGCAGTGGCCGATGACCTCGCTGTAAATCCTCGTCACTGCATCTTGGTCGGAGAAGTCCTGCACGTCAGCGAGCACCATGTCCACGTCGGACACGTTCTCGAGGGCCGCGAGCGCGGTGATATACTCATCGGCCGTGGCGTCGGCTCCCCCCGAGAGCTCATAATCCCCGGGCGCCAGCGTCCCCTCGGCGTCGTGAACCACACAGGTACAGAGTGCCGAGCCAACGGCTAGAGTATCCGCGATCCCGGCAAGCGTGAGATTGCGGTGGACCTCCTTGCGCGCTTGCGGGCCGGTCAATTCGAGGTCGTACACAAGCCCCGCGACGCTCTGCCGGGCCGTTAAACGGGCTGAAACACCGTTTCCCCAAGGTCCGGCGGCCCGGGCCGTGAGCGTGAGGATTTTTTTGTTGTCACCGTCGACGAGCTCGGCACTCGCGGCCATCGCAGAATTCGACTGCACCGGCACGACGACTACCTCGAATACGCCGTTTCCCAATGCCTGTCTCGCGGCTGGGACGCTCACCGCGCTCCCGATCCCGAGACGCTCGACAAACTCGCTCCAACTCGAGACCCGCACAACCTCAGCTGGACGCGCTTCGGTCAATGCGACCAAACCAAGCACCCCAGAAGGCGCAAGTTGTGGAGGTACGACCTCCTTGACGACTTTTACTTCTACCCCTGGAATGATGCGGCTCATTGATACTACCACCCGCGCGCCCAGCCATGCGCCGCAAGAGTGTACATATAGACGTCAATAGATACTAGATTTTTTATCGCGCATTTAAATCGCGCGCACATGTTATTGCGTATCGATACAGATGGCTATTCAACAGCCGACATCTGATTGTAGATGCAACACTTTCGCACTTATCATTAGTATCACGAAGCACCGTTGTCGCGCATTCGAAGGTTCTCGAACCAATCACTGCAGTCGCCAATTCAATTTTACGCAGAACGCATTCTCGATCTACACTCATCCGTGAGACCCCAATGTTCGCTGCCCTCGAGACCGCCCTCGCCGAGGCGATAGCCGAGCACCAACCCGATGACGTGAATGTCATCCGGGGCCCGACTCGACCTCCTAATTCAACCTCCAAGTCGTTCGTCGGCGTCTCGTTATCACGCATCGAGACTCTCACTGCCCAGTCGTCGGCCGATTCCGCCAAAGGACGACATGAACCCGTGTACGCGACGACACGCCTCATCTTTAAGGACCCTCAACAGGCATCCATCACACTTCCAGACGACAAGCATGAGGATGTCTTCGAGCTTCAATCCCCACCCGGGAAATGGCTGCGACGCGGCGATGACTTCTATATCGAGGAACGTACAATCCATTTCTACCGCGCGCCGCAAGCTGCGGTCGTTGTCCTGCTCCGCGGCAAGGAAACCGGTGGCTACCGCGAGCGCGCCCCCGCCGAACTATTTCTCACCATGACGAGCTGGGGGGAGGGAATCGAGCAATCCGACGCGATGAACGCGACGGCGATTCGTGCAGCGCTGCTCACCCTGTCCCAACTCGACGTGACAGAAACGGACATGGGATCCGGGTTCTTCGCCAGGTTGGAGAACATACGAGCCTCCCTTCGCAATGTGACGCGTTCCGTGGAGGAGATCGAACAAAAGCAGTGGTTTCGGGCAATCGTCGTAGTCTCGATTTGCGGTGACATCGTGTTTGAGCTCGTTCGAGACGAGTCTCATGCAAAGGGGAGAATCAAAGAGATCGTGATCAAGAGCGCCCAGTAGAGGAACTCACTGCTCGCTTCCATCGGTGCTGGCCAATACGTCTGAATGTGGATAGAATCCAGAACAGCCGCCAAACGGCAGCTACACGTTCGGTAGGAGACGGGCCATCAATCCATCTCGCGATATTGTCCTCGAGTTCGCTCGTGCCCATCGCAGCGGGCAGCCTTACGCCTTCGAGTTTGTCCCCCAGCCGTACCTGCTGCGGGGTCCCGGTGGGGACTTCGAGAGCGCCGATTTCCCGTGGTCAACCGAGTTGCTCGCGGACATTCAGCTCGCCCAAACAACCGGTAGCGACAGGGGTGCGTCGTTCCGCGTCGGCGAAGTCCTGCGAGTATTCCTGCGAGCGGCCGGTTGGGGTCACCATGAGCACGCGATCGCACAGGCAGCCCGGAGCGGCGAACCCATCACTGTCACGATACGCTCTGCTGCGGCCGAGGTCTACGCTATCCCGTGGGAACTCGTGGTCCTCAAGTCGACAGGGCAGCAGCTCGGCAGCCTTCCCAACGTCTTACTCCGCTATGAATGGCCCGGTGTCCCCTCGGCCCACGACACCGCGCCCGCCGGCTCACGCCGCGGCCGCGTTCTTGTCGCTTGGTCGGCGGCCGGCGGCCCGGTACCGGCCGCTGCTCACATAGCGGCGCTCAAGGCCGCGCTCCACGGGAGCCCGCAATCTTTTGATCAACAGCGTGACGTCGTCGCGCACGCCAGCCTCGCCGGCCTCGATCGCACGCTTCGCGCCGCCACTCGCGGAGGGGAGCCCTACGACGCGGTTCATATCCTCTGCCACGGCGCGGCGACCGGCGACACCTTCGGCCTAGCACTCGATGACGACGCCCATCCGGGTCGAACGGTCAACGTCGACGGGGGGCGTCTGCAGCAGGTCCTCACGGCGCATGTTGGCGCGGTGCGTATGGTCGTCATCGCTGCCTGCAATAGCGGAAATACAGGCGCATTGGGCAACCATCTCGGCAGCGTCGCTCAGCGGCTCCACCGTGCGGGCGTCCAGTCCGTTATCGCGTCGCGTGCCCCAATTAGCTTGGATGGCTCAGTGCTAATGACGCGCGCACTCTACAAGGCCCTCGCCGAGGAGCGAGCGACGCTGGAGGAGGCATTCCTAGAGACCCGGCAGGTCCTACTCGGCAACCTTCGGGCCCGTGACTGGGCCTGTATACAGCTCTACGGTCGTGAAGCGGACGGCGACACCACGTATCCGCTCCACCTCGCGCCTGCGGATGGTTCGACGCCCGAGGCCGGTGAGCGTAAGTTCGCGAAGGCCGGCGGGCTTCTGCGGCCGACGACGGCCGAGCTCGGCGGGCGTACACAACCGGGGCGAGCGGTGGGCGAGCGGGCTTCTGCGGACGGCGGTGCGGTTGCTTTTCTGAAGAGTCGATGGAGACGAGGCACCTTCTGGATCCTCTTCCTCTTGCTCGTCGCCGCGACCGCGCTCACATATCAGGTGGTGTCGTGGAACAGTGAATCCCATCCGCCCTCCGAGACAAATGGTGGGAACCCCGGCTCTTCGCAGACCTCGGGCAATGGGTCGGCGACGGAGGGAGAGGCGGACTCGACACCATCGAGTCCGACACCGTCGAGTCCGACACCGTCAGAGTGCCCAACGGAGGAACCCCAAATGCGCTGTCTACCTGGCGGAGACATCACGCTGGGGAGCACTCCGGCAGAGATCGACGCTGCGTTCGCCTGGTGCAACGCGCACGGCGAGGTCGGCAGCTGTAGCAGGGAGTATTTCGAGCGCGAGAAGCTGCGTACGGCGGAGCTCGAGCCGTTCTTCCTAGACCTCCAGGAGGTCACGACCCTGGAATTTGCCCGTTGGCTGAACACGCAACGAAAGCTCGATGTCGCGCAGCTCGACCCGCGCGGACCCATCGAGGTTGTGTTCCTCGACGACCGACCGCTCGCACTCGTTCTAAGCGGCCAGGCGACGAAGCGCCGCAAGACCGCCGCGGATCCGCGGGAGGAGCAGATCGACATCATTCACCAACCTGATGGCTCCTTCGAGGCCCGCCGCGACCGTGGTGATCATCCGGTTGCATTCGTCAGCTGGTATGCAGCGAACTACTTCTGCCATGCAGCGGACAAACGGCTGCCTACCGAGGCCGAGTGGGAGTACGCCGCGCGAGGGCATACCAGGCGTCTGTTTCCCTGGGGGGACCGGTGGCCGGGCGACACGGACTGCGCTGGCCTGATCTTCGCACGTGGGCCCGGCGAGATATGCTCGCACATGCCCCTGGGAACGCAGGCAAGGGACGCTCGATCATTAGACGTTACTCCGGAAGGCGTCTTCGATCTCGCCGGAAGTGTCTCCGAATGGGTCGAGACTCCCTTCGAGAGCCCGAGCACGTGCACGCCCGGGAAGGAGATGCTCTGCTGCTCTACGTCCGTCGCAGAAGAGCAGTCGGGATGGAAGCAGTGCCACGTCATTCGCGGGGGGAACTGGGAGAGCGACGCAGAGGGCGTCCGCGCCGCTGGACGAGCCCGTGGACGGGTCGACGACCCGATGAAGCCGACGGGGTTTCGTTGCGCGGCATCGACAAAGCGGCTATAGGGCCGGCCTCGCACGGTGAGCGAAGGTGATGGGAATGACGACGAGGCCATCCTCATCCGCAATCCCTTGAATCTCATACTCGTCGCCCTCGTACTCGATCTCGTAGAGGACCCCGCGCGTCCGCCCTCCGCGAGCGCTGCGATCAAGGTTCGGTGAATAGGTGCGGAGAACGGCGATCGTCTTCGCATTACCCTTGGCTCGCGGCGGCCGGGATACTTTCTCTCGTACCTGATAGTCGGACTCGATTTCGATCGACCGATGGCCCTGCGAGCTGGATGCGGGCGCGGGGCCCTCATTCCTCGAA
>CAZUPD010000283.1:0-5915 GCA_964621785.1 uncultured Nannocystaceae bacterium
GGGCGCTGAGGCGACGCTTGTGGGTCACCTCGCTCAGCGGGTTGGTCTGGTCCATGAACTGGCTCAGCTGCGACGACGCGAAGTACTCCTTGACCACCGCCGAAACCGGTTTGGCGTTGATCAAGTCGGCGGGCATCAGCGCGTCCATCTCCTGCGACATGGACATCCGCTCTTTGATCGCCCGCTCCATCCGCACCAAACCGATGCGGTACTGATTTTCCATCAGCTCGCCCACGGCGCGGACGCGGCGGTTACCCAGGTGGTCGATGTCGTCGGTCTGCCCACGGTTGTTGCGCAGGTCGACCAAGTAGCGGACCGTCTCCATGATGTCCGTCGGGGTGAGGACGGTGGAGGTCAGCGACTCATCGAGGCCGAACTTGTGGTTGAGTTTGAGGCGACCAACGGTTGACAGGTCGTAGCGCTCAGGCTTGAAAAACAGCGACTCAAACAGGTTTTTGGCCGTTTCGGGGGTCGGCGGATCACCCGGGCGCAGGCGCCGATAAATCTCGAGCAGCGCCTGTTCGGGGGTCGACAGCTTGTCTTGCAGCAACGTATTGCGGAAAAACGGCCCGACGTTGAAGTCGTCGATAAACAGGATCTTGAAGCTCTCGATATCGCTTTCTCGCAGGCGATCGATATGCTCCTCGGTGAGGTCCTCGTTGCAGTTGAGCAGCACCTCGCCGGTGCTCTCGTCGATCACATCTTCCGAAGCGATCTTGCCGACCAGCTCCTCGACCTCCATCGGCAGGTGGGTGATGCCCGCCTTGCGCATGCGCTTGATGTGGCCCTTGGTGAACTTGCGGCCCTTTTTGACCAGCACATCGTTGGACTCGGGGTGGCGGATATCGAGGGATGCCCGCTGTCCGCTGAGGAGATCGAAGTCGATCGCGCGGGAGATTTTCCCGTCGTCGGAGATGTGGATGACTTCTTTGTCGTAGAAATAGTTGAGCAGCTCTTGGGTCGAGTAGCCCAAGGCACGCAGGATGACCGTTGCGTAGAGTTTGCGCCGGCGATCGATGCGGACGTAGATCTGGTCTTTGTGGTCGAACTCGAAGTCGAGCCAGGAGCCGCGGTAGGGGATCACGCGGGCGGAGAACAACTTCTTGCCCGAGGAGTGGGTCTTGCCGCGGTCGTGGTCGAAGAACACACCCGGGCTGCGGTGCAGCTGCGACACCACCACGCGCTCGGTGCCGTTGATGATGAACGTACCGTGGTCGGTCATCAGCGGGATTTCGCCGAAGTAGACCTCCTGCTCCTTGACGTCGCGGATCGACTGGGACCCGGTCTCGTCGTCGACGTCCCACACCACGAGGCGGACGATCACTTTGATCGGTGCGGCGAAGGTCATCCCGCGGGCGCGGCACTCATCTTCGTCGTACTTCGGGCGGTCCAAGCTGTAGCTGACGAACTCGAGCGAGCTGGTCTCCCCGAAGTCCTTGATCGGAAAGACGCTGCGAAATACCGCCTGCAACCCGATTTCGTCGCGCTCTTCGGTCGGCAGGCCGCGCTGGAGGAACTTGTCGTAGGACCGCTTTTGGATATCGATCAGGTTGGGAACCGCGTGGATACGCTTGAGCTTTCCGAAGTTTTTTCGGACCCGGAAGTTGTTCTGAATGATCTGCTGGGCCATCGATGTACCTGTGGACGTGACGCGTGGGTGGGCGGTGTGGTGGTGGATTCGGAGTCCCAGAAGGGTCCGCGGTGTCGAGTCCGTAGATGGACTAGATGTACAAGCAAGTTGTACGGCGATTGCGAGGGTCGAAGAGCACGGGCGATTTGTACCCGCGCTGAAAGCCGGAAATTGAGGGTGTGACGCCAAAGGGAAATCCCCAGGCGTCACACGTCCGGTATGGAGACGAAACCCCGAGAATCGGGGCTACGCGGGTTGATTTACTTGATCTCAACTTCAGCGCCTGCATCCTTGAGGGACTTGGCGACCTCCTCGGCCTCTTCCTTGGAGACACCCTCTTTGATCGGGGTCGGGGCGCTCTCGACCAGGGTCTTGGCTTCCTTGAGTCCGAGACCTGGAAGCAGGGCGCGGACGGCCTTGATGACGTTGATCTTTTTGGCGCCGAAGCTGGTCATGACGACATCGAACTCCGTCTGCACTTCCTTCTCCGGCTCGGCGATGGCTGGGCCGGCGGCGACAGGAGCTGCTGCGGAGACGCCCCATTTGTCCTCGAGCTCTTTGACGAGGGCGGCGATCTCCATCACGGGGAGGTTTGAGAGGTAATCGATGACTTGTTCTTTGGTGACATCTGCCATGGTGGGAGTCCTTTACTTGTGTCGGTGAATCGGTTGGTTTGCCCGGGTGATTTGTTTGCATGCACCCGGATGGATGGGCGACGCGGATGCGATGCCTGGCCACACACGGTTGGCGGCTAGGCGGCGTCCTTGTCCTTCTTGGCGTTGAGTAGGTACAAAAAGCTCTGAGGAACGGCGTTGATGACCCGAACCATGTTGGTGGCCGGGGTTTGCAGCAGCCGCAGGAACATGGATTTGAGCTCCCGTGGTCCGGGCATATCGGCGAGCTTGTCGATCCCGGTTTCATCGAGGACTTTGCCCTCCATGATCCCGCCCTTGATCCCGAGCGCCTCGACCTCTTTGCGGAAGTCGCGGGCGACGCGGGCCGGAGCGCCCGGATCGTCGGCGTTGAACGCCAGTCCGGTCATCCCCTTGAGCAGCGGGGTTGCCCCCTCGTGCGGGGTGCCCTCGATGGCGAAGCGGATGACCGAGTTTTTATAGACCCGGTAGATGCATCCCGCCTCGCGGAACTTGTTGCGCAGCTCGGTCGCCTCGCCGACGGTCACCCCTGCGTAATCGAGGAGCACCAGTGCGGAGACGTCCGAAAGTTGTTGACGCAACTGGGCGGATTGTTCGCGTTTTGTTGCCTGTTCCATGTTGAAGATTTCCTTTGCCGGGAGAGCCCGTACCTTCTCGTGTTTGACTCTCGGCCGGCCGCGAAGCGTTTAAGGTCGTTTGACCACCTGCTGTCTTCGAGTGCCCATCGGTCAACCGATGGATGAGATTTGAGTATTTGCCTGTACAAAAACCTCGCTCGTCGACAACCTCCTCAAAAAATGTTTGGGTTAGCGCCGCTCGACCAGAGTGGCGATTTCGTTGGTATCCATGCGCACGCCCGGCCCCATGGTCGAGGACAGGAACACGCTTTTGAAGTACTTGCCCTTGGCGGTCGACGGCTTGAGGCGCTGAAGCGTCTCGAGCAGAACCTTGATATTCTCACTCAGCTTTTCGGGCCCGAAGGAGACCTTGCCGACGGGGGCGTGGATGATGCCGGTGCGTTCGGTGCGGAACTCGATACGACCGGCTTTGAGCTCGCTGACGGCCTTGGCCACGTCCATGGTGACGGTGCCGACCTTGGGGTTGGGCATCAGGTTCCGCGGTCCCAGGATCCGACCGAGACGACCGACTAGACCCATCATGTTGGGCGTTGCGATCGCGCTGTCGAAGTCGAGCCAGTTGTCTTTTTGGATCTTCTCGACCAGGTCTTCGGCACCCACGTAATCGGCACCGGCGTCGGTGGCTTGACGGGCCTGCTCGCCCTTGGCGAACACGATCACGCGGACCGTCTTACCGGTGCCGTGTGGCAGGCTGCACGACGAGCGGATCATCTGGTCGGCGTGCTTCGGATTGACGCCCAAGCGCGCAGCGACCTCGACGGTCTCGTCGAACTTGGTGAAACTCGCCTTGATGACGAGCTCGCAGGCTTCACTGAGCGTGTAGCTCTTATCCCGGTCGACCAACTTCTTGGCCTGTTCGTACTTCTTTCCCATGATGACTCTCTTTCGGGGTCAAACAGGTGGATTGCACCCTCCCCCGGTTTGGCGGGCCTTGGGCCCAAAAACTTAGGATGCGACTTCGATGCCCATCGACCGCGCCGTCCCGGCGATCGAGCGCATGGCCGACTCGATGCTGGCCGCGTTCATGTCTTTGAACTTGTATTCGGCGATCTCGCGGATCTGCTGCTCGGTGACCTTGCCGATTTTGGTCTGGTTGGGGACACCCGAGCCCTTGTCTTTTTTGAGGGCTTTGAGCAGGAGCACCGCGGCCGGTGGGGTCTTGGTGACAAACGTGAACGAACGATCGCTAAAGACCGTGATGACCACGGGGATGACCATCCCCTGGTCGGCCTTGGTGCGCGCGTTGAACTGCTTGCAAAACTCCATGATGTTGACGCCCTTGGAACCCAAGGCTGGGCCGATGGGGGGCGCTGGGTTGGCCTGGCCACCCTTGCACTGGAGCTTGATGAATCCTGTGACTTTCTTCGCCATCGCTTGAAACCTCTTGTACTTGTAGATGCAACTCGCTCACCACCGCCGACGCGGGCGTGCGGGTTGCCTAACCGACCTTTTCGACCTCGCTGAAATCGACTTCGACGCGGGTTGCGCGTCCGAAGAGCATCACGGACAGCCAGATCTTTTGTTTGTCGGCGTTGACCTCTTTGACTTCGCCATTGAAGTTGGCGAACGCGCCGCTCTTGACGCGAACCTGCTCGCCGACGCTGTAGTTGACCGTGGGCTTGGGAGCCTCGGGCGCGGCCTCGTCGTCGACGACACTCTTCTCTTGGGTGTGGCCCAACATTTTCGCCATTTCGGTGGCGCGGACCGGACGTGGCTTTTGCCCACCCAAAAACCCGGTCACCTTGGGCGTGTTTTGGACCAAGCTGCGGGCTGCGTCCTCGAGGTCCATCTCGATGAACATGTAGCCGGGCATCAGCTTGTTGGTCCGCTGGATCGTCGTCTTTCCACGGCGTTCGGTGACCTTTTCGGACGGCACGAGAATTTCCCCGAAGAACTGCTCGAGTCCGTTTTTCTTGATCCGTTCTTCGAGCCCTCGCTTGACGGAGTTCTCATGGCCCGAAAACGTGTGGACGACATACCACTTCATGATGTGTGTGCGCTCAAATCCCGATGTCCTGGCGAGATCTCAAATCCCGTAGATCCAATCGGTCACGGAGGACCAGATCACATCCATGCCCGCCAAGAGCAGTGAACAAATCAGTGTGATGGTGATGACGACCACAGTTGCGCCGCGGGTTTCAGCGCGGGTGGGCCAGATGACTTGGGAGACTTCGATCGCGACTTCGGAGACAAACGTCTTCCAGTCGTCGCGGCGAAGTGCGTAGATGTAGGCGAGGACCGAGATAACGATGCCCGCGAGTTGGGCGTAGCCGGTCTGTGGGCGGCCGAAGATCTGTGGCCACGCGAGGAACAGAAGATCCCAAGCGTCCTCGAACAGGTGGATCAACATCCACACGAGCATCAGAAAGAACGCAAAAAACGCGATGTGCACCCAACGAGTCGGATCGAACTCGCGGACGACAACTGCCTTCTTTTTGCGCTTGCGTGGTTTATCTTCTGCCATAGTGTCCCCTGCTCGGAGGATGACAGCCGTTAGGGTGATGTCTGACGATCAGGGCGTGAGGGTCTCGAACCCCCGACCTGCGGATTTGGAGTCCGCTGCTCTACCAACTGAGCTAACGCCCTTTACGGTGCCCGGGCAAAACCACGGGCAAACTGACGAGTCGGACCGTCTTCCGACGTCCGATCACTCGCCAGCGGTCGAGGAGAATTACTTGGTCTCCTTGTGTTCGGTGTGCTTGCGGCAGAAACGACAGTATTTCTTGAGCTTGACTTTCTCAGGCGTCGTCCGCTTGTTCTTGGTCGAAGAGTAGTTGCGGTGCTTGCACACCGTGCACTCGAGGGTGAAAATGATCCGGTTCCCGGCTGCCATGTTAATCTCGCCTAATCAGGAGCGGCCTGCGCTATAGCAAGACTCGCTCCGGCTTTCAACAACGCGCGGACGGGCTACGTGAGAAAGCACGCAGCCCGTTAGCACACTTATTCAATGATTTTGGTGACGACGCCGGCGCCGACGGTACGACCGCCCTCGCG
>CAZUPD010000284.1:0-3493 GCA_964621785.1 uncultured Nannocystaceae bacterium
TTCAACCCCACCACCCCCTACACAAACGTACAAACAACCGAAGAGTGCAACTTCACCTCGCCGCACTCGACTCGCCCCGCCCGACTCGAGCTCCGCGCCCGCCGGCCCACAGGCAGAACCCCGAAGTCACGACCCAAACACCGCCAGGGATCATCCCGGAAGATTCTCTGGAATTTCAAAGCGGACCACCCTGCCCTCGCACCGATTTTCCTCCCCAAACGTGTCTCAAATTTCGCCCCGAAACGGCCTCGTCCGTAAAAAATCGCCGTAGCTCCCCACTCGATGCGTCGTTCACGCAAACTGAACCTTTTTGCCGGAAAGGTGCAATTCGCTCATAACGCCGTAGCTCCCATCCTGTTGCACTTTACTTGCTCGTTTGAACCTTTTTGGCAGAAAGGTTCAGAGGGGCGAACCTGCGTAGATTCCCTGAATCGCTCGAGAATCCGTCTGATCGCGCAGATTGATTTTGCGCCCGATGAAAACTGTGCTCCGCCGCGAAGGTCGACCTACTCGACCAACAACGACTCGATATCACGGGCCGAATGGAGCACTCGCACCACGTCGACAAACACCTTATCTTCCCGATAAAAAACGACATACCGCGGGAAGGCGCCCGCCATCGGCCGACGACGAAGATCGGTCAGTTGTTCCCCGCCCCACCCCAGCTTTGGGTACGCCGTGGCAGCCTGCTCGAGATGCTCAAATGTTGCCCGAGCTGCCTCGACGAAGCGGACAGCTGCCATCGGGTTGCGCTCCCGCAGGTAGTCGACAATCGCTTCGAGGTCCTCGACCGCCGCGGGCGTCAGGCGATAACTCCGCTCACGCATACTGACGAGCCGCTTCAGCGGTCCGAGCGGCCCGTTGCCGCAGCTCTTCCCAGTCCTGCTCCGTGAGGCGCTGGGGCTCACCACTCTCGAGACCCGCGATGAGGAAATCCTTGAGGTCTTCCTTCGACGAGACGGGCTCGGACGGTGTGTGTCGCTTGGTGCTCATCGCGGCCAGTGTACCCTACTTCGGCAAGGGATGGGAGTGGTTGATCCTTGCGTGGAACGGCGCGGGCCCAATCGGGAAGTCCTACACTCATTCGCTACTCAGAAGCCGAACCGGAATGGTCTCTCATAGATTATCCGACCAGCTCCGAAGCTACCAGCCTTCCCGGCCCACAGGCGAGCAAGGCCTCGGCGACCGGCCTCGTCCTGGCGAACGGCACTACCCTCGCAGCAGCTCGACGATCGCCGTCTGCCCCTGCCCCTTGGCGAGACTCTCGGGTGTATGCCCCTCGGCCTCGACGTCGACTCGCGCACCTGCAGCGAGCAGCTCCTTGACGACATCTACTTGGCCCATTTCGGCGGCGCGGTGGAGCGCTGTGAAGCCTCGGTGATCGACGGCGTTTGGATCGGCGCCGTGGTCCAAGAACACCTGCACGTGCACGGGGCTTTTGCTTTGCACAGCCTGCATGAGCGGCGTCGCCTCCTGCCTCGAGCGCACGCCCACCGGCGCTCCTGCGTTGAGAAGCGCCGCGGCGACGTCGACCGTCTCGCCGCCAGCGGCCCAGTGCAAGGCGGTGAGACCATCGGGTCCGCGTGCTGCGGGTGGCACTCCCTGTTCCACGATCTCGCTAATGCGGTCGACCTCCGCCCTCGCTGTCGCAATGTGCAGCCGCGTGTGCGCACACAGTGGTCGACTCGGCGGCGGAAGTTGGGCGTCGTAATGGGTTGCGAAACGGGCCTGGTGACCGAACACCGAAAAGCAGTACATCGCCGCTGCGCTGTGATCCTCAAAGCGATGCGGGAGCGGCGTAGGCAGGCCCTCACCCAGTCCAATGTCGCGGATGAGGTACTCGAGGACCCGCCGCGTGTACTCCGGGGTCTCGTGCGCGCCTCCGGTGAATGCTCCGTGTACAGGACCTATCACGGCTTCTCCCCCTTCCACACGGACATCGGCGGTGGCAATGACCTGACGCAGCCAACTGCGAACAAACAGGAGTCGGCCGCCCTCCAGATAGATCGCCCACTTGTCCTCCATCGCCTGCGGCGAGGCGATCACACCGTCCACGAGCATTGTGTCGATGGGAAGTCGCAGCACACACGCGGTGAGCCGATCCGACTCCAACTTCTGCAGCGCGAACTCGGGACCATCGTCTCCTCGATAGGAAACCGCATTGCTCGCGCACGTTGGATCCTGTGATGCCGAGGTCACGTGCTGTGTGAGGGGCTGGACGTCGATAACCGGGACTCCCCAGGGCGTATCCTCGATTTCTTTGAAATCTTCGTGCCGAAAGCCGCCCTCGGAGTCTTTGTCCTTGCGACCGAACATCGACTTGATCCGCTTCCACATTGCGCGGACGAGTAACGCATGATCATCGACGCTATGACAAGGGCCTATCGAGATCGTCGTAGTAAAACCCACGAACCACTTGGTCGCCCAATCTGGCTCAACTACTTCAATCTATCGATCCAAAAGTCGGGTCTTTGGCTGGAGTGTGACAGCGCGAGTACGGTGAGATTGTCACCGATTGCTGCCAAGAGAAGCGAGTAGCGGGAAAAACGTTTGAAGCGATAGCGTCGAATGACGGCACCGCCTGGTGTGACACCGACCTGTGCACCTGTACCCAGCATATCGAGTGCACTTGCGAGCCGAGCCCGGTACTCGGCGATGAACTCGTGGCCAAGGCCCACGCGCTGGCGTTCGTACCAAGTCGCGGCAGCCCGCCTCGTCGAGGATCCGACAAGGAATCACGCTGCGCCCAGGTTTTGAAGCCTCGCCTCGATTTGGGCGACGACGCATTCGCCATCGCGAGACTCAACTTCGCCGCGCTCGAGCTTGCTGGCCCGCCTCCCGGCCTCCTCCACCCACGCATGGTCGACATCGTCGTTGGTTTCGGCACAAATGCTCTCGACAAGCGCGTCGACGAGCTGCCGACGTGCGCGCTCTGGGAGCATGAGGGCTTGCTCGAGAATGCGTCTGGCCTCGTCCGTCACGCCGCGACTTTATCAGGTGGCGCTCGACGTTGCCACTGCGAACTCGATCATTGTTGGGACTGAGGTCGGTAACGAAGTTGACCGCGTCAGTGTGCCCGACGTCGCCACTGCGAAGTTGATCATTGTCGGGAGCGCCCCGCCGAGCTTCGGCGCGCGTGGGACCTGAGCCGCAGTCGTCAAGCGTGCCGATGTTTGTGGCATCCCCCAACCCTGACGCACGCTGGGCGGGAAACATGTAGCATCAACGATATAGTCTGGAAAAGTTGCCCGGAAAACCACTCACGACGGTCTCTGCGCGGGGCGAATCGGAGCGGCTGCGGTCCCCCATCAAGCCCGGTCGCCGGTAGACTGGGCGAGTGAGTCCACTTATCGCTGGCGCCATCAACCCGACCAAGCTCTATGCCCCGAGGCGCCGACCGACACTGGTCGGGCGGCCACGCCTGGTCGCTCGCATCCACGGAGGGAGCTGGCGCCCCATCACCCTCATTGTCGCCCCAGCCGGCTACGGGAAG
>CAZUPD010000284.1:3503-5889 GCA_964621785.1 uncultured Nannocystaceae bacterium
ACTCTGGTTTCCCAATGGATGGCCGAGACCGAGCGACCGGTCGCGTGGCTCTCGCTGGACGAGGACGATAACGATCCACTGCGATTCCTAGCCTACTTGCTGGCTGCGATGCGCCGCGTCGTGCCTGAAGTTGGCCAGGGTATGGATGGAATCGCGCCTTCGGCGGACACTCCCGACATGACCGGCTTGCTGACGCAAACCCTGCTCGTACCGGTGTCAATGACTGATTCGCCAGTGGCATGCGTGCTCGACGACTTCCATACGATCCGCGCAAAGGTGGTGCAGGACGCGGTCAGCTGGCTCGTCGACCACCTGCCACCTTCGATGCATCTGCTCCTCACCACACGCGAGGAGCCCGCACTCTCTGTGCCGCTGTGGCGGGCACGGGACCAGGTGACGGAGATCCGACGGTCGGATCTGGAGTTTGATGGGGTCGAGGCCCACACATTCCTCGAGCACGCATTCTCCCTCGATCTCGAGGCCGATGTGGTCGCCCAGGTTCGGGCCCGCACGGAGGGCTGGGCCGCCGGCTTGCAACTCGCCGGCCTCTCGCTCGCCCAGGGCGCCGACGTCGAGCAGGTTCTCGAAGCCCTTGGCGAGGGAGGGCACGTCGCGGACTACCTAGTCGAGGAAATCCTCCAGAGCCTTTCCGGGAGCCAGCGCGACTTCCTGCTGATGAGCTCGGTGCTCGACGAGCTCGATGCGGGTGTCTGCGCCGAGGTGACGGGGGTGGACGACGCGGCCAAGGTTCTGCGCGAGCTGGATCGTCGCGGACTGTTCCTGATTCCGCTCGATCATCAGCGCCGGAAGTACCGATTCCATCACTTGTTCGGTGAGCTCCTGCGGGCCCGCTTGGAGGCCGTGTACCCTGGGCGAGCTGGGGAACTCCACCGCCGCACGGCCCTGTGGCATCTCGAGCACGGAAACCCGCACAAGGCTGCCTCCCACGCAACTTCAGCCGGCGATCCTTCGCTGATGGCCCAGATCGTGGATCGGTGGGGGCTGCCGCTTGTGTTCCGAAGCGACCTCGGCACCGTTCGCGCTTGGCTCGCAGCTGTGCCAGACGACGCCCTCGACGCCCTTCCCGGCGTTGGCGTGGCAGCAGGATGGCTCGCCGTCCTGCCGCTGCGCGTACCGCCACGGACGGATGTCGCCCGCGATGTCGTGCGCCGTGCCCGGGAAGCGCTCGACCGGCACGAGGGTCCGGTTCCGGACCACTGGCGAGTCTTCGCCGACCAACTCACGGTCATCGATTCCATCGCTACCCGGCCGGTCCAAGACCCGTTGGCAAGCGTGGCGCATGCCCAGCGGACGCTCGATGAGCTCGGCGAGACTGGGCCGGGTGCTCGCTCGGTGTTGGCGCTTCAGATCGGTGTGACCCACCTGATGATGGGCTGGCCCGAGCGCGCACTGCCGGCCCTGACCCAGGCCAGTAGGCTCGGTCAGCAGGGCGGCAATACCTTCGCAGCGGTTGCGGGGATGGGCTACCTCGCGGGCTGTCTCGCGGCTGTCGGCCGGTTGACCGAGGGTGAAGCGGTGTGTCGGGAGGCGCTTGCGTATACGGAACGGGAGCACTGCTCCGTGCTCGGCGTCACTTCGTATGTACATTCACGGCTGGCTCGCATTCTGATGGAGCGGTGGGACTTGCCCGGTGCACTCGAGGCCTTTGATCAAAGCCGCCTTCGCGCACAACTGCTCTCGGATCCGTTTGTGCTCATCAATACGCTGGTGATGCAGGCGCGTGCTTGCGAGAACAGCGGCGAGTCGGAGTTGGCGGAGGAGGCTTTGGCCGAGGCGGCCGTGCTGGCCTCGCGCACACAACTTCCTGTCGTCCAGGGGTTTGTGCGACTCGGCCGGCTTATGGTGGACGTTCTACGAGGTCAGTCGACCGCCATGCCGCTGCCTGACCCCTGTGCCTACCGCGGAGTGACCCACGAAGCCGCGCTGTTCAATCTGCGTGCTGCCAACGCCGGCCCCGAGGCTCTCCCGATCATTGACGCCCACCAGGTCGCCGCCCAGACCGCGGGCCGGTGGACCCACGCGATGGACTGGGAGATCGAAGCGGTTGTCGCACTTCACCAGGCGGGCCGATCAACCGAAGCGACCGCACGGCTCGAGGCGGCTGTGCTGGCCTCGGTCGACGAGGGTGGGCGCCGCGTCTTCGCCGAGCGCTCCGGAGCCCTGGCCGCGTTGCTTGGAGGCCTGTCGCCGCGTGCTGTTCGCGCCTTGGCCGGTGTTGTTCACAGCAAGACGGTTCATGTGCCGGAGTCCATCGCGGTCCACCGGGTTCAGGTCGAGCTGCCGTCGCTCGCCGACCCGCCGACCCACCGCGAGCGCGAGGTCCTGGCGCTGGTGGCCCAGGGGCTGTCCAACCCCGAGATCGCCA
>CAZUPD010000285.1:0-5870 GCA_964621785.1 uncultured Nannocystaceae bacterium
TAGCGAGCCTACTGCAAGCCGCTCAGGCACGCTCCACGGCCAAAATAACCCGCGCGCCCATCGAAGCTCAAAACAGCTTTCGGCGCTTGGTCGACGATAGTACGCCCAGCTGCTCGCGATACTTCGCCACTGTCCGGCGGGCAATACTGATCCCCTCTTCTCGCAGTGCCTTCACCAGCTGGGCATCGCTCAGCGGCTTTTTTGGATTTTCTTTTGCGATCAGATTTTTGATCTTGGTCTTCACGGCCTCTGAAGCCAGCTCATCTCCGTCGCGGCTACTGATCCCTGCGTTGAAGAAGAACTTGAGCTCGAAGATTCCCTGTGGTGTGTGGACGTACTTGTTTGTCGTCACACGCGACACCGTCGACTCGTGCATCTCGATATCCTCGGCGACGTCGCGGAGGATCAGTGGTCGCAGGAACTGCACCCCCTTCTCGAAGAACTCGCGTTGGAACTTGAGGATGCTGCGGGCGACCTTCATGATCGTTCGCTGGCGTTGTTGGATCGATCGGATCAGCCACTGTGCCGAGCGTAGGCGTTCGTGGATGTAGTCTTTGGCCGCACTGTTCCCGCCTCCCATCGTCGAGCGGTACAGGTTGCTGATCTTGAGGCGCGGCAGACCGTCGTCGTTGAGCAGCACCACGAACTCGTCTTCGAGGCGGATGATGTAGACATCTGGGACGATGTACGCGGGCGACTCCGAAGAAAAGGCTCGCGCGGGTCGCGGGTCGAGGGCCATCACGACCTTCGTCGCTTCGTAGACCTCCTCGAGCGGCTCGCCCACATCGCGGACCACCACGTTGTAGCGCCGCGTCTCTAAGTTGTGCAGGTGTTTGGCGATGATCCCCAGCACCAGCGGATCTTCGATCGGGCGCTCGGGGTGATGCGCTTGGATCCACAGACATTCGGACAGGCTGCGCGAAGCCACCGACATCGGATCGAGTTCTTGCACGCGTCGCAACACCTGTTCGACCAGCAATGCGGGGCAGTCGAGCTGCCTGGCGATTTGCGTCACCGAGATGTCCTGCAAGTACCCGTTGGGGTCGAGGCAACGGACGATGAACTCCGCGATCTCCTCGCGCCGCGGCCCGAAATTGGACAGCCGGATCTGCCACATCAAGTGGTCCTCGAGGGTCTCAGGTGCCGACAGGGTTGCCTCGAGCGACGGCAAATCACTCTCGGGGCGGATCGTTGGACCCGTGCTCGGCGGGTAGGCTGAGTTTTCGAGATAGGCCTCCCAGTCGAAGTTGTCGCGCGGCGGCTCATCGACCTTGACCTCGGTACTGCGTTCTTCCTTCGCCGACGATTGCTCGGTCGGATCGCCGCGCTCGAGCTCGACCCCATCTTGCAACTCGATCGACGAAACCGGCTCCTCGGTCGACGTCCCGAGTTCTTGCGACTCCTCGAGCATCGGATTTTCGAGGAGTTGGTCGCGGACCAAGTCCGTCAGTTCGACCCGCGACATCTGCAGCAGCTTGATGGCCTGCTGCAACTGCGGCGTCATGACGAGCTGTTGGCTCATCCGCAATTCGGGCCGCATGGTCATCGCCATAGGCTTGCGCGACTTCCTTCCGACTGTGCGTTCGAGGTTTGCACGTGCGAACAGCATATCAGATCGGGAACGCGACCATGTCGATGAATTTTTTTGGCACGCGATCTCTAGCTGGTTGAGACCACCGCTGTGCCTGCACATGTAGTCGGGCCTGACGTCGAACGCGTTTTTAACCTCGCCTCATGTGCCGGTCCCGCGGGCGCGATGCTGGAGTTCCATGCATTTGCAACCCAACGCCGGGACCATCAGTCCCGGTCGCGGTGCTTCAGTGCAGCTGCGATATACGCGGCAAACAACGGATGTGGCGATGTCGGTCGGCTCTTGAACTCCGGGTGAAACTGGCAGCCGACAAAAAACGGATGGTCTTCAGCCCGCAGCTCCACCACCTCCACCAGCTGGTCGTCGGGTGAGACACCACTGAGTTTCAACCCCGCGGTCGAAAGGCGCTCGCGAAAATTGTTGTTGAACTCGTAGCGATGGCGATGGCGTTCGGAGATCCGCGACTTCCCGTAGATCCGAGCCACCGACGAACCGGCCGCGAGGTCGCAATCGTAGGCGCCGAGCCGCATCGTTCCCCCCTTGTCGACCACCTTCTCCTGCGACGGCATCAGATGGATCACCGACTCCGCGTTTTCGCCACCGAACTCGGCACTGTTGGCACCTTTGATTCCGACCACGTTTCGGCTGAACTCCACCACAGCTAGTTGCATACCCAAACAGATTCCGAGGTAGGGAATTTTATGTGTACGCGCATGTGAAATCGCCTCGATCTTGCCTTCGCTTCCGCGCTCGCCAAACCCTCCTGGGACCAGCACAGCGTCGACATCCGACAGCGCGTGTGCGGGCCCCTTGGTCGCCACCTGTTCGGCGTCGACATAGACCACATCGACCGCGCACTGATTGGCCAGCCCGCCGTGGACCAGGGCTTCGTGCAGACTCTTGTAACTCTCTTCCAGCTCCACGTACTTGCCGACGATCCCGATCGCCACGCGTTTTTGCGGCGCCTGGAGCACCCCGACGATCCGCTTCCACTGATCGAGCGACGGTTCGCGGCTCCAGATCCCCAGCAGATCGCAGATCTTGTCGTCGACCCCCTCGGCGTGGAGCACCAGTGGGACCTCGTAAATCGTGTCCTGGTCGGGCAGTGAGATCACGGCATCGGTGCGGACGTTGGTAAACAGCGCCAGCTTCTCGCGGGTCGCCCGGGAGATCGCCCCCTCGGTCCGGCACACCAGAATATCCGGCTGGATCCCGATCTCCCGCATCTTCATCACCGAGTGTTGGGTCGGCTTGGTCTTGATCTCGCCGGCTGTACGGATATATGGCAGAAGGGTCAGGTGGACAAACACCGTATCATCTGGCTCACAGGCCAGGTGTAGTTGTCGGATCGCCTCCAAAAACGGCAAGCTCTCGATATCGCCGACCGTCCCCCCGATCTCGACGATCAATAGGTCGAGCCCCTGGGCCGCGTCGATGATCACCTCTTTGATCTGATTGGTCACATGCGGAATCACCTGGACCGTCTGCCCGAGGTATTCGCCGCGACGTTCCTTGCGGATCACCGACTCGTAGATCTGTCCCGAAGTATAGTTGCTATGTCGACTCATCCGGTGGGAGACAAAGCGTTCGTAGTGCCCGAGGTCGAGGTCGGTCTCCGCCCCGTCGTCGGTCACAAACACCTCGCCGTGCTGGGTCGGGTTCATCGTCCCAGGGTCGACATTGAGATAGGGATCGAGCTTTTGCAGCCCGATCTTCAGCCCCCGGCTCTCGAGCAACGCCCCCATCGACGCGGCACAAAGGCCCTTGCCGAGGGAAGACACCACGCCTCCGGTGACAAAAATAAACTTGGTCCGTTTCCCGCGACGATTCCGCACGGGAGAGAGTCGTGCCATCGAACGCCGGCGAAATCAATCGCACCTGTCGCGGCCTTGCGCACGTCGAAGCAGCAACGGCACGCTACGCATACGCCGTTCGTCTGGGGTAGACTTGCTGTCCGGCTCAGCGAGACCCGACTTACCCACGGAACTCGGCACTTGGGACGGCAGCAGCCGTTGGCCCAGAAACTGGACCTTCGATCTCTTCAAGGTCGCGACAGGAACCGACCTTCGCCGACGGTGCGATCACCAATCGCCTCCGACTCCTCGGCCGCTGAGCGACCGGCAACCAACTCCCCGAACCTGCCCGGCGCGAACGACGAACTGAACCTGGCTTCTCGCCGGCGAACGACCGACTGAACCTGGTTTCTCGCCTGGCCGTACCAAGTTCCTCGCCGGCGTGAACGACTGAAACCGTTGGCACGAACATCCCGCGTTTGCTACGAATAGCGCCGTGCCGCCACGCTCCCCCAAGATTCCTCTGCGGGCGAGTGTGCGTATACACCTTCCGGCACTTGGCCTCACCGCTCTGGCGATGCTCCTCCTCACCTGGAGTGCTTTTTGGGCCACTCCGACGTTTGACGAGCCGTTTCATCTGTTGCGCGGGCTCAACTATTGGTGGCAGGGAGATATGCGTGCTTACTACGCTGAGCCGCCCCTCTTCAACGCTCTGACCAGTCTACCTGCGGCGCTGACAATCCCCGAAGTCGACCTTCACCGCCTCCACGGGTGGCCCGCACTCGGCCGCGCCACCCCCGACTTTCTCGCCACCGATTACAACGCGATCCGGGCGGCGATTCAACTCGGCCGCGCCCTGGTTCTGAGTGTATATGCACTCATGATGCTCCTCAGCTACCTGCTGTGCCTGCGGGTCTGGGGCCTCACCTGTGCGCGCCTCGTCCTCGTCCTGCTGTGTTTTGAACCGCTTTTACTCGCACACGGCCACCTGCTGACCACCGACCTCGGTCTCACTGCGGGTCTCCTCGCCACCACCTACGCCACGATCCTCTACCTGCGCACCCCCGGTCTGCGCCCGTGGCTTTGGCTAACCGCCGCGGTCACCTGTTGTATACTCACCAAAACGGCCGGTCTCGCAGTTGGACCACTGGCCGTGTTGATTGTCTTTTTACGGGCGAGTGTTCGCGGGCGCCGGTTTCGTGCTCAGCAGAGAAAAAAGCGCTTGGTCCGTGCCGGCCTCGAGATGCTGGCAACCGGAGCGACCGTACTCCTAGCGATCAACCTCGCGTTTGGATTTGACCGCACCGGCATGACCGTCGCCGAGACGCTGCGCGAGCCCGATGCCCGAAGGCGCCTCGAGAGCGTCGCATTTTTCAAGCAACTGCCCCAGGACATGCCGATTCCACTCCCGTACATGTACACGGTCAACCTCGTGCATGTACAATTGGAGAGTCGAGTCGGGCGAAAAACCTATTTTCAAGGCACGTGGCGCGACCGCGGAACGCCACGCTACTACCCGACCCTGCTCCTCGTCCAAGGCTCCCCGACCCTCTTGGGTCTATTGTTACTGGCGTTTTTCCTGCTGGTACGACGCAAAAAACTCTCCGAGCCTTCCCAAGTCATCGCCGCCTACGCGATCGGATGGCTCGCACTGATGATGACATCCCGGGTCAACATCGGGTTTCGCCACGCCCTGCCGATCGTCCCACTTC
The DNA here is from genome assembly GCA_964621785.1 of uncultured Nannocystaceae bacterium. Classification (GTDB taxonomy): domain Bacteria; phylum Myxococcota_A; class Polyangia; order Nannocystales; family Nannocystaceae; genus JACKDW01. Next base: position 5,097 of record CAZUPD010000285.1, read on the forward strand.
TCAGCCTTCTCGCCGCACGTGCCGGTGTATGCCTCCTCGCCGACCCCTACCTGCGGCGAGCACAAATTTATGTCTATACACTCATTGTATGCGCACCAATTACCGGGCTACTGGCTGCACCACGGTTTTTAGGCTACTTCAATCCCCTCGGAGGTACAGCCAAGCACGCCCACACAGTCAACCTGATCGGCGAAGATTGGGGCCAAGATCTACGCGATTTAGCAGCATACGCCGACGAACACCCAACGATAGACTTGTATTATCACGAATATCGCCCGGGATTGGGCCTGCGCGAGCTCGCATTTCTCGGAGTCGACCACAAACCACTCGAGTGTAAGAAACTCCCGCAATCAGGAGTTGCTGCGGTCCACGCAACGGTGGTGTTACGCGGACAGTGCTTCCCCGAGTTGACAAGAGAGTCAGCTTCACGGCGGATCAACGAACACGTCCTGCTGTACGAGTTGCCGCTCGAGCAGTAAACCCACCGCGAATGGGTTCCGAGTTACGCCGCTAAACCGACACGACATACACGACTGCCCGACCCGGAGCGACGATCTTCGGTCGAGTCAAATGAACGACAAACAACTTCGTTCGAACGGGCGCGCGGGCCGAGAAACGAGCCTGAAGACGACGACCGATCGATGCAGCCAACGCCGCGGAAACCGAGACGACACGTCCCGCAACCGACACGACCCGCGAGACGAAAAGAGCAAGCCCGACGAGCTAGGATTCGCGGAGAAGAAACGAACCTGGAGGCGCCAGCTGGCTGCCGCA
>CAZUPD010000286.1:0-2945 GCA_964621785.1 uncultured Nannocystaceae bacterium
AACCCGAACCTGAGCAGGAGGAGACCGTCGACCTCAAAGGACTACGCTGTCTGGTCGTCGACGACAACCCCGAACTCTCCGCACTCCTGCAAATGGTGCTCGAGATGCACGGTGCCGAAGTCGTCCTGGCGGAGAATGGTGCGGTCGCACTTGACCGCGCCACCGGAGTCGACTTGATTTTCATGGACCTCGATATGCCTGTACTCGATGGCCTGTCAGCGACCCGTATCCTGCGCGAACGCGGCTTTTCCAACACAATTACGGCTCTCACAGCACACGTCATGCCACAGGACGAAGCCCGCTGTCGCGATGCTGGTGCCGACCACTATCTGCGCAAACCAATCTCGATGGAACAGATTCTCGCGCACGCCCAGCAAGTCTTCATCCGTACCAACACAGGCCCGTAGGCCTGGCGGTACGTAAGACAAACAAGCATGTATCAACAATGATTCCTCGGCAACCGTCCGCTGGTACGCATTCGAACCGGCCCCGGAGCCGTGCATCTACTCACAACCTGCCCTCAATTGAATTGCGAAGTCACGACAATCAGGGATGTCTATCACCGCGACAGGACCGTCGAGTCGACATGAAAGCGCACCTCAAAAACTTCGCCCCAGTATTCGGATTTTTGCTTTCTATGACGCCAGCCACCGAGGCTCCCGCCAAACCCACGAGCAACCAACACAAACCAGGCAACCAACAAAACCCGAGCGCAGGGCATCAAGTACCCAAGGCTGCCAGCACGCCCTTTTGTGGCCGCCACCATGAACAGCCCCCGTGGTCGATGAAATTTGCCCGGCTCAAGCGTCGCCCGACCCATCTCCAAGCAACCCGTGTGGTTGGTGAGATTGGTTCAACCATCCCGTTGCGCGCGACCTTGACCCTCGATAACAACAAAGGCGCCCCCGTCCCCGAACAGATGGTCGCGTTTTGGGTCGATGGTCACGTCGTCGGCGAGGCGCTGACAAATCGCAAGGGCGAGGCAAAGGTCAACTACAAGGTCCCCAACAAGATGGGACCCAAGAAAGTTAATGCGCTATTTCGTGGCAACGAAAAGTGCGGCCTGGCACAGGATACGTCCAGCGTAGGGACTCTGCGCGCGACGACGGCACTGCGTTTGAGTCACAATGAATCTGCAAATCAAGGCTCCGCAACGACTCTGCACGCCGACCTGACCCGAACGAGCGACGGTGCGGGCGTGAGTGGTCGAGAAGTTGCGATTTATGTCAATGGCAAACAAGTCGGAAGCTCGATGACCGACTCTTCGGGTAGGCTCCGTTACGTGTACACGCCGACGGCAGGCTCCGGGAAAGCCAATCTCAAGGCGCAGTTTCTCGGCGATGTGCTCTACACCCCGACGGCGGAGAATAGCTCTTTTAAGCTGTACCCCGCGCGACAAACTGTTTCTATCCAATGGGCCCACGTAACCGGGATGTACGGCGAAACGGTGAAGGCGAGTGCCGTGTTGTATCGCGGCAATGCTGTATGGGGCCCCAAGGTGGCAAATATACCGGTGACATTTTACCGCACAAAGCGCCACCTTCGGAGCAAGAAGCTCGGGACCGCCACATCGAACACAAACGGGAGAGCGACGATCTCATTTACGATCGACGACAAGCCGAATACGTACTCCCTCGAAGCACACGCCGAAATCCCGAAGCATCTGTATGATCTAAAAGAAGCGAACCTCTATTATGATGGGCCGACCCTGACCGTCTTGCCGGCCACAGTCAAGCTCATCGCTACGGGCCCAGCAACTGTCCAGATCGAGGAATGGGTGACATATAACGTCAAGGCGATACGGACAACCGATAACCAACCCGTCGCAGGGTTGACGATCTGTCGCAATGGCTGCGTGCAAACCGATACGTCCGGCAATGCCACCGTGCAGTATCACGTAAATAGCCAAGAGGGTACAGGCCCGCGCGAGGTCTCGTTTGTGTCCGCGGGCGACGACTACCACCAAAAGTCTTCAACAAAGATTACGGTCACGGCCAAGCCGAGTGTCAACTAATTGCTGCTGATACCATTGATAATATCCCCGCTCACTGCAACTGCGGCCCCAATGCGCCCCGAAGGCATGTACTCACAATTGTGTTACAACCGGTAGCGTGTCCACGTCAATGTGCACACCTGGATGATCGATCGGCACCTGCAAGACAGCCCCCGGCACCTCCTGGAGAATGCGTTTGGCGCCTGTATTGCCGCGAAGCCTCGCCAACTGGGCGAAATAACGACGGGGCCACAGCACCGGATTTCCGAGTCGACGATTGGCCCCCTGCCCGGCAACGGGGGCAATGATCAGATGCTGCGTGCTCGTACAATAGCTCGCCCGGAGGCACTCGAGGTCTTCGACACGAACCATCGGCATATCCCCCAATACGATGAATGCGGCGTCCACTCGTTCCCTGGCGATGGCCTGGATACCGGCCGCGATCGAGGTACCCATGCCCTCGGCAAATTCGGGGTTGTGTACAAACGTGATCGGGAATCCATCGAGAACTTCGCGGACCCGCGTCGCGTCATGGCCGACGACAACACAGCAGGGGTTGACTCCGGTGGCGAGTACCGTGCGGACCACACGACGGATCATCGGTTCGCCTTCAAATGGATGCAGGAGTTTGTTTGTCGACCCGGCCCGGCGCGACATTCCGGCCGCGAGCACCACCGCCCCGACCCTGGGCTCCTGCGGCTCAGCCCTGCGGGTGGCGACGATTTCGGCGAGCATCGACAGCGCGATTTCACCGGCTCCCTTACCCCCGATCGGCAGACCTGCCGGCCCTCGAAGCCGGCCTAGGGCAGCTTCTGGCAACCCGTTGTTGCGTAGACGCTCGAGGCGTGCACGCTGGGTTTTGCGACTTCCGAGCGCGCCGACATAAAACGCTGGACTTGTGAGGGCCACTTGCAGGGCGGGGTCATCGAGCTTGGGATCGTGGCTCAACATC
>CAZUPD010000286.1:2955-5857 GCA_964621785.1 uncultured Nannocystaceae bacterium
AGACGAGTCGTCAAGTGAGCTTGATAAAACCTCCGTGGCGACGGCGGGCAGCACGTCCCACAGCGGTAGGAAGTAGATGTACGCGCACTCGATGCGGTCGCTGCCCGTCTCTTTCGCCGTCGTGGAGATTCGATGGAGCGGCATCGCGGCGAGGCAACGCTCGGGGCGGTCGACGACCAAGCGTGCATGTGGAAACCGGCGGCGATTGGCAAGCGCGGGCCGCGGGTCGACGACAATCGGCGCAAATCCGAGTTCGGTGGCGAGGCGGACCAAAACCTGGGCAATGTGTGTCGCGCCGACCAGGACCAACGCGGGCGGTGAACAAATCGGCTCGAGAAACCAGGAGTCCTCACCCTGCTCCAACAACTGCGGTCCCTGTTGCAGCACGGTGCGAGCAACGTGGATCAACGGGCCGCCCGCGTCATCGAGTTGCTCAACGAAAAGCAACCGACTCTCACCACCCGCGAGTGGAACCACACGCACGCCTGTGTGATTTTGTTGCACATGCAATATTGTTTTGATCTGCCCCGAATCTGGCGCCCGGGCAATGTGCACACCGATCCGACCGCCACAGGCCAACCCCACCTCTCCGGCCTGACTGTTGGCGATGGCGAAGGCCTCGACCTTGCTCGCATGGGGGTCGTCGCTACCGAGGAGCTCGAGCGCCGTGCGAACGACCGCCGACTCGACACATCCGCCGGAAACGGAACCCCAAAAATCGCCGTTTGTACCGACAACCATGTGGCTGCCAAGGGGGCACGGGCTCGATCCTTCGACCCAAATCAGGGTGGCCAGTGCGGCCTCCTCCCCGGCGGCTCGCAGCGCTTGAATCACGGCCCATGGCGAGCGACTCGGCAACGGCTCTCGCTCGTCTGGGTCGACGACTCGGCTCGGCTTCGGCGAGGTGCGGACGTGTAGTGCCCGCTCGAGGGCGCGCCACGGCAAGAGGGCACAGGGCTTGCGGCTCGGAAAGTCGGCGAGTGTGGCCAGTACGTGGAGGTCTGAAACGGACGAGAGATGCTCCCCCGCGAGGACGCGCTCGAGCATCCCGAGCTGGCGCTCGAATGTATCGATCGGCTGACCTGTGAGCTCCTGGGCCATCACCGAGGCCGAGGCCGCACAGATGGCACAGGCTTCGACCGCGTAGCCCACGGCTTCGAACACCCCATCACGCACGCGCACCCCGACCTCAATCTCGTCGCCACACAACGGGTTTGTGAGCGAAGCAGTAGCTGTTGGATCGTCCGGCAACGCGACATGGGGCGCGTGGGCATGGACGAGAAGTTCATCGCTGTAGAGCTTGTTCACCGCACCCTCCGCGCGACACCTAGTTCGTGGCGCACACTGGCGAGTGCATCGATCAATCGGTCGATATCTGCCCCGGTGGTGTAGAGCCCAACCGAGACACGTACCGCATGCTTGACGCCGAAGTGACGCAGCAACGGCTGGGCGCAATGATGTCCGGCTCGCACCGCCACGCCGCGGGCGTCGAGGACCGACCCGACATCGTGGGCGTGGACACCTTCGACGACAAATGAGAGCACCCCGATGCGGGACTTTGGACGGCCGAGGATCGCGACCCCGGGAAGCTCGGTCAACGCCCGCTCAACGGTGCGCAGCAGCACTTGTTCACCGGTCAGATCGCGATGTGTGGCGAGGAACTCGAGCGCTGTCGCCAAGCCGCTCGCGCCCGCTACATTTTGTGTACCACCTTCAAACCGTGCCGGGCCATCCGCGTACTCAACACGCTCGGACAGTACCTGGGTGACCATGCCACCGCCGACGACCAACGGCTGTGTCTGTCGCCAACGCCTCGCCGTTGCCCACACCGCGCTGCACCCCTGGGGCCCGTAGGCCTTGTGACCTGCAAACACATAGAAATCGCAACCGAGTGAGGGGATGTCGACCTGGCGATGGGGAACCGCTTGGGCGCCGTCGACGACCAATGCCGCGTCGCTGGCCGGCGAGCTGGCGAGTAGCTGGGCAACCTCGGCGATCGGAGTCTCGGAACCTGTCACATTGGACACATGGGTCACTGCCAACACACACGTCCGCGGATTGAGTCTCCGCTGCAGGTCGTCGAGGTCGAGGTCGCCGTTGGCATCACACGCGACAACCACCAAACGCGCCCCTCGGCGTTCACACACGCGTCGCCACGGAAGCAAGTTGCTGTGATGCTCAGCCGCCGACACGCAAATTTCATCGCCGGGACCCACCCGCGGTCGCGCCCACCCCTCGGCGACTAGGTTGAGTCCTTCGGTCGCCGAGCGGACAAACACCCATTGGTCCGCATCGCCACCGAGATGCGTGGCAACCACGCGCCGAGCGTGGGTGTAGGCCTCGCTCGCGCGGGCACCGAGCGCATGAACACTCCGCCCTGCACTGCCCCCTCGCATCAGCTCCCGGGTGACGGCATCGATCACCACACGCGGGGTCAGGGCGGTCGTCGCCGAATCGAGGTAGACGAGCGGTGGCCCGTCCCGCGGCTGGAGGAATGCCGGGAACTGTTGACGAACCTCGAGCATGCGCGGCTGTTATCCCCCAGTCGTATCGGTGTCGGCGTCGGTATCGGCCTCGGGCCCGAGTACAGGTGCAACCTGTTCACCCGGACAGATCCCACCGGCATCCACCCACGCGCGCATATGTTGGACAAATACGGCGTGGCCGATCGGCGGTGGCGTGCGTGCGCCGCCTGGTTTCCACCCCCACAATACCAGCGGATCCTTCTCGACATGCTCGACTAGCTCGGCCAAGCTGCGCTCGCCGTTTTGTGCCGGCTCGCGCAGTTGCTTACACAGCGCCGTGACACTGCGGTTTTGAAACACCATTGGCGTTTCCTTTGGCGGAAGCTGCCAGTGCGGCGCTCCGGGAGGCCCCGCTGGGGCACCCGGGAGCTCGGTGT
>CAZUPD010000287.1:0-5835 GCA_964621785.1 uncultured Nannocystaceae bacterium
AAGCTTGCTGATACAGCTCGTCGCGGTTGTAGTCTCGGTACTGGCGGATCGTCGGCACGTAGTTTGCGATTTGACCGGCGAGGGCTGCAACTCCGACGACACCGAGGCCAGTGAGGATGCCTCCCGCGATCGCCAACTTTCGCCGCTTCGACATCTTCGGTTGTGCGGGTGGCAGGTTTGGGCGACTCGGCAGACTCACCGTTGGCGTCGGGATTGCTGGCGGGATGTCGTCGGGTATTTCGGACCGTGGTGCATCGTCCTGAACCTGCGTCGGTTCTTCGCCAGGTTCGCACGAGATATTTGCGGCCTGTCTCATCTCGACCAGCGACCAGTACTCGTCGATGACCGGCGGGGGTTGGCCGTGTTCGACAGCGAAGTAGCGGAGCAACGCGATCGCGGCACACAACGACTCGGGCGAGCCGGTTTGTTTGTAGTCGCGTTGCCATGCCGCGGTCGCTGCGATGGTCCACGCGATCGAGTCGCCCAGGTCGAGCTGTCGGCGTGAGAGGGCGTCGAACGATTGGGCCGCGGTTCGGTGATCGTCGGTGGCGACCGCCTGGCGGCCGGCGTTCTCGAGTTCTTGGTTGGTGAGCTCGGCGGGGGTGGCCAGGGTCAGTGCCAATACAAATAACTGCATCGCGCTAGTCCTTGCGGAAGTGCATGGTACCCGAGAATTCGTCCTGTGTGCGCGGCACGAATTTTTCGATACACGTGTGGCGGATGCCGATGTCGGGGCCGTTCACGGTGACACCGAATCGGGTCGCGTGATAGCGGATTTTCTGCGGTGGGACCGAGCAGGCAGCCAGCGCATGCCGCAGTTTGGTCTCAAGCTGTTTTTGCTCGGGAGTCTTTGCAGGTTTCGATCGTCGGCGAGTTCGCTTGCTCGGAGCAGGCTTCGTTTGGTGTTCACTCGCGGCCGGTTTTGCCGAAGTCGGTACGGCGGCGAAAGTTGCGGGAGCAAGTTTCGCTTCGTTGCCATCGGTCGCAGGCCCTAAGTACGACTGGTTGATCCTCGGCACCGAGGTTGATGCAGGCGCGTGCGGCCGACTGTCCACGGTGCCCTCGGAAAGTGGAGTCACCTCCGGCACGGGGTTGGTCAGCGGTGTTGATGCAGGAGTGGAAGGCAGCGGACTCGCCGGCGACATCGCTGCAACGGTTGTCCGCGTTGTGCCGGCATTCCGAGCGACGTGTCCCCACAACCCGATCGCAGCCAGCACAAGGATCGCAGCGATTAGCACGAACAGGAACTTCGACCGCTGGACCACGACAACCGTGGGTACCGGGATGTCCTCGCGAAAGTTCTCGAACAGGACGTCGAGGTCATCACGGATCCTATCGATCGACGTGTATCGCTCCTTCGGATCAGTGGCCAGCAGTTGCTCGAGGACGATTCGCAGATGCTCCTCCTCGAGTTTGATCCCGATCTGCGGCCGGTATTTGTGGCCCGTAAGCAAGTAGTAGACGAGGGCACCTAAACCGTAGAAATCGACTTTGTGGTCGAGTTTGTGCAGAGCTTCCTGCTCTGGGGCGACAAATCCCGGCGTGCCGAGGGCACTGGTGGTGACGATGTGATCGTTGTCGAGGAAGAACTCGGGGAGCGTCTTAGCGATCCCGAGGTCGATCACAGTAATGTGCCCGTCGGGCCCGCGGATGACATTTTTCGGGGTGAGGTCGCGGTGGATGATGCCAATGCTGTGCAGATGTTCGAGGCCCTCGCAGATCTGGCGGGCAATCTCCACGACCTCGATGATGGGAATCGTGCCGCCTTGGGCCCGGCGATAACGTTCGAGTGTGCAGCCGGGCAAAAAGTCCATGACGTAGTGTGGCGCCGGCAGAAGATGAAACGAGTGCACGCGCACTATGTGCGGGCTTTGTACGCGATCGAGAAGCTTGTACTCCCAAGTAAATCGGTTGAGAAACTCGCGGCGATGAAGAACTTTCACAGCCCGATACGCACCCGTGGTACTGCATTTGCCCCGGAAGACACGCGCGTGGCCACCTTTGCCGAGTTTGCGTTCGAGCTGAATCGTGCCGACCTTGTCGCCGACATCGATAAAATCCTCCAAGGGGCCGCCCCACACAACAGTGCGAGCTTCGGTAGTGAGGTCGGCGGTGGTTGTGGTGGACGTCACGTGCTCAATCCGAGGTGAAACGATGGCGGCTGAATGATGGGAAGGTGAGAGTAGAGGTCGGATGGGTTGCTAACACGCCGACCGCGATGGCTGTTGTCGGGGGTGGGGTGGACGGGATCCGTGGAGATGAACTCCTTGCGCAGGGCGATACCGAGGCGACCTGTGCAGGTACAAGGATTGGCGGCGTCGAAGTGGACACACCGATGTTCGAGGTAGTCACTGAGAATCGCACGAGCACGGGTGAGGCGAACGCGAACGGCAGCCCGGCGAAGTTTGAAGGCCACGGCCGCTTCGTCGAGGTTCGCGCCATAGACGTCGCAGAAAATGAAGGTGAGCCGAGGACCAGGACTGACACAGCCAAGGGTGCGAGCGAGACAGGTGCGCTTGAGTTCCCACAGGAGGTCGTGGCGACTGCGAGTCGTGAGCTGGTCGGATGTGGTGAGGTCTTCGCGGAGAATATGGTCGAGCTCGTCAAACGATTCCTGGGCGTTTCGATGGAGTTCGCTTTGCAGGAGTCGCATCAAAGCGGTGACGAGCTCAAGGCGACGGCCGTCGGGGATACTTGCAAGTACACGCCGGACAAAGTCGTTGGCCTGGTCGTGGTCGGCGGTTGCGAGGTAGGCGAGGCGGTGGAGGGTGTCCGTCGGCATGGTGTCTTCTCGAGGTCGGTTCGATGACTATGCAAGTCTCACGCGGTTGCCATCGGGTCAATAAGCCGGCCGAGTGGCATATACCGGTTGTTTGGCCGGGCTCGTGATGCACGAGCAACAAGAGCTTCGGAGGCCGATTTTTTACTCTGGGGCCGGTGGGATCTGCATAGGTGAGGATCCCAAATCGCGCTTGGCGTAGGTCCACGTCGATTCGCCATTCCAAGCTGGCTTGAGTGACACATCCGCGAGAGACTAGCCTGGTTTTGAACAATTGATTAATAATAAAATTAATTTTATGAAAGTTGGCGCGAGATTGCCAAGCTCGGTAGCTTCGCCAGGTGACGCCCCAGCAGTGCAAAGCCGCGCGATTTTTGCTGTCGCTGACACCCGCCGAGCTGGGCGAGAAAGCGCAGGTCACCGCGAATACGGTGCGGTCCTATGAGACAGGTGCGGTGCGTTCGCACGCAGCGAGCGTGGAACGGATCGAGGCAGCCCTGGTGAAGCTCGGGGTGGTTTTTCTCGAGGGCACGGCGGCTGGGGAGGCGCGGCCGAAGAAGGTGCTGTTCGAGGATGGGTCGGGGGTCGAGCTTGCTGGCTGGCCGGGTCGGTGAGTGTTGTGAGGGAGCGTCAAATGTTCACGGGCCCCTGGTTTGGGGCCCGTGTTAGGCTGGATTGAGAATCGTTGTTGCTTGCCGGCTCCCGATTCTCAGTCCGTCCGCCGCAATCGCAGCGGGCGGTTCTCAATTTGTGGAGCGATTGCGATATTGGGGCTCCGTCTTGGACGGTCGTGGACGTGACTTCGGTTTGAGTAGAGCGTCGAGCACCGGAATCGCAAGGAGACCGATCGCAGCAATGCCGACAACCGTGAGTACAACCGCTCCCGAGCTATTGCGCTCTTCCACTTCATCGGTCTCGTCCCAATAGTCGTCGAAGCTCACCCGATCGAAGTGTCGCCCGCGCTTGTGGAGGAGCTCAACGTCGTCGTAGCCCGACGCATACTCGAGTGCGCTCGTGGTGAAACCACTCGTCGAGACGATCGACAGCGGTCCGTCGCGAGCCCAATCCTTGTCGAGGATCCGAGCGATGTCCCCCTTGTGGAGCTTGCGCTTGTAGTCCTTCACCTCGACGATTGAGTCGCCGTCGCCGCAGTCAGGCCGCCCAGGGCCACCGAGGTGTTCCATGTCGAGGAGCTTGCATGTCTCTTGCTCCTCGTGTTTCCAGTTGAATTTTGACATCTCAAATTCCTTTTCCCGGACTTGCCGGATTTTTCTCGTCCACTATAATCCGGTTGGCCTGTAAAGTTCAATGACTAAAAAAGTCGTCACGGGAATACTAGAGCCAGCCGCAACCTACCCCGCTATCGTGGGCCAGGTGCTCGCTGATGCACGAAAAAATCTGCGCCTGAGCCAAGGTGAGCTCGCCCGAAAAATTGGAATGAACCAGTCCGCGTGGTCGAAAATCGAGCGTGGTGCTTCGTCGTTGTCCGTTGCTCAACTGGCGTTAGCCGCGACTGCCCTAAAAACGACACCGGGCAAGTTGCTGACCCAAGCCGACCGCTCCGCGAACTACGCCGCAAAGCGTGGGGTTCGCGTGGCGCCGCAAACCAAAACGGACGACCTAATCGCCGCTGGGCTAGTGATTATCGGAACCGCCGCGCTCGCGGGACTCATCGCCGCAGCCCTTTCCGGTGGCGAAGACACGACTAGATCCAAGTGATGACTTGTGATGTGATCGGCAGTGTATCGTAAGGACGAGATGAAGCCTGCGAGCCCCTCGCTCGTGTGCAAGCAGCTCAAACTGGCCTATCCCGATATCTGGTCACGCGTTGATGCCGCTCGCCGCTCGAGGAATTGGCCGAACACGTTTTTCCTGACCCTTGATGCTGCCCGTAGAATTATCGATAAGTATCCACTGCCACCGTTAGCGTGCTCTCCCAGTGCCGCGGGGATGACCGAGGACGACGTGAGGCACAATCTCACAACACGATTGTGCATGGCGGCGGCGTGGCGAGCGACAAAGGGACGTTATCGTTTCGACCCAGATTTGCTACGTACAGTGCTCGATGCACGTGACGACGAGAAGTTACCCGTTCAACTCCTTGCACAGTTACCTGAGTGGTCGTTGCTTATCGAGACGGGTAAATTCGACATGGACGGTTATCCACGTGAATGGGTGACTGTTACTCTCACGAGCTCCAATGGTCGGCCGGCCATCTTGATCGATAGTGGTCTGAAGTTTGCGGCAATCATTCCGCTCTCAACACAGTCGATCGGCGAGGCGCTCGCATATCACGTCAAACACTGTGCGGTAGAATTAAGCCCGCCGGCTCGTGAAGGCTACACCGAACTCTTGCGCCGGGGCCTGCTGCTCTCGACCTACATCTGTGCCGTGAATGCCGATCTGAGCCCTGACGGCGTCCGCCCGATTCAGCCAAAAGTTGTCAAGACAAAGCGCGGTGTCCGAGTCCTTCCTGCAAAAACAGTCAGGTGTTGGGAGGTTGGGACGCGTGAAGGAGCCAAGATACGACGAGTGCTTGCCATGGCTTCCCAAGCGAAGGCCGCAATGTCAGATTCAGCAAGGCACCGGCCCCGGCCGCACATCCGACGAGCCCACTCCCACAAGTATTGGGTGGGCAGCAAGTCAGACCCAGGAGGTCAGCGACTGGTCCACAAGTGGATCTCGGTAACATATGTTAACGCAGAGTCACCCGATGACCTCGTCGAGACGACACATGCCGTGCAAGATGAGGAAGTGACAGAAAAGGGTTGATGGACAGTGGGTCGGCTAATAGTGACAACTTTGTCAAGCAATGACACGCCAAAAACTGGCATCAAAAAAGGCCCCAGAACCGGTGTTTCTTTGTGTTTCCGACTTTTGGGACAGATTGGGCTTCGTGGGTACTCGTTGGGCTTCACCACACAGATTGAGCGAATGATTTCAAGGCGGTAGGCACGCATATCACTGTGATCATTCGACTTTCACACAATCTGTGCAGTGATTCGAGTCCTGTTGCCGGAGCTTTTAGAACGCCGTCTAGCACCCGCTAGACGGCG
>CAZUPD010000288.1:0-5758 GCA_964621785.1 uncultured Nannocystaceae bacterium
CATGCCGAGAGGGTGGTCCGCCTTGAGATTCCAAAGGTTCTGCGGACCGGGCCTCGGACAAGATTTTGCCGTTGTGGCCCGCGGGCCGGACTCCGGCCGATCGCCTCAGAGGGCGTGCACCCGAGCGGGTGCGAGCAAGCTAGCCATCCACAATATTATGTGCGTGCATCTTTATAGTTGTGTGAAGTATTCGAAAATTATTGGTGTAAGTACACTTTTTTAGCGTCACATGGGCCCGCAATTGTTCGAGCCGTGTTTCAAAATGCCGTGCTACAGTGAACAGACGTGACGGACCCGGAAGCAAGCCCCGCACTCGCGCGTACTGGAGAAACCATGGAGTCCAGGTACAATCTCAGCATCGCAAATCAGGCCGCGGAGGGGCCCAAAGACCTTCTGGTGAAGATTCAGAGAGTGATGGGTGAGATTCGCGAGCTTCATCGCGTCCTCAGTGATAGCCCAGATGATGGTGGCGACACAGAGGCCGAGCTGTTGCGCTTGATCGCGCAGAGAGGTGACCTCGCCGGCGCCCTCGGCCATAGTTTGGTGCGGTGGCTTGCAGCCGGGGGCGGGGTTGAACTCCTGACGGCCGGGCCAGCTTCGCCTCAGACCCCGACACAGCTTCGTGAGGTTAGCTCGGCTGACCTGGCCGATGGTTCTGGTGACGATGCTACCGAGGATTCTAAGCCCACGTCGAGCACCGGTGGCGAAGACGACGGTGCAACAGAACCGGGGACATCGACTGGCGACGAGGATATTTCGGACGAGCCCCAGCGGCAACCAGTTACCCCAGCAGCTCTGAGGGAGCTTACACAAACAGGGCTGACCCCGAATTGGTCTTCCGACAACAACCAGGAGGCGCCGCACCGCAGATCTCTACGGGGCATCCTCAGAGAGTTCTCGGAACCTGTTCGGCCGCAGTCTCGTGACGAGGCTCGCCAGGCGGTAACGGCCTTAGCAGCAGCCGTTTCGAAAGCGGATGAGTGGCTGGAACAGCCACAGGAAACCCAGCGTGCCCTCATCGGTTTTGCGTCCAGCATGGCGCGGTTACTTCAAGAGTTGAGTCCACTCGACTCGACCGGCGACCGTACGTTTAACAGGTTATTCTCCCAAATGACCCGATGGTCCGGTCAATACCAGCCGGGGTTTGTGCCAGGACTGTCCCGCACGAAGGGGCCCACGACGGGCAACTGGCTTTCGGATGCAGAGAAATGGTGGGAGTCGCTACTGAGAGAGGCGAACCTTCAACAAGGGCAGGACCAAGGTGCGGTCTTTCGCAGGCTCGAAGAGCTGCTCGAGGGAGGAAAGCCCAGTCGAGCAGAGCTCGTGGCAAAGGTACGCGATGTCGTGAACGCGGGAGTCTCTCAAAGCGACCCGCGTCTTATCTCGCTTCTGGTACCGCACCGCCACCGGTTCAAGGGGGTGAAGGCGCTCAAGACCCTACGGACAAAGTTGCGCAAGGCCAACCAAACCGAGCGGGTTGACGACGACTCTGAGAAAACGATCGATCATGGAGTACCAGCCGATTGGTACCTGTTTGAACGGACACGTGGGAAAACTGCGGTGATCGTCGGTGGAGACGACCGGAGTCATGCGGCAGATCGTATCAAGGACGCCTTCGGATTTGGTGTTGTCGAATGGGAGGCTGGAGCACCGCGCCGGGCTGCGGCACTGGCCGAGCGAGTGAGAGGAGGGCGCACGGTTGACATGATCATCGTGTTGCGGAACTTCGTCAGCCACAGGTACCCGGATGTGCTCGTTCCGGCCTGCAAGGAGGCTGGGGTGGACCTGGTTGTCGTTGATCACGGGTATGGCGTTTCGCAGGTAAAACTGGCGATGGAGCGGTTTCTCGGTTCGTGATCGATGGGTGAAGGTGTTTGCGCGATAACGGACTTTTCTGGGAATGAAGCAACCTTTGTATATGGAGTGAATCGACCGGCCACGGAGCCGTCTACTCGCCATGCTTGGCTTTACGCCTCCCATCGCAATGAAGCCACCCGTGGTCCTTGGACAGCTTCCGGGTGATGTTTCGACCTCGAACGGGACGGACTTGAGCTCATGAAACGAGACTGGTGCTTCGATCCTGTGCCGCCATCGGGTGCGCGGCACGGTGGTGACCCTGCACAGTACGTCTTCACGCCTAATGTCAGCGCTCTCGTTCGTGAGGTCCTTCAAAATAGCAACGACCAGCTCTTGGGCGGACAGGACAGTGTTCGAGTTGGTCTGCGGATTGAGGAGTTCACTGGAGACCGCCTCAAAAAGTTGCGAACGGCGTTAGCGTGGAAGCCGTTGCGCACACACCTTCATGCAGTGGAAGTTGCCTCCTCTCGCTTCAAACGCGGGATCGAGTTGATGGATGCCGATGTCGTGACAGGACTTTGGATCGAAGACCGGGGGACGACAGGATTGATTGGCGAGGAGCGGGGGTCGGGGAACTTTGCTGCCCTGTGCCGTGACAGATTGTTCAGCGAAAAGCAGCGTGCTGAGAGTGGGGGGAGTTTTGGCCTCGGAAAAGCGGTGCTCTGGCGTTTCTCTCATATCTCGACAGTGGCGTTTTACTCGCGGCTCGGGGAGGGGGCGAACAAGGGACGCGAGCGATTTATCATCAAAGCGGCGCTACCGTTTCACATTCTCGCTCAAGGTCGCGACTTCTCCGGTGACGGGTGGTTTGGCCAAGTAGATGCCCTCCCCACGGGAGGGCAGCGTGCCGTTTCGCTTTGGGATAGCGATGCCACGGAAACCGCGTGCTTGCTCGGGGCAAAACCCTTTGGGCCCAACGAGACTGGCACATCGATTTTTATCGTCGGATTTGGTGACCCTGCCCACGACGACGCTGACGAACAACAGCCCATCGAAAACCAGCTTGTCGAGGAGGCTCGACGAGCGTTCTGGCCGGCATTGAGCCGTGCTCGTCTGTCTGTTTGTGTTGGCGAGTCCCAGGTAGATGTCGACAACGGGACTGAGGCACCGCTGGCAAAGATGTTGCGTGTCTACGATGCCCGCAAAGAAGCTAAAAAACTCAAGAGTGCCGAGGATATCGTGGTCGAAACAATTCACGTGAAGCTCCCGGCTCGCAAAGATGGTGGGCACAAAGCCGTGGAGGTAACTGCCGATGTGATTGTTCAGTTGGCGGATGAGGGCGATGAAGACTGGTCGTTGTGGTGTTTTCGCGGTCCCGGGATGATCGTTGAGTGCCGAAAATTGCGTAGGATTGCACTCTCGGCACGCCCATTCAGGGCAATTCTCGTCTGTGGGGAAGGGGTTCGTGATGGCCCCAACGAGGCGACCAAGGCGTTGGAGGCATTTCTCAAGACTGCAGAGCCGCCAGCACACGATATATGGAAGCCGACACCTCGGCTGAAAGAGGTGTATCGCCAAGGGTGGGGTGTTGCGCTTAAAAGCCTATCGAGTGCAGCCGAGGTGGCGATTAGGAAACATGTGGTCCTCCCTATAACAACGAGCGAAACTGGTCCTCAACGTTTACGTCGACTGTTTCGCGTCGGGACAGTCGGTGGTGGGCGATCGGAGAGCGACTTTCATTTTCGCAACCTGTCGGCTGAACTCATTGACGGAGCTTGGCACTTCAGCGCATCTGTTCACCCGAATCTTCCGACAGTCAGCCCCTGGCGAACAACGATAGACGTCGAATTCTGTGAGGAGCATGGGAGCTCTCATGTGGGTGGAACCCTTGCAGAGGTCGAAGTTGATGGAGCTAGGTTCGAGCTGATCAATGGCTGTGCGCACATTTGGGCACCAGCAGGGTCTCGCGGTGTCAAGATCCGTGGTTCGACCGATCCGGGCAAGCATCCGATCGCCACCGACGAAGCGGCCATTGAGCTCGTCATACGCTCGCAAGTAGAGGGGGAGCGATGACCGTCAAACGACAGCGTTACCTCCCTCATGCCTTCGCCGCCCGGGCCCTTCTGCTCGGTGTCCGGAACATGCGCGGCCGCGACGGGGAAGAGCTCGATCTCGATCTCGCCTTTGATGAAGAGCGCGGGACCCTCGACCTCCGGGACTACGCCGGGTCCGCGGGCCCGATTCACATCGAGGTTGAGGTGCGGGGGATCGATCGTGTTCTGTTCGAGCAAGTCCTTCCGGTGGATGAACGGAGCGACCCGCCGCTGCGATACCTCGCGGTGCTTCGAGACGCGACTGGATGGTACCGGGTTGTGGCACCACTTGAACGAGTAGGTGAGCTCGCCAGAGGGCGTGTCGATTTTCTACCCCTCAACAGTACCGGACATGGAACTCTTGAAGCCATTGCCGTTAGGACGAAAACCGGCCAGTGCGAGTCTGGCTACGCAATCCGGGCGGGTATGCGCGTTGCCAGCTCTTCGCCCCTTGTCCTCTTTACCCGGGAACAGACGCAGCCACCGGGCGGCTCACTCGATATACGTTGGGATGACTTCAGCACCTCGTCGCACCCCCAGCGAAAGCGTCGAAACAAGCGAATCTATTACCTCGAGAGTACCGAGGAACCTCCGGTTTTGTGGCTTAATCGGGCGATTACCGATTTGCCGACTGTCCTGGAGTCCAAGGGAACGACGGGACAACGTGCGATGGTGCGGGACCTTATCAATCAGGCGATTGCTGGACCGGTGTGGTACGCCCTGCTTCACACTGCAATGTTGTCGGTCTCCTTGGATGAGGAAGGCCAGGCGACCGTCGAGGAGGGGTGGCGACGTGGGCTTCTCGCCCGTCTCGCCGCACGTCTTTACTCAGAGCGGAACCGCGAGCGCGGTTACATGCGACTCCTCGAACGAATCAGTGAAATGCAACAGGATGAAGATAAAGGGGCAGCATTGATCGAGCAGCTTGTGGCGGCGATCCAAGACGAGTTGGACCTTCCAGAGATCATCCGGCGCGCCATGAAGGAGCTCGCACGATGAGTCGAAAACCACTCATGAAGCTCACCAACCAAGGCTTGGCGGCGATCGATACGGACTTCCTGTGCGGGAAGCCTGAACAGCTCGCGGACGAAGCTTCGTATGCGACTCGGACCGGATACGAGACCGCCGCGCTCGAGGTGTTGAAGTTCGACGACGCCCCGACGACAGGCCCAAGCGACGATCCAAAGGTCGCCGTGGAGTTACACCGTTTGCTCGGCATCCAACGAGGGCTGGCCAGCGAGCCCAGGATGTGGGCATGGCTAGCGACCCGGCACGCTGCCGGATATTTGCGACGACGTTGGTCAAAAGGGGGACGGCCCCCGAACCGCAACCGCTTCGTCGGGCGTCTTGTTGACAATGGGCTCGCCCGTCTGTGGTGGGCGGCAGAGTTGACTCAGGAGCGTGACACAACGACTGAGGAGCACTTCAAGGCCATCAAGAAGTTACTCATGAGCCAGTACCGGACGGATCGACTGCTGAGCATGGTATTGGTGCGCCATCCCCCAGTTCTCCTGGGAGTACTCGACGCGATCGGAAGTGATATACGTTGGCAAGTCCTCAATGAAATTTGCCGACGGCTCGGTCTGTTGGCGACTACATACGCGATCGACACCATGAGTCGTGTTGAAGCGCAAGTATTCATCGGCCGCTTGTACCGGGAGGTTGTCGCTGGGCGAGACTTCTCCAGCGAAGATGAGCCTGGGCAGTAGTCCAAATTGGAATGAAAGCAAGGCCCAAGGCGAGTGAGCATAAATTCCTATTCCCATTCAGGGTTCGGGTGATCAGCAGCACCCTTACTACGCTTTCGGGCCGCAACGACACAATCCGGCAGGCCGGTCTGCCGAAGACACGCACAACACAAATCTATG
>CAZUPD010000289.1:0-5576 GCA_964621785.1 uncultured Nannocystaceae bacterium
GGTCGGTCCAGGCCACATCCTCGTCTTCGCCATCCGCGATAAGCTTTTGCGCCTCCTCCTCAAAACGGTCGCTAAGGCGTTTGAGGAACAGCATCCCAAAGATAAAGCTCTTGTAGTCCGACGAGTCGATGGAGCCCCGCAGGATGTCCGCCGCCGACCACAGGTACTTCTCGAGCTCCGCGACCGTGAGCTTGGCGCCCGTGGGCAGCTCGATCTGTTCGGGCTCGACCTTGCCGCTCGTCTTCTTGGCCCGACTTCCCCGCTTGCTCGACTTCTTCGTCGACTTCGTCGGCGTCGGCTCCTCGCGTCCAAGGATCCGAGCGATGATCGGGCTCTTGGCCTTGCCACCATCATCGAGCTCGTGGGCGCGGCAGATGTCCTTGAGCTCGTTCCGGCTCAGGAGTTCGAGCACCTTCTCGAAACTCGCCCGTTTCGAGCTGGCGAGGGCCTCAACAAATTTGGCCTTGGCGTGGTTTTGAGGGGTACCAAGCTCGAAGCTCTGGTCGAGTTCAACCAGGCGGGCTTTGGTCAGAGTTGCAAGCGCAGAGCGTTTCGAAGGGCGCGACATCAGGAGTGCGGAGTATACGGCGCCACCACCGAACCTGCGATCCCATCTTGGATTGGCGTCAAAACCCCGCTGGCCACCGTTGTCGGGCCACCCGTGCCCACGCAGGCGTCTGCGAGAGGGTAGGCCAGCCGTCCCAAGCTCTGGTTTGCGCAGGGATCTCAACCACCTGCTACATCGGGCTCCGGACAGCCGACGCTGGTCCCCATCGGCGACAAACTAGTCAGGTGAGTGAAACGATCATGCAAATACATGAAATCGTGAAGTTGGGTATCGGGCTCACCCACCTTGCGACCCCCTGCGCGTCAAGTTGGTCAGCAAGAATCTAGTGGGCAACAACCAGGTTGGCTGCGGGTCTCCGCCGGCTATTTCGACCTGCCTTCACAGGTCGGCAGCTTCGCGGGCGAAGATTGCTCTGCGGAAGGCTTAGCAGACCCCTCCTTCTCTAAACTTTACTTTGATTGGTTTGTGTCTTACTTCATGTTGGCAGATGGGGTTTTCAATTTTTAGCTTTCTTCATCGTTTTATCGGCAGCCGGTTTGAGGTTCAACGGTCCATTTGGCTCAAGTATCTTTTCTAATATAGGCGTCAGTTGGTCCTCAGCCCCCTTACTTGATGGATTGCTGTATACTCGCTCCATTACTTTGAGACTAAAGTCCTTCACCTCTTTGTCCTCGGATTTCTCCAACATTTTCCGGTACTCAGGGAGCGAGGAAAGAACAGCTTGTTTAAATCGATAGGTTTGCGCCTCCCGGCGTGCCGCTGAGAGCTCTCGGAGTAAATAGATATCTACGGGAAGAACGATGACAACTGCGACTGCCCGAAGTGCGAGTGCCGAAAAGACCTCTTTTGATGGGTCAAAATCGATAGTAATAAAGGCGATCCAAGCGAAAGCTAGGAAATTGACCATGACAATAGCAAAAGTGAGCCAACCAAAGCCAACTTGCCCGCGGGCTTTATCGAACGATTCTTGTAGCTGTTCTGAGGTGACTTTGAGGGCAATTTCCTCAAGACGCCCAATCGTTTTTTTGTGTTCTTCCGAATACTCTCGAACCTGCTTTTTTGCCGCTTCGATTTCTCGGTCTAGTTCATCAGCGAGTTTGGACATCTTCTCACGATACGGTATTATCTGAGCCTTCATACCTTCGATGTCTCGATAAACTGAACCTGCACTACTTTCCTTCTCGAGGAGCTTTGTCTCAAGTTGCTCCGCCGAAGTGAGGATTGCCCTGGCTCTTTTCTGAAGTGTATTCAGGCGAGTTGGCACTTCCTTTACCTGAACACTAAGATCCGAGTGCTTCTGAATTATTTGTTCCTGCTGTTTTATTGATGGCTCGATCTCATCCTCGATACGTTCGAAGACCTTCGTCAATCGAGATTGAATTCGGTTGTATGTATCCTGAAGTTCTTTTTCGTCCATTTTAGGACTTCTACTGACAAGTCCTTTTTGTTTTAAAGCTCTCAATATGTGTTTAGCATGAGTTCCCGCGATACTAAATAGTCCCTGATTGCTCCACGTCAGGGTACTTGTTCCGTATAGTCCGGTGACTTGGAGCGTATGAACATATGCATCCGGCCTAGTATTCATGTCTTGAATTATTTGCGGCAGCGCACCTGTCGTCTTCCACGTGCCCTCAGTGTCCACCAACTGAACGGTTGCGGCTTTTTTCGCTTGGGACTGAAGGCTCTCAAGCAGGGGAATAATTTCCTCAGCTGAAAATGCCCAGGGACGCGTGGGTACGAGTAGATTATTTTGTTGTTGCTGAAATGCCATCGTTTGCGGGAGCTGTTGATACCCGATCTCGTGGGAGAGAAAAAGTCGCCCACCCACAATTTTAGCCCCACCACGGCCTGCCCGCCGCATCACGATCGCCCGCTAGGCGCTTGTACGGTTCGACGGGGCAACCCGTGTGCATGCACCAAACGCGTAGGGGAGTTCCTCGCCTCGGGGCACGTTCGGCTCCCGGTTTTCGTTCTCGGCCAGATTCCATCACGAGCTTCGACAGCTCCCGATTCCAATCGCACAACCACAACCCATAACCGTCAACTCGCCAGACCCCACGTATGGGGGCCTCCAACGGAAGGCGGTTGCTCTATGCACAGGGTACTTTCTCTCGGAGGGTGGTGCGACCTGATTTCGTGGCTCTTACGAGCCGGCGTGGTCGGTCACCGGAGCTCGACGAGGGCCCCCAAGCTCCGGTAACGTCGCCTGCCCTCCTGGTTCAACAACATGAGTACCCCTGACTCGCAGCTTCACGAGCTCTTACTGTCACTGTTCAGTGCGGAGGAACTCCGTCGTTGGCTACGCTCGTACGACAACTACGCCCGGATTCTCAACTCACTGCCAGGCCAAGCATCTCCCCCTGCACAACTCGTTGATGCAGCAATCACGGCGCTGAAGCGCCGAGGACTCATTGACCACGCGTTTTTTCGCAGACTCGTCCAGGAGCGTGCCTCTCGTGCCGCGGACATCAATCGTGTTGGTGTCCAATGGCACAGTCAAACACCTAGCTCGGGCCCTGTCGTCCAGCCGTCGGCGAACGGAGCCGCTGAATTAAACCCTGCGCCCTCAGCAGACGAGACCCAGCTTGACACCACTCGTGACGGGCAGCCCGACGTACTTATCATCACAGCCCTGCGCGACGAGCTTCAAGCGCTCCTCTCCGTTGATGACGGCCTCCTTCACCCGTGGACGAAGCACGGGCGTTCTCCCTCGATCCACTGGGCCGTGCTCGACGGTCGCAACGGGCCGATCCGAGTGGCGGCAACTCGTCTCACTCGTATGGGTGGGGTTGCGACTGCTAGTGCCGCGTCGCGGTTGATCGAACAGCTCGACCCGAGGTGCCTTGCCATGTGTGGTGTGTGTGCGGGCCACCCCGAAGACACTGCCCTCGGCGATGTTGTCATTGCGGATCGGCTGTTCCACCACGACGAGGGCAAAGTCAAATCCCAAGTTCACTACGGCGACCTCTGGGTCGACTCACTGCGCGACGACTGGCTTCACATCGCCCAAGAACTTGTGGGGCCCGCGGTCGGCCTTCACGGGTATGCCGAAGCGGGAAACGATAGTTGGAAGTGGTGGTTGCTCGAGCAACTACTTGCCGAAAGGGATCCTCGCCGGTCGACCGCCTTCACGCGCTACTTCCCCGATTCAGAGCGCGCGACTCGGCTCCGGGCTTTGTTGGACGGCAACCAAATCACTCTGAACGGCGACACGCTCACGCTGACGGACAGTGGGAAGGACGAACTCCATCAACACCTGTTTTTGCACACTTCGGCCATCGGTGAGCTTCCGTATCATATCCATGTCGGCCCAATGGGCAGTGGTAACGCTGTCCAGGCGAGTGGCACGATTTGGGGACGGCTCGCAAGTGGCGGGATGCGCAAGGTACTGGCCGTCGAGATAGAAGCCGCTGCGATTGGTCGTGTCGCCCACGAGCGATCGATACCGTTCGCGGTTGCGAAGGGGCTGATGGATCATGCCGATTCACACAAGGCCGACGGGTTCAAAGCTTTTGCCGCCCGTGCATCGGCGGAGGTTCTCTGTGCATTTCTGCGGAGCGCGTGTATGCCTTCGGGGTCGACAATCCACTCGAACGCGGGTGGTCAAAAGACGGAACATTCGTCGGTCGTGACCAGCGAGTGGATTGAGAAACTCGAAACACTCGTTCGGACGGAGCGACCAATCTCCAACGACCAGACGGCCCGCAACATCTCCGCCGAAACCGACCTGTTCCTGAGTTACCGCTTCGACCTGGGCGACAAAGTCCAGCCCGTGGTCGAGGCCCTCGAACGCGCGGGCGTTCGCGTGTGGCGTGACGTCGAGAAGCTCCGTTCCGGCGATGCTATCACCGACCAGCTTCGCAAGGCCCTCGCCCGGACACGCACCCTCGCAGTTTTGGCCACTAAGGACTACTTCGACAGCGAGGTATGTGCCTGGGAACTTGCATCTGCATGGAGTGCGGCCGCGGGTATCAAGCAAACCGATAAGCGTATCTTCCTGCTCAAACCTGCCGACGTCGATTCGCTCGCACACATCCGAGTCGGGCCGCTCCAAGACTCACTCGCCTTCGACGTACCGGCGGACAACCTCGACAACTTCGCCCACCAAGTCGCGGAGCACTTGAGGCAGGTCGATGCGAGCCCCCTCGGTGCGACTTCGTTCTTGAGCCCGACCTTCTACCCGACGCGGCAAGCGGGCTCCAACCGGTTTGTCGGTCGGATGGCCGACTTGTGGCGGCTCCACGGGACGTTGCTTCGCTCCCGCATCGTCGGTGTCACCGGCAAAGTCGACGGAAGTCTTGCCCAGGTCCGCGGGCTTGGAGGGATTGGTAAAACGCTGCTAGCGATCGAGTATTCGCGTCGCTTCGATACCGCCTGGCCGGGTGGCATCTTTTGGATCGATGCAGTTGCAACATTTGCGAACGGACGTCGGGCATTTCTTGCCAACCTCGCGGAACTGGTCGGCGTCACACCAGCAGCCGACATCAACGAAACCGCGACACTCGTCGAGCAAAAAATCGCGGAGTTGACGGGCAACAAGCCGTACCTGTGGATTTTGGATAACGTCCCGGACGGCACGACCAAAGATGCGATCGACGTGCGGATGCCACCGAGCTCGAACGGGGCGGTGTTGCTGACGACGCGATGGTTCGCACTCGAGTATCTGGGCGAGAAGCTCGACCTCGGTCTGCTCGATGCGGACTCTTCGTACAGGTTGCTGACGCAGGCCCACACGCCCGTCGGCGATAACGAAATCGCGGCGGCCCGGGAGATGACAACGCTCGTCGGAAATCACCCACTCGCACTCGACGTCCTTCGCGCACTCGTGAAGCGAAAAGCGAAGTTCAGCGAACACCCGTTCCGCGAGTGGGCCGACGAGCTCCGGGATGCTTCGGTCGAACGTTTCGACGCGGCAGCCAAGTCGCTGAAGGAACAGCTCCCGACCAACAGCGCACGGGCCGTCTCCGCCGTTTTGGCGAGTAGCCTCGACAGCTGCTCCGAACGGGCC
>CAZUPD010000290.1:0-5559 GCA_964621785.1 uncultured Nannocystaceae bacterium
GCTGGTTCAGCTCGACGTTGGTACGCCCGTAGTTCGCAGCTGCCAGAACCGTGATCGTCATGATTGCTCAGCCTCACTTGGATCGCCGGCCGCCCTTGCGATCACGCCCTTGCGATCGCTACCGCGGCCACCTCCGCCTTCACCCTTGCCTTGGTTGATCCGCTTCTTCGGGATGAGTGTACCGTCGACGCGGATGTTATGACAATCTTTGCCGTCTTCAATCTGCAAGTCCCAGTGGAAGCCTTCCTCCGTGTGCGGCGGGCACGGGATCCAGATGCGACCGCTCGTGGCGACCCACCCCGGCGTGTTACGGATGTCTGCGACCTTCGCCTCCATTCTACGCGCCCCGACGGGGCGAATTCAGTGAGCCTTCGTTGTCGGCCGCGCGACGAAGAGCTCGGATAGGCGCTACCTGATGTGGAAAATCAACCAGGCGCGGAAAGGCAAGGTTCCGGTGGGTCCGCGTCCGTCGCGAGCGGGCTCGGGCCGATGAAGGCGTCGTAGTTGCATATGCAATAAAACCTGATGGCGGCGCTCGACGATGTGAATTATTACCCGCGGAAAGTGGGACGAGCCTGGCTTGGGCGGCTGAGCGGAACAGGACTCCCCCGCAAAGATCGACCGCGGTATTCAACGATTGCTGCTCCTGTATCACCATCCACTCACCAGCAGGATCCACCGAGCGAATCTTCACCTCGAGGACGCCGCCCGGACGTATCGCCAAGGTCACCAGCTCCTCGCATGCGACGCTCTCCTCACCAAAGGACACCGACGCGATCACCAAAATCGTGAACACTGGTTTTCCCTATTCGAGATTGCTCCATTTTGCTCCCGCAGGAGTAGTACTCGCCGGCCTTGTCCGGGATTAAATCCAGTGTCGAGAGCATCGCCTGCACGAGCTTGAATACCGATCCGGTGGAACTTTCGTTAGCAGGATTTTTGCACCCAGCTTAATCCCCGACGAGTGGATGTCTACTGCACCTAGCGAGCCCGACGAAATGGGCCATACATACCATGAACAAAATCATCATCTCGACCCTCCTCTCCGCGACCTGCATCTTTTCCGTCACCTCCGGTGTTCATGCCGACGAGGGGCTCAATGCCAGCGATCCCCTGCCTCCGGAGTTCGGCTGTCCCGACAACATCTACGACGGAGACTACACAGGATCAGCGGCGGGCCTCGAGGGGTTCACACGTGTCACTGGTAACGTCCTTATCCAAGGATCGGCCCCCACGCTCGCGGGCATGGAGTGTCTCGAAGTCGTCGACGGGAACCTCTCACTCGGCACTCGCTGGATCACGTCATTTGATGGGATTGAGCGCCTGTCCTACGTGGGCGGAGAATTGTACGCGTACAAGGCAAACAAGCTGACCGATATCTCCGCGCTGGCCTCACTCGAGTACGCCGGCGGCCTGCGACTTAGCTATGTTCGCGCACTTACGTCGCTAAACGGACTCGAATCACTTGTCGAAATCGGTGACGGCCGGCTGATGATCGCCAACTCGAGCATCACTGACCTACACGGTTTGGACAATCTCGAGACCGTTGGTGGTCACATCCGAATGATCAGGAACCCGTATCTCTCGACTCTCGATGGCCTTGATGCCCTCACCGTCGTTGGTGGCACTTTGCACATCGATGACAATGACGCATTGACGAGTCTCGATCCCTTTGACTCAATGCAGTACAGTGGGGCTCTGATCATTGAACGCAATGACGCACTTGTCGACGCTTCGGTACTCAGCGGTCTGACACTTGGGGGTGAGGGACTCTTGTGGTTTCGGCAAAACAGCCAGCTTCCGCAGTGTGATGCGAAAGCGATCGTCGGGGCGATTACCGGGGGAACTCACGATGGACACGTATCGGTGTCGAACAATCTCGGAGGTTGCGAGTGTACGATTTCTTGCGCTCCGTCGATGTCGGAGGGATGTTTTAACTACTACGCCGACAAGTGTTATTGATAAAGACCGAGTGACCTACCCTATCCCGGAGACATAATCATGAAGGAAGGCGACTTGCGTAACGACACCGAAACCGGAGACGATCGCCGGACGCCTTCCCACCTGGGCCAAATCTCCGCAACCGAGAAAACGCTGGATGCCACTGCAAATCCGCAGACGACGGTTGCCAGCGCATCCCACGAGGCTCTCGCCGGGTTCTCGGGACCACCGCGGATCGGCCGGTACGTGTACCTCGAGCATCTGGGTGCAGGGGCCATGGGTGTCGTCGTGGTCGCCTACGATCCCAAGCTCGACCGCAAAGTCGCCATCAAGCTGCTTCATTCTGTGCGTCGGGACGACACTGGGCGACGCCTGCGAATGGAGCGCGAAGCCCAAGCGATGGCCCGTCTCGCACATCCGAATGTCGTCACCGTCTACGAGGTCGGCGAGTTCGAGGACCAGTTGTTCGTGGCCATGGAATTCGTCAAAGGACAGGACCTTCGCGCCTGGCTGAAAAGTCACGGTGAAACACGCGACTGGCGAACAGTACTACGGATGTTTCTTCAGGCAGGTCGTGGATTGTCCGCGGCCCACACCGCGGGTATCGTCCACCGCGACTTCAAGCCTGAGAATGTGCTCGTGGGCGATGATGGCCGCGTGCGCGTGGGTGACTTCGGGCTCGCGCGGCGTGTCGTCAATGAGCGACTCGATGGTCTGATGTCGCAGGTTCGACACAAGGCGCGAGTTGGGGAAACAAGTGCACTCGAACACGAGTTGACGGCCACAGGTGCTGTCATGGGCACGCCCGCCTACATGGCACCCGAGCAATTTCTGGGGAGGACAACCAACGCTCGTTCGGATCAGTTTTCCTTCTGCGTCGCCGCCTGGGAGGCCCTCTACGGTCAACGACCGTTTTCAGGAGAGGGATTTGCTGAGCTTTTAGTGAATGTCACACAAGGGACGCTTACGCCCCCTCCGAAAAATCATGTACCTGCATGGATCCACCGTGTGCTCGAACGCGGCCTCGCAGTCGATCCAGACGCTCGGTATGCCTCGATGGCCGCGCTCCTGGCCGCGCTCGAGGCAGACCCCACACGCAGGCGCTGGACCATCGCGGCAATCCTCGGAACAACTGCGATCGTCGGAGGAGTCTTCGCGGGGCAACACCTGCAGCGCGAACGCACGATCGCAAGTTGCGAGGAAGAGGCCGCGGCCATCGACAGCGACTGGAACACCGCAACTCGCACAGCCCTTGAACGCAGCATGCTATCCACTGGCAAGCCCTATGCGGCGACGACTGCCGAAAAGGCCATGCAGTGGCTCGACCTGCGGGCGGAGTCCTGGCGCGATGTCAGTCGAGAGGTGTGCCTCCATCACCGTGTAGACGAAACCTGGGACACACAGTTATACGCTCGAGCCAGCGATTGCCTCGCGGACAGCCGTCGATCGTTGGCAGCATTCGTCGCAGCAACAACTGCCGCCGCTGGGCAACATATGGCGAGAAGCGTACAAGCGGCAGCCAAGCTCCCCAGTGCGCTTCAATGCCGAGAACCCAAGACACT
Source organism: uncultured Nannocystaceae bacterium (assembly GCA_964621785.1). Taxonomy (GTDB): domain Bacteria; phylum Myxococcota_A; class Polyangia; order Nannocystales; family Nannocystaceae; genus JACKDW01. The sequence continues at coordinate 3,504 of CAZUPD010000290.1, forward strand.
TTCCATGCGCCCACTCGCGCCGCCCGAGCTCCGACACCAGATTGAGGCTGTCCGCACCGAGCTCTCGCATGTGCGGGCAATGTATTGGGTCGGCGAGTTCGCTGACGGTGTCAAACTCGGTGAAGCAACCCTGCGACGAGCCGAGGCACTCGCATGGCCGCCTCTGGTGGCGAAGGCCCGGTACCGACTGGGAGCCATCCAGGTGGAAGGTAGTGACCTCAAAGGAGGTATCGAGAACTTGCAAGATGCGTATTTCGAGGCCGCCCATGCCGCTGACGTCGAGACTGCCGCCGACACGGCGATCGAACTGGCACGCGCGATCGGTGCCAAGCAGACGCACTACGAGGGAGGCCTCCACTGGGCCCGCCTCGCCGCCGTCGAGCTCGCTCGCCTCGGTAGCGATGGCGAAGGATTACGGCAAAGTAGCTACTTAAATTCACTCGCGGCAGTCCATCAAGTTGCGGGTCAATACGAGGACGCGAGGAAGTTGTTCGCCCAGGCGCTCGAGCTCAAGGGGCGAATCACAGGACCACAGGATCCAAACCTGGCGAGCGGCTTTGTGAACTTGGCAAGTGTCCTTCAAGACTTGGGCAACCACCAAGATGCAAGGGAATATGCCGATCGTGCGGTTTCCATGATGATACAAGCCGTTGGTCCCGACCACCCGCGCACTGCCGACGTCATCACCAATCTCGCCGACCTCCACTTCGACAGGGGGAATTACAAAGAGGTCATCGCGCTGCACAAACAAGCTCTCGCCATCCGCGAAGCCTCGCATGGGCGCGAGAGTCTGCCGGTATCGGCAAGTCTCACCAATCTCGCCAACGCCCATTACCACACAGGTGATCACGAGGAGGCACAACGTCTGCACGAGCGAGCCTTGACGATCAAGGAAACACAACTCGGCCGCGAGCACCCAAGTGTCGCGTTGACTCTGGGAAATCTCGCCAACATCGCCTACGACCGAGGCGACCTCGCACAGACGATCGCACTCGACAGACGCTCGCTGGAAATTCGGGAAAAGGAACTCGGGCCCGACCACCCGCAAGTCGGCCTGGGCCTGCACAACCTCGGTGAAACGCTCCGAGAGCTCGGTGACGCAGCCGCAGCCCAAACGAGCTACGAGCGAGCCGTCTCGATTTTTGAGCGGGCACACGGCCCTACGCACCCAAAAGTTGCATATCCACTCACTGGCTTGGCCGAGCTCAATCTCGCCAACGGCGAGCCGCGGGCCGCGATTTCACCGGCACAACGGGCGGTCGAGATCCGCGAGCAAGCCAAATCCGCGCCCGAGGAACTCGCCTACAGTCGCTTCGCGCTCGGCCGCGCGCTGTGGGAGAGTCGCAATGATCGCAAACGCGGGCTTGAGCTTGTGCAACAGGCTGCAACTGCACTTCGAGGCCGGGACGGCGAGGTCGATACCCTCGTCAAAGTTGAGCGTTGGCTCGCGGATCGTGAGGAGTGACTCTCTTCATTGAAACATATGTAGCACATCGTAAACAGCCGTCTCCTTAGACATAGGTAGACATGAGTCGACTGCCTCAGCGACCCCCGAAGTCACGACTAAATAACGGCTAGCTAGTTGTCACCAATCATACGATTGCTGATTGCATGACTGTGCCAATTCTGTACACTCAGCACATGCTGTCGTCCTGACTGTCACTTTCTGATATCATCGGCAACGACGTTCCAAAGTCGCCCCAACTTTGTCGACAGCGGCCCTAGAGTGACCGAAGACACCGCGTTCGACGATGACCATCGCTGCCTCGGCACTCGGTTTCGCCTAATCGCCTCCCGAAACACCCCGGCCCACAGGCAGAACCCCGAAGTCACGACCCAAACACCGCCAGGGATCATCCCGGAAGATTCTCTGGAATTTCAAAGCGGACCACCCTGCCCTCGCACCGATTTTCCTCCCCAAACGTGTCTCAAATTTCGCCCCGAAACGGCCTCGTCCGTAAAAAATCGCCGTAGCTCCCCACTCGATGCGTCGTTCACGCGAACTGAACCTTTTTGCCGGAAAGGTGCACCAGAGCGAACACGCGTAAAAACCGGG
>CAZUPD010000291.1:0-5559 GCA_964621785.1 uncultured Nannocystaceae bacterium
TTTTCTGGTGTGGTATAAGTGGGCCAACGCCGAATCCTTCGTGTTCGGGACCGAGTCGGATCTACTTCCCTCGAACTCCTGCCTAAGCCGTTTGAAGAAAAGCTGCTCCGGCAGCCGCTCCGAGAGTAGCGACAGCTTGCGCTCGATCTCCTTCCGCACCGGTGGGGGGACATCGGGAGCGTCAATGACCTGGAAGACCAGCCGTCTGGAATCCGGGTCCATGTCAATGTCGGCCACAAGTCGAAGGAACCTGCGCTGCTGGACAAACGAGGCGCCAGCCGCAGCTTCTGTGAGCAGCTGGTCGGGCTCGATCCATGCTTCCTGAGCGATGAGCCGGCGTCCAAGTTTCCGCGACTGACGGTCCACCTCCCGCCTAACAGCATCGAGGATCTCGCCCCGCGTCACCCGTTCCAGCAAGAGCCCAGACTGGATGGTCGGTACGAGAGTGCTTTCCGGTCCAGGCGGGTAAGGTCGGCCGATGTCTGGCAGGACTGCACCTGAGACAAGTTCCTGGACTAGGGGAACGACCTTGAAGTTATTTTCGGCGGTAGCGAGTGCGGCGAGGTTGCCCCGGCGATTGGCAGCCTCTGCCTCTCCCGCAAGGCGTACTCGTGCTTGAGCGGTGTCGACGACCACGTAGCCCCTGAGCCAGAAGTCGTAGATGAGGTCGAGGGTTGGCCGTTGACCGAGCCCGACGACTTGGGACAGCGACTGGATGTCATCGAGGCCAGCAGCAATCCCCCTGAGAGCAACCAGTTCGATTGGAGTCAGCTTGCCCGAGTCGTTGGCAAGACGTGCGCGAGCACCAAAGGACACGCAGGGGACAACGACAATTGCACCCTTCAACTTCATCGGCGTCCTCCCGCGAACGCCGACGCGGCCGATACGACGGCTCCTTGACGCCGAACCTCTTCAACAATGGAGCGCCAAAACAGGATGTCCTTCCGGTCAGGGTTCAGGGCAACCTGCCTCTCGAAGTGGGCTAGTCTGCCCACGATGATTAGCAGTTTCCTCGCGCGGGACAGCAGCACATTCGTTCGGTTGGGTGACACCAGATAACCGATATTCGCTTCAGGGCGGCGATCGTCTCGCTGCGTTGAGCGGACCAGCGAAACCACAACCGTGTCTGCTTCGCGCCCCTGGAAGCTATCCACGGTGTGAACACGCCCCTGCGCCCACTCGGGAAGTCCAGCACGCTCAAGTTGTTCGCGCTGAGCGTGATACGGCGTGAGCAGAGCGAATATATCGTCGTCGTCCTGCCGCCGTGGGGGGCTCGGGCGCAGGCACTCAAGTAGTTGCCTGACGAGCTGGGCCTCCCCCTCGTTCTTCCAAGCCCGCTGATCGTTCGTGTCCTCGACCCCTTGTGTATCGAGCCACACAAGTGCTCGGTTGTTCAAGACGCGCGGCTGCGTGAAGAGGTGAGGCTGCGCGGTAGTCTCTTCGTCCGTTCGAAGCCAACCGTTTGGGTACGTCTTGGGTTCGCCGTTCTCGGGGTCGACTCGCTCCCGGTAAAATGCTCGAGAAACGAGTTGGCAAATATCTGGGTGCATGCGGAACTGGAGGTCGAGTTCGTCAAGAGGCTCGACGAGCCTTGCAGTCTTGGGTCGTCCCTCGCGTCGCTGCGCCCGGTTGTCAAACAAGCTCCCAAACATCCGGAATACGTCCTGGTACTCTGTCGCACGGGTGCCATGGAGTTGGAGCTCCTCGTCCTCGGTTTGACTACAGAGTTGAAGAAAACGCTGGACGGATAGTTCGTCGAAGGCCGGGAGCTGGAAGTGGTCACCGATCAACGTCCAGCGAAGGCCACGCACCAGAGGAAGTGCGAGTTCCGTGGGCCAGGCTCTTGCAGCTTCCTCAACGACAACCCAGTCGTACAGGCCAGCGGTGCCCCCAGTGGCCACGTTCTGTTCGGTGCAGCTACCGGTTGTGGCGAAGACGAGGTTTGCCCCCCGTCGGATACGATCCTGGACCTCCAGCTGGACCCGAGGAGCCTGATCCATCCAGTCGCCCAAAAGTGCCTTCAGGCTGTCGTCCAGTCTGCGTCCGTCCGGGAGTTGCCCTTCGTCGAGCGCTGTTCGACAGGTTCTCTTGATCGCGTCGACCTTCGCGCTTGCCTGGCGCTCGGGCCGGAGTGCTTCGAGGCGTGGGTGGACCTTCTTTTCCGCGACCGCGTGGTCCGAAGCGATCCGCACCGCGACGATGTCCATGTTGTCATTGCGGCACCGGGCGAGGACTCGGACGGCCAGGTTGTCGAGTGCGAAGTGCGACTGACTACTTATTAGGACACGTTGACTCCTGTCGGATCTGAGATGTGCAGCAACGGCCACTGAGGCGACCGTGGTTTTGCCGGTTCCGGGAGGACCATGCAGTCCGTAAAACGGCTCACTGCTAAGCATGTCCTTCACGATATCCGCGCTGCGTCCCTTCAGGTGATCGCCAACTCCTCGCCAACGCGCACGGATCCCCTTGATTGCGGAGGGACCGTGTAGTTGGTGCAGCAGGGCCCGTGCCTGAAGAAGCTCCTGGACAGCATCCTCCTGTCGTCGCAGCTGCAAGAAGGTGCCCTGATCTTCGTCGGGACGAATCCAGCCAATTTCCGGCAGACGTTTGGTACCGTGGAGGAGACGGACCTGGACAGTGTCGTCATCGAGTCGCCGGTTAAGAACGACTTTGGCAACGGTGCCGCCCCTGAAATCCGACTTACCGTTCAGGTCCCCGTACACGGCCCAAGGTACCGTGCCCTCGCTGTCGAGTCCGTCGAACAGGCGCCCCAAAGGTACCCGCATCTCGCGGTAGTAGAGCGACCGTAGAGCATCTTCGAACTGGCGCTTGCGGTCGCGGTTCCGATCGACGTGTATGTCGACCAACGCTCCAGACTGTTGCCGAGTCTCAAACGCGAAGCCGCGCGCATCGAGTTCGGCGTTCTTGAACGCCAAGAGGAACGACAACGCGTCGTCCATCATAAGCATCCAGTCTGGTGTTGTACGTTCGAACTCGATAGATCGAAACACGGGCCGCCAAGATGCGCCCGAGGCTCGTGCTTCACTCAGATCCGAGGCTCTTCGAGACCAGATCGGCAAGAAGCGGAGTTCGCCCGGAATCCGCCGGCGCAGCGGGATATCACCGAGACGCCAGGCCCGCTGGTGGTGTCTGACGTACTTGATCAGCAGAACCTGTTCGACGAGTCGATCCTGTCTGTTGTAGGCCGGTCCTCGTTCACAGTAGACGTCGCAGAACCAATAAGCCTGCTTTCCGGCGAGCACATACTTGGCTGCCCGAAAGGCTCTCAACTCCCTATCATCACGCGCTCGCTGATAGCCGCTGAAGCCCTCCGGGCAGTAAATGATCTCGGCCCCGCGGAGTTCGCTCTCGAGAAACGCGCGTAGCTGTTCGCGCCCTTCTTCTTCGGTTGGATCGAGGTCAACCCAGCCCCACTGATAGACTGTCTTCTTGCTCTCCTCGGGCATGAAGCCGACGTAGAAGGTACGAGCCTCCTCAGTCGGTGCCATGCTGGCGACCAGTCGACCGTAGTCTTGGGTGAGCTCTCGAAGGACCGTGAAAATGCTGGGTCTGTCGCGGGGATCCCATGCCAGCATCGACCGAAGAAGCTGTGCGAGCGTCCGCGGGATGTGGGGATCTCGGAGCCGCGAAAGCATGTGTGCGCGAAGATTCTTGATGGACGCGACGGAGGGCTTGAGCCCTGACCAAGCGATACGGTCCTTGTCATGGCTTCCGTCCTTTGTGGAGTTTGACTCCACCAACCAACGCCAGGCGAGGACGCCTAGCGAGTAGATGTCGGATCGATCGCTCTCGAAGCCGAAGTCCTCCACCTCGTCCGAGAAGAGCCACGTGACTCGTTCTGGAGGACAATAGGCCAGGCTGTGGTCGGCCGCGTCGAGGTAGATTCGGCGCATGTCCCCGGTTGGCAATTCCTCCCCTGCTAACTGCCGTCGCACCAGGTTGCTGACCATCGTGCTCATCTCGAAGCCCGATAGCCGAAGCCCGAAGCGAACGTCTTCGGTTTCGGGTACGTACCCGAACTCGATGTACTCGATAGAACGAGGTTGCAGGTTTCCGTGGGTGATACCCTGCTCGTGAAGCAAGCTTAGACCATGAGCTAGCAGGGTGAACTGCCGTACGGCCTGCTCCCGATCGAACGCAACGAAGCCCATCGCCCCCTCCTCGGAGAGTCGATACTGCGCGGCTTCGGTGATCACAAACGCAAGGTCGTTCTTCTCGACGTACGCTCCTGCAAGAATACGTGGTAGCGCGGGATGCTCACGAACAGACACCCTGAGTAGGGTACGTACCTCACGTGTCCATAGGGCACCACCGATCGAGTCGATGCCCTTGTAGACCTGTAGGGTGACACGCTGACTGTCGGGGTCCAAGAGCGTGAACCTGTACAGTGCCGACGGGATGATGACCTCCGCCGAGTCGCCGGCTGGGCGGCTGTAGTTGCCGTATGTGCCGCCCGGCCCGCAGAACAGCTCCACAACCTCTGCGGCCACGTCTTCGGGTACCTGTAAGGTGGTTGTATCCATTGTGCTCAAGACACGTCCTGAATACTCCGGGGCAGCCTAACCCACCAGAGCCCGAGCCGACAATGGCACTTGGTCCAAAGGAAAATCGTTGGAACTGTCAATCCTAAAAATGTAAAAACAGCAGGTGTTTCCAGCTGTTTCTCGCGATTGGTACTAATTGGGACGAAAAGGTGTTCGTTGGGACAGCTAAGCAAAAATTCTAAGAGTAATTTCAGTGTGGTTGGCATGCACGTCGTTGAAATCATGGAGAAGAGATTGAGGGTCCAGCCCAGTTTCGAGTCCTGTTGCCGGAGCTCTCAGAACGCCGTCTAGCACCCGCTAGACGGCGTTTCCTTTAGGGCACCGGTTTAGGTGTTTCTCGAGGTGTTTTCAGTTTCCTCACACTCTTTCCTCACGTCTTTTTCGCACTTCCGCTTGGTGGACAGACGTTCGATGAGATCCCGGCCTGTGTCCGGGCGAACATGCGCATAGCGTTGGGTCGTCGTGACATCCGAGTGACCCAGCCACTGCTGGATCACCTGCGCAGGAATGCCCTCGATGTAACCGCCTGACGCGAACGAGTGTCGCAGCAAGTGCGGTCGGACGTGGCGCCCGATTGCCTTTCCGGCCCGGGTCACCACTCGGTACAAGCGCTTCGGCAGCATGTAGCCGCCGTCGCTCTCGGTGAACACGAGCGCATTGCGGTCTGCGCCCGTTGGTTTGTGAGCTGTGAGCAGCTCCACCATTTCTTGGTTCAGCGGCACGGTTCGTGCTCGCCTACTTTTTGTCGTTTTGACTCGGTACTCGGCGATGCTGTTCCCGATCACGACACTGCGTGTCACTCGGATGTACGGCGTCGGGCCATCGAGTCGGACGTCGGACCACCGCAGCTCGTAGAGCTCGCCCCGGCGCAGCCCCGTGAGCAGAGCCGTGCGGATCAGCGGGCGCCACTTCTCTGGGACCGCTTCGATGAACAGGGGGACCTCCTCGGGTGTGAGGAAGTCGGGATCCTCCTGCGGGACCGGCACCTTCTTGA
>CAZUPD010000292.1:0-5438 GCA_964621785.1 uncultured Nannocystaceae bacterium
CGAGCAAGCCGCCGCCGTTGACCAACCTCGAAAGTCGTGCGCGTGGGCCCAAGCGGCGCAGCAACAAGGCCAAGTCGAAAACCTCGCGCTTGAATGGCTACGCAACGGGAGTTCGGGCACCGCGCGTGGCTCGCCGGTGACGCAACCAGGGCTCGGCCAGACCCCGAGGACTCCAGCTGACCAGTTGGCAGTTCATCAGAGAAACTTGGGATCGATTGCCACAATTTCTTCACGAGGTTATCGAAGGCCTGCTCCACGTGCCTCGACCGGGCGATTGCGTTGAACCGTCGCATCCGTCCGGTCGATGATGGACTTACGCCGTTGTTTGCGGTTCTCGCGGGATATATTGACTACATGCTGTGGCGAGACGACTGCAGTCTTCCTGCCCGAGCGCACATTCTTCAGTAGCGCGTCGAGTTTCGCCGTCTTAGCGAGACCACGCTCGCCCGCCTCATCTCACGGGCGTGACGGAGGTCGCTATTCGCGCGCAACTAAAACTTTAAGGTACAGAGTGTCCAGTTGCTTTAGAGTTATTTTGTAATGCTTTGCGACTCTTTGCCTCGCCCGCTTTTCGTCGCGTTCATCTAGCCGTGCCATCTCATCAAGATCTTTCTGTGTAAGTCTACTGCGTTGTGCGAGTACTTTCTTCTGGTATTCAGCAGAGCTGTCCTCGGCGTAAAGCTCCTCGACCAACATGTCGTAGATCTCGTCTTCTTGGGCTGTCGGTTGAGGAACATCCTTGTTTGGCAAATTGATTGTCAGTTCGGGCACCAGGGGCAACGGCTCCCCGTTAATGGCGATTGCTTTCGCTCGCCCGTGCCATTCACCCATGCCAGCTTTCGCACGGGCCTCTGTCGGGAATGCAAATAACCAAATATGGCGCACTTTGTTAGGTGAATCTTCCAATTCGGATCGCACCTTAAGGTAGTAGTCCGTCAGAGCTTTGCGCAATTCGGGCTCGGAGAGCTCTCCCTCAATGATCAGGACTCGTGCTTTTTGATCCTTGATTCCAGAACGGCGATCGTCATTCTTGAACAACTTGAGGGGTAGCTTGGTGTTTTTTTGGACCCTCATCCCCTTAGACACTGCGACATTCGAGCCGGTATCGTAGGGCCTTTCAGCATCGGTAAGAGTTGGATCAACATCGGCGTTCGATCCGTATACTTTGGGTTGCTGTACCTCGGCCGACGAAGGGCTAGACCTAGGTGTTGTCACCCCCATGACACCACAAGTTGTCACGAATCCACCGAAACCGAGTGAGATCGCAGACAGCTTCATTGAGCTCATTGAATCTCGATACACAAAGGCTGCAGGTCTTTTTACTTTTCCGACGACACCCGCAATCGCCCATCCGAGTAGCAACAACCCCACAATGATGCCCCACCATTGCGAAACAAAAGCGATCACACCACATACCAAGAGGATGATCAGGGGAGACTTAAAGCTATTCTTCGATGTAAGGGATTTAGTCGCCGCCGGCTGCCCGACCAATCTAGCGTTCGAAACCTGAGAGGGAGCTGGTAGAACGTTGATTGTTCGACATGTTGGGCACTGAAATTGTCCCCATCGGAGCTCAGCAGAAGTTGCATTGTTACAGCAATAGCATTCAACCTGCATCGACGACCTCGTAGATGCAAGGTAACATATCTCCGATCGCAGGTTTATACCTATAATATGTTCAGCATACTCGCGGCAACGCTGCGATGCTCGCCGCTGGCGCGGACGCGTCGTGCCACAAACTGAAGTTTGCCGAAATCGGTCGACATCTCGTCACCTAACTCGCGCCGAATGGCATCCTCGCCCCATGCCCGCTGCCATCCCCCGCACGGTGTTGAGCTTCGAGCGCGCCGATGGTGACTGGGCGGCGTTGCTCGACTGCGGACACCGTCCCCACATGCGTCACGGGCCGCCGTTGTCGAGCGACCCGTAGATCGACGACGCCCAAGCCCGAGCCACGCACGTCGGTCAACAGATCGAGTGCGAGAGCTTCGGCCAGCGGATCTGGCCCGACAACCTCACAGCCTACCGTGAAACGGCGTGGTTCGATCTCGGCAGCGTCCCCGGTGTGTGGGCGGCTCGAGCTCGACACTGGCACGCTTGCCGAGCGTGTCGAGCTCACGGCCGGGCAATGGGCTGCGATCCCACCTGCGCTGACCCACCACGTCGAGCTAGGCCCGGGCGCCCGGTTTCGCGTGGTGTTCTGCCGACGAACGTGAGTCCTTCACCCACGAACAAGCGCCCTCGACCATAAGGTGTCACCAGGGGCGAAACCGGCCACTGCCCACCCTACTCCGGATCCTTCTGCGCACATAGGTCGCTCCGGAACTTCGACGGGATGACACTCGAGCTTTGGCCTGCGAACGATGCGGTGATCGATAGTCCAACTTCGCGCTTGAGCGCCGAAAAGAAAATCTTCAAATCCGAATAAATAATAAATAAATAATATAAATTGCAAATTGCGTTTGTTGTGATAGCTTTGTTAGGTGCAGTGGAGCAAACTAGGCGCAGGAATGGTCACCCTCGGGTACGTGTGCTCCTTGGCCTGTGGCAGCGACTTCATCTCCTCGTCTGACGCAACGACTGGGACATCGACCTCGACGTCAACCACGTCGGTGTCGAGCACATCGGGCGTGACCACGTCGGGGATGTCGAGCACATCGGGCGTGACCACATTGAGTACGTCGACCGATTCGGACACGGGCGGACCGACGGAGACGTCCGAGACAACGGTCGGCTGCGGCTTCATCGGCTGTTACGATTTTGGCTCCGAGGAACCATCGTGCGACGCCTACGAGCAGGACTGTCCCGAGGGCTACAAGTGCACGATATGGGCGTCCGACGGCGGAGGTTGGGATGACACGCGGTGTGTCATGGTCGCACCAGCTCCGGTGCCTCCCGGGGAGGTGTGTGTTGCGATCGATACCAAGTCTGGCGTCGACAACTGTGAACTTGGCGCCTACTGCTGGGACGTCGACCCGGAAACGCACGAAGGCACATGTCTCAACTTTTGCACGGGCTCAGACTGGGAGCCTGTCTGCGAGGGGGGGCATGCTTGTGTGTCACTCTCACGCGGGGGAGCCAATGCCGGGCTTTGCGTGCCCACGTGCGATCCACTCGGGGGTGATTGTGCTGACGATGAAAAATGCTACCCCTATGGGAACGGGTGGCTGTGTACTTTTGACGGGGTCCCTGAAGCAGGCGTCTCCGGCACCCCGTGCTGGTCCCATATAGGTTGTGATACAGGGTTTTATTGTCTCGGGCAGGAGTACATCCCGGGTTGTGAAGAAGCACATTGTTGCACCGCTGTGTGCGACCTCGAAGCACCGACGACATGCGTGGGGACGACCACGGAGTGCATCCCGTGGTACGAGGACGAGGAGGACGCGCCTGAAGGCTATGAGAACCTCGGAGCCTGCGGGGTACCCAACTAGCAGGGAACGAAGCGGGAACCATGCTACCGAGTCGTGTCCCCCTGCGGGCAATTGCAGTCATCGCACTAGCTGTCGGACAGGCCAGCTTTTCCGTGAGCTGTGGAGCCCCGGGTAAGGCACATGCGACGGACATTCGAGCTGTCGATGTTGAGCCTGAGCTTGCCCCGCGAACGTCGCAGCAGATGCCCCATCCGGGACCACAGCATCGCTCGGGTGACCCCGCGGCTCGCAACGCCGAGTGCGAGAGCTGTCATCCACAGGTCGCGGAGGAATGGCGGGGTTCACTGCACGCTCGGGCGTTCACAGTCGGCGAGTTTCGCCATGCGTTTCGCCTCGAGCCGCTCGACTTTTGCCGCGGTTGTCATGCACCAGAGGCAGGCCCGCGACCAGACGCCGAGGGCGAAGCGATAGGCGTCGCCTGTATCACTTGCCACCTAGTCGCTGATGACGTTGTCCTCGCGGGTCCTCCACGCGCCGACTCGGGAGCGCCGACACACCGCATTCGGCGAGATGCCCGTTTCGCCAGCCCAGATGCCTGCGCCAGCTGCCATGAGTTTCAATTTCCCGGCCGCCGACAGCGGCCCGAGCTGATGCAGACCACGATCTCCGAACATCGCCGCTCGACCCAGGCCGACCGCACGTGCGCCGACTGTCACATGCCCGAGCGCGCCAGCGGGGGACGCTCCCATGCCTTCCACGCCTCGCGCGACAGTGCCTGGATGCGAAGCGTCGTTAGCGTGCGTGCCGTCCGTCCAACACGCGAGCAAGTCGTCCTCACCCTCGAGCTCGACAAAAATGCAATCGGCCACGCACTACCGACGGGGGATCTTTTTCGCCGGATTGCGGTCGAGGCGATCAGCACGCGCAAGCAGCTGCGACCCACGACCAAGCGACGCATCCTCACCCGCCATTGGGCCCGCGACGGAGCTAAAAATCATGCTGGTACAACGGATTACACCGAGGTCGCCGACGATCGCTTGGGGGTCGGCGACAATCCCCGGGTTGTTTCACTGGATTTAGAACCAGATGATGCCAATCTGCCCGTGCGCTGGAGGATTCGATACGAGCGTGTTGAGTCGATGATTTTGGGGGCTAGGGACGAGGGGATCGTCGTCGGAGGTGTGGTTTTGGCCGAGGGGGTGCTCGATCCTCCGACTCCTGGATCTTGACGGGAGGGAAAAGTGTTCGAGACCGACTCGTAACCTGAGAAGGTTGCGCGAGCCGAGCGTCCTTACGCTCGACAACAATGGCGCCGACCGGATCACACCGTTGGTCGATCGCGACGGCGACAAAGTGTTTAGTCGTGAACGGACCGGCAGCGCTCGTTCCGCTTGGGCCGCGATTGCCCAGTACACTCCTGCATGTTGTTCGCCGCGGATGACCTACCCGGACATTGGGGGAGGTTCGTGGCAGACAGCCTCAACATTGTGGCCGTCGGGATCGAGGACGTACGCGCCGTAGTAGTGCTCGTGGTACTGGGGGCGAAGGCCAGGCTTGCCATGGTGCGTACCGCCGGCGGCGAGTGCAGCGTGGTAGAAGTCGTCGACTTGTTGGCGGTTGCCTGCGCGAAAGGCTATGTGGAGACGAGGCGTGGTGGCGATCCCGACACCGATATAGAACTCGGCTTCGATGGCGTCCGTCCAACCAAGGGTGAGGCGACCGCCGAACTCGACGGGGCCGTCCGAAAGCTTCTTGTATCCGATCGCAGCGAGAGCTTGGTCGTAAAAGTGTCCGCTCTTGGCGAGATCACTGACGTCAATGGCGAGGTGGTCGATCATCGGACTCGCAGGTTTATACCTGAGACTCGATGGGCGTGCCGCTGACCAGGTAGCGAGCTCCGCGAGATGCTGCGCCGACGACGTCGACGGCCGTCGTGTCGGTCGGCGACAAACTCGTCACGATCGGGACACCAAGACCGACGATCACAGCTCGGAGCGACTGGGATCAAGAGGAACCTTGACGAGGACAGTTCCCGCTACTCCTCACCATCATCCGTACTCATCGCCC
>CAZUPD010000293.1:0-4779 GCA_964621785.1 uncultured Nannocystaceae bacterium
GTGTGAATCCGCGATAGTGTGCGAAAATCATTCAACATTTTGGCCTGAGATGTTTAGCGAGGCTCACCTTCCGTCACGGGAACAGCGTCAATAACGCTGACCATCGCTGATTAGCCCGGGTAATCCAGGCACTTTGGCATTCCCTTGGCTACAATCTCGCACCATCCATCTTGAAACTGCGCTGTCGAGCAGAAATTCGAATCTAGAATTCCAGGTGCATTACACGTTGGAATATCGCCTCCCCACCAGCCCTTGATCGCGTCCCAGCCACTCTCGGGGCCAATGCAATCTTCGCATGCCTCGATGCCGATCTGCGATGCCATGCACCCACAGAGGGGGACAACATCACAGTTGCAATGTGCGGAAGCGGCAGTGAAGCTCTCGCTAAATGGCACCGGTTCAACACATTTGTGTTCGTCATCCGTAAAGGGAGGGCAAAAGTCAAGTCGGTACCGTACGGAGTACAAGCATTGACCTCGTACGGCGAGCAGTCGCACCCTTTTAGATCCGCGGGCGTAGATTTGCGATCGAGGCATTTCTCATGGCAGTACTCAGGAGTGTGGATTTCTAGACCGTGGCATTCGGAGGGCCCTTTATTACCTGGCGCAAAGGCGCTCAGGCGAGCTTTGCCAGGGGTCTCCACATGCAAGACAAGCTTGCAAACAGGGTCCTGTTGACTGTACCATTCGAATGCAGGCATCTCGTAGTCTAGGCAAACATTCTGACCTCTTTCGAATTGAGTTGACTGTCCAACATCGTTTGGGGTCTCGATTGTCAGAGCGCCTTGAAAACTCTGATCTCCTTGCAGGTGGACAACACCTTGGCGAAGTGAGTCACACAGGATGTAATAGGGATACGACCCCGGGTCCCACGAGATCGCATTGGCGGGCCGGCCAGGCGAGAATCACGGTGCTGAGACTCGATTACTCACGCGCTGGAGCACAAAAATACGCAAATACGCAAATGCGCACTTGGCGCACTCGACGCTTCAAAAATGGTTTACCGTCCATCGGATGATGGTCGGCAGGGGTACGGGATGTTGTCGACAGGTCCGAGATTCAGCAGTTCTTGAAGCATGTTCATCTCCCGGCCCGCCTTCTCGAGGAGCTTCGTGCACACTTTGCTCTTGCGATTCGTCATCCGTCCACCGCCGTCTTCGTCGCGCCGCCGTGCTGGGTCACCCGCGGCCGGCATTTCACCTTGATGGCGCCCTTGCAGAAGACCTCATCGGTGGCCTTGCTCGACCAGAGGTACGCCTCGCCCGGACGCAGGTGCGCCATTTTCTCGGGGTTCAGGCCGCCCAGGGCGGCGTTCGCCTTCTGGATGTGCTTGAGCCAGGCGGGCGAGTTGAACTTGTGAAGGATGATCTGGCTCGAGAGCTCGATCAGGGACACGGGCACGGATGGCGGGTCCTGGCTAGCGACCATGATGCTCGTGCCCTTGTGGCGCATCTCGCGAACGACCTCGACGAGGCCGGCGACCAGGTCGGGGCTCTCGATGTACTTGTGCGCCTCGTCGAACACGACGAGCTTGTTGAACGCCTTCCCCTCGTGCTTCGCGTCGGCGAAGAGCTGGAGGAGGACGACGAAGAGCCCGAGGGCCTGGTCCTTCTCGATGAACTCGTCGCGGACGTCGACGATGATGAGCCGCCCCGGGTGGATGAATTCGCCGAGCCGCGTCTCGTCGTCGATGAAGTCGCCGGCGAACTCGAGGCGCTCGTGTGCCAGCGTCTTGATGTGGTCCGACATCTGGGAGTCGTCCACGCCCTGGCGCACACCGGCGAGGGTGAGGTTGTCCCGGAGCCGCTTCATGATCCTGTTGAGCTGGCGGATGTAGGTGGCCTGGTTGCCGACCGCGCCCATCAGGAAGCGCCAGTGGCTGGCCTGCAGCTCGCTCGCGGCGAACTTGAGCGGCCGGACCTCGATGCCCGGGTACTCCTCGCGTCGCTCGTCGAGCTTGTCCGCAGGGGCGAGCAGCAACACGTTGGAGAGTGCCTGCGGCTCCGCGCCGTAGCGCTCGCGGAGCGCCGCCAGCTGGCCCTCGTCGGAGTTCGGCGAGACCATCGACGTGAACTCCGGCTTGTAGTCCATCGTCGGGCTGTAGTGGAAGATGACGGTGGCCAGCGGCTGCGGCAGCTTGTTGATGTTGGGGATGGGCAGTGAGGCCATCTCCGCCACCGTGCCGAGCGTGTACGACTTGCCACCGCCCTGGATGCCGAAGAGGCTGATGGTGTGCGTGTGGTTGAGGTCGATGGCGACCTTGCGACCGGAGAGCTCACCGAGAACGCCGTACTGCGGCGAGTCACCGGAGACCCCGATGAGCACGTCGTAGTGCGGCTCACCTGATGCTGCTGGCGCGGGAGGCTTTGGTGCGGGCTCGCTGTCGGCCTGTGAGGGCGCAACAGGCGGCGACGTTGCCTCAGCGGGCTCCGGCTGGGGCTCGGCCTGCTTCGTCGCAGGGGCCGGCTGTGGTGCAACCGAAGCCTCGTCCGGTTCGGGTGCCGGTTCGGCAGCCGTGGGCGCCTTGGGGGCGGGCTTTACTTCAGGCTCTCGAACCGCGGGGCCAGCGTCGGCCTCGGCAGGTTCGCGAACGTGGACGTCCTCCTCGCCGAGAGTCCGCCGCGCGCGCAGGTCTTCCCAGGACACGGAGCGGTCGCGCGGTCGACCGAGGAATGCTGCTTCGTCGAGGGTCGGGACCGACGGCGCCTTCTCGCGACGGCGGGTGAGCTCGGCGATGCTGCGGGCCGCCGCGGGCTCCTCGCCTTCGAGGGCCTCTTCGAGCTCGGCCTCGCTCAGCGTCAGCTCCGGCGCCGCCGCCTCCACGAGCTGCTGGATGAGATCGACACCGATGCGGTGGTACTCGATCCCGTTCTCGCGCTCGGCGGGCTCGGTGCCGGGCTTATCGAAGTCGAAGATGATGGCGGCACGAGTGAAGTCGAGCCGGTAGCCGTCCTCGAGGGTGCGCAGCAGGAAGCGCGCTTCCTCGCTGGCTAGCTCGGTCATCGCCCCGTACCGGGTCGCGCGGTCCATATAGAACTCGAGCAGCGTGACCAGCTCGCGGGTCTTCACCAGCCGATCGGGACGGTCGATGGGCGAGCGCTTCGGGTCGAAGTGGTAGCTGAGGACCTCTTCGCTCTGCGCGATCTGTTCGGCGATGCTGTCCTTGAGGGCGTTGAACGCCCCCAGGTCACCGACCTGGTTGTAGCACTTCACCTCGACCAGACGGCACGTGATGGTCCGGGCATTGGCGTCGAGGTCGAAGAGCGCGAGATCGGTGCGCTTGAAGCTGACCTCGTCCCCCAGCTCGTGGGCGCTCTTCTTCAGCACGCGGTAGAGCTCGAGGTGGGCGTCGAGCGGCACCACGACCTGGTTCGTAAAGACGCCCTGGTGCTCGAGGTATATGCGCGAGAGCGCGAGACCGAGGGCCTCGGCGCGCTGCGTCGGCGACGAGATGAGCTTGAGCGCCAGGCGGCCCGACAGCGAGCGCAGCTGGTCGAGGATGGCGATGGAATGACGCCCCTCGGCCTTGAGACCGTACTGCTCGAGGACGGGCCTCAGCATCGCCTCGAGCTCCGCGACGGACCGCGAGGTGATGGTCAGGCGATGGCCAAGCGAACCGGCGATGTCCGGCGAGTGGTCAATGAGGTAGTCGGGCCGCCCCTTGAGACCACCATGGTCGAAGAACTCGATGCCCATGTTGCGGTCGAGGGTGAAGACCCAGTCACTGACCTCGTGGACCTGGTGCAGGATCGCGCGGTCCTCAGTGTCGAGCGCCAGCTTGATCACCGGCCGCATGTTGAGGCCGGTCTCGCCGGTGGAGACGGTGGCAGTCGCGCTGGAGAGTAGCGAGGGCAACACGGAGAGCAGGTCGGTCAGCTCCTCGGCGCTGTCGAGAGGTAGCGCGAAGCCGTGCCGCGGCTGGCGCGACCAGGCGACGGTTGCGTCGTCCTCCCGGTAGTCGACCTGGAAGTCCTGCACGAGCCCGTGAATCGACGCGGCCGACTCCTTGAGCGAGGCTCGGGCCACGCCCACCTCCTCGGCGGGGAAGAGGTCGAAGAGCATCGATAGATGCGCGGCGTGCTGCTCCGGCGCTCGACGGAACTCCGACGTGGGTCGGACGGCCAGCGCGAGCTTCGGACGGAGATGACTTTCGGTCGGGGTTGTGAACGCGTCGGCTTCGCGAGCGGTCACGCCCGTCGTCGGCGACAGGAGGTCGGCGAGGGCCTCGCCCACGCCCGGTGCATCAGCATCAGGAACGAAGAGCCGAATGTCGTATCGTATGCCTTCGAAGGCTCGCTCCTTCTGGAGCTGCAGCAGCATGTCGGCGAGGACAGCGGCACGTCCGGCGTTGAACGCGTTGATGACGATCGACCGGACATAGGGGTGCTGGACGAGGTATCGCTGGATGCGCGACGCCAGGTACGCCCCGTCGATGGTCGATCCACCGATGGCCGGCTCCGGAAGTCCGAGCGCCGTGCAGACGTCGCCAACGAGGCTGCGTGGGTCTTCCTCATTCGACGGTGCGTAGAGGGTCCAGAACGGGTGCAGGTTGTTGACCGCCGTCAGCAGCCGTCCGCTCGTGGTGGGAAGCACCGGCGGGAAGCTCACCGGCGCGAGGAAGCGCAGGAGCGTATCTCGGGTCGGGACCGCGAACTCCTTCGGCGCGTTCTTGGCGGCGCTGAGCCACTGCTCGGCGAGCTCGGCCCAAGCGGCGAGCCAGAGCGCGCGCAGCGGATGTGTCGGTGCGACAAGTGCGGCCTCCCGTCGGCGCCTGCGGTGA
>CAZUPD010000293.1:4789-5415 GCA_964621785.1 uncultured Nannocystaceae bacterium
GCCAGCGTCACGGTGTCGACGGCCAGCACCTTCCGCAGGTCGGACAGGGCTCGCTTTCCAGCTTCCCCCCCGGCCTCGGCCTGGTGGAGCAGAGCCTGGGCGAGGTCCTGGTAGGCCGTCGCGTAGGCGACGATGAGCGGTCGCAACGAGCGAAGGTCCGCTCCCTGGGTGACCAGCTCCTTCGTGCCGGCGCGGATAGCCTCGAAGTAGGCCGCGCGAGCGGCAAGGAAGCGCGCCGTGGCCTCGCCGTCCGGCCAGCGCGCCGAGTCGCCCGTCGCTTGCCCCGTGGTGCCGAGCGACACCGGGATGCGCCACGAGATGGGGCCGTCTGCGACCGTGAGGATCTTCTGCTCGAGCACCTTCAGCGGTCGGCTGACCGGTACGTTCATGGTGCCGTCGCGGCCGAACTTCACCTCGAGCATCTCGTTGCCGGACGTGCGGCCGCGGGTTTTCCGCTCAGCCCACTCGACGGCGCTCACGCCAATGGCGTCCGGGTCACGCTCGTCGAGCAGCGCGGTGAACTTCAGCCGAGTCCGCGCGTGGATGAGGCTTTCCTCTCGCTGCACAGCGCGTTGGGGAGGGTCGACCTCCATCTCACCGTCGGGCAGGACGTAGAACAGGTCGCT
>CAZUPD010000294.1:0-5391 GCA_964621785.1 uncultured Nannocystaceae bacterium
AGCCTGAGCCTGAGCCTGAGCCTGAGCCTGAGCCTGAGCCTGAGCCTGAGCCTGAACCCGAACCCGAGCCCAAAGGCGCCCCGGGTCTGACCGCGGGCCTGTGGACCAGTGTCGGGCTGACCGTAGCGACAGGAGCAACCGGGACTGCCCTGCTCCTGCTCACGAGGACCGGTGGAAAGTCGCACAGCAATATTGTCGATGCCGCGATCAACAGCGAATCCTACGACCCGTTTAGCGACAACCTGTGTAACGCCCCGAGCGACACATCCGTCAGCGACCTGTGTTCACGCCACAAAAGTCTGTCGGCCACCGGCTACGCCATGATCGGACTGGCCGGCGCATTTGCGATCTCGAGTGCTGTGTTCGCCGGTCTGCTGGCCCGCAAACGCAAATCTACACGGGCAAACCGGGCCTTCGGCGAGCACATTCAACTCGGAGTCATGCCGAGTCGCCAAGGCATGGCGGTGTCCGGTCAGCTTCGCTTCTGAGTCCGCGTCGCCAACACGGCATCAAAATCTCGCGGCAAACACCCCTCGCTCCGCGCCTCGTCCACCGTCACTTGACGTACTTCCGCCGTTTCATCGATCCGCAGCACTTCCACTCGGTCGAGCGTAGCGAACGGCAGCGCGACCAAACAGTTGCCGACAATCGCCCACTCATCCTCGATCCGGCGAAAATCGCCCCAGCCCTCCCAGAGCTCCGGCGCATCCCAGATTTCGTCCCAATCGCCCGCGTCCTCATCGTCTTCGTCGATCATCGCCATCACCTCGGAGAGGCACAGGCGCAGGGCGTAGGTGTGCGCTTTGGAGCTGTAGACCGAAATCAATGTATCAGCATGGAATCCGAGGTACAGCACGTCGCAACCGAAATAGGGATTGTAGCTGGAGATCGACGTGTCGTAGACGGTCTCCCCCTCGACCTCGGCACTCACCCAGATTCGAACATCGGTCACGGGGTGCCCACTCGGGGCGACAAACGACTTGGCGCGCCGTTCAAAACATACGTTCCACGGTTTGTCGGGGTGTTGGATCGCCGCCAAAATCTCGAGCGTGTACCCCTCGCCATCGACATAGGAGACGGGGCGTCCGCGGGTTGCGGCCACGGCGAGGACGGCGTCTGAAGTCTGTGTATATACTTGGCGATACTGGAGATCGGCGGGTGAGAGAGGTTCCATGCGTCGTCCTTACAGCCCGATCAAACGATCGAGGACCTTTTCCTCGGCCCAAAAAGGCAACAACTTGCGCATCCACAGGCGGGCGGTGGTCGACGGACCCAGCGGATAGCGCAACCGCGGCGATGGGTTGGTCAACAGCCCGACGATCAGATCGGAGACTTCGTTGGGGTTGCCCAATCCCCCCTTGGCAAATCGCTTCTCCATAAATGCCTCTAGCTTGGTTTGAACGCCTGCGTAGGGCCCTTGGCGATCGGCTGCGCCCCGACACATCCCGCGGTTGCGCGTGAAGATATCGGTCTCGTAGGGTCCGGGTTCGACCAGTGCGACACGCACACCAAACGGCCGCATCTCGTGGCGCAGCGACTCGCTCATCCCCTCGACGGCAAATTTACTTCCGGCGTAGATCCCCAATCCGGGCATCGCCATCCGCCCCGCCATCGACGAGACATTGACGACGATCCCGGAGCGTTGGCTGCGGAACGTTGGTAATACACATTTTGTGAGTGCCCACAGACCGAACACGTTGACTTCAAACACCCGGCGAAGCTCATCGTCGGCGACCTGTTCTTGAAACCCTCCGAGGGCTACGCCGGCGTTGTTGACCAGCGCATCGATCCGCCCCTCCCGTTCGAGGATGCTCGCCACCACCTGCTCGCGCTGGTCGGCGAGGGTGACATCGAGCTGGACCGGCTCGACGGCGAGCCCCTGCGTTGCCCTGTTGAGTTCATCGGCGGTGGTCAGGTCGCGCAACCCGGCGTAGACGCGATGCCCTGCTTTTGCTGCTGCGACCGCGGTGAGCAGACCAAACCCCGAACGACATCCGGTGATGAGGACGATCATGTCCGCCTGTGTACCACGCCCGTGGACGCGACTCTCGAGCACGAACCCTCAGATATCTCACCTTGAAGGCCTCGAGTTGCTGCGGAGCAACGACGCGATCGGCCGCCGATGACCATCATTCCGGGAGCGTCCGCAACGAGTCGTCACGCCGCTCGAGGGTCGAGCAACTGCGAGGGCTCGCCACGTACAAACGATTGCAGGTGACGAGCTTTGTCGATTGCATGTACTTACATCATTGATGGTGGAACCGGTGAGTTCTCGGCTCACGGGCGCACGGACTCGGGCAACCGCCGCAACTGCAACGCCTCGGCGATATCTCGGGTCGTCAGTGGCAACCCCGGTTGGCGCTGCGGGTCGAGGTCGGCGATCGTCCGCGCGACACGGCGCAGACGATGCTGTGCCCGCGGGCTCAGACAGCTTCGTCGGGCTGCTGCTGTCAGTACGCGTTGGGCCGCTGGCGACAGCTCACACCACCTGTGCATCCACTCACCAGACGCCGGAATTGTCGCGTTGAGCTGCCACGGCGCACCGCGAAACCGATCGGCCTGACGTTGACGGGCCAGCGCGACCCGCCCGCGGATCGTTTGACTCGACTCCGAGGGTTTTCGCCGGGCGAGTTCTTCCCCCGAAATTGGTTGTACTTGCACAACCAAATCCATGCGATCGAGCAGCGGGCCCGAGACCTTGTTTTGATAGCGGGCAACCGACCCTGGCCCGTCGGTACAGGTGCGTTCGGGATGCCCGAGATACCCGCACGGGCATGGATTCATGGTCGCCATCAACTGAAACCGGGCCGGGAACGCGACGTTGAAGTTGGCGCGGACAACCTGCACCGCACCGTCTTCGAGGGGCTCGCGCAGACCTTCGAGACACCGGCGACTAAACTCGGGCAACTCATCGAGGAATAACAGCCCGCGATGGGCCAAGCTAACCTCCCCGGGTCGTGGCGGCGAACCCCCGCCCAACAGGCCTGCGGGAGAAATCGTGTGGTGTGGCGAGCGAACCGGAACCTGGCGAATCAGGGCATCGGCTGCTTGGGCAACCGCGACACTGTGGACGCGCGTCACCTCGAGCGATGCCTCGGGGTCGAGCTCGGGAAACAGTGTCGCGGCCCGCCGAGCCAACATGGTTTTTCCGACACCCGGAGGACCGTGGAGCAGGAGGTTGTGCCCACCCGCGACCATGACCTCGAGCCCGCGCCTCGCCACTGCGAGACCGCGAATATCGGACATATCGAGGGATTCCTGGATGTGCCACCGTCGATTCATTTGATTGTTTGTACATGTATTTTTGGCTGTCGCGACGTACGCCGCTGCCTTGACAAGCTTCTGCTCGCCACGCAGATGGGCGATCAATTGCCCGAGGTTGTCGCACGCCAACACCTCGAGGCCCGGCACCAACTGAGCTTCTCGGGCGACTTCGCCGGCGACAATGAGGGTGCGAAAGCCATGTCGACGAGCACAGTCGGCGACGACCAGCGTGCCGCTGGCGCCCCGCAACGACCCGTCGAGCCCGATCTCTCCCCACATCATGGTCGACGCCAAGGCATCGGTGGGTACAACTTCGTGGGCCCCCAACAACCCGGCCGCGATCGCCAGATCGATCCCAGGACTCTGTTTGCGTTCGGAGGCCGGAGCGAGGTTGACGACCTGTCGCCGGGGAGCCATCGCATGGCCACAGTTGGTCAATGCGATGCGAACACGCTCACGGGCCTCGGCCACGGCACCCGAAGTCTGCCCGACCACCGTCATGCACGGAAGCCCGAACCCGACATGCACTTCGACCGTGATGACATAGCCATCGACACCGCGAACACCTGCAGTAAAACTTCGACACAGCATGGCACCCGCCGTATGCACGATCTGTGCGCGGTAAAATGCAAGTCATCTCGATGGCCCTGTGCCGCATCTGCCAACGCGCCGGACGCCAACTGACCGACGCTTGGACCGAAATTTGTGCATACAATTTACCCGCCCCATGCGGCCTTGTGAATCTTTGTCAGCCGAGGCGCCGTCCCATCAACGCACCCGGACGACCGCGGACCAACGGTCGAAGCTCCAACTCAAATAATATGATTATACAACTAGTTGACGTCCATTTCTGGCGAACTGAAACAACGGCCGTGCGCACTCCGACCGAGACATCCATTTGCTCATGCAATCTAAATCGGCCCCGAAGCCGGCTGTCGAAGCGCTCCGCGTCGCCATGCGGCCCAGCTCGTCCTAGAACAGTGTCACGTGGCAGGGTTGATCAACAAAATCCTGTAACCATTGAACATCTGCCACAGCAATCATCCGCCTTCGCAGAAATTTCAGCCGTGGTTAGCAGTGTTTCGACGCTCGAACAGCCCCATGCGCGACGATATGCGGGCTACACTCGAGCCATGCGTAGACTAGCTTACTCAAACTTCTTCTCGTGTTTTGCCCTGACCCTTGTCGCAGCCGGAGCGTTGACTTCGGCCAGTTGTGGAGGGGGTGCAACTGAGACCAGCGAAAGTGATAGCGACACATCAGGCACATCCGACCCAGATACTGACACAATGACGACCGCTGGCCCGACCACCGGACCGACGGGTACGGATTCGGGGTCCGAGACCTCGAGTTGCCCAGTTGGCGCCGAGGGATGTGCATGTACACAGGGTGGAGGGTGTGACGTCGGACTGATGTGCGTCGGTCAAGTCTGTGTCGGCGATGGAGATGGAGATGGCGACGGCGACGGAGACGGCGACGGCGATGGCGATGGCGATGGCGATGGCGACGGCGACGGCGACGGCGATGGCGATGGCGATGGTCGCGACCATTGCGCGAATACCCCAAAAGAACCGATTTCTATGGGGTTTTACTAAAAATTCGTTCCCGGTTTTCGAGACTTTTCTTGGACAATTTTTACGTATGGTTTTTGAGCAATGGCGCGTGCGAAGTCTATCACCGAACATCTTGTATCTGCACTGAAACCGGGTGAGCATTTCATGTCTGGCCGCGTGACTGGGTTTGGAGTCCACCGCACGCCCAAGCGCGGGGCCGTTGTGTTCTTCGTCCGCAAGGTTGTCGACGGACGCGACTATCGGCGGACCGTGGGCCGGCATCCGGCGATGTCGGTCAAACAGGCTCGTGTCGCTGCTATTTCTGAACTCGCTAGCCTTGGAAACCCCGCCGCAGTTGTCCCCCAACCGGCTTCGACTCATTTACCGGCCGCGCCCCCGGTGAGTGTGAAGCACCTATCGTCGTCGGATCTGGCCGCTCAACTTGCCCGTATCGAGCAGCGCCTGTTGACGCTGCAGCCTGATGAGGCACCGGCCACCAACCCGATCACGTTTGCCGAGGTCGTCGAGCAGCTCGACGCGGTCTATTTCGCCGACAAGGCGGCCTCGACGGAGA
>CAZUPD010000295.1:0-5373 GCA_964621785.1 uncultured Nannocystaceae bacterium
GCGGCCAGCGCTCGCTCGTACCGTTCCCGGGCCCCGCTCAGGTCGCCCTGCGCGTCGAGCGTGAGGGCTAGGTTTTGCAGCGTGCTCAGCGTATCGGGGTGTTCCGGGCCGAGGATGCGTTCACTAGCGGCCAGCGCTCGCTCGTACCGTTCCCGGGCCCCGCTCAGGTCACCCTGTGCTTTGAGGGTTCCGGCTAGGTTTTGCAGCGTGCTCAGCGTATCGGGGTGTTCCGGGCCGAGGATGCGTTCACTAGCGGCCAGCGCTCGCTCGTACCGTTCCCGGGCATTTTGGTAGTCGCCGCGAACATAAAAATAGATTCCCAGCTGACCACCCACCGTCGCCGCTTCAAGAGTGCTTGCATCTGCACAATGTACTGCGTGCGCAACAAAAGGCTGAAAGCGTCCATGCTTGCGGATATCCAAAACACCTTCGAGCCTCGCAGCAAGCTCCGCCCGAGCGGCCTCAGCCAGCTCGTCCAAGCGCTCCTGTGTCGACCGAGTATCTCCGACGACTTTCCGAACAAGTGCATGCACATCAAAACCCGGACGAATGAGCGCGAGGCTCTCAAGCTCTTCGACCGCTTCCTCAACTTCCGACTCGTCCGCACCATCGCATCGACCCAGAACGCCCGTGAACAAGCTGCCCGGAATCAGCTCGGGGGCGAGCACGCTGGCGACTCGCAACACGTCGAGAGCAAGTTCCGAGCAGTTGTCGAGGCTGCTCGCCAAGACCCCGGAGATGGCCCGTCGGCAATTGGTCGGGAGTTCTTCCTTGAGGGCTTCGGCTGCCGCGTCGAAACGCTCGACCGATGAGTCCCGCACTTTGTCCGCCCATGTCCGGAACGGTCTCTCCCTGAACTTCGCTTTGCGCTTCACGAGCGCGCGCAGGACATCGAGGGCGAGAGGGTGATACCCCACGAGCTCGGTTATCTCCCGAGCTGCCGCGATTTCATCGTCACCGACGGGTGCATAGTCTTGCGTCAGCAACCTGTATGAAGAGTCAGAGTCGAGTAAACCGAGGTCGAGCTTCTCGCCCAAGTACTCGAGTGCGAACCATCGCGTCGTCAGCAAAACCGCCCCGTTCGAACTCGGTGGCATCCGCACGTCGATCGCATCTTTGGTCGTGCCGTCCGGCACGTTGTCCAAAATCCATAGGTACGGCCTGTCGCCCGTCAGCTCCGCGATTTTTCGCTCGACGAGTGTCGCTGTTTCGTGGATGTCTGCCGCCGGCGTGACCCCGACCAACTCCGCGAGGTTGGCAAGAAAGGCCCGCCGGCCGCTCGCAAATGTTGCAACTGCATCGATCCAAAAAATCCCGCCCGGCCAAGCGGTGTCGAACCGGCGCGAGTACTCGATCGCCAGCAGCGTTTTGCCGATTCCGCCGAGCCCACGTACCTGGGCCACGTTGTCGGTTTTGCCGGTCACGCCGACGATGCGGGAGCGAAGTAACTTCCCGTGGAGCCGCCACAAATCGGCCATGCGGCCGACGAAACGGTTCGAGCCCGATTGTCGTTGCGGGTAGAAGGCTGGGCTCACGAACGAAGCGGTTGCGCCGAGGGGGTTGGCATCGACCTGTTGTAGGTGCTCCGCCACTTTCTGGGCGAAGTTGTCGAGGTCGGTGGTGTCCGCCGGTATGTCGAACGCGAGCGAGTCTTTGAGCGGGCCGACGCGGATGCCTTCGAGCCGCGGGTTTGAGCAGGAGGATGCGCTTGTCGGTTTGCTTGATGCCCGCGGCTGCACTCCATGCAGATGCAAGTTCCCAGGCACAGATTTCGCTGTCGAAGTAGTCCTCGGTGGCGAGGACTGCGAGGGTGCGTGTGCGGGCGAGAGCTTTGCGGAGCTTGTCGGTGATGGCATCGCCGGAGTTTTTCGACGTCGCGCCAGACTCGGACGCCTGCGCGTTCGAGGGCCTCGACCAGGGGCTCGACTTCGTCTCGCAGGCGGAAGCGGTAGCTCAGGAAGAGGTCGGTTTGGGTCCGAGGCGCCGGATTCCAAACAAGTGGTTCCTCATCCGCACCAGCGTAGGACTCACACAAATCTAAGTTCATGTCCTTGCAGGCAACCTCGAGCTTCGCCAGGAACTCCGCGATCGACTGAAACCGATCTTCGGAAGCCAGCGCGGTCGCTTTTTGAATGACGGCCTTGATTGTGTCGCCACACACCAACGCCTCGAGCTCCTCGTCACGTCGAACCCGCTCGGTCGACGGTCGCTGCCCAAGCAACGCGAACAACAGGGTCATGCCCAGGCTGTACACATCGGAGCGAACATCAATGGGCCCCTTCGCCGCCTCGGGAGGACTAAAAACCAACGTCTCAAACTGCTCGCCAAGACCTCCCCGAACACCTGGCTTTCGCGCCAGATCGAAGTCGATAAGGTTCCCACGCCAATCCTCGCGGACGATGATGTTTGAGGGTTTCACGTCGCAATGCACCCAGCCCTGCGCATGCATATAATGAAGTGCACAACCGACATCGTGAATCACCACGAGGGCTCGGGCGAGGTCCAGTTGCGAGACTTCTGTTTTTAGGCAACCGCCAGGAACGTGGCGATAGGCGTAAAACGTGTAGCCTTGGTCGTGTTGGAGCCCACCAACGCCGGTAAGTCCCGGGATGCTGCGATGCCGGAGCCGTTGATGCGCTGCGGCACCATCCACAAAGCGAGGGAGAAAACCGGGACGCTCACGCAGCTCCGAGCGAAGGATCTTGAGAGTGACGCTCCGACCCGTAGCGATCCCACGCCAAACATGAGCAAAACGACCACGACCAAGCTCGTTCACCAGGAGGTATGGGCCGAGCTCGGTGCCTGCCTGTAGGGCTGCGATGGGGGCGATGCTACACAGTCGCTCGTAGATGCCATCAAGCTTGTTCAACACAACAAGGCTGAGATCCTGGACCGCACGAATCTCTTCGAGGGCGGTTGCCAGCCCCTGTCGTTGTTCGGGGTCCAGCTCGTTGGTAGCTCGAATCTCCTCGAGGACCGCTGCAACCAGCGGCATCAAAATCTCCCGCTGTTTCTCCTCCGCGGATAGCTCCGCGATTGCTTTGCGAAGTTTCGACTTCGAGCGAAACGACAGCACCCGTTTCGCAACCACAGTCGCCGCGACGCCCACGACAACAGACCCGCCCGGCCCGAGAGCAGCACCTAGGACCGAGCCGCAAACGCCAACAAGTGCCGGCAGAATGTCGTCGTCAGTTGCATTCGGGTCGCCGAGTTTTTCGACGGCTTTGCCGAGAGCGGTCTGGTGCTCTTTGAGGAAAGGCGTCGGCTTCTCGGTCATAGGTAAACCGAAGGATAGCGCGTTCCCGGCCCCTGTGGCCGAACCAAAAACGTCCATGCGGCTCTCGCTGTCACCCATCCACGGAGCAGTTGCGGGCGAACGGCTTACGCAATTGATGTCGCAACGGTAGTCATCGCTCAGCGTCCGTCGACTGCCGGTGAGCCGATGACGATTGACCGGTTGTTCGATGGTTGTTCGACGACGTTTCTCTGGTTGGCCGTCGATTGGTCGGGAACGATGACGGTTCAGTGGCGATTAGCTGGTTAATCGCGCGGTGAAGGTGGTTAGTTGCTCGTCGCCGTGGCCAGTTTGGCTTGAATCGCTTTGCTCTCCGGCCGGTTTGATCGTGACTAGCTGTGCCCTCCAGCCGGTTTGACCGTGGATCATCGTGCCCGTCGGCCGTGAGTTGCTATCCTCTCGACCGAATTGACCGTCGGCTCACCGGTTCAATCTTCCGCACTTTGTCGCCGGTCGCATCTCAGCTTGGGCCGAGCACAGCAACAACCTTCGCCCACACTCCCCGCTTCTGCCAGCGCTTATGCCAGCGCCAACAAGTCGTCGGTCGGCCCAACTCCGCTGGCAAGTCCGACCATCGCGCGCTCTCTTGCGACTCCACCCAACGGATTGCATCCACCACACCTCGCAGATCCACAGGTGGTCCTGGCCGCGGCCGGTTCGCGTCGACTAGCGGAGCCACTTGTGCCCACTGCCTATCATCCAAGCGCATAAACGGCCTAGGTTTCTCCTCAACCGTACCGACAATCCGACGTGTCGCCGTCACCAAGGCCTCTCGCACCACACTATCCGCCAAATGTGCATACCGCTGCGTTGTCGACGGATTCCGATGGCCCAGCATCTCACCTACAATCGCTAGTGGAACTCCTGCCATTAGCGCATCGGACGCAAATGAATGCCGTAGGTCATGGATGCGGACATCTGGAATGCCCGCGGCTTGGCGGATCGAGTTCCACGTGTAGTTGAGGCAGGTGAGCTTCGTACCATTACGCCCGCGGAGCACCAGTCCAGTCTGTGGATGACTGCATGCAGTTCGGATCTCACGGAGAAGCTCAATCACCTCATCTGACACGAGGACCGTGCGTTGTCCCCTTTTCGTCTCGGGCAAGTGAAAACACGAGTGCTGCCAATCGACCATCGACCACTCGAGTCCGAGAATCTCCGATTTGCGCAGACCGGTGAGCATCAAGAGACGGATTGCCCACGCGCTGTAGGGCGCGATTCTACCGCGATTCCCCGGCCGAAGCCGCAACCCACGACTGATCACTGCCTCCACCCGGCGGCGCTCCTCGGGACTCAAGAACCTCTCGACTCGTCGTGATCCAAAGCGCTTGACCCCGGCACAAGGATGGCGCATCTCACTCAATTCCCAATCATCAATAATTCGCGTATACAAGCTGCCAAGCACACACACGGCATAATCAGCAGTTCCGCGCGACGCGCTCAACTCTCCGTGTAGGGCTTTGGCATCGCTCCGGCAGATCGACTCAAAAGGACGGTCACCGAGACGTGGGAGAATGAGTCGGTTGAGCATTTCGCGGTACCTCGCGCGCGTAGTCGGCTTGAGATAGACATCGACATACTCACGCAGAAACCTCTCTGCGAGGGTCCGAACCGACAACTGTGGCGCGGGTTCGGGTTCGCGTTTCAGATGTTCAACACAGCGCTGCTCCGTGGTACGGGACCGACCTTGCGAGGAGGCCCGTCGCCGCGGTTTCCCTACCTTGGACAAGGTCGAAGGGACAGGTACCCCGGCGAGAACGAGCGCGGCCTCTCGACGAGCCTCTCTGAGCGAGAACGTATCGCTGAGCACGCCCAGGCGCACCCGTGAATCGTGTCCGCCGACGCGTCGCCTCGCAAAAAACACTTTCTTGCCACTTGGCAACACCCGGACGACAAAGCCCGGCAGCCGGCTACAAGTGACCTCGTAGGACCGGCTCTTGGGCCGCAGCGAGCGTATCCTCGCGGCCGTTAGAACCTGCGCCATGCTTTTTAATTATCAGGACAAAATCAGGACAAACAAGGGCCAAAACCATACTGTCCGAAAAGACACAATTTCCTAAATATTGCCGCGCAGGGCG
>CAZUPD010000296.1:0-5355 GCA_964621785.1 uncultured Nannocystaceae bacterium
CATCGCCTGTTGCAACAGGGACTCCAGAGCGACAGGTAAAAGGTGTGCAAGCAACTTTTTTGGCTCGGGCTCAAACACCGGGCTGAGGGCTGGCCCTGAGACCTCGGGTCTGGGAAATGGCAACACCGGCGAGGTGCGAATTTCCTGAACCAGAGCATTCTTGAAATAGTTGTAGATCAGCACCCAGCGGTCGACGCGTTTGAGGTCGCCATCGTCCTCGTCGAGGGTGAACATCGTAGTCGCCTCGGTGGCGATCGCTTTTGCGGTCGAGACAACCGTTTCGAGGGTTGCTGCATCGTGGTGGCGAAACGTGGCGAAGTCGTTGCTCTTGAGGTAGCTGGCGCCCTTCTTGCCGCAGGTGATGACGACGACCTCGTGACCCTCCTGCTCCTGTTGTAGGATCAACTTTTTTGCCGCGCGGTTGGCCTTGCTGTTGAAGCCACCACACAGACCGCGATCGGCGGTCATGAGGATGAGCCCGACGCGTTTGACCTCGTCGCGCGACTGTAAAAGTGGGTGGAGGGATGCCCCGTCGTCCACACTCGCCATCAGGCCGCCGACGACTTGGGCCAGACGGTCTCCGTACGGTCGTGCGGCCTTGGCTGCGTTTTGAGCCCGGGAGAGCCGTGCCGATGCGATCCGGCTCATCGCCGAAGTGATCTTGCGCGTGCTCTTGACCGTCTTGATGCGCTTGCGGATTTCCTTGAGGTTGGCCATCGGGCGACTTTCGTATGCGGGCGCTAAAGCCTAGGCTTAGAGGTTATTGTCGCGCTTGTAGATCGTAGTGAACGAAGCACAGGCTTCTTCGAGATCCTTGCCGGCCTGCTTGACCTCGGGCTTTTTGCGCGCCTTCTCGACGTCCTCGAGCAGGTTTTGGCGGTTGTCCTTGAGCCAGGCGTGGAACTTGACCTCGTAGTCGCGGACCTTGTTGAGCGGGACATCGTCGAGGAAACCGTTTGTACCTGCATAGACCGAAGCGGCCTGGAGCGATACGTGTAGCGGCACATATTGGTCCTGCTTGAGCAGTTCGACCAGCCGTTGACCCCGCTCCAAGGTCGCGCGGGTGCTGGCGTCGAGGTCCGAAGCGAAGGCCGAGAACGCCTCGAGCTCGCGGTACTGGGCCAGCCACGTACGCAGCGGACCGGCGAACTTCTTCATGACCGGAATCTGGGCGGCACCACCGACGCGGGACACCGACAGACCGACGTTGATCGCCGGGCGGATACCTTTGTTGAACAGATCGCTCTCGAGGAAGATCTGGCCGTCGGTGATCGAGATGACGTTGGTCGGGATGTAGGCCGAAACGTCACCACCTTGGGTTTCGATGATCGGCAGGGCTGTAAGGGAGCCGGCGCCCTCCTTGTCGGAGAGTTTGCAGGCGCGCTCGAGCAGGCGGCTGTGGAGGTAGAACACGTCGCCGGGGTAGGCCTCGCGACCCGGTGGGCGACGGAGCAGCAGGGACAGCTGGCGGTAGGCGACTGCCTGTTTGGACAGATCGTCGTAGATCAGTAGCGCGTGACCGCCGTTGTCGCGGAAGTACTCGCCGATCGTGACGCCGGTATACGGGGCCAGGAACTGCAGCGGTGCCGATTCTGAAGAAGTTGCGGCGACGACGATGGAGTACTCCATCGCACCTTCGCGGCGCAGACGGTCGACGACCATCGCGACGGTCGAGGCCTTTTGCCCGATCGCCACGTAGACGCAGATCATGTTCTGGCCCTTTTGGTTGATCATCGCGTCGACTGCGATTGCAGTCTTGCCGGTCTGGCGGTCGCCGATGATCAGCTCGCGTTGGCCACGACCGATTGGGACCATGGCGTCGAGCGACTTGAGGCCGGTTTGCATCGGTTCGTGCACCGACTTGCGGGCGATGATTCCCGGGGCTTTGATCTCAACTTCGCGGGTCTCGTCGGAGTCGATGGGACCTGCGCCGTCGATCGGCTGTCCGAGGGCGTTGACGACCCGACCGACCATGGCTTTCCCGACCGGGACACTCATGATCTTGCCGGTGCGGTGAACGACGTCGCCTTCTTTGATCAGGTGATCTTTGCCGAGGAGGGCGACACCGACGTTGCCTTCCTCGAGGTTGAGCGTCATGCCGCGAACGCCGTGGGGGAACTCGAGTAGCTCGCCGGCCATTGCGTTCTTGAGGCCGTAAACACGGGCGATCCCGTCACCTACGGTGAGCACGGTTCCGGTCTCTTCGATCGAGACCTTGGTCTCATAGCCCTGGATCTGTTCTTTGATGATCCGGCTGATTTCGTCGGCTCTGATTTCCATGCGAAAACTCGTTGCCTGCTGGTGATGCGGCTAGCTGCCGCGGAGGGTTTGTTGGAGGTTGGCGAGGGAAGTGCGGACACTGCCGTCGAGGACGGTGCTTCCGACCTTGGCGACGACGCCTCCGATAAGGGTTGGATCGATTGAGGACTCGACGACAATCTCCTTGCCAGTCGAGCGCTCGAGGGCGTCCTTGATGCGGGCGACCGCTGCCGGCCCGAGTGGTCGTGCCGAAATCAGCTCGGCCTTCATGCGTCCGGCGAGCTCGTCGTTGAGTTCGCTGTAGTGCCGATGGATCTGTTTGATCCCGCTGATCCGTCCGCGCTCGAGCACATAGTCGAGAAAGCGGCCGACGATCGGGTCGAGGCGTTGGCGTTGGCACACGACCTCGAGCACTTTGCGGCGTTGGCTCGGCAAAAAGCGTTCGCTCTCGAGCACCGCTCCGAGCGTCGAGCCCATCCCATCGGATGTGCCGTAGCTGTTGACAAACGATGCGAGGTGGCGGGCGAACAGCTCACGCTGGGTCGGCGACCCGGCAAGTTGAATCAGCGCCTTGGCGTAGCGGCGTGCGAGCGAGCCGGGAATCATGCCTGACCTCCAGTGAACGAAGCATCGGCGGCGTCTTTGACAAAGTTGTCGACAAACCGGCGGTGATCGTTGTCTGAGAATTGCGTCTTGAGGATCGCCTCGGCCTTTTCGATCGCTTGGCTGACGATCTCGCGCTCGATCTCAGCTTGGCGTGCCTCGGCCTCGCGCCGCGACGTTTCGCGTGCTGAAGCGAGGATTTTCTCGGCCTCTTGCTCGGCCTCGGCGATCACGCGAACACGGTCGCGTTCGGCTTGGGTCCGTGCCTGGTCGAGGATCTTCCGCGTCTCTTCCTCGAGCGATGCGATCTTGCCGGTGAACTCGCTGACGAGCCCCTCGGCGGTTGCTTTTGCCTGTTTGGCATCCGCGAGCTCTTTTTTGATCTGCTCGTGACGCTCGGCGTTTTCGCGGACCAGCTTGCGGTAGACCAAGCGGTTGATGAGCATCACCAAGACGATGAAGTTGGCGACCGTGTAGACCAGCCCGATCCGGTGATCGGCATCGGAGGGCCAGTGGAACAGGAACGTCACCAAATCGAATGCGTGGTGCTCGCCGTGCCCACCGCTCGGAGATGCATATGCAGTGGTCGCATATGCGGCGATCAGCAGTGGCGTTGCATAGGCAATCAGTTTGAGGTGCAGTTTATGGAAGTTCATCCCTGCCCCCTTCCGAGGATCTTGTTGGCGACCTGTTGGGCGAGCTCATCGACCCGGCGGGTCAGGGCTTCGCGCGCAGCAGCGGCCTCGGATGCGAGGCGGGCGCGTTCGGCCTCTAACTCGCTCGCGGCCCGGTTGCGGGCGTCGGCGACCTTGGTCGTTTTTTCGCCGTCGACCTCGCGGCGGGACTTGGAACGCAGGTCCAGGGCCTCGTTGCGGACCTTGGTAAGGCGCTCGTCATACTCTTGAGACAGGGAATCGGCCTGGCCACGCAACTGCTCCGCGGCTTTCGCCGTGCCCTCGATCGCCAATTGGCGGCGCTCGCGGGTTTGCAGCCATGGCTTGTAGAGCAGCTGGTTGAGCAGCACCATGAGCAGCAAGAACAGACCGAGCTGGATATAGGCTGTACCGTCGACATCGACGACCGGAGCAGCTGAGATCAGTGCAGTGAGGTCCATGGTTCCTTTCGCCAGGTTGGGTCGAAGCGGCGAAACGCTTGCCGCAGGTGGCCGCTAAGGAGCGTCAAGGCGGCGCGCTCGTACCACGCAGGTTGACCCGCGTCAACGACCCCACCCGGGGTGTGTCGATCGAATCGTGCGGTGCTGGAAACGATTTTTACTGCTCGCCAAGGACGCGCCGAGTGCCGCGGTTTGGCGGTAGCGACAGCCTCTTCCTCAACCTGTTGACGTCTACACAATCGCGGCGAGGCCAGTCTTGCGGGCCGCAAACGTTCAAACCGCCGTCTTGGCGAGAAGCCCCTCACAGCGGCGCCGATCGGAAGATGCGTGAGACCGCCGACATCTTCCTCGATCGTTTGATGCATTGCGACTTCACCGTGAACGCGGGGTGTCAAAACAACAATGCGACCCAATGCCATGCGGCTTTGGGTCGCAAACGTAGTGTATGAGGAAAAGCACCTGTATGAGCGAGGTGCGATCGACCTGAATGATCTCAGGATCAGACTGTTTTTACTCGCTCGCTGAAACCTGGGGCGCGTTCGCCTTGCCGTTGCGGGTGCTGGCTGCCGGTGCCGGCTTGTTCGCCCTCGCGGCCGTATTTGCGACGGAGCGGGACGCGCTGCCCATCGAGCAACTGCCGTCGAACACCGCGCCTTTTTCGATCATCAAAGACGGTGACGTCAGGCTGCCTTCGACCTTGGCCGAGGCGTGAATTTCGAGCGAGCTCGTGGCTGTCACTTCGCCTTTGAGACGCCCCTGGATAACGATATTTGCCGCGTTGATCTCGGCCGTCACCTGGGCGCTTTGCCCGATCACGAGGGTGCCTTTGGTATCGATTTGGCCGGAAAACTCGCCATCGATACGTACGGTACCTTCAAACGTGAGTTTGCCTTCAAAAGAGCTGCCTTTTCCGAGGATGGTCGTGATCTCGCTGTTCGCCATGTTGCCCTTCACTTTCGCCGCTCCCGCGCGTTGCCGTGCCGATTCGAGAGCGCACGGACGGTATCGAGAACGAGCTGCTGTGAATACTGAACATATGAACGAACCGGCCGGCCGTCTACACTTTCGGTCGCACACTTCACTACACACGTGAGTTCCCGAATTTTCGACCGTCAGATTTACATGGCACGCGACGGCCCACTGTCTTAGTCTGCCCTTTCGTGAGCCCCAAACCGGACGACCCAGAACATCGCTCTCGGAACTACGGTGACGATGAAGCGAGTGAGGCCCTTCGGAGACCTCCGCAAGGCAATGAGCGCCGACCGATTCAGCTCGCCGATTCATTTGCCCGAGCACGCGACATCTTGGCCGCCCTCGTCAAGAACACCCGCGACGGCGACACCCTCATCGTCGCCACCGACAGCAACGGGTTTCCGGTG
>CAZUPD010000297.1:0-5353 GCA_964621785.1 uncultured Nannocystaceae bacterium
CGCAGCTTTTCGAAGATGTGTTGGACGTCTTTGTTGGACAGGCTCATTTTTCACTCTGTTTGACGTAGCGGCGCATGCCGTTGATCGTCTCGATGCTGGCGACGAACGGGGCGAGTTGCTTGTACTCGTCGAACTTGCAGGCGAAGCGACGGAGCCGACGTGGCTTTCCGAGCAGCTGCGTGGCTTCTTGCTCATTGATCGACCCGTGGTTTGCGAGGTGCTCGAACATCTTGCGCGCGTCGGCGTCGTCGAAGGCGTCGAGCCAGGCCTCGGATGCCTCGTTGCCTGTCTCATCAGACATGTCTTGTGGCGCCTCGGGCTCGATCGCTGGCTCGTCTGGTATGATCACACTTGGTTTGCGGACAGGTTGGACTTCGGTGACGGCAAACCACCGCTTGACCTCGGCGATCTCGAGTTGTTCGGTGCCGCTGGGGTGCACCAGTTTGATACGCACCCGGGCGTCGCGGGGCCCGGTGAGGCGGAAGTACAGGCGAAACGGGCGGCCGATCGGGACCTGCCACAAACCGGCTTCCATCTGCGCGCCGTCGTCTCCGTGGTTGACATGCGCCTGCACCCGACCGTTGTCGATCACGCGGATCCCGAGGTCGATCGACGGCGGGTTGTCCCAGTCAAACCCGCTCTCGAGTTTGCGTGTCAGCTCGGCCTGGATGTAGTGCATGTCCGACCGGGTCCCAAAGCCCTTGACCTCCAACGCGTAGCTGCGGTCGCTGCCTCCCGGGGCGGTTTTGTGATGCAGCGTGAGCACCGGGATGATGCGTTCCTGCGGACTGTTGCCGCCGTGGACGTAGGTGCGATCTTTGCCTTGCTTGGCAAACACTTCGGTGCCTCGTGGGACGACCACATAGCCCTTGGCGTCGACGTAGTCCAGTTCCCGCAGGGGGATGCTGTAGTGTTTGGGCGAGTTGCTCGGCGCCGGGTTGAGTGCGTGCCGGGCCTTTGCGTTGTCGTGCGGAGCGGTCAGCTCGGCATCTCCCGGTCGACGCAGCAAGAAACCGTGGTCGGAGGTGATGACAAACCGCGACACACCCACGCTTCGCAGCAACTGCCAGGCCTTGCGCAGGCGCAACAGCTCGTTGGAGAACACCGACAGGCCGGCTCCTTTCTCCCCCGCGGCATCGATCTGATCGCTGAGCACCAACACCAGCTGCGCCTGGTTGATCTTGCGGCTCAGTTGATCGGTCGTTTGGCGCAGCAACTGGGAGACATGTATTTTTGGACATGTTTTTCCGCGTGTCCGTTGACTCATCGCGCGCTGTCTCGTGTCCCGGGTTTTCACCACGAACTCGCCGGTCGTAAACCCCTCAAAGCGCTTTGACTTTGCCGCTCCTTTGCCAAGGAATTTGGGGCGCAACTTGCCCTCGCGGACCACCGGTGCCAGTGCGTTCATCCCGACTTCGGTCACCGTCGGCAGCTCGGCGAGGAACGGGCGCAGCTTGGCGGCCTTGCGATCGCTGCCCAACAAGTCGAGGAGCTCGGTCGCCATCTCGTAGCGCATGCCATCGACCATCAGCAGGGCTGTCTTCTCGCCGTCGACGAGCATCGGGGCAACGACATCGTCGAAGATCTGCCGCTGCCGCAGTTCGGCACCCGGCAGCGGGCCCTCGGCGACACACACTTGCGTCCACTCGTGGGCTCGCGCCTCTCGCCAGCGCAGATAGGCCCTCCGCGTCTGTTCGATCACCGCTCGCAGGCGTTCAAACTCCGGGACCTTGTCGTACAGCAGCTCGACCCGGCGTTGCCCGAGCTCGCGGTGGAGTCGGTCGATCCGTGCCCCGTGTTTGGCGTAGCGCTCGGTCGCTTCGGCCAGGTTGTCACAGCGGGCAAACGACAGCTTGGAAGCCGCGAGTGCCTCGCCCAACGTGGCCGTCGCCGCCACCAACGTCCACGCATTTTTGCGTTGGGGCTCGCGGCGGACCCAAAAGCTCTGGCCCTCGATCCGGTCGCGGGCCCAAGCTGCGGCCTGTTGCCAGTTGTTGCGGTCGAGCGCATCGAGGGCACCCGTGTACAGCTGTCGCTCCTCAAACCGGAACGTATCGATCGACCCGAGCTGTGCTGGAGTGCCTGCGGTCCGCTCTTGGCCGACAAAGTCCTCGACATCGAGTGCGAGGCGTTCGTACTCGTTGGCGAAGTTGTGGCGGACGAACTGGGCCACCGCCTCGCACCCCTCGCGCAGCTCCTTGGTCAGGCTACCGCGCAGGCCCGCGAGCGGTGTTGCAGTCGTCTCGCGCCCGAGGTCGTGGACATATTCGATGCAAATCGCCCAGCTGACCATGGCATCGCGGATGCCCGAACGGACATCTTTACCGAGGTCGCGGTCGCCGTCGTTGTCGTCGCGTTCGGGTTCGACCAATGCATCGCGCGGCCGCGGAAACTCCCACGATTCCGGCAGCCCGAGCAGCGCCCCCAGACGGTGCCACAGCTCCCCGTAGGCGCCCGTCTGCGCGACCTGTTGCAGCAGCGGGCCGTCCTCGTCAAACAGCGCCTTCGCCAGCCCAGAGGCGTCGAGGCCCGCGAGCATGGCCGCAAGTTCACCCGAGGCGTTGCGTACGCGTTGCGCCATCCAAGCATCGGCCCGCGCGAGGTCGAGGTAGCGACTTTCGGCGAGCAGGGCTTCGACATCTTCGGCCGGCACCCGACCGACGGCCGCTTGTTTGATGAGGGTTTTGAGGCTTCGCCGAAATTCGGATCCGGCGCTGTAGACCTCGAGCAGAGGCGAGGCTTCGACCGTTTCTTTCGTGGCGCCAGGTAGATGTATCAGCAATGGAGACTTGTCAACACTGGCAGCGTGGCTCTCGAGCGCGAGCATCAGTTCGAGGTAGCTGCCGCGGTAGCCGAGCACCGGGGCCATGAAGTTGCTGTCTGGCCGGGCCAGGCGGTCGGCAAACTCCGTGTAGTGAGCGTAGCGGTCGAGCCAGACGACGATGTTGTTGCGCCGCAGGTCGGTCTCGAGCTGCGAGAGCAGGGTCGCCGAGACAGGATGGGTCGCGAGTTCAAGCATCGGCCACCACCTCGGTTTGTGAAGCTTGATGCGTCTTCTCGAGTTTACGCTTTCGGCGTTTGCGTTCTTTTTGTTCAATCACCGCAACCTCGTCGGGGCACTCTTTCATAAACGCCGCGCGGTAGGCATCGGAGCCGTCTTCATCGATGGTAAAGTCAGGAGCAATCTCGTCTTGCAGGCGAAGCTCCCAGGAGTAGGCCTTGGCCGGGTGGTACTTCCAAAAGCAGCCATGGGCGACGCCGAGGGAGGGGTCTTGCTTGCATTTGTCCTCGACACGCTGGCGAAAATAGCGGCGGGCGAGGTGCGACCAATCGTAGTCCTTGCGGCCCTTGGCAGCGACGAGCTCCTTCCACCATTTTTTTGGGTCTTTCCACTGCGGTTCGAGCAACGGCCACAGAGCCGAGGCGTTAATCATCACACCATCGTCGAGGTCGGGGTGGTAGCGAGCGTCATCGACCCGGCCGTCGGGCCCGAGCTCGGCACATTGCTTGACGAGGTCGATAAATGCCGTGAGCTCCTCCTGCCAGGCAGTGACTTTGAGCAGCCGCTTTTCGGCATTGCGAGCGGCCTTGGCATCGGCACCATCCCGAGTCTTGCGCAAGTCGGTGAGTTCACTGTCGAGTCGCCGAAGGGTTTCGGTGAGGTACTCGGCCAGCAGGATCCGCAGAGTATCGGCATGCCAGCGATGGATGTTGATCCAAGCGACGAATGTGCGTTTGCCAGAGGACAAAGGCCAGTGAATCGGCCGGTTTTCGTACATCTTGCGATGGACGTCTTTAAAGAAGTCGATGCGAAGGTAGTCGCGCAAGTGTTTGCGCTTGGTGTCGATGAGGGGGCCGTGGGATACCCATTTTTCGCGGAGCAGCGAGCAGGCGGGGTGGGAGAGACTGTCGGCTTTGCTTTCGGCGTTGAGGGTGCCGTCGAGGAAGAGGACGCCGTGGGGAAGGGCGTGGTCGAGGTTGTCGTGCGAGGGGTTGAGGATGCCCTGCTTGGTACCGTAGGTGGGAGGAGAACCGAAGCGGCCCAAGGCGACGCCGAGGGCAAAGCTGATGTGGTCGGTGGGGGGCTCGTGTTCGAGTTGTTCGGTGTAGGGGGGTAGGGGGGTGTTTTCGGGGCGGTCGACGGCTTGCTGGGCCCAGGCCTGGGCGTGGGTCCAGGGGGAGGGGCCGGGGTGTTTGTATTCCACGGAGGGTTCTCGGTGGGATTCGTGTAGCGAGAAAGCCTGCTTAATCGAAGCATATATCTCGTTGGAGTTGGCGACTTCAAAGAAGGGTAATCTATTGATGTCTTCTATCTCGAAGTGAACTCCAGAGTTTAGAGATTGAAGTACCGAACGCGCTCGTTGGCTATTCAGTGTGCAAAGCGGGGATGCGGGGTTATCTGTGAAAATGGATGCCCCCATGTTCCCAATAATACTAGAGTGCCGGTGCGCGCGAGCACTGAAGTTTGAGCCGATGGGAGAGAAGGCGACGCCTCGCCTAAAATAAATGCTGGGATCCCGAAGACGGACAGTTCCTGGGGCGCAGTATTGACCGAAAACTTGGAGTTGTAGCCCTTCTGATGACCAAAGGATGACTTGCGTTGCGGGCTCAAACCATTGACTTCCTGCACCACCTTTAATATACAGTTGCCAAGAGCAGAGTGATTTTTTCGCCGGAAGAGTTGGAGCTGCACAAAGTGAGGTCTCAAACCAAGATCTCAAATATCTTGTGTCGTTTCCAGTCTTAACCCCAGCTGTGACAGCATACGACTCACCGAGCAGTGGATATTCTTGAAAAAGACTCACTTCAACCTCGGTCAACCAATAAAGGATAGGGCTGTCAGGCACAGCCCTGAGGGCCTGAGGGTCGAAGTTATGTCGCCCGGAGTGACAGAGCGTTTCCGAGCGTTTTCTGGCTGTGTGTTGCGAGCGCAGCCGCTGAGCAACACACTCTCGACTTGAGTTTTGGCGTTGTAGGATACTTACGCAGACACTTACACGCATTCCGGCAATTACTTCAAATGCACAGACTCCGAAATCACCGATTGCGCGAAAATCAAAGGCTTTGAGAAGCGAGTTTCGAAGTTTCGAATATCGTTTGGTAAACATCCAATTCCGCATAGTCAGCAAAGCCGAAACACCACCCTCCCGAACAAACTCCAACCCTCGTATCATAAAAGCCGCATAAAGATCCGCCTTCCCCCGCGGATAATGCTTCTTCACATACCCAGCAGCCACCATCTTCGAAGTCCCCTGATACGGCGGATTACCCACAACCAGGTCATACACCCCCTCACGGACCAACCTCAAAAACCGCACTCCTGCCGCCAGCTGCTCACCCCGCAGCCGTAACC
>CAZUPD010000298.1:0-5311 GCA_964621785.1 uncultured Nannocystaceae bacterium
GGCCGTTGTTCTCGCAGGAGATACCGTCGTTGAGGCATGGTGGATCTGGCGTCGTTGTCGTCGAACTCCCGGTAGTCGAGCCGGGTTCGGGCCCGGTCGAACCTCCATTGCTCGTTGTCGAACTGCCGCCTCCTGTCGACCCTCCGCCCGTAGCCCAGCCCGAGTCTCCCGGACTGCCGGTCCCACCAACGTCGGTATCGCATTCGCAGTAACCGCCACCGGAGAGGGGATCTGTGACACAGATAGCCGTCGGCTCTCCACCGCAAATTTCGCTACAACTCAGCGACGTCACAACCGAATTGTTGCACGATATCAGGACATTTCCCTCACAGGTCTGCGTACCATCATCGCAACCTCCTCCGGTGTTGGTATCCGAGTCAGCACATGCACCTAAGATGAATGCAAGGGCAAGTGCCCCCGCTCGAAGTCGATGTTCGATCTGCATTTTGTGTTCCTACTTCCGGCCCAATGAGGCCACGGCAGCAGAGTCCCCGGCCGGAGGGTTGGCGATCGAGGCGGTTGGGCAAATTCTCATATGGGCGATAATTCGTGCGAGCCCTTGGCGCGAGCTTCCACCGGACAGCTGAGGAGCCGTGATCCGTTGGCAGCGATTGATAAAGTGAAATTCGCGCTGCGAATCCGAGATGGCATCGACATGCTTCCGCTCATGGCGAGAAGTATTTCGCGCCATGTCGAAGTACCGGCCGGTGAGCCGGACAAAAATATTGTACTTACATAGGTTTTGGACAAACAATCCTTCCCCACGGGCTTCGAAGCGTCTACGATCGCCACCATGGGTACGCGCGAAGTTGTAGGCAACTTGCTCGAGCAAACCCATGCGCGTCTTACTAAGCGAGACCATAAGCTCTCCAAGCAAGCCTGCGACGCCGCCGAGAGTATCTGTCACTGGTCGTGCCAGAAACTGTTGCAACAACTGGAGGCCGACGGGGTCGACTTCCCGGATGGCAACCAGGCCGCTCTCGAGCGACAGGTTGAGACCTTCAACGCGACGATGACGGCGAGAAAGATCAGCAAGCGAGAACTTTGTCGCCAGACGCATGCCTCCCGGGCTACCGTGAACAAGATGCTCGTATCCCCCTCCCTACAGGGGAAGGTACTCACGGTAGCGAACGTAGCCGCAGCACTTGAGCTGCCGCTGTTTTCGGTTGAATGCCGCGGGTACGGAGCTGATTGCTCCCCGAGTTTATTGATAATACAACAATTCAAGGAAACCCGACAAACGAACCTGCGACGAAACAGTCTCTTCCCAACCCTGTGGCTCCCGAGCCAGCTCCGAAGCCCAACGGCCAACCTGCTGCCGAGGAGATCAATGCCCAGCTCGCGTCCGAAGTCGAGCGCCTCAAACTCGAGCTTGCGGAAATGAAGCAGCTACTGACGGCGGAGCGCCAACGACGATCTGATGAAGACCAAAGGCCAA
Source organism: uncultured Nannocystaceae bacterium (assembly GCA_964621785.1). Classification (GTDB taxonomy): domain Bacteria; phylum Myxococcota_A; class Polyangia; order Nannocystales; family Nannocystaceae; genus JACKDW01. The sequence goes on from CAZUPD010000298.1 coordinate 1,439, forward strand.
AGGAGGATGCGACCGCAGAGATTCCACGTGAACACTCTCGAGCGAACGCTCCTCGCGTTGCTGCCGCAGAGCCAGACGGACACTCTCGAGCAAACGCACCGCGCATTCCCGGCGATGAGCCTCCCACAGAGGGTTCCCCTGAAGGAGCTCCGAAACCGCAAGAAGAGCGCCCTCGCCACGAACAACCAGGCCAAGCCACGCCGGCCGCTTACAACGGCAGGGAATCTTCGGTTGGCGATTCTGAGCCGAGGCACCAAACTCATACAACAGACACGACAGGAAATCCGCAGTCGACCCCGACAGCCGAGACCGTCGGCGACAGACCTGCAAGCGAACCCAGTAGCGACACCGGTACACAGAACCAGGCGGGCGAGCAACCCGACGACTCGAGTGACACGCCGACCGAACCCATCGAGCCAGAAATTCTATCGACAGATAAACCTGATGAGAGTTTTTACATTCCAAGCGATGGATCCAGCTCCTACTTCAAGATGTCCGTCGAAAATCGCCGCCTTCGACGGGAACTCGATCAGTCCAGACAACTAAATCTAGATTTACAAGGAGCCCTACACCAAGCAAACCGCAATGAGGTCGCAGGAAGCATTGGGGTGTTTGCAGGAGCATTTGCGACGACAGTCGTCCACGACATGTATGGATATACAGGTGAATCTGCTCTCGGAAATACCGTGGCAGGGATCGTTTGCTTCGGCGCGGGACAGTTGCTCAGCTCCACACACCCAGCCATGGGATGCGGCCTTCGGAATGCAGGTGTCGGAATGCTCGCAATGGATGGATTCAAGCGACTCTATCGCTATCTGAGGTCGAAAGGCATCATCCCTGAACCGGGCACCGCTTCCGCGAGCCAACAAAACGTCGAGACGTTTCCGATCCCCGCATACAATCCCGTGTTTTGGCAGGTCACACCGTCGCAGAGCTGGTGGGAGGAGCAAATCGAACACGCCAAGGAGGTTGAACTTCCGAACGCGAGGTACCCAGAATCACACGCCCCTCATATTCGCGCAACAACTGAAACAGCGAGCGGGACATCAGAGGAGCGAGACACGATACCGCCCGCGACGAGCAGAATAACGAAGGAGGAGATAGAGGTGGAAGCCTCACTTGCGGCCCCGCTCGAAACAGCGGGAACTCGCAACGAACCCGTAGCAAGCCCACCGGCAGCAACACTTCTCGAAAACGCGGGGCGTTATCCGGTCCATTCGGACCTGTCAATAAATACAGCTGAAAGTTCCATCCAGCAACCTGACCCGAGTTGCCGGCTTTGGAACTCGTTTGACCGGATTATCCACGAATTACACATCAGGCAAGCTGAGTGTGACCCCAACAGTGAAGAAACCACCCACTATCTCAATTTGGCTATTCTGTTTGGGTGGGAAGTGGAAGCCTGTATGGTGCTGACCGGGTTCTCCGAAGGACCCTGTGTCTCTAGCGCTATGTGTCGATGGCCGCCACGAACGACTCCTCGAGGCCTCACTGAGATACTGTTTCCCGCTGTGCCCGCTCCCACTCCGGTCTGCTATTTGTGCCCATTTGATGAATATGCACCAAAAACCGACCCGCCGGCTGGCTCCAACGAGCTCACTTCGGAGCAGTCCGACTCGTGAGGACTGGACGAGCCGTTTAGCCGGTCGCATCGTGAAAAAGAAATAGCTCCGCTGGCTTGGGTGCGCGGGATGATTTGCGACGGCAGCATTCAGTGAGCTCGACCGTCCGACTACACTCGCTACCCAGTGTTCCTCATTCAGTCGGCGCTCTCGATGGAGCCCGCCAACGAGTGAATTAACCGGTCATCGTTAAACCTAAATTCTCGGTCATTCTAGCTGATTGGGCCCATTAAAGCTCCGAATTAACTCGTGGCAGTTAAAGGATGAAACGCCGTACAGACCAACGGTGCTCGGTCGAAGGGAGTCGAACCAGCCCGATGTCGGTGGATTAGCCCGCATCGGCGATCCATCCGGCGTGGATTATCCACCTCCGGGAGCCACTTGAGGCTCGGAGTGCCCACTTGGGGCTCGCGGTCCGACCTTCGGCGATCCATCCCCGGCGTGGATGCTCCACTCCGGCGATCCACGCCTTTCGCCGCCGTTGATCCATCCCGACTGCAGATGCTCCGGCCTCTAGTTGCTCCTCCGGCGATCCACTCCCCCCGCGGATGATCCACTCCGGCGATCCCTGGCCGCTCCGGCGATCACCCGCGGATGATCCACTCCGGCGAGCCATCCGACCGCGGATGATCCATCCGGCCGCGGATGATCCACTCGGCGATCCCCGTCGGCTCCGGCGATCACCCCCCGGATGATCTAGTAGGGATTTGCGGTAGCCACGAGGCTGAGAGGCCAGACGAGAGACAAACCTCCGTCGAGTGGGTGCCGCAAATCTCGGGATGAGCGAAGCCGCTAAGGTATAGCTTGTTCGGCAAGCGAGCTTGTATGCGAATAAATTAGCCTGACACATGCTTTAAGGACAGGTGGACAGGACATCTCGGGCGAACGAGAAACCAAAATCTCGGAGCAGAGAGGCCGCACGTGGGCGACAGAAGTGGCGAATAACGACGTTGGGAGAGGCTCAATCTGAAGGCGGAGATAACGAGCCCCCGGCCGCTTCAGGACTGAGTTGGGCGCAGAGAAAAATATGTATGTAAAAATGTGGGTCATGACGAGTCGAGGATGTCGGGCGGGTCTGAAGGGACAGGTCCTGCAATCGGTACCCGGGCAAGGGACTGCTGATGGCAGCGCGGGCACTGACGTAGGTCGTCGCCTGTGAGCATGCAATACCGCTCGTGCCATGTAAGCTCTTTTGCCGGCCTAGCTTCGGTTTTGGTCACGTCCTCAGACGCGAGCAGCTCGCGGGCAAGTTCGAGGGTAGTCGTTGCATGTGCAGGTGACATGAGCCCGTAGTGACGAATTTTGACGAAGCCAGGAGGCAGGACGTGCTGGACAAATCGCCGTAAAAACTCTTGTGGGCGTAGCGTTTTGGACTTCCCGTTTTTCGTGGCGAAGCGGACGGCATCGTCGGTCACCGCAATAAGTCGATGGTCCGAGATGGCGATACGGTGGGTGTAGCGACCGAGATAGCGGTAGACCTGCTTGGCGCCAGCGAAGGGTTGCTTGGCGTAGACGACCCAAGAGGTTCGATAGAGACGATCGAGCAGGCGGACCCACCGGCCGACAAATTCGAGTTCAGAGCATGCGCCTACAAATAAAAGTTGATGGCGCAAGCGTTTGAGCCCATCGAGGAACTTGCCACGAAAGAGCGCACCCATGACTTTGACGGGAAACAAGAAGCGCCCCCGGGCTGGAATCCAGCGGCTGTGATCGGGTGCGAGAGCGCCTCCCGTAACGACGCAGTGGGCGTGTGGATGGAATTTGAGCTCCCGAGTCCATGTGTGCAGCACGGTCGTGACCCCGAGCTGTCCTCCGAGCCATTGAGGGTCTCGACCGAGTTCGAGAAGCGTCTCGGCTGCTGTCCGAAGTAACAGGCCGTAGATCTTCTCCGGGTTATGCCTGGCGAGCCCGCGCAGCTCACTTGGCAGTGTAAATACAACATGAAAGTAGTTCGTGGGCAGCACCCGTGCCATCCGTTGCTCGATCCACTTTGCTTGGCTCAACGCCTGGCACTTCGGACAGTGGCGGTTGCGGCACGAGTTGTATGCCGGCCGCGTAAAACCACAGTCGACGCAGATGTCCAAATGGCCGCCAAGAGCCGCCGTTCGACACTGTGCAATCGAGCGCAGAGCTTTATCTTGCCCAGGGGTCAGCCGGTACGCCTCGCGAAACGCCCCGCCGTGTCGGCGCACGATGTCTGCGACCTCGTGTCGTGGGCGTTGCGACTTTCCCTTGGCGGGAGAGCCGTGAT
>CAZUPD010000299.1:0-5241 GCA_964621785.1 uncultured Nannocystaceae bacterium
TTGTAGTAAACCCGGGTTCTTAGGCAATTTTGAGCATCTGCACATCTTGTCGATAATTATTGAGCCCATCGGTCAGCCAGTTGTACTCCTCGATAAATGGGACGTTTGCGGCCGAAGTCGCGTTGGTGACGTGATACGCGTGGCTCGTCCAAACTCGGCGCGTTGGTACCCATCCGTTTCCGGCATCACCGTAGGCGAACACTCCCTGTCTCGGCACGTAACCGTTCGTATTGCAACTAGCGAATTGGTTCGCTACCGCGATGATCTCTGAGTTTCCGTCTGCGTCCACATCGACCACCAGTGGGTACTCGTGGATCGTCGCTGACGAGTTTTGCAGCTCTAGTTGAACGGTACCATCGACCCCGGAGTAGACACGTAGGAAACACTCATCGGCGTACACGACTTCGGCCGCTCCATCCCCTTGAAAGTCGAACACGGACGAACCCGTGGCGTTGGACGACTGGTCTTGGGTTGGCGAAAGCCATCGCACATAGATCGCTCCCGGGGCTGGGTCCGGTTCGTTATTGGGTTTGACAATATTCTCACCATCGCGGTTGAAATCGAAAACAATGTAGTTACTCGAACCAGCGATTCCGACCTCTGGGCGTCCATCTCCGTCGAAGTCGGAAATCGTTGGTGGGCCTCCGCGGCCTCCCCCTGGAATGGCCCGAGGTTGGGTGCGTAGATTATCGTTTCCTTCGCACATCACTCCCGACTCATCGATGCCACACCAGAGGTCACCGGTCGCCGCGTCAACGATTCGTAGGCTTCCCCCTCCGATAATGACTACTTCCGGTGTCCCGTTCAGGTCGAGGTCGGCGATCGCCGGGTACCCATCAGGACCTTCGGTGCTCTCCCAGAATTGTGTCAGCGTGACATTGGGCGGATTACCGCTTTGCCAATCGACCTTCCACGCGTGGCGACCTGAAACGATTTCTGGGACCTGGTCATTGTCGAGATCAGCGATTGCTGAGATTCCTCCTGTGTATCCGTTACTGGTCCCGTAGATGCCTCCGTTGCCCCCTTGGCTCCAAACCATTAGCCCGTCATTGTCGAACACCGCTGCCCCAAACACGATCTCTGCTTCGGGGTCATCATCAAAGTTGGCGAGCGATGCTGCGCCATTTTCAATCGTTGTAGTCGCAGGTTGATTGTTGGTGTCGTGACTCGTCCACAGATGTTGGCCATCGCCGTTGACGGCATGGATCGGGGAACGGTTTCCGCTCGATCTGCCTGCATATACAACATCGGCGATGCCGTCGCCATCGACATCGCCGATCGCTATCGACGAGCGCCCGTGTGAGCCGTATGAGTTATTATTCGGATCGTGTGGTACTTCCCACAACTTCGTACCGGTCTGACCGTCAAGCGCGACGACCATTCCCGCCGGCCATGATCCTCCGTTAATTTGTGTTGCATTGACAAGTACTTCGGGAAGTCCGTCTCCTGTAACGTCGCCGACAACGGCTGGGGAAATCACTTGGTGCTCGGTCCACTCCCACTCGACCGTGACATCTAGCGCTTCGAAATCGGGGACGTACTCGCAGGTCAGCGGATTGGGTTGGGGCACACATTGGTCAAGTGTCGGTTCACAAAACTCGCCCGGCTCGCAATCATAGGAATCTTCACAGGGTTCCCCTGGCGTCACGCAACTGTCGGCGAGGCAGACATCGCCCATCTCGCAGCACAGCTCGAGCATGGGTCCGCAACGGACCTCGGACTCACATACGGGCAGGCATGCACCCTCGACACACTCGTTGCCCGCCGGACAACAAACCGCAGGCTGTCCGCATAGGCTACCACCCATGCACTCGTCATCTTCGGTATCAGAGCCGGTCGGATCGGTCGGATCGGTTGGATCAGTCGGATCGGTTTCCGTGGCAGTGGGCCCTTCGGTCGTCGGATCCGTATCCGACCCCGACTCACTGCTACCCGACTCGGTCCCGCTCGGGTTGTCCGTCGGATCTGTATTGGAATCGGAATTAGAGTCGGTCTGAGATCCTTCCGTATCGGTCGTCTGGGAGCCGATGGACTCTGAACCAGATTCTGTCCCGGAGGACTCCCCCCCGCCCCCACAGGACATCGTCAAGCAAACACCGAGACCGACCAACGAACTCGAAAAGCGAAGTTGTTTCATAACCTGTCCATTGAGACATATTAAAGTCCAAACCGAAAGGGGGATGGGTTCGGTACCTTGTCGGCGATCGGCATACAGCTGCCGGAGAATCCCTCGGTCTGCCACGGTCCTGGAACTTGTGAGCCGGCACATCATCTGTGGGACCCCGGCGGCCTGCGGAAAATTGCGATTCGCTCTGCTATCGACGCTGACATCGGTTCGCTCGAAAATTCGGCGACCCCGAGGCCTACGCATCCGGTGTGAGACGAACCTGCGAAAGACGTTGAGCAGTGTCGGAGAAGCCGTCGGGCTGCTAGCTTGTGCCCCATGCTCACGACCGACGAGCTCCGTGCCCGCTTACACCAACACCCCGAAGCGGTTGCAGCACTGGTGCGCACGCTGGTCGATGGGTTTCTCGACCAGCCCGCGTCTGCGCTCATCGATCCTCCTGCGCTGGCCGCCGATGTGGCTGCTGGCCTGCGCGCGACGGTTGAGCAGGATCATTTCCGGACATGGCTGATCGAACAGATCGAGATTCGCCGCAAACGTCTTCCACGACCGCCGCAAGCTCTTCGCCTCTACCTCCCCCCTGACCTTCCGAGCGCCCTCGACCGTGCTGCGCGAAGGGACTATGTCCCCAGCCGTGCGTTGGTTCGAGCCGCTGTCGATCATCCGGCGACCCGGGAACTCGTTCGGACAATCCTGCAGACAACCCTCCTCGAATTTGCGACGCGGTTGTGGACCAGTAAAAAGATCCCGGGCTCGCGTCTACGCTCGGGCCTGATGGGGATGGCCAAAGGAGTTGCTGGATTCGTCGGTACCGACGGGGCGCTCGAAGACCGTGTCAACCGGTTTGTCGACGGCACGCTTGGACTGGCGATCGATCGAATCGTCGAGCGCGTTGCCGACCCGAAGTACGCGGACCAACTGGCGAGCCAACGGGCCCTGATGATTCGCGCCGCCCTCGACCTACCGGTGTCGACGCTCGCAGGCGAAGCCGACAAGTTTCCAACCTCCCAGCTCGAAGAAGATGCACATGCAATTATTGTCGCAGTCGCCCGGTGGGACAAGTTTGAGACCATCCTCCGCGACGTGATCGGTGAAGAACTCCAAAGCTATGGCGACGCCAGCATCCGCACGCTTCTCGAACCCTCGGGCCTACTCGCCATCTGGCGACCAACGATCGAAGCTGTGATAGCCCGCCACGCCCTGACTCTTGTGACAGGTGACGGATTCTTGAATTGGGTCTTGCAACTCACAGATCCGGCGGGTGTTCGATTCGAGCCCCAAACTTCGTAGACCGCGTACCCGTGGCTCGGGAGACTTCGAGCACTCAACGGCCTGCTAATTGGAGCCGGCACAGGTCGACATCATTTTTTCAATCCGGTTAATCCCCACGGGGGCCGGCGGTACCACCCATGTGAACCCGCATAACGGGGCTAGCTGGAGATTCCGTCATGAAGCGCCAACCGAATCGTATCGCCTTCTTCGCCGCGGCATTGTGTATCTGTATTGCCCACCTTGTCGCCCTTACTGCGTTTATCGGCGATGATTTCCCGACAGGTTCACAGCCCGCCCGCGCGACACCGTACCAAGCGAACGGGCAGACATCTGCTCCTGAACCTCCGATGGTGGGTGTCGTGATACGTCGAGCCCAGCGTTAGCAGCCCTCAATTCGAGGATTGCGTGGTCAAACGGCGAACGGGTCTGTCTGTTCGCCGTTTTGAAATTCGGTCGACCTGCTCAATCGGGAAGCACCAACGCGACCTCGTCCGATAGCACCTCCTCACCCGAGAGCAGACCCTCGACCGAGGTGTCCCCCCAAAGATGGCGCCGCGCGTAGGCGAGTGCGTAGGCGCTGGTGATTGGGAACGCTTCTTCGCTGGGGATAAATGTATCGCCACAGCCATCTCCCATAATGAAGTCAAAGTCGCATGCGATGCTAAACGTGTAGTGGCCACCGGTTAAAAACTCGACTCGGCGATCGTCGGGTCCATTGAGACTTCCCCAAAACAGATCGCCGTGGCTCGGATCGGGCGTCGTGTCATCGTGGACCGCTGTCACGAGCATCACCGGAATGTCGATCTCAGCCACACCACCGGCATCCTCGACTCCAAACACAAACGACGGTCCCGGGGTTAAGGGAATTGCGACATCGACCCGTGGGTCCGCGAGCTCGCTGACGATCTGTGGATCGATGTCGGCACAGGCCAAACTCTCCGGGTCGGCCATACATTCAGCTTCGAGGCCCTCCAAGTCAAAACTCCCGCCGGCGAGAACGAGAGATGTATATCCACCAAAACTGTGACCCATCGCCACGAGTTCGTCCCCTGTCTTGCCCGCGAGAGGGTCCTGTGAGTCCGTCGATGCGATCGCTTCGTACGAGGCAATCATATCTTGGGGGCGCCAAACAACCATCTTTGGCAACAGTTCCTCGTCGATATCGACCAGCGTGTTGCCCGTGTGGTCCGGCGAAATCACCACCCAACCGTGGCTGGCAAAGAACTCGGTCAGCGGGTAACTCTGCTCCGCGAGCCCCCCGTTACCGTGGGAAAACAGCAGTACCGGCAGGTTGTTTTCGGCGGTTGGAGATGCCTCGAGAAACACATTTTCGCGCATCACCAAACCGGCATAGACCGTCGGTGAACCCGACGTCTGGTCGGTCGGATACCACAGTGAAACTTCGAGTGTACGTTGCTCGGACTCACCGAGCGGTTGATAGGTGACATCGAGCGTGCGAAAGCCGATAGCGAACGGCCCGGGCTCATCGACCGGTGGAAACTCTGGCCCTGCGCCCGTTTCCCCCGAATCTGTCCCAGTGTCGGAACCGGCATCGGTATCGCCCCCGGTAGCCTCGGTCTCGCCGTCGCCCGTCGTGCCGGCCGCTGTCGAGCCCTGCTCGGAATCCTGATTGGCGAGCTGGCTACACCCACCCGCAACCAGTGCGGGTACAAGCAACGCAGTCGCAGGCAGACGGAACATGATGTGGCGGAGCATCGGCCCATCCTTACCACAGATTTTGTACCTCGGCCGTAGATTTGAACCGCTCCAGAACGTTCGGGCTAGGTGACTACGATCGTGACTCCAACCACACGCTCGACGACCAGAGGATCGTTTGTATCAAC
>CAZUPD010000300.1:0-5238 GCA_964621785.1 uncultured Nannocystaceae bacterium
TTGCCCTCGGCCGTCAACAGGGTTGGATCAAACGACCGGTGGTTGTCGTGCCCGCGGGGATTGTGTGGCAGTGGTACGACGAGGTCGCCCGCGTGCTGCCCGACTACCGTGTCGGCGTGGTTGGGAGCAAACGCTATATCGGTAAGTCCGGTAAGAAAAAGGGCAAACTGACGAGTAAGACAGCAACGCCGCAAGAACGCAGCGACGAATGGTTAAAGTTCCAGGCTGGGCTGTATGACCTCGTATTGCTGACCGACACATCTCTCGGCACCACCAAGGTCTCGGCCAATGAGCTCGCGGTTTATGCCCAACAACGCGACGCGATGATGCGGAGCCTGTATTTGGAGCGCAAGAAGATCAAGGGCAAGCGCGACGACAAGATCACCGAACGCGACCGCGCCATCATGAAGCACGGTGCACAAGCATGGGTCGAAGAAGTGCTCGAGCTCAAAAATCGCGTCTACGACCCGGGTGTCGCGTGGTCGGACCTCGGTATCGACTTTCTCGTCTACGACGAAACTGGCAACATTCGCCGCACGTGGAGCCCGGCCCCACGCGAGTTTGGGATGCCCAAATACATGGGCGGTTCACACAAAGGCTCACAACGCGGATGGCAGGCAGATTTTCGGGCCGCGCTGGTACGCATGAATGGCGGGGGCATCCTCGCATTGTCTGGCACTGTTGGCGAGAACAGCCCGGCCGAGCCCTACAACCTGCTGCACTTCATCGACCCGGAGATCATGGAGCGCGTCGGTATCACCGATGTCGAGCAGTTCCTCAGCCGCTACGTGGTGATCGACTCCAAGCGGACCATGAAGCCGACGGGCGAGCGCAAGGTCGAAGATGCCGTTGTCGGGTTTAAGAACCTCAACGAACTGCGGACAATCCTGTTTACGTGGGGCAACTTTGTCAGCCACGAGCAGGCCGGGATCAAGCTCCCCGATTCAGAGGAGTTGCTCGTCGAAGTCGAGATGTCGCCCGCGCAGCGAGAAATCTACGACTTCCACCGCGAGCGGGCCAAACAAGCTCTCAAGCAGCGCAAGTCGAATTCGGTGTTCTCCGCACTCTCGCGCATGCGAGAAGTGACCGTACACGAGCTGCTCGGTGGTGAGGGCTATTCGTGGTCAACCGCCTATGGCGGACTTGCCCGCAAAGAAGTCACCGAGAAGGCACTCGAGTTCTACGAGCACCGGGGGTGGATGCTGACGGAATCCGTGCTCAGAAAGAAGATTGCGGACGATGAAAACGCCGAGATCCGCAGCGACCTCGAAGCGAAACTGCGACGCCTCCTGAAGAGCCAGGAGAAGTCGGGCATGTACAAAGTCGAGAAGCTGCTGCCCAAACCGCATACATTCTCGAGTGCGAAGATTGAAGCCTGTGCCGAACGCATCGCCGAAAACCTCACCTGTGCCCATATCGTGTTTGTCGAGTCCACGGCCGCCCACGCATGGCTGACCGAGGTCCTCGTCAAACACGGGGTCAAGCGCGAGCGAATTGGAGTGATCAACGGGTATGTCGGCGATGTCAGCGAGATTACCCGCAAGTTCAACGGCTCCGACGAAGAGGAGCGCTCGCTCGATGTCGTGATCACAAACTCCAAGGGGACCCGCGGCGTCAACCTCCAGCGGCAAACCTGCATGTTGCACAACCTCGACCTGCGATGGACCCCGGCCGACATGGAACAGCGACGTGGCCGTATCGACAGGTACGGAAACACGATGCCGCAGATCTACATCGTGTTCTACTTCGCCAAGGACTCGTTTGACGGGTTCATGTTCGACATCCTGGCCGGGAAAGGCTCGTGGCGTGACTCGCTGTTTCTGCGGGAGGGCGATCGTTCGATCAACCCCGCGGCACAGCTCGACCTCGGCGAAGCCGAGCTGTTTATGCTCACCGCTCGCAACAAGGCCGAGGCACTCGAGTTCAAAAAGCAGATCGAGGCCGAAGCGGAGCAGAAGCGACTGCTGGAAGCAGGCCAACGAGCGCTGCGATTGTTCGCTCAGGCGGCCGGCCGTGTCCTTCATGCGTCGACCGTGAGCGAATCCGAGGCCGAACGCTTGCGCAAAGAAGCCCGCGACTACCTCGATTCACTCGACAAAATCGATGCACGTGCATGGCCGTGGAAGCAGGCGTCCGACGACCTCTGGAATGGCGACCCGACCCGGGAGTGGGTTGTGGGTGACTATACAAACATCCCGCCCTTCTACCCCGGCATGATGCTCGAACACAACGGCTACGACATGCAAGTCGGCGAGCTGCTCCCGGGTGGGTTTGTCGGCCTTCGGCAAAATGGCACCGCAAACTGGACCAGCGAGAACATCGACCAGCTGCGGGGTGCTCGTTACTCGGAAGCGACAGCCAACGACAACCGTGTCACCGCGGCAGCGGTCGAGAATGTCGACACCTGGCACCGAGCACATGAAGCGTGGGTTCTGCATCAGTGGGTGACCAACCTCGATCGGATTGCCGCGACGTTGCGGCGCACGACGACCTGGGTGCCGCTGTTCACCGTCAGCGACGGGCTCACGCTCACCGCGATGGTCCCGGACTACCTCAAGCGTCAGATCCTGCCCCCCACAAAAACCGCCTGGGAAGTGTTTCGCACATGGGCCCCCGTGTGCTCGGCAGCGGAGACCCGGCTCAATCTCGTCGCCCGGTTGTGGTTTGGTCGAGAGCTGACGCTGCCGACCAAGACAAAGTCGGTGGTTGACCGTGAGGCAAACAAGTTCACGTTTGCCGAACTCGAATGCTCCAACCGGATTCTCGCTATGAAACCCGAGCGTTTCGTCGGCCTGCTCAAACGCGAGTTTGAACGCATCCGCGACACGGCTACCGACGCGGATGAACTGAAAGTCAACCTCGGCCCCGGTATCAACATCGAGATTGAGGCACGTCGGTTCACGTCGGCCGACGACCTACGCAAACACGTCCTGCGCACGCTCTACCGCACGTACATGACAATCTGGTATCGACTCGCGCAAGCACAGCTCCGGCTGCTTCACAGCGAAGTTGTCCCTGGGCTCGACGATCTCTACTACGACGTTGACGCGCACTACCAACAGCTGGCCCAGGCCCTCGGCCACGCAAACGCCCGAGTGTTCCGCGTGTGCGCCCAGCTCGGATCGCTCGACCCGGCGATTCGCGTGGATGTCCGCCGCGACATGTTCTCTGGGAACCTGCGCTCGCTTGTCGACGGAGTGTCAAAGGCACGCATCACCGCCGAAACCGAGACGTTTGTCCCTGTCGCGCACGACAGGCAATTCGTCACGGTGAAACAAGTCGACCTCTCGACGGCGACGGTTACCAAGGAGACCCACAAGGCACCGGGCAACCTGTTTGCGCTGCAATCGGTCGACACCCTACACGAGCGGCTCCCGCTGCCCAAGGGAACCATGTGGATATACACCGTCACCGACCAGGAACATCCGGCGGCGAGTCATGCGTGGGTCAACATCCACCCCGCAGACGTGAAAGCCGTCCTCGGGATGTCGCTCGAACAGTTGCAGGACATCGACGACCAGCAAAACACGAGTGTCGTCCAGGCCGACGACGAGGAGCTCAGTGCATCCGAAAGACTCCTCAAGATGATCGAGCGAAAGAAGGAACGTGCCAGGCAACGCGACGCGGCGAGTGCTTCGACAAGTTGGTACCCGAGTGTGAAAATCGACTACAAAATGCGTGGGCTCAAAGGGCAGGTTCACCAGATCCTCCCGGACCCGCAGGCGCTGATTCGGTTCGACGAAACAGGTACACGGGCCTTCTACGGCCGTGGTTTGATCGGCTCACACAAGGACAACCTGTACTTCCTCGACTACCCCGCGCTTGTACAAGTCGGCCGTGTTGGAGCCTCGCCCCGCGACGCGATCAAAGCGGTGATTCGCCAGGCCGCCGCCACCGAGGGACGCCAGTCGGATACGACCGTTGATCTTGCAACGTCCCGCTACCTCGTGATGGCGGGTGGTGAAATCCATCCGTTTCGGGTCAAAAATGGGTTGGCGAAGTTCCAGTTGGAATCGCTAAGGCGTGAACACGATACCGGAGTCATCAGCTACAAGCACAAGGAATTCGTGCTCGAGGCCCGGGTAACGCCATCGCTTACCGCCCACAATCTCACCGTGACGTGGGTTTTATACCGAGACGACATTCTCTCATACATCAGATACGAATCGAGACCGTTTGCCGGAATCGCAGAGGAAATCGGTCGTCTCGCTTCGTGGTCGGTCACCAAGTATCGCCCCGAGTCCTTCGCTTCTGAGGTCGATGGACTCATGCAAACAAGAGGTAGAAATGGAAACGATAGATAAATTCGCGTTGGGTGTTTCAATCGCAGCATTCGGAGTTGTGTCAACCTGTGCACTTTTCCTCGGCCTTCGCAACGAGGAGGACCTCGACCGGCTGCGGGCCGCGGGGCCCAGCCCCAATCATGCACGACGTATTCGGACACTCGAGCAGGAGCTCAAGGAGTTGCGTCGTGAATTCAAACGCGAGCGTGCGGACACCGAGCGACTCGTCGACCGCGTAGACGCGCTGTTTAGTCGGGGACGCAATGGACTCGCGTGACCTGTGGCTCGCCCTCGTGACAGTGGGCGCTGGTGCTGGCCTTGCTCTCATGCATCGGCGCATAAATCAGTTGCGCGCGGACATGGCCGACAGGGTCAACCTGACGCGACAAATGCAAGCACTTGCCCACACGTCGAACAAGCAGCGCATCGACGGTTTGCGAGACGATGTACTCCGAGCAAATGTCAGGATCGATACCCTGTTTTGGCGGACGGCCGGGCTCAGTGAGCACGATCCGTTAAACGACCCGGATATTACACCGAACCTGCGCGAGCACTTTGAGCGCGGAGCAATCCCGCTTTCGTTTCCAACCTGGCGTGACCAGGTCCGGTTTGACGAGGAGGACGACGACGATGGATGAGCGGAATGTATGGATGATTGGGTTTTTTGTAGCGACAGGTATCGGCCTGGTGACCTCACTGCGAGCGAGTAAGGCTCTGCTCAAACTCGAGGAACTCGAGCGGCGGTTTAAACGTGCTCAGGGTGCCCAACGGCAACGGATGAATCGCATGCAATCCGAGCTGCGCTCCGAAGTCGAGCAACTTCGGCGAACCGTCGGTCGGGACCACGTGGATGTTGACCGCATGCTCAAACGCATCGACGCGCTCTACTTAGAAGGGGTGCGCCAAGCCCATGCATAGTCAACAAACATGGATGGTGCCCGTTGCACCCATCCCC
>CAZUPD010000301.1:0-4975 GCA_964621785.1 uncultured Nannocystaceae bacterium
GTATCTCGACAGTCAGATGCCGGTATCTCGACAATCGGTCCGGTATCTCGATAATCGGTCCGATATCTCGACGTTCGAAAGTGCAATCATTTTTCCTGATTGCGCGGAAGTGAGTCTCGCAATGAACCTCTCGCATTGCTCGCTCAAGCTCGAAGGCCCGTGGTCTGGAGTTCAATCGCTGACAAAACCGCAGGCCCGTACATCACCCGGGTTCGCGACTTGGTCAACGAGTGCGACGGAGTGGTCCTAACGTCGCTTCGGCGTAACCCGTGTTAACAGGAGACCTTGCAAAACGCACTGCCAGCCGCCGCCGGATGGATCGACTCCTGCTCGATGCGCCCTGGGAGATTCTCGCTGACGATCGCGGGTAGGCATCGAACAGGAACCGTTGTCCGTTTTGTTCATGGCCGCGGATCCGAACGGAGTGCAGCCGCTGGGGTATGAGCTCGAAGAAGCGGCGATCCTGAACGCGACCAAAGACCGGCGCGACGACAGGTGTGAGCAGCGAGCCGACCTCGAGGACGGCTTCTCGTGGTACTATGCCAATACCAGTGCGATGATAATGAGTCCCATCGGCACCCGGCGGGGTTGGTTCGCGGTGCGTTTTCCGCTTCGATCCACCGCGCAGCAACTGGTCCAGTTCTGCTTATCTCGGGCTCGACTACTGCACTTCGGCGCTCGGGCTACGAGTGCCGAAGATGAACCATCCGGGGACCCAGGCCGCGAGCTCGACCGAAACGGTCCAAACCTGCCGAAACGGTCCAAGGTGTGACCGAAACACTCACAACAGCGGGCAATCCACCTCTTTCATCTTTGAGTGATTGCACTTTACCTCAATCGTCTCCGGCTTTGGTACGCCTTGCTGCACAGTGAAGAACTCGAGATTGTAGCCTTTCTGTGCACACTCGGGGCTCAGGTTATCGGACGATGAAGGTGTTTGGTTACCGTCCTGGTCACCGCGGACACCGTAGCAGATGGTATCGCCAGGGGGTGGGAAGAGCACGCCTTGCATATCAATACACGGCTGAATCGGAGTCATTTCGGACCCGACGTATACCTCACACTCGGGGTCGACTTCGGGTGTACTTGAATTCATGTCGGCCGCGCAATCCGGGTAGCACGCGGCCTGGAGCTGTTGCCCGATTTGATCTGCGATGCCTGTCAGGGCTGGCGTGTAATCGTCGGCACAAATCGAATAGACGTTGCGAGCTCCATCGATGGCAAAGGCCTCGGCCCACTCGATCATCCGCACAGGTGGGAGTGGATCCCCACCCGGAGGACCACACTCGCCATTTTCGGTGCAAATCGAACCGGCTGGGCAGTCGCCCGTCCCCCAACAGGGAAATGGGTCGACACTGATCTCGTTGAGCGAGGTACAGCCAGGCCCGATACCATTGT
The DNA here is from genome assembly GCA_964621785.1 of uncultured Nannocystaceae bacterium. Taxonomy (GTDB): domain Bacteria; phylum Myxococcota_A; class Polyangia; order Nannocystales; family Nannocystaceae; genus JACKDW01. Next base: position 1,399 of record CAZUPD010000301.1, read on the forward strand.
CGATCTGATAGTCGGGGTCAGTCGCTTGTGCGTATACAACATCACCGCCCTGCTCATAACCAATCGGCACACCAGCGATCACCGAGACCACACCATCGCGTGCAGCCACCTGGTCGATATACCGCTGCACCGGGTAGAGCACGGCATTGTCGAGCGCGGTATTGGGGTCGAGGATCTCGGTTCCGTCGCTCGCGTAGTTGGCCGAGGAACACTGGTACGGGCCGCCTCCTGTGCACTTGGTGCCGGCGTTCCAACACACCGCGTTTTGGGCAGCATTCGCTCCCATATCGGACCAGAATACTTTGTTGGCCGGGGTAAAAATTTCGTTGTAGGCGGGGTTGTGCGAGCAATCGTATTCGTCGGTGACAACGATAACCGAGAGCGCCGCCGAATCACGTAAAAAGCCGTAGTTGTCGCTGCCTTGGATGTCGTTTTGTAAAATGGCTGTGTACATCGCCTCGAGCTGGGACTCAAATCCGCAGCCGTTGATCCCCTGTGGCGCGTAGCAGCGAAACGCCTCCTCAAGCGAAGTCGCGGCTGGTAGGTTGGTTTCACCACCTGCCCAATCGATCCACTTTCGCTGAATCGCCCCATCGTTTTTCCCGCTCTCACTCGGCCAGACGCCGACCGACAATTTGAGGTGGGTTTCTTGCGTACAATAGTCTTCGCAGGCGAAACGCCCGTCAAAAAGAAGATCCCCTCCCTGGGTCTGGCGATAAAAATCGAGCTCGAGACGATCGCGGCAACTCTGTAACTGCAACAGCCCAGTGTCGGAAGTTGCACAACGCGGATTGCCCATGTCGGTGGTGGTAAATCCCATGTGGACATCGGCCCCCTTGGCGTCGAGCACATCGAGCAACGCACCGATATCACGGGAGAGCACACGTTGTTCCTCGGCCATCGAAGCGGAATTGTCCATAACAAACAGGATGTCGATCTCCGTCTGTAGTTGGATGTCGAAATACCCGTCCTTGTCGGGATCGATATCCATCGAGGTATTCGAGGTTGTCTCCGGTCCTGAAGTCCCAACCGTCGTAGCGCTGTCCGTCTCGATCTCCACCGACTTCATACACGCAAAGATCTGAAAGCTCGCCACCGCGGCACTGGTGAGCAATGAAATTCTGGGAAAAGTACGGTTCTGGGGCATCGCGGCGTCCTTGGGCTTCAAGCGGAATCTTACCAAATCCTCAAATCAACTGCACGAACGAAGCCTCTTGTCTCGTATCACCGCGTGTTGTTGATACAACGGGCTGTATTTAATACGGACTATTTCGCGCACAAAGCCCTCCTTCATGTCAACACCCCCGCAATCGGGATCGTCCCCCAATTGCCGCGAACTTGGGGATTTCCGATGATATCAGTATTATTTGACGAACTTATTACCGCCCTTTATTGTGCAGCTAATGATTCGCAGAGCACTGTCGAGTTGCTTGGCCATCACGCTGGTTTTTGCCTCCACCCCCGCGATGGCGTCTCAATCTCCGGACGATGCGGCATCGGACATTCCGGAGCCCGTTCCGGAGCCCGAGCCCGAGCCCGAACCCGAGCCCGAGCCCGAACCCGAGCCCGAGCCCGAACCGGTGCAGGAGTTCGAGCCCGAGCGGGCGCCGAGTTCCGACGACTTTGGCACCTCGAGTACAGACTTCGCGCCGGAGAGTGCCCCAAAGCGTGTTGCTGGCGGGGTGCTACTCGGCGCAGGCCTCACGTTTGCGACCATCGGCTTTGTCACCCTCGCGGGCAAAGCCGGTCAGACCGAAATCGGGTCACAGGGCCTCGTGACCTTCGACCACATCGGCTACTCGCTACAACCGCGAATCCCCCGACTCATCATGGGTTCGACCTTCAGTCTCGCCGGTGCGTTGTTGGGCGGATTTGGCGGTTCCATGTTTGCGCGACACGGCACAATTCCCAACGACCCCCTCGCGACATTCAAACGTCAACGTCGCATCCGTGCCGCGGGAGCAGTGATCCTCGGCACGGGTAGCGCGGCCGTTCTCAGCGGCCTGTTTTTTCTCGGCTACAGTGCCGGCGAGTGGACGAGCGTCCCCTCGGTTATCACGGATCTGCGCCCAGAATATCAACAGTCGGCGCACAACACCGCGGCTTTCTTCAGCTGGGGTGCGGGGTTGCTAGGCTTCGGGGTCGGCACACTTGCGGCCGGCCTCGGCCTTCTCGCAGGCAACCGCAAAGCCATCCGCATGGGCGCAAGCGCAGATGCAACGGGAGCAACCTTCGCCCTGTCAGGGCAGTTTTGAGGGCCGAAATGCAGATTCAATACTCGATTGTCATCACCTGCCTGTGTGGCCTCGTCACCGCCTGCGGCCTCGATCCCAATGCGCCAACCCCTGAAGGGAGTAGTGGCGATACAATTGCAGATACAATTGATGACAGCAACGCCGGTAGCGATAGCAACGACGCCGGCAGCGATAGCAACGACAGTAGCAACACCGACCCGGTGGCCGCGTGCGAAGAACTCGAGGATGCCCTGGCGAGTTGTCAGCCCGTGTTCGAAGGTGCGCTCAGCTGTAGTGTCTACGCCGATATCCCCTGCGACCTAGCTCCATGGCTCAATTGTATCGAAGATGCCTACGGCACCTGCGTCGACGGTAATTTCCCCGACCTTGACCAAAACGAGATTCAAAACTGCGCTCCGCTTGCTGTTTGCAACTAGCGTCGCCGTGGCAAGCACTGACATCGGGAACGCCGGAGAACGATGCAGAAATCCGAGCATCGGACGAGGCGGCCAAGCACGCAAACACCCCGCTCCTCGACAACCTCGGTCGTTTCGGCGCTAGCCCGGGCTCTGCTTGCACCTTCTGCATCACCATCTGGCCCATTCCGCCTGAGTAGCCGTAGGTCTCCTGGTAGGGCGTGTTCGAATCTCCGTGCCGCTCGCAGGCTCCCATGCGGGTTGTCGAGCAACCGGGCTACACGGACTCACTCGTAGTCTGAATTAACTCAGCAATTTTTGGATACCGCGATGCTAAACGGCGGGAAGCTGCACGAACAACTTGAGCTGTCGCCTCGATTTCTGCTCCATCCAGATGGAGGAAACTCTGAACTTCCCCGAGGGATCAAGTAGGCAAACCCCTCCCATGTCTGCCAGCACCACGAATCCACAACGCGCGTCTTCTGGTATCGACGTGCGGTTCTTGTAAGAAACCGACACGCCTTGCTGGGCAAGGTCGCGGAGCTCGGTGATATTGCCGACCGGATCGTAGTGATAATGAAGATCTTGCACGCGCCGCGGGGCGGGGTCGTTGTGTTGCCTTCGCGTCCGGATCCGGAGCACCCGGAATGTCTCGGGATCGTATTCGTAGGTGATTCGGGCGTTGTTGCCATGGCGCACGAGTGTTCGCTGGCCGCGGGCATTGTAGTCGATGTTTTTCACGACCACCGTCGCGTCGTTATCTCCTTTGACATACACACGAACGCGGCGCAGCAGGCCTCCCTCTTGAAACAGGTTTTGCGTCACACTCACCTGCGCTATCGTACACGCGGTACACTTGCCCGCGGTGGTTCGTCGGCTTCGGGTCGTCGAGGTCTTCGCCGTAGAGCGTGCGCTCGTACAACCGTT
>CAZUPD010000302.1:0-4885 GCA_964621785.1 uncultured Nannocystaceae bacterium
CACACCCGAGTCGACCTCCCACGCGATCGAGAGAACCCCACCGCAAACCGGCCCTGCCTGTCGCGGCCCGACACACACCCGAGTCGACCTCCCACGCGATCGAGAGAACCCCACCGCAAACCGGCCCTGCCTGTCGCGGCCCGACACACACCCGAGTCGACCTCCCACGCGATCGAGAGAACCCCACCGCAAACCGGCCCTTCCTGTCGCGGCCCGACACACCCGAGTCGCGGCCTCGCCCCACCGCGATCTTAAAAGTAGGATGCGGATGTGAATCGTCTGGCTCGGCATCCGATCGTCATTGCTCCTTCGATACTCAGTGCGGATTTCTCCCGTCTCGGGGAGGAAGTGACTGCCCTTGATGCCGGCGGGGCTGAGTGGATACACATCGACGTGATGGATGGGCACTTTGTCCCCAACCTCACCATTGGACCTTTGGTTGTTTCGGCACTTCGTCCGGTAACCTCGAAAGTGCTCGATTGTCACCTGATGATCGAACGGCCCGAGCGTTACGTCGACGCGTTTGCCCATGCCGGTGCGGATGTGATCACGGTTCATGCGGAGGCCTGCCCGCACCTCCATCGCAACCTCCAACAGATCCATGATCTCGACCATCACCGGGGGGAGCGTGTACTCGCCGGCGTCAGCCTCAACCCGCATACCCCGGTCTCGGTTCTCGAGACCGTCCTCGACATGTGTGACCTCGTACTGGTCATGAGCGTCAATCCGGGCTTTGGCGGGCAGAAATTTATTGGAGCGGTACGGCCCAAAATCCGGGCTCTGCGGGAGATGATCGATCGCCGCGGCCTCGCCACGCGGATCGAGGTCGACGGGGGTGTCAACCGGACGACTGTGGCGGCGGTCTGTGGAGACGGCGCGGACACGCTTGTCTCGGGAAGTGGTGTTTTAAAGCACCCGGTCCACGGCAATGACTACCGGGCCGCGATCGCCGAGTTGCGAACGTTGGGTGAGCAGGCCCGGTGACCGGGTTTTGAAAGATCGGTTGAGACGACCTGCCTTGCGAAGGGCCCGTGACAGTGTGAACGGTGCCGTATCCCCGGTGAGCTCGGGAGCCGATGCTTTTCACCCGTGGGTGTGAGGTCTTGAAGCATCGATTAGTAGCGATGGGTTTTCGGTGGCTGCGAACGATGGTTGGCGCCGTCAGCGGCCGCGATACGCAGGTGTCGCACTCGACAGTAGATGTCGGTATTCGTTGCATAGACAATTTCGAGCCACGTCCTGGCTTGATGAACTTGCCCTTGTTGAAACGCCGGATCTTTTTTAGCGTTTTGCTCACGTGTTGATCGCTGTTTCAGGCTCTGCCTATTGGCCGTGGTGGCTAGGTGGCCTCGCCTTGGCGAGTGTAACGATCGGATTCTTGTTGTTGCTCCGCCGCAAATTTGGGGTCTCTTCGGGCTACACGCGGCTTGTCAGCACACTCGAAAATCCTGAGGACGAGCAGGCGAGTCAAGCGATGGCGGCCATGGATCCTGCGGTTCTCGAGGCTCTGTTGTTGGCGGCGACGGCCGAGGCGACCGGACGCACCGTGGAGGAGCTCGAAGCTGAGGACCGGGCTCGCACAGATGCAGATGCACTGGTCGTTGCACCTGAAGTTCCGCAACATGTGCCGACCACTGCCTACGCGATGATGTTTGGTGGGATTGTGATTGGGGCGTGTATCGCTGTTGTCAGCCACGGTGGGTTTGTCCTCCGCGGCGACCTTGGACCGGACTATGCGGCATTATTTGGTACCTCGTGGCTGTCCTACCTCCCGCTTGTGATCGGCGGGATCTGTGTCGGTGCCGGGACTCGGATGGGCGGAGGTTGTACAAGCGGCCACGGGCTCACGGGGTGCTCGCGCTTTCAGGTTCCGAGCCTTGTCAATACAACGTTATTTTTTGGTACTGGGGTTGTCGTTTCGCTTGTCTTGGATTGGGTGGTAGGCGCATGAGTGCCAGGGGCGTACACCTCAAGTTTGCTGGTCTCGGCCTATTGCTCGGGTACTCGCTGTCGCGGATTGGATTTGCCGACTACGGCGAAGTTCACCGCATGTTTACGTTTGCCGACCTGCGGCTGTTTCTCACCTTTTGTGCGGCGGTAGTTGCCTCGGCAGCCGGTTTTTTTGTGTTTCGCCGACTTACGCAGGGGTGGGCGTCCACTCGGTTGCACCCTGGCATCGTGCCGGGTGGAATGATCTTTGGGTTGGGTTGGGCACTGTCTGGCGCATGCCCGGCGATTGTTCTGGTACAACTCGGAGAGGGCCGCGTCTTGGCCTTGGTCACCCTGCTCGCAATCATGCTCGGCAATTGGATATACGGTCGGATACACCGGCGATTTTTCCGATGGGAGACAGGGTCTTGTGGGAACTGAACTCCATTTTTTAAGAAGGGCCAAGCCCGTGGCGAAAACCTGTCCCAACAAGCAAAGCTGCCAGTTATTTCCACTATTTCGTCTGCGCTCGAGTCTGCAGTATTGGATGGAGGTCTACTGCGACGCCGACTATCGCCGGTGCGTTCGCTATCAACGCGCATGTGAAGGCAGCATGCCGCCGCCGAACATCCTCCCCAACGGCAAAGACATTCACAAGCTCACGAAGTGAAGTTGTGTTTACGCGCCTTCGAGGTGGGCGCGCAGGGCGTTGCGGGTTGTTCGAGGCGCGTGGATTGTGCCGTCGCGCAAGCGCTCGCCAGTCGGATCGAGGTAGACGCGTCCCGCCGGGCCCCGCGGTAATTTTGTATGTACATTGAGACTGAGGTTGAGGAGATAGGCCGGCCCATCGACGGCGGTAAACCAGTGCACGTTGTCCCGCTCGTCCGAAATGGTCGACACCATCCCGGGTGTGAACACGCGGTCGATCGTCGGCCGGATGACAATCGCATCGGGCAGGTCGCGCAGGCGGGCGAAGTGGCGACCATGGAACTTGCCCGATAAGACATAAAAAGCACTCAGGCGGCTGTTGTGGCCATGGGGCAGGATGGCGTGTCCGCGGGTGAAGGCAAACACCTTGGTGCGAACGCACAGAGCGAGGGGGGAGAGGTCGGGTACCGTCACTGCCCGCGGTTGTCGGCTGCGCTGAAATCTCGCCTGTACATCGTCAAAGTTGATGGCGGCTCGAAGCTCATGTGGCGGGAGTTCTTGCAACAGCGAAGCGACCGCGTCCTGCCAGACGCTCGGCGCGAGTAAACCGGTTCGAGCTCGTTTCGATGTATCATCAATTTTTTTGAGACACGCCATGAATTCGGGGTTGTCCGCGAGGCCTCGAAGCGAGGGGGGCGAACGGGCGAGGCTCTCGGACGCACCGGCCGCCTGTGCAGGTGCGAGGACAAAAGCCGCGCCACCGAGGGCCGTCTGCACCAGTGTCCGGCGGGACATCAAAGTCTGATCGTCGCCCATCGGTCTCGAGTCTACCGTGTTCGAGCGGCCAACCTTCGGAGCCGACGTTGCAGGCGCTTGCATCCATTCGTGGACATACTTCGTGCTGTGGAACCGGGCCACAGGCAGATGTCGAGGCTTTTGGCGACTGCGATACCCACCGGCGCGGTGGCCTGTTATCGTTGCCGGCGTGCGTCGGATCCTGCTCGGAGCCTGTTTTTTGTTGGCCTGCCAGCCCCAACTTCCTCCGGTTCCGCCGCGTCCCCAGCCGGCTCAGCCGACGCCGACGACCCCTCAGCCGACCCCCTCGCCTAGCGATCCGTTTGTCGAGCTCGACGCCCACGGTTCGCATACCTGTGCCAGGCGGCAGTCTGGTGCGTTGGTCTGTTGGGGGCGCAACGCCTATGGCCAGCTCGGGACCGGCAATCGCGACGCCACCCCGCGAACGGTGCGGGCGGCTGGGATCACAGACGCGCGCCAGGTACTCACCGGGCGCGACTTCAGCTGTGCGCTACGGACCAATGGCGGGGTTGTGTGTTGGGGAAACAACGAGGATGGCCAACTCGGAGATGGTCGCGGGGCCAAGGTCAGCGCCCGGAGTATGCGACCTGTTCCGGTTGCCACTGTGCGCAACGCGGTCGCAATCTCCGGCGGGGACTGGCACGCCTGCGCCCTCGATCGTCAAGGTAGTGTGTTTTGCTGGGGCAACGGCGAAAACGGTCAAATCGGCAGCGACGCCAGTCGGGCGTTTGCCAGCCCTAGGCGCATCGATCAGCTCGGGCCCGTCCAACAAATCGCCTCGGGGTCACATCATGTATGTGCACTTCAACGCGACGGCAAAGTCAAGTGTTGGGGGCGCAACAGCGAGGGACAGCTCGGCGATGGCAAGCCGGGGAGTCGGATCAAGCCTGTGTTTGTCTCGGGTCTCAGCGGCGTGACTTCGCTGTGGTCGGGGCACACCTTTACCTGCGCCGCCACGGCTGACAAACGAATCCGCTGTTGGGGCGACAACGGTGCCGGGCAACTCGGGCTGCAAGGGCAAGCGAAGTCCAACGTTCCGGTGGTGCTCGCCGGCGTACAGGATGTGGTGGAACTCGTCGGCGGGGCCAAGCACGCCTGTGCGCGGATGACCAACGGCCGGGTCCAGTGTTGGGGCGACAATACCGGAGGTCAGGTCCTCGGGCGGGCCAGCGGACCGGTCACCCGTCCCTCCACCGTGCGCGGGATCTCCGATGCCGTGGCACTCACCGCTGGTGCCGAACACTCCTGTGCCGCGTTGCGCTCGGGAGACCTCAAGTGTTGGGGGACCTCTGCGGATGGTCAGCTCGGTCAACACCGTCTTATATGAGCGCGGTGTATTGACTCGCGGGAGCTTGCTCGGGCTGCGACTGGCTGTCGAGGTCGGCGTGTGGGCCCCTTGCGAGAGGCAAAAAAAACGCCACCGGACGGTGGCGTGCAAGTGGGCGCGACAAGGGTCGAACTTGTGACTTCCACCGTGTGAAGGTGGCACTCT
>CAZUPD010000303.1:0-4883 GCA_964621785.1 uncultured Nannocystaceae bacterium
AATGTGTATGAGCATCGATTGGTTAATCATCGGCGGAGGGATCCACGGTGTGCATATCGCCGCTCGCCTCATTGGCGAGGTCGGTGTGACACCTGACCGTGTGTGCATCGTCGATCCTGCGGACCGTCTCCTCGAGCGCTGGCGAACCTGTACCGCGACAACTGGCATGACCTATCTCCGTTCGCCCACCGTCCATCACCTCGACCTCGATCCCTGGTCGCTTCGAAACTTCGCCGGCAAGCGAAAACGACGCGCTCGCGGGTTGTTCGCACCACCGTACGACCGACCCGCGCTGACGCTGTTCAACGCCCATTGCGACCGGGTCATCGAACGCTTTGGACTCCAACAGCTGCACCTGCGTGAGCGTGTGACGGCCTGTAGCGTGCAGCGAGAGGGAGTCACTGCACGTGTCACCGACGGCAGCGAGCTGTTTGCACACCATGCTGTGTTGGCAATCGGCGCAGGCGAGCAGCCATTTTGGCCCGATTGGGCACCGCAAAATCACCCTCGCATACACCATGTATTTGCACCGAAATTTGACGGCTGGCCTTCGGAGCAGACCGAGCATGTGGCCGTGATCGGCGGCGGAATTTCGGCAGGTCAGATTGCACTGAGGTTGGTGCGGGAGGGCCACCACGTGCATCTGATCGCTCGCCACGCACTGCGCGTGCACCAGTTCGACAGCGACCCCGGGTGGTTGGGTCCCAAACACATGACGACCTTCAGCCGCGAGCGCGCACCTGATCGGCGTCGGGCGATGATCCGCGGCGCACGACATCGAGGATCGGTACCGCCGGACCTACGGCGTGCACTTCGACGATCCTTCCGCGAAGGACAGATCACCTGGCACAAGGCCGAGGTTGCCGAGTTCCTCGCGGGGCGCGAGATGATCCGACTACGTCTGGAAACAGCCGATGTACTCGAGGTCGAGCGCGTGCTCTTGGCGACCGGTTTTTCATCCGTACGTCCGGGGGGCTCCATGGTCGACGATTTGATCGCGTCGGCCTCGCTCCCGTGCGCCCGCTGCGGGTATCCAATCGTCGATACGGCGCTGCGCTGGCATCCCAGAATTCATGTCACAGGTCCCCTGGCCGAGCTCGAGCTCGGCCCAGCCTCGCGCAACATCGCCGGTGCACGCCGGGCCGGAGACCGTCTTGTCAACGCGCTTCGCCAGGGGACTGTCGTCGGTTGTTGACTCGCATGTCAGTGCTCGACTGGGTTGTCGTTGGCGGCGGGCCTCACGGCGTCTGTGCTGCACGGGCGCTGCAGGCCAAGGGAGCACAGTTGCGTATCATCGACTCCGGCGGCGAACTGCTTCGTCGTTGGTCGACGCGGGCGCAAGCGGTCGGCATGCACTGGATGCGGTCACCTGTCAGTCACCACGTCGACCAGCACCCTACGGATCTCCACCACTTCCTGCATCGCCGCGACAACACCGACATAGCGAATCTAGCCCGCCCATTTCTACGCCCCTTGCACGCCGCTTTCCTGCGTCACACACGGCACGTGATAGCGAGGGAGCAATTGGACCGAGCCCTTCTCAGGGGTCGCGTCGAGGCCCTCCGTAGCGATGGTGACTGCCTGGTGGTCGAGGGGACAGACCTGCACCTGCGCACCCGTCGTGTGTTGTTGGCGACTGGTTCCAACCAAGTGCGAATCCCCGACTGGGCCCGATGTCTGCGGGAAGAAGGGGCATCCATCGGCCATGTGTTCGAGGCGAGTGGCGAGCTGGCTGGCGATATCGTAGGCGGAGGTATCTCTGCAGTTCAGCGAGCCTTGGAGGTATGGCGTCGCACCAGGCAAACCGTCAGGTTGTGGATCCGTCGCCCCATCAAAATCGCGGACTTCGACACCGAGCAGTCGCAGACCCGTTCCCGATTTGTCGCTCGATGGTCGCGGCTCGAAGACGACCAAAAGTCTGCCTTCCTCGAGGGACAGGACAATCGAGGACGCGTACCTCCCGGGCTGTGGGCGCGTCTATCCCGGGCCATCGCACGTGGGCGCGTTCAACTTCACCAGGGTGTGTTTCGGGTCGAACAACCGCGCGCCGGTCAACTTATCGTACGTGGAACTGACGGCACCGTCGAAGCCTCTGGGTTGACGTTGGCCACCGGATTCGAACCTGAGCGCATTGGCGGGTGGCTGCGGACCATCGCAACCCAGCTAGAGCTGCCCGTAGAGGCCCATTTGCCGCGTCTAGCGCCCGACATGCACTGGGGGCGAGGTGTGTACGTGTGCGGCCCGCTCGCGCGGCTTCGCTTGGGTCCAATCGCCAGCAATCTCATCGGCGCACGCTGGGCCACGTCATTGCTGCCGGGCGTGAAGATGCAGCCCTACTGATCGCAACACTTCGCAACACTCGTTGTATTTGCAACGTATCAGCGCCAGGGCATGGGCGCATCCGTGAGCTCGAAGTCCGAGCTCGAGTCATCCGTATCGATCGAGCGACCATCGACCCGACGACGGACCACGGCCTCGCCCGTATAGGTCCCCGACGCAAACGTGAAGCCGCGATCGATCGCCGGCGGAAGCCGCTTGAATGCCCCGCTATCACCATCTTTGACGATGTCGACACCGTCGACCACCGCGGATGCGGGAAGTTGGAGCAGCTGCCACCCCTCGAATTCGAACGCCATCGCCAGCTCATCATCGCCGAGCGACGCGATCACAATACTGGGTCCGAATACGGTGATGAGCCAGTCGAAGCCGGTATTGTCGTGCACCAACTCGAGGTTGGCCACCGTCGAGTAGTCCTCATCTTTGCCACTTTCGGCCACGTAAGCCTCGAAATCAGCACCGCTCAGATCGACGGATGAAAACGGACTGTGGTTGACGCCATCTTGCGCGATCACCAGACGAGCGCCGGGTTCGATCACCACGTCCTCCGGTGCGCCGGGGATCATCCATACCGTTTGCATGTACACATAACTGTCATCTTCGGCGAGCCCGTGGGGCTCATTACCCGGGTTGATTTCTCCGGCGACGCCGAACACGTCACCGATCAGGAGGCCGCCTGCAGCGACGGGTTCGTCGCTGACGTTGCGCAGCGCGATGAACTGATCCGAGAAGTAATGGTCTGCATCGGTAACAGGTGGGCTGCCCGTGAAGTAGACCTCGTCGATGACCAAGCGTCCGTTCGGCGGGCGTGGCTCGGCGTTGAGGTCATCGGTTTCGCTCCCGTCGCCGTCGGTCTCACTCCCGTCGCCGTCGGTCTCACTCCCTTGTTCGGTCGCGGTCTCGAGTTCGTTCCCGCAAGCGAGAGCACCGCTGGAGAGAACGAGAGCCAGAGCAAAGCCGAATTGCTTGGGTGAGCGGGCCAGTTGCATAATGCAACTCAATTGCATTAGTGTTCGTACATGTCAAGAGCATCTTGTATCTGCACATGTGGGCGAGCTCTTCTGCTGTTCGTTGTCGGTTGTGACGCGGACCCGTCGTCGGCGACCGACCAACCTGTCAAGCCGACGATCGAACTCGGAGCTGGACTGTCGGACTGGCAACCGCTGGCTGACGGCGACCCCGTCGAGCTCATCGCCGGGCTTCAAGGCGGCTGGCACATCGACGTAGGCGTGCGTGGAGAAGGGATTGAGCCAGACGGTTTGTTGCTTCACTACGAGGCCCGCGACCCGACGACCGAGGTTTCGCTGAGCCACGTGACCACAGGGCTGCTTGATGAAAACAACGTGCTGTGGACCGACGAGGGCTGGTTGCGCCTCGGCGATCGCGTGGTGTTCACCATCGAAGGACCCGAGGCCGTGGTCGGCTCCGAGGTATGTCTGTTTGTGACGGTGGCAAGCATCGTCGGTTGGGAAGGCGAGGATTCTCGCTGCGTCACGATCGTCGACGAACAGCCCTGAGACATCCTCGCTGCGTTCAAGATCAAATGATGTCCGATGAGACATGTTGATCTTCGAACAGTACAGCTGAGCACCCACGCATCTTCGCACCGACCCGCGTCGGCACACGCACCCGAGTCACTTCCAACAATCCGCACCCGGTCTTGATGACGCCAGTACGTAGCCGGGCTGTAGTCGGGTGCGTGAAGGTGACCCGGATCTTTCGCCATCACCCGATAGGTTCGGTTTCGGGTTCATCGATATCGTCGCAGCCCCAGCGGACGTTATCGAGGAACACAAAGCTATCCCAGTTGGCATCGTCGAGGTCAAACACGGCAAATACGACTTCGATCGCATCGCCAGGTTCGACGGCGACGGTCGTGGTCAGCCAACCGGTGCCAGCGCTATAGCGCATACAGGTTCCGGCAAACTCCGGTAGTTCGCCATTCTCGTCGAAGAACTCGAGGAACGCGGCATTGAGTGACAGGGCCTTACCATTTTCGTCAAAGGAGACGTTGCCGCTCCACAGGCTCGACTCGACCCAGGCGATAAACATGTCGTTGAAAGGCATGTCGAGCCAGACCGGGTATTCCTTGGTCAAGAACGCGACATCGAAACTCAGGGTCGTCGCCCCTTCGGGCACCGTCGTTGAAAACCGCAACTCTTGATAGTCGTACTTGAACCCGCTTTGTTGGAACTGGGCTTCGATGGTATGTGAGCAGTCGCCTGAGCCGACCAGTGACGGGTTTTGTAGGCAATCGGATCGATGAGGTCGCAATATGTGATTATGCAATGAATGCCGTGGAAGTAGCGAACGCTGCGCATACCTGCGCGAGCGAAGCGTCACGGCCGGTGGCCACACCGTCCGATGTCAGTCGACAATAGCTGCACAGGTCGGTCCGCCGGACGGTCCCGAGTCGGGCAGTGGCGGCTCGGTTTCGTTCGTTGGGTGTGCGGAAGGATCCGGAGAAGGGCGGGGCAGGGCAGTGGCCGGCTTCGCGCTGGGATAGCCGTCATTTCAAGTGTGAATCCGCGATAGTGTGCGAAAAT
>CAZUPD010000304.1:0-4861 GCA_964621785.1 uncultured Nannocystaceae bacterium
AACTCACCGCCCAAACTGCGGGCGAGTCGTTGCGAGACGCTCAGGCCCAACCCCGTGCCGGCTTTGTCGCTACTATCTGTCGAGAAGAACGCGTCAAATACCCGCGCTTGGTGGTCTGGAGCGATTCCCAGACCCGTGTCGCGTACGGATAGGAGAAGCTCACGCTCCTCCCCAGCCCCCCGGAGCTCTGCAGACAGACACACCTCGCCCTCGCGCGTGTGGCTGATGGCATTGCTCAGCAGGTTGCCGAGGATTCGCCGCAGGACTTGTGGATCCGTAGACAATTTCGCGGGCATTGCGTCGCTCAAAAATTCGTGACGCACGATGAGCGGGGAACCGGTGGCCTGGCTGCTCGCAACTTCGAGGACCTCCTCGAGCAGTGGTGCAAGGCTGACTTCTATCAGCGTTCTTTCGAGGACTTCGTCCTGCGTGATTTCGATGAGGTCGTCGATGAGCGATAACAGGTGCCGACTGTTGCGCGATGCCGTGGTGACATAGGGACGCACGGCGTGGCCCTCACGGAGCCCTTGGTGGGCGAGATCGAGGTAGCCGAGCACGGTCGAGAGCGGGGTGCGAAGCTCATGGCTGACACGCGCGAGAAGTTCGGTCTTGGCCGCATCCGCGTTCTGTGCCCGATCGTACTCCCGCAACACTGCGCGCTCTTTGACGTCGACGATACGTGCAAACCACAGCACACAGCAGCTGACAACCGATAGACTGATGAGGTGGACATTTAACACCGGTTCGCCCAGCGGATGGATATTTGTAAGTACACCAGGAAAAATGACCGCAAATGAAGTTGTCCACGTAAGGGCGGTCGCAACAAGCAGGCTGTTGCCCCACCGTAGCAAAAGCGCCGAAGCTGCGAGCGTGGAGAAACAGATCGGGACGATCCATGCCCCGATGTACAGTGCCGCGTACAGAATTGCGAGATTCGAGGCAATGATGATTCCCAGGGCACTCGCCTGTGGGGATTTCGGCGACACCGTCACGGCCAGCACGGTCGAGACAATACCGACAAAGGCCGCGGCGCCCGCGACGTGCGGCTCGTCGATGTGGAGAAGGTGAGCGGTTGCGACAATCGTTCCGAGCAGGGTCACGAAATGAAACCCCCAAAGGGTTTTTCGTCGCAAATCGCAGTCGCTACCGACAGGGCACATGGGGCGGGAACGTGACTCGAGGGCGTTCATTCGAGAGAGTTTCCTACTGCGAGTGTTTGTAGCGCATGTCGCAGAAACCGGTGAGAGTATGGCGGGAGCCTACACGGGGAATACCTTTTCAGTTGGCGTGTATACACCTAACGTAACTCGAGGCGAACCAAAACTCCAGTGTTTCATACGGCCGGTAGCAGCATTTTTTTCGTTGTGCATACAAATGAATGAGGCTTGGAATATTACCCATAATTTTCCGATGGCGTCATCGGTGGGGCATGCACTGGCAGATGCATGCAGGATGTATTTTTAACAAACGTTGTTTTTTGTATACACATATAACGTTGTCTTTGGATTCTCGACATGTCGGCACCCATGCCGAAGCTGGGTTCGCATACTGTATGGAGATACACATGAAATATTTCCCTATCGGGTGGTGGTTGGTGAGAGCTCCACGAGTGGCGCGATTGTGCAGCATCGTTTCCGCACCGATCGTTGCCGCGCTCGTCACATCGGCGACTGGGCCCGGCGTTGGTCTTGTTTCGCGGTTACAAGATAGATTCGCGATTGTAACAGTTGTGTCCCGGCGTGCGCGAAACAGCCGCCCACAGATGCTTATTATGAGGTGTCTAAAGAGACAGCTCGCCCAGTTTGTACGCCCGCGCCCGCGCGATTTCGACGCCCTGTGAACGACGGCGAGTCTGCTATCTTTCGTGGCGAAGTGCTAGCCCCTGGGGAGTCACTCGGTCGCTATCGAGTCGTACGCGAACTCGGTCGGGGTGGGATGGGCGTTGTCTATCTCGCCGAGGACACCATGCTCGGGCGGACAGTTGCCCTGAAAGTCGTTGTGGAGGACGGCGACCCTTCCGCCGGCGACACCGAACGCGTGACTTCCGGGGTGACCCGTCTGTTGCGCGAGGCTCGGGCGTCGGCGCAGCTGTCCCACAACAACATCGTCGCCGTCCACGATGTTGGAGTCATCGAAGGTCGTGCCTTCATCGCCATGGAACGGGTCGAGGGTCGCCTACTCAGCGACTTCGTCGGGGACGATACGGTGGGGTTGCGGGCCAAGTTGCGCTGGCTTTTGGAGATCGCCGAGGCGCTCGCGGCCGCCCACGCCAAGGGCCTGATTCACCGCGACGTGAAGCCGGACAATGTCATGATCACCACCGACGGCCAGGCGAAGGTGTTCGACTTTGGCATCGCCCGACGCGAGGACGTGCTCGGAGAGATGGCCGCTGCTGGTCTCGAACACGCCGACACCATGACCGCGAAGGGCACGATCGTCGGGACTCCGGCCTATATGTCACCGGAGCAGTTGCGCGGCGATCAGGTGGATCCTGCGACCGATCAATTCAGTTGGGGGGTGCTGGCCTACCAATTGCTCAGCGGGTCGTTGCCATGGTCCACACGCGATGTCCTCGCGACCATTACGGCGATCGTCGAGCAACCGGTAGAGTCCATCGGGACATGTACACCGGGACTGCCCGAAGGGATCGCCGCTGCGATTGATCGCACCCTCGCCAAGGAGGCCACCTCGCGCTGGCCGTCGATGCGTGATCTCGCCGAGCAGCTGCGCACCGTCGAGAATGCCGGTGCCACGCGGGAGCGCCCGCGCGGGCGTGCGAAGCAAACCGTGCGTCGACGTCAGCCCCTGGCACTTGTCCTCGGTATGTTGCTACTCGGTGTTGCGGGGCTCGGGAGTTGGGCCGCGTTGAGCTCAGACCCGGTGACCGTCGAGCCAACGCCCGATGAGCTGCCCGCGGCGATCCGAAGCATGCTCGACCTGCCCGATCCACCATGTTCGGAGGACGCGCTCCTGCCCTATCGGTCAGGTATCCGTGCGACCCGAAACGGCAATTACGCCCAGGCATTTTTGTTCTTCAGTGAGGCGAATACGGCCGATCCAAGCTGCGGGGCCACCTGGTATCGCCTCATCGCCACGGGCCGAGGACGTCTCTCGGCCTACCGCCTGCGCGAGGTCTACGAGGCCGCACAGCGCAACCGCGACCAACTGATCCCGCGAGATCAGGTAATTCTAGATGCGTATGCACCATTGATCGCGAACTCGCCGCCCGATCGTCTCATGTTCGCCCGGCGCTACAGTGAAGTTGCGTCGAAGTTTCCCGAGGATGCAGAAATTCAGTCCAAAGCAGCGTTTTTCTGCATCCATGAGGATTACGAGACGCGCCTGAAGTACGCCCGGCGTGCGATCAAAAGCGACCCGGGACACGCCGACGGTCATCAGGCGATCGCCTGGATCCATGCCCAACGCGACGATATCGCGGCTGCTCGCGCGGCGGCTGTTGCCTGCGTCGAGGAAATTCCCGCGGCGACCGACTGCATCAAGACGCGTCTGTGGCTCGAGGCCGAACTCGGGGAATGCGAGACGATGCAGGAAGCCGCTCAACAATGGATCGCCCGCAGCCCACGAACCAGCCGCGGCTACCAGATGCTCGCCCACTCGCTCGCCGCCCAGCTTCAGCCCCGAGCAACGGTCGAGGAGGCGCTGCGTCAGCGGTGGGCACGTCTCCCCGACATCGATCGCGAGGCCATCAAACTCATCGAAGCGACCCAGCTCGCGGTGTTGTACGGTGAATTCGAGGAGGCCCGAGCGACGCTAAAGCTGGCCGAAGAGACACTCGCGGGGAGTACAAATCGCGAGCCCCACGCCCAAGTTGCCCTGCTCCGCGCCGAGCTGGCCTATGAAACAGGTGATGTCGCGACCGCAAACGCGGTCATCAACGATTTCGTCGCCCGCGAGCCGGTGTGGATCGAGTCGATGGTCAGCGAGTCCGAGAGCGACGGGGCATTCCACCACGCGCCGCGCCTGTCTGTGATCCTGCGCAGCAACGGGGCACCCGAGGCCGACTGGCGGGGACTCGTCGACCGTTGGCGACAGCGTCAAGACGGCGCCAATCTGACCAACGCGTGGAGTCGCTGGGCATTGGGAGATGCACTCCTCGCCACCGATGCGAGCACAGCCGAGGCTGCTCTCGCCCGTGTTCCGGAGCCGCTCGTGCGCGGACAGGTCCACCTGTTTAATCTCGCAGGCCGCAGCAGCGCGGCCTCAGCCGCGACCGGACGTGCGCTCGCACTCGCGGGACGAACCGCCGAAGCTCGCGAGTTTTTGCAGGTCGCCGCCGGAACCTGCACGGTGCTCACCGATCCCTTCATGTCCATGCGTGCACGCGTGTGGTTGGCGGAGACAGTGGCCAGTGAACAACCCGCGGAGGCCTGCGAGTTGCTCACTCCTATCACCCGCGAATGGGGTCGTCGCAAAGGCCTCACAACGCGCACTGGGGCCCGGGCCGAGCAGTTGTCCGGTGAGCTTCGATGTTCCGACTAGTCGGCTGATACGAACACGCCGAAGTGTCTCTCGCTACCAACAACGCACGGAGTCGTCTGCCAAACGCGCACAGGGGTCGAGTCCGCGTTGAAACGCGAGCGCAGGCGGTAGATCCACGTGAACTCCCGTACCCCAGTTGTCGACCTTCCACGTTGCGGTGACTGGATAGCAAACAATGGTGCCATCCTCTTGCAACGTACATGGACCGCTGCGCGTGTACGTGATCGCCGTGACGCCGGGGCCTGGGCCACGCACGGGTCGTGGCAGGAACCGGCGCTCGAGCGGGAGCTGGCCGCTCGTATCGAGCAGCAACCACACCTCACCGGAGTCCGAAAGAGCATATGCCCCATAGGACAGTTGA
>CAZUPD010000305.1:0-4804 GCA_964621785.1 uncultured Nannocystaceae bacterium
TACTCGAAAAAGCCCACGTCCCTTGCGAAACGTGGGCCCTGTTGACGGGGTATCTGCCTATGGCGCGGTGCTGCAGATGACCTCCATGTCCTGTGTCGGTGCGCCGCAGGTCGCGCCCCCCATACCGCCCCAGTTCGAGTTCCCCAGGCACACCCGGACCGTCCACGCGGGGTTGTCACACCAGCAGGTGCCATTGGTGGTTCCGCCGGTCGTGAGTTCCACCCCCCCACAATTTCCGACATCCCAACTCTCGCCACCGCAGATGACCTCACCGGCGACGTTGTTCCCCAGATTTTTACAAATCGTGTCGGCTTCGGGGCCAGAACATGTCCGCCCAACCGTGTCGGCGCTGCCGCGCATCACGATCGACTGGAACGTCAAGCCGCTATCGATGATCGCCTGACGGAAATTGTTCCAGTCATTACACTCGGCTGCCACGCAATTCTGCCCGTTGACACACGACCCGTTCCAAATCACTTCCTCGGCATTGATTGCACATGCATTTGAACAATCGTCGTCGTCGATGTCGTTGCCGTCGTCACACTCCTCCGCACCTTCCTGGACAAACCCGTCGCCACAGACCGCTGCGACACAGTTCTCGACGCAATCGTCGGTATTCTCCATGTTGGCGTCATCGCACTCTTCGACACCTTCCTGGACAAACCCGTCGCCGCATGACGCCATCTCACAGGTGTCGAGACATTCGTCGGTGTTGACGTCGTTGCCGTCGTCGCAGACCTCGTTGTCCGTCCACACGAACCCGTCGCCGCAGGTGGCCATCATGCAAGACGTCGGGCAATCATCCGCATCGTCGAGGTTGCCGTCATCGCACTCCTCCATCATGTCCCACACAAAACCATCGCCACAGGAAGCTGCGACGCAGGTGTCGAGACAGTCGTCGGTATTGTCATCATTGGCATCGTCACAGCCCTCGCTGCCCTGAATCTCGCCGTCGCCACAACTTTGCAGCATGCACGTGTTCGAACACTCGTCGTCGTCAACGTCGTTGCCATCGTCACAACCCTCGGCGGGACCGACAAAGCCGTCTCCACAGATCTGGAACGTGCAATCGAGCTTACAAGCGCCCTCGTTGCTGTTTTCAGCACCTGCGTCGCATTCCTCGTCATCGTTGACAACACCGTCGCCACAGCTCGCCGACACGCACATGTCGTCGACACAGCTCAGCCCAGGTGAGCAGCTCCCACCATCGCACAAACAGTTTTCCTCACCGGGAGTGCAGCCTGCGGTCGTCTCTGTCGTTGGATCGGTATCCGTATCCGTCGGGTCGACGGTCCCCGTTCCATCGCTCGTCGAGTCGGTCCCCGTCCCATCGGTCGTCGGGTCGTCGGTATCGGTCCCAGTCCCGTCCGTCGTCGCGCCCGTCGGATCGGACGTCGGACTCGATGTCGGACTCGATGTCGGATTGGACGTCGGCCCGCTCTCGCTGCTCGTGGAATCGCCACCGGAGCAGCCCGACACAGTCAGTGCGAGGCTACAAAAAATCGGAGCGAACTTCAGGAGTACATGGTGCTGAGGCATACCCAATGATTTCACATCTCAACAATTAATATGTCCCAAAAGACATATTTTTTAATCAACGGGAAACGAAATACCTTGTCGAGAGCAATTCCATACATGACGTAATGGTCATTGAAGATGCGATGTTTCTACGGCTCCAACCGAAGATTTTGCGGATTGTGAACGAAGACAGCCTACGAGCTCGGTCACTCAGATCGATGGCGCCCAACCAGACATGTACCTACATCCATCGTCACGCCAACGACCAAACAGTTCTCTGTGGCTCTCCATGGGCCGAGCAAGCGACGGTTGAGAAAGACTCCGTCCATCGGATTCACGTCGCAGGGCGGTCACGCGACCACGAAAAATCGACGCGCAACGGAAGGTGATCGGAGGGCTCGTTCATCGACGGCATGGGCGCGTCCCGTGCGAGACGTGGTAGTTTACCTGGCTTTGAAACCAGATGATCCCGCGGGAAGATCATGTAGTCGATCTTGCGCCGACGGCCATTGATATTGGTCGTATCCCACGGACGCTGCGAACGACAACTCAACTGAAAGCCGTCATCAAATGCGGCCTGCAACACGACACTTTCGGAGTTGGCATTGAAGTCTCCGGCGATGATCCAGGTCGCATCTTCGCCAGCGGTCGCCCGCTTGTGCTCGAGCAGTTCGACGAGCTGCCGCCGACCCAAGTGAGATGCCTTAGGAGTCTCAGGAGCTTGCCAGCGCAAATGTGTCGACACGATCGAAAGTTCGCGCGCACCGACACAGACCTGCGCGATCAAGGCGAGTTGATCGTCACCGGAGTCGTGGGCAGCGTAGTGCAATGTGTGACTTTCTCGGAAGACGATCCAACTGCGCACAAAAATCGCGGCACCATCGGGCTTCCCCCGCTTCTGCTCAAAGATCCCGTAATAACGGTCACCAAAAAGTTGCGAGATATCTGCAAAGGCGTCTGGCTCAACCTCCTGTAGGCAGAGGATATCGGCGTCGAGCTGCTCGAGTCGTTCGAGGACAAGACGCCTACGAGATGCGCGCTCGAGGGCCGAACGCGGGGAGTTCGGATAGCGCCGTGGGCGGATATACGCCTGGGCAAGGATATTGTAGGTAGCGAGCGAAAAGCTCGTGCTTTGTTTCGTATGCATGGCCAAAGCCTGGCGCAGGTGAGACTAGATGAACAGGACAGGATTCCGGACACGAACGCAGCGCTCGATTTCACACCACATCAGATAACATGTTTCCACAACACCTGAATTAAATTGCAAGTACATCTATTATACATCGCGGACGACAGCCGAGTCTTCCCGTTGCAAAAACTCCCTCAAGCAGGAGGCCAGCGCTATAGTGTCCAAGATGAGTGAATCCATCTCCCACGAGGCCGAAACTGGCACACACCCGCCCCACGGATGCACATGGGGGCGGTATCTCGGCCTACTGTCCGCTGGGCATGGGGGATGGACAGCCCTGGTCGACCTCTTGATTCACCGCGCGCACGGACTCGTCGAGCTCCCCGACGACCCGCAGTCAATCGAACGCGGCCTGCGTCGACTGGCCCGCCGCAACAACGCACCAGGCGGGCAATACGGCCGCTGGGTCCTGCGATTTTTTGGCGTACCGCTCCCACTCGACCAAGCAGCTCGATGGATGGGTCAGTACCATCAGCGCTTCGCGGATCTACCGACATCGCTGTGTGAGTCCCAGTTGTGGCTGTGGGATCGACCTCCGATCTGCGAGTCACGAGTGGCGGCGTGGATCCACCTCGGCCTCGCATCTGTCGCAATGCGCAGGTCCGAGCGCGACGTCGCCAACGCCCGAGTCGCGCAGGCGCGATCCGGAGCAGCTGCGGCAGGTCCCGCCGCAGAAGTCGAGGTCGAGCTACTCACAGCACGCCTCGCCTCCGACATCCACGATACACAAGGCGTAGCTCACTCCCTCGAACGCGCGAGTGAACTGCTCCCGTCGGTCGAACCCAAAGGCGAACGAGCGTGCTACCAAGCCCGCCTCCTCGACCAACGCGCCTACGCCATCCTCCATCCCCGTGACGGAACAACACCGGATGTGCCCCGCGGACGAGAGCTCTATGACGCCATTCCTGCGCTCGATGATATCCCTTTTGTCATGTTCCGAAGATCCCACGGCCTCGCGTACTGCAACTGGAAGCTCGGCGAGCGCGAGCAGGCGAAAAAACTTGCACTTGCAGCTTGTTCACACGCAGGCGACGGAGGGCTGATCCGCTTTCGAGCGATGGCACTGCGTCTGCTAGCCCACCTCGTACCCGCTCACGAAGCGGTCAACGTCCGCCGACGCGCTCAAAAAATGGCTCAACGCATCGAGCACGAGGACCTCCTACAGCACCTCACCCGCGGACACGCGTAAATTAACATGCTCATACAATTTGATTTGGAACAGAGCGCCAGCCACGCACAACCCCCTCGCCCGCAGGGCTGACGCGGCAGCCGAGCGAGCGAGCAGGTCATGACGACGTGTTGGCTACTGGGGCAGTACACACAGGCTTTTTGGCCCGACCCAACTGATCATGTTGGACCAGAACGTCTCGACTTCGGGAATCGACTGCCACTCCGAGTCAAAGCTGATCCACTCGTCCGAGAACACGATGGCAGCCCCCTCACCGAGCTCGACAGCAGTCCCAAGCGAGTTGTTGGGCTCCCCAGCCGGGCGGACAAACACTTCACCCGCACCATTGACCCGCCAACCACCATAAACCTGCACGGCTTCAGCCCCCATTGCAATCGGGTGGTTCTGCCATTGCTCGATCGGGTCGATGTAAATCGGGGATGAGTAGGACAACCCTGTCGCGGTCACCAGCGAGTTTTGCTGATTGACGTCTGTCTGGTTGTTCGCATAACCAGCCATGCTGATCACACCGTGACCATCAGCGATCCACGCTTGAAGAATGTCCGCCTCACCAGGTGTATACACATGTGTCAAGCGATCGACAATGAGAATATCGTAGTTCTCGAGATCCGCAGGCGTGAGAACATGATCAACCATCGTACCGAAACGAGTGGCATCCGTACCCTTCTCCTCGAGCCACACCTCAAAGTTGGCCGATGGGTTCGCCCCCTTGTTGCCAATGATCCCAATCCGATAACAGTCGCAAAAACCATCGTCTCCAACGTCGAGGTCATCAATGATGTCGTTGCAATCTTCGTCAATACCGTCACAGGCAATCTCAGCTTCTAAGCAGTTGTCGCCGTCTCCGTCTCCATCGCGACGATCACGGTCTCAGACATATCTGAGTGGTATTTAGACGGATTTTGAGG
>CAZUPD010000306.1:0-1801 GCA_964621785.1 uncultured Nannocystaceae bacterium
CCGATACCGATACCGATACCGATACCGATACCGATACCGATACCGATACCGATACCGATACTGATACCGATACCGATACCGGAACGACCTAAGCGGGCTTACTTCGGCTTGCTCACTACATGCAGCTACAACAGCTTTGAACCTGTCTTTCAGGCTTTTCTGACGAACTATAGGCGAAACGTCACCCGGTGCTGCGACGGGTTGCGGGCCGGGTCGAACGAGCCTTTTCGGACCTGCCGCACGACACAACTCCCGAGCGACGACCCGGCCCGATTTCCGAGTACGGTTGCTTGGGAGACCTTCCCAGCAGGTGTCACCGTGAGTTTGACGGGGATCGACATGCCTGGAAGACCAAGCCCCTTGCACTTGCGTCGAATCGCCGAACGAACCGAACCGAGCTGGCGACTGAGATCGGCGCGTGACAGCTCGCTGGGAAGTTCGTCCTGTGCCCCGGCATCTTCCTCCTCATCGGTTGTGGAGGATTCATCGTCGGTCTCATCGACGATCACGGCTTCAGATGTTGTACCTGCACTCGACTCGTCCTCCCCTGTCCCCGAAGTCCCATTCGCAGTCGTGGCAGCGTCCGCGACCTCTGGCGCTGCAACTTTGATCTCCGTCGCCGGTGGTACTTTTTCGGCAAACCAATCGTCCCACGGCAGGACCGCATAGGCACCCACGACCACGAGAGCGGCAACGAGGCCTCCAACGAGGCCCCGGGAAGGACGCCATGGAGGAGCTTGTTGGGGCGCGCGCGCGGCTTGGAGCGCTGCGAGAAAGGCGGGTACATCTTGGTAGCGCTCGTCGGGATTTTTGCACAAGCAACGTTCGATGACTGCATCCACCGCGAGTGGCGTCGTCTTGTCGCCGAGTCGTTCGCGTATCGGCGGAACCTCTTCCAACAGCTGTTGGGTCAAGGTTTCCATGTAGTGCCCAGAATGAAACGGGACGTCACCAGTGAGCAAAAAGTACAGCACGATACCCAATGCATAGACATCAACCCGGCGATCGGGTGCGGCTCCGCGGACCAGCTCCGGTGCGATGTATTCGGGGGTACCGATCAAGCCCTGGCCGGTCAGCGCCCGATCACCCGTATCGAGCCGATCATCGAGAATTTTGGCGATCCCAAAATCGAGTACTTTGATCTGTTGGCCGCCGTCGTGAAACACCAGAAAACAGTTCTCCGGTTTCATGTCGCGGTGAACCACACCATTTGTATGTGCAGCCGCCAGGGCCGCTCCGATCTGCTCGAGGTAGTTGAGGGCCTGGTCAAACGGCAACGGGCCGCGCTCTCGAACCAAGGACTCGAGGTCCTGGCCCTCGAGGTACTCCATGACCAGGTACGGACGCCCATCGTCGGTGTAGCCGAAGTCGGTGATGTCGACGACGTTCGGATGTCGGATCCGTGACGCGGCTTGGGCCTCGATCATAAACCGCTGGCTGTCGACTTCACGTCCGCTGTACTCTGGACTCAAGACTTTGACCGCCACCAACTTGTCGATCACGACATGCAACGCGCGGTAAACCGCCCCCATCCCACCGACGCCGATGACCGCTTCGATGCGATAGCGATCGGCGAGTTGCTGGCCGATCAGGTCTTCTGGTCCGGGAAACGGGCGGTGCCCAGCGATATCAGAATCTGGCTGCAAGGCCTACTCCAACCTGCTCAGGCCCCATCAGGGGAAACCACGCGACCTGTTTTGTGCGTCCGCGACGGCGCAATCCGACGACGAGTAGCGCGGCCCCGGTCGCAGCCAACGCGGTCCCGATAATCCCTCCAGCGATTGCGACGCGATTGCCCCGA
>CAZUPD010000306.1:1811-4802 GCA_964621785.1 uncultured Nannocystaceae bacterium
GCGTTTTTCGATGTCGAGCAGGGCGGGATCGTTTTCGGAAACAGGTGTACCCGCCGAAATACCTGCATCTGCATATAAATTACCATCGCGATCTGCACCATTGCCGACCGCCAGTCCTCCGATCAGCATGCCCCAAAAAATGCCACTGCTCCCGAGGAGAGCCGCTCCAGAGATCACAAGCGCACGGTCTGATGTTTTGGGTTTGGGTTTGGGATGCTTCGCGCCCGGTTGCGTGGTCTCGTCGGGCGTGGGTGAGGTTTCGGACCCTTCATCGGCACCATCCGGCTTCGGAACCTGGGGTTCCTCGTCAAGCGTCGCACAGGCCTCGGGAATGACGACGCCGGCATCGACGATCTCCTGCTCGACGGTCGTCAGCAGCTTCTTCGCTTTGCGGGTGTCGCGAAATTTCTCCGATTTATCTCCATATTGCTGTGTAATATCAGCAAGATATAAATTTAGTTTCTCGCGGGCGTCGCACAGGTGTCGCGACGATGACTCCGGTGCTTCGCCATCGCCCGAGGCGGCCTTTCGCTGCGCCTGCACGAGGTCAAACAGCACGCCGGCCCGAACCTCGCGCTGCGACGTCGGGACCAGATCGAAGGCATCTGAGAACGCTTCCGCAGCCCCGAGATAATCCTTGTCCGCCATCAACTCGAGGCCTTCTTTGTAACGCGCCGTCGCGGCGTCAACATCCGGCTTGACCCGCCCGTCGGCGGAAACGTTGATGGGACTGAGCCCGAGACAGATGCAGGTCGCGAAGATCCAAACACACCTGGTTTTGTGCTGCTGACCCATAGTGAAGCTGGCCTGAAAGACTGCCTGAGTCGTCCATCGTAACAAACAGGTCGCTGCACCGGTGGCGATCGTATGACCGAGACGTCTTTTCTCACCGGGCGAAACCGCCGACGGGCGCATGCGCGAGTCAAAACCGCAGGCAAACGGACCGCCCGAGCCAGTGCAGGAACCAACCACCCGACGGGCGTCCGAGTGTCCCGAGCCGGCGAATCCCGGTCACAGCCAGATCCCTGGCCGATCGCACAGGTGGACCTCAGTTTTCACAGGCGAAGGTGCGCATGCCCGATGCAACGAGCGGGGATGCGAAGCTCTAAGGCGGGCGACAACCGGTCAACTCATTGCATAAACATATAGGTGGCGGATGTTGTATCGTGGCCTCATGTACGAGGGCCCTCCCCCAGACGCCGAGCCGCTGTACAAATCTCCGTTTGCCGAAATCGTGTTTGTGCCGAGCAGGCAACTCGTGTGGATCATCCGCACGGGGACGCCATTTACGGATGTGCAGGTGGCAAGCCGCGACTTTCAACTGGCGACCGAGGCGATGCCGAAAGATCTGTCCAAACTACGGCTCCTGGTCGATGTCCGCCGGGTGATCGGCCGCAACGATCCGCAGTTCGAAGATATGTTCGATCAGTTTCGCCGTCAGATCTTTGTCGGCTTTGCCCGTTCGGCAATTTTGGTCAAGAGTGCGATCGGTAGATTGCAGATACAACGACTCGGTCGAGAGATCGGAATCGCAACCAACGTGTTTCACGAACCCGCCGAGGCACTTGCGTTTTTGGCGGGTTCGTAGTCACGAGGCATCACGATGCCGGTCCATGCTGCGGACTTAGTACTTCCGGCACATGAAGTACCCGGATGTCGCGCCATCGCCACCGGAGTAGTAGGACTCGAAGCCGGTGATCTTCATCATCTCGGCGTCGGCTGTGTAGAACATCGAACATCCGAGGCAGTTGTTGGTCCCCGGCTGGCCTGCCACGGTCTCCGATGTCACCCACCACGAGCCGCCGTCGGCCGCGTCCCAGTCGTCACAATCGTCCGAATTGAACGGGAAGTCCGTGCAGCTCTGCCCCTCGACGGTCGGGTAAATCGCCATGATGTTGAGGTAGTTCGTGCTCGGATCAGGTGCATCTGCACCGACTGGAATGAGGGTCTCGCTCATCGCGACACCGATCGCCGATTGGAGGTGGCTGCTGCTCGAGGGGTAGAACAGATCCAGCCCGTACTCGGAGCACGCGAGTGTTGCCTCGCTCGCGGAGAGTTGAGCCGGTTCGGTCTTCACCTTAAGGTAGGTCCAGCCTTCGCCGTCCATGTCGCAGTAGGCTTCGAGCGGCGTTTGCTCATCGACGGGATAGAGCGTGTAGATCCCCGACTGAAGGTCTTCGTAGTCGTCAAACAACTCGCGGCACGAGTTCGCCAACTGGCAGGTACTACCGACACAACCCTCTTCTGGGAGGCCCTGGTCGCACTGCTCCCCATGTTCCATCTGGAGCATGCCGTCTCCGCACGCCGGACCCAGCCCGTCACAGGTGGAGTTGCAAAAGCCGTACTGCCCGTTGTTCCCGCCATCGTCGCAGGTTTCGGTACCATCGAAGATCAGTCCGTCGCCGCAGATGTTGAGCTTGCACTGGCTTGTACACTCGGCGCCATCGCTGTTGTTCGACCCGTTATCGCACTCCTCGCCAGGCTCGGTGATGCCGTTCCCGCACTCGATCGGAGGATCCGATTCCGACTCGGATTCCGTGTCCGTATCCGTTTCGGTCGTCGGCTCTTCGGTGGTCGTCAAAGTCGTTGTCGTCGGGTTCTCGGTCGTGACCGTCGTCGTCGGCCCGGGGCCTGTGGTCGTTGTCGTGTCCGATTCCGAGTCGGATTCTGTCCCCGTCGTCTCAACCGGCGGCGCGGTCAGACATCCGGCCAGAGGCAGCGCGAGCAAGATAGACGCAGGAGGGGCAAACAGGCGGAGCACATCGATTTTGTAAGTTCTCAAAGCCATGTCCTTTCGAACTAGTCCCGGGAGGATACACGCCTAGGGGGCCATACGGTCAAGATTCCGGAGTTCATTTTTGCACTTTCCAGACCCATATTCGAGCGTGTGGTTCCTCGTCGCACCTGTGCTCTCACACATGTCCGATCAGAAGCCCATCGGCATAGGGGGCCCGAGTAATCGACTCGGGCACCCCTGCCACACCACCCGGC
>CAZUPD010000307.1:0-4740 GCA_964621785.1 uncultured Nannocystaceae bacterium
ACTCCGTGAGGGATTCGGGTTTGGTCTTGAACCCGTTTGCCCCCCCTTGTTGAGAGAGCTGCACATCACGTGGGTTACCAGAATTCGTAAACATCATACATACAGGTAACGCGGTAAAGCATGGGTCGGTCCGAACATTGTTCAACACTTCAAATCCATTCATCTCAGGCATGTTGATATCGAGCAGGACAAGTGCCGGCATCGGATGCGTACCGGTCTTGACGAGCTCGAGGAAGGCGATAAATTTTTTGCCTGAATCGAATGTCCGCCAAGGATTTGTCAACGACGAACGTTTGTAGCACATGGAGGCGATGTACAGCTCATCTTCGTTGTCGTCGACCATCACGACGTCGTAGGGGGTGGTGATGTATACTTTCTGGTTGAGATTCATCCGTCAACAGCCCTCAACGTAAAGAAAAATTGCGAGCCTTGACCAGGTTGTGACTCAACCCAGATCTGGCCACCGTGGCTCTGGACAATATGTCGACACAACGCGAGGCCAACCCCAGCCCCCTGCCCGTCGGCCGTATCGGCTCGGTGTAGACGCTGAAAAATCTGGAAGATGCGCTCGTGCGAACCCGCTTCGATTCCAATCCCCTGATCGGCGACGCAAAATGTCCACATCGACTGGTCGCTGCGACTGGCGTAAATCGATATCTGCGGAACATTGCTTCCTGCGAACTTGATACCGTTGTCGAGGAGGTTCGAAAAAACTTGGTGTAATTGGTCGGGGTCGCCGAGAACCCGCGGAAGTGTTCCGAGAGTGAGCTCGGCCCCGGACATCTGCAGACGCGGGCCAAACAAACTCTGAACACGTCCGACAACCTCCCGGGTATGAACCGGCACCAACGGACGCTGGCGGGTCCCGATACGGGCATAGTCGAGAAGTCCACTGATCAGTGATTGCATCCGCGCGGCAGCATTGGTCGTGACTCGGATATAATGGAGCTGCGCTTCGTTGAGCTGGTTGGCCGACTCGAGCTCGAGCAATTCGAGGTAGTTGACCACAACCCGAAGTGGTTCACGCAAATCATGGGAGGCGAGGTAGGCGAACTGTTCGAGTTCGCGGTTGGAAGCAAGGGCCGCGGTCAACTCTTCCTCGGCGCGCTTGAGCTCGGTGATGTCAGTATGGGCACCGAGCATTCGAATCGGCTTACCCGCCCCATTGCGAACCGCAATCCCGCGGCAGCGCACCCAGACAGTTGACCCATCTTTGTGGGTATAGCGAACAACTTGGTCGTAGGGGTGATTTGGGTCAGCACAGTGGGCACGGAAATTTTTGAGCGCGACCTCTAGGTCATCGGGATTGATCAGATGTTGCCACTCCGACGCCAGGTGCTTTTTTTTCACAGGGTCGAACCCGAAGACCTGCCAAAATTTTGGACTCATCCACTCGTGCTCGGGTGCCTCGAGATCCCAATACCAGATTCCATCGAGCGACCCCTCCTGCAAAAACCGGAAGATGGACGAGTCGGTTTTGAGCAACTCGTTCAGCTCTTGTTCAAGGTAGTGATGCTCCACAGTCGCCCCGTTCGAGCGTACTGCACGGGGCGGTGGAGCACAAGCCTGCGAATTTCGCCGTTTGTCCGCTTCCAGCATTCTCGCACCGTTGCGACCGCGGAAACGTTGCGAAAAATGTAACTTCAGTCATGTTGAAGAAATGAGCCAAACTGCAGCGTCAAATGTAGGCGCACCGTCGCGGTAATGATCGACCAAATACTCGCGCACTCGAGCAAGCAATTTCTCCTGCTGCTTTTCGGGAGCCTCCGCCAACATACGAGACAACGGACCCACCTGCTGACCCATGAACAACGCCTCCTCGACGGACGCCCCGGGGCAGATCTGAGTTTTCAGCTCCTCGAGCTCAACGCGCTCGAAACCTGCCCTTTTCATCAAACTTCGCACCTTGTCCGGATCGGCCATGCGAAACGGACCTGGGACATCGTCGTTGGCCTGCATTGGACTGGGTTTCGCCAGATCCGGGAATGCTCCCAGGAGAAAAGTCGCCCATGGATTGAGCCGGGGTGACTGCCACACCGCCGCAACCATGCGACCGCCCGGTTTCACCGCTGCACGCAGGTTGGCGAACGCCTGTGGCGGGTCGGCAAAAAACATGACTCCAAAACGCGAGGCTACGAGGTCGGCACACGCCCGGTCAAATACGTGGGTCCCGGCATCGGCGTGAACCAGGTTGAGGTGGGGATTGTCGCGCGCGCGTCTTCTGGCGTGGCGAAGCATCGGCTGCGAAATGTCGACACCTGTTTCCTGGCCTTTTGGACCAACAGCGTCGGCAAAGGCGAGACTCGTCGTACCGCAACCGCAACCCACGTCGATCACACACTCCCCCTCGCGGGCGGCACTCACCTCGAGCAACCGCTCGGTGATGCCGGCCATCATCCGGTCGAGGATGGTCCGGGCGTTCACCCACCGCGGACCTGCTTGCTCGTTCCAGTACTTGACCGATTCGCTGCTCATGTCGACCATGGGCCTCAGCATACCTTTATGAAGATCGGTATGTCGTCCCATGCGCCTGGGGTCGACTCACGTAGGGACCCGATGGGGCTGCGAAGTCATTCCCCAAAGCACACACCGATCGCGCGCGCTGTTTCGACGAGCTGGCCTTTTGGGTTGACGCGCTTGGGCTCGGCCACCGCCTCGGCGATCGGAACTCCTACGATCTGCCCGCCCCGAAGTGCCGCCATCTTGCCGTAGTCTCCGGCCTCGACCAGCTTCGCGGCCATATGCCCGTAGCGGGTCGCCAGCACGCGGTCAAAGGTTGTCGGGCTGCCACCGCGCTGTACGTGTCCCAGCACCGTGGCCCGCATGTCCGCATCGATCAGCTGTGAAAGCCCGCTTGCGACCCTGGTCGCGGCTCCCATCAAACGCGGCATCTCGCCGAGTTGTTTTGTGAGCATGCTGGCCGTTCCGCCATCCGGCTTTGCGCCCTCGGCCACGACGAGAATCGAGTAGCGTTTGCCTCTGGTGCGACGCTTTTCAATCATGTCGGCGATCGGCTGTAAGCGGTAGGGAATCTCCGGCAACAAAATCGCATCGGCACCACCCGCGAGGCCAGCATGCAGCGCGATCCAACCGGCGTGGCGTCCCATCACCTCCACGAGCATCACGCGGTCGTGGCTATCGGCCGTATCGCGGATCCTATCGATCGCTTCGGTGGCGATGTTGAGTGCGGTGTCAAAACCGAATGTTTGGTCGGTCGCACCTAAGTCATTGTCGATAGTCTTGGGGACGCCGACGATGTTCAACCCCTTATCGATAAATCGCTGGGCAATGGCCATCGACCCATCGCCGCCAATCGAGATAAGCGCGTCGAGACCGAGCTTGTGGTAGTTGGCGACAACGTCGTCGGAGACATCGATCTCCTTGCGGTTGCCCTCGGCATCCCGCACGACGTAGTGGAACGGATCGGCACGGTTGGAGGTGCCGAGGATCGTGCCGCCCTTTTCGAGAATCCCGCGAACGTCCGCGAGTTGAAGCCAGCGATTGCCCGTCGGCTCGGCGTAGCTCAAGTCGATCAAGCCGTGGAACGCATCCTCGATGCCACAGACATCCCAGCCGTATTGTTCCTTGCCCACGCGAACAACCGCGCGAATCACCGCGTTGAGGCCAGGGCAATCGCCTCCGCCCGTCATGATCCCGACTTTCTTACTCATCGCTGCTCCTCTCGCCGGTCCGAGGATGCATAGACCGGAGCCAGCGGTCAATCGCGATCACGGACGCTCGCTCACGACGGGAGTCCTTGCACGAACACAACGTTCGACACCTACGCCGGGCAAGCACCAGCTGGTCGACAATTTTAAATGTATCCACAAGATATTCTTCCTACGATGGGCGAGCATTCCACGATGCAGCACCACGGCCTCGTGGAATGCTCGCCATCACAACAGTTGCGGTGATGTACACACCGAGCTACGCTCGTAGCGTGCAGCGGTGGCGGCAACGCGTGGTGGAAACGTTCCTGTCGATCGCCGGATTTATCTTCCTGCCCGTGCTCCTACTGTTCGCCGCCGCCTGCTGGGTCCGGGGTCGTCGGCCCGGCAAGGGGGGTGTGCTCCTCGTATTGCTGCCGTTGTGGGCCCTCGGGTTCCTCGCGGCATGGATGTTTATCTACGAACCGAATTCCCGCTTCGCACTCACCATCTGGGCCGCGGTTGCCCTCGGGATCGGTGTCGGGATATTCGTGATTCTGCCTGCGGTCGTCGGAGGGATTGTTCGGATCCGTCATCGCCGGCGTGCGCGGGTGAGTGCGCCTGAGCGCGGGTGAGATCCCCGGACCAACGATTCTGGAACACGTCCGAGGTCACGAGAGCTCTAAAAATTTTTGATTGTAACAACAAGTCCGTGTAGCATCGTCGCACCGACTTCCCGTTGCGAAATAATTTGTATTTACAATTTATTCCGCAACGGTCGCGGCGCAGTCAAAAACCAAAGCCGATCAAATTTGCACGTACCGGAGCGTGGCAATCCGCTGCGCGAGTCGACATCCCCAACCGGCTTCCGCGACAACGAACTCTGAACCCGGGCGTAATTCGGGGTACACTCGGCCCATGCTGCTTCGCATTTCACTCGCGCTCGGGCTCGCGTCGACATGCTCGCCGGGACAGCCGGCCGTGCCACCGGAAGGCGGGACGACACCCGAGCCTGAATCTGTCGACACCGATCGCGATGGGAGACTCGACACCGCGGACGCGTGCCCGCACGAGCCCGAAGATATCGATAATT
>CAZUPD010000308.1:0-4653 GCA_964621785.1 uncultured Nannocystaceae bacterium
TGGCACGAACCGAGGACCTCGAGTGGGCTTCGGCGATCGGGCACCGCGTCAAGTCGTTCCTCGCCGCACTTGGGAGCCGCGCGCAACCGATTTCATGGGCAGAAGTTCACGCCGGAGTGCTCGATGTGACGGAGCGCTACGGCAATCCGTGGAAATGGTCGGAGCTCCGCGAACTCGCGGATAGCGGGGACCAGGGCGCACTCTCCCTCCTGCGTGCATTCACGAAGTCGGGCGAACTTGTCGAGGCCCTGCGAGCCGAGCCTGAAGTCGAGGTCGCGTCGAGCGATCCTCTCGTCGTTGCCGATTCGCTGGCCCGCGGTGGCGAAGGCATCTCCCTCGACCATGTCACCCGCGCACATCGACGCAATGGCGGCAAGCTGTCGGCAAAGCAGATCAAAGCAAAGTTGCAAGAAGCCGGGTATGTCGAGTTCCGCGGCAAGCTGCTCCATCGGTCAGATTTTCTCGCGGGCGACCTGTGGGACAAGTACGACGAGCTCCCCGAAGGCGACTCGCGGCGCCAGCTGCTTCTCGACACCATCCAACCAGCTGTCTTTGAGGACATCGACTTTGATCCGCGACAATCGTGGATCCCCGCCGACCTGATCACCGCGTGGCTCAATGAAGACGACGGCGTCAAGGTATTCGGCGCTTTCCTGACGCGAGACAAAAACGGCGAGCTGACGGCCAAGAGCGGCGACGGAGACCATCTCTACCAAATCGTTCCGTGGCTCAATCACCGCCAGTTCTACCCCTTCGGTCGACCCAAACTGCCGGTGAGTGAAATCCCCGATGAGCTCATGAAGGAGATCGAGCGCCTCGAACGACTCGGCGAGCGCATCACCCCGGGCATTCGCCGCAAGCTGTGGGAGCTCTACTGGCTACGCAACTTCGGCCTGTGGCTCACAAGCTCCAAGGCTGCGCGCAAGATGGCGACCGATGCCTACAACCGCAACTTCAAACGCTTCGCGCTGCCGCAGGTCGATGACACGCCTCTGGTGATTCACCGGTGGACCAAAGACCCAAAACTGCAGCTGCGACCCCACCAGGTGAAGGCGGTCAAAACTCGGGTTGCGACCAAGGGTGGTGTCCTCGCCCTAGCCGTCGGTGCTGGCAAAACCTTTACCTCACTCGCAATCGTGGCCCTCGGTCGTCAACAAGGCTGGATCCGTCGACCTGTGATCGTTGTACCCACAAGCATCGTCTGGCAGTGGTTCGAGGAGGTCAAACGCGTCCTGCCCGATTACCGCGTCGGCGTCGTCGG
Organism: uncultured Nannocystaceae bacterium; assembly: GCA_964621785.1. Lineage (GTDB taxonomy): Bacteria > Myxococcota_A > Polyangia > Nannocystales > Nannocystaceae > JACKDW01. The sequence continues at coordinate 1,262 of CAZUPD010000308.1, forward strand.
GTCTGTGCGTACCATCGCCAAGTCTGGCCCACGCAAGGGCACACAAATCATCAAAACGGCCACAGCGATCGAGCGCTCGCGGGTGTGGCTCGATTTCCAAGCTGGCCTGTTTGACCTCGTACTGCTCACCGACACATCCCTCGACCGCACACGCATATCGTCGGCAGACCTCGATGACTACAACGGCAAACGCTCGGGCATCCGCCGCAGCATCCAAGAACACCGACTCAAGGCAGCACAGAAGGACAAAAAGAAGCTCACAGAACGCGACCGGGCGTTTATCGAGAATGCATCGGCTGCGTGGAGCGAGCGCGTCTTGAAAAACAATAGCCGCGAGTTTGACCCGGGCGTCGAATGGTCAGACTTGGGAATCGACTTCTTTATCTGGGACGAGACCGGCAACATTCGCAATACATGGAGCCCGTCGCCCGGGTTCTTCGGCAACCCCAAATACATGGGTACTTCTCGCGGAGAAGGTGCCCAGCGTGCGTGGCAGGCCGACTACCGAGCACACAGCGTGCGTCGCCGCGGTGGTGGAGTGCTCGGTTTGAGTGGGACCGTTGGCGAGAACTCCCCGGCGGAAGTCTACAACCTGCTGCACTTCATCGATCCGCGAATCATGGAGGGCTACAAGATCCTCAACATTGAGGAGTTCATCTCGCGCTACGTCATCATCAAGGAGAAAAGTGTCGTCAAACCGACGGGTGAGCGTGCGGTCGAGAGTGCCGTGATGGGCTACAAAAACCTCAACGAGCTGCGCCACATCCTGTTTCGCCACGGTTCGTTTGTCAGTCATGAGGAAGCCGGGATCAAGTTGCCGGAATCGCAGGAGTTGCTGGTTGAGGTTGAGATGGACGAACGGCAGCGCGAGCGCTACGACAAGTGGCGGGACTTTGCTAGGGATGCTCTCGAGGGCGGAAACCCGGGTGATGTCTATGCCGCACTTAATAAGATGCGCGAGATCACCGTGCACCCCAGCCTCGGTCTCGGCTACGACTGGGACACCGCACTCGGTGGCGTGTCTCGAAAGAACGTGTCCGATAAGGCAGCCGATCGTTGGCTCGGTTCTGGGTGGCTGCGCTCCATCAACGTGCTCGAGCAACAGCTCGCAAATCCTCAGACACCGAACCGCGAGAAGTTGCAAGCGAGACTTGCCCGCCTTCGCAAGAAGGAACAGGGCGGCAATGAGATTGCGATCGAGAAGAAGTTGCCGCGACCCGCATCCCTGAACTCGAGCAAGTTTGAAGAGTGCGCCCGGCGGATCACAAAGAACCAGGATTGCGGCCACGTAGTATTTGTAGAATCAACGGCTGCACACCGGTGGTTGATCGAGGTGCTGGTATCCAAAGGCGTCGCGAGAGAACGAATCGCGGTGATCAACGGACCAGCCAAACCGGACGTGGAGCGCATCGCAACCAAGTTCAACGGCTCCGAGACCGAGCCGCGCAGCCTCGATGTCGTGATCGCAAACAGCAAGGGTGCCCGCGGAGTCAACCTGCAGCGCGAAGCCTGTATGCTGCACAACTTGGACCTGCGCTGGACTCCGGCCGATATGGAGCAGCGACGCGGACGCATCGATCGCTTTGGCAACACGATGCCGGTTATCAGCATCATCTTCTATTTCGCAAAGGACAGCTTTGATGCGTTCATGTTTGACATCCTGAGTGGCAAGGGCAACTGGCGTGATTCGCTGTTTCTGCGCGAGGGTGATCGCTCGATCAACCCCGCCGCGCAGCTCGACCTTGACGAGGGGGAACTGTTGCTACTCACCGCGCGCTCGAAGGAGGAGGGACTCCGTCTCAAAGCCGAGCTCGAAGCCCGCAAACAGGAGGAGGAACTCCTCCGAGCAGGTGTCGCTGCGGTCAAAAACTTCCAACGTGCGGCAGGGCGTTTGCTCGAGGCCTCGCAAGCAACGGGCAACGAACGGGAGCGTCTGCGCAGCGAGGCCCGCGACATCATCGACATGATTGCGAAGATCGATGATCGAGCTTGGCCATACAAACAAGCACTCGAGGACCTGTGGAACGGCGACCCCGAACGCGAGTGGTTGATCGTCGGTGCCAAGGCTCCGCCTGTTTATCCGGGCATGATGGTCGAGCAGACGAAGTCCGACGTTGTCGAAGACGAAGAAGGCAAATCAGCTTGGAAGCAAACAGTGATTGTCGAGCAAATCGGGGCGTTGTTTGGTGACAGGTTTGGTGTCCGTGAAAACGGTTCATCTGAATGGCGAGTCTACAAAAATGACGTGCTGACGAACTTTCGCTATACCGATGTCGCGGTGAGTGATGAGTTGGTGTCCGAAGCGACAGTTGTCGAGCATTGGACGACCTGGCGCTACGGCTACAGCCGCTGGGTGATGCGGATGTGGAAACAGTTCTCGCGCGAGGTTTTTGCCAGTCTCAAATCCGGGCCCCATCGCCTCGTCCCATACTTCACACCCCGCGGCCTCGAGCCACGCACATCCGTCTATCTCGACGAGGAGGAACTGGCGAACGTCCTGCCGCCAACGCACGAAGCGTTTCGAACCTTCGAGGCGTGGGCGCCCATTCTCCGCCTCTCCGACTCAGACGTGTTCAAAATCGGATGGACCTGGTTTGGCCGCAGTGCCCAACTCGAGTCGCGCTCGCTATATCGAAAACGGCAATACGAACGGATTCGACTGTTCGACCGCACCACGATCGGGTGCGACGAACGGGTGACCGCGATCAGCCCCCGCACGTTTGAGGAACAGATCGAGAACCAGTACGCGCTCGTGGCGGGTACTTCGGGCGTACAAACAATCGAGCTGGCCACCGGGGTTGAGCTCGAGGTCGATGTCACCGAGGTGAAGTCGGCCGACAAGCTCCGGGTCCGTGTACTCACAACTTTATACCGGGATTTTGCCGACCGATGGCTACGGCTTCGAGCTGCACAACAGCGTCATCTCGCGGGAGAAGTCGATCGGGTACTGCCCGAGTACTACAAGGCCATCCGCCGCGCACACAACCAGATCTCGCGGGTGCTAGGGCACCGCAACGCCTCGCTGATTCAGGTCTGCTCGCAGTTCGCCGCCCAAGACAACGCCGACGAGCAACGCATCGATCCGGCGAAACTTTCGGGGCGGCTGCAAACGTTCATTGACTCAACTACGCGGCTACGGGTTGCACGCGAGATATCGTTTGTCCCTCTCGACGAGCAGCAGACACTAACGCTCAAAAGCATCGGCATCGAAGATGGTGGCGAGGAAATCTTGATCAGCTCAAAGGGACATCTGTTTTGCTTTGAGATCGACTGGCAACTCGACCTGACTTTTCCGGCGGTGGTCGGCAAAGTCTACCGAGTCTCGGTCACCGAAGGTGACAACGAGGTCAACGCCTGGATTCACGTACACCCCAGCTCCGCAAGCGAAGTCG
>CAZUPD010000309.1:0-4536 GCA_964621785.1 uncultured Nannocystaceae bacterium
CAGCGGTGCTCGGCGGACAAACAGATCTGAAAACTGGCCGTCCGAGATGGTGCTGCCGGAGACAAAGATATCGCCGGTCGTCGGGTCGTGGGCGATTTCCCCGGCGCGGCGGTCGGTGACGTAGAGCTGGCTATCGAGTGCGAGATTGGGTCCGAACTCCAGCAGTGTGTAGCCGATGTCGATGTCGTTGTCACGATCCGCTGAGAGTGCCAGGATCCGACCGGTATTTGTGACGGTACAAGCGACGGCGCGATCACTTCCACCGCCGTCGAATCCGGGTGCTGTGGAAACGGTATCCCCATTCACCCGGTCAAACGCGTGAATTTTGGTGTCGTCGTCGTTTGAGCTGTTGTATCCGCATGCAATCACATGGGTCGGGCCGATGGCGACATCGTAAAACTCATCGTCCCCGGCTTCAGCATCCTGGAAGTCGGTTTCCCAGACCACGCCGCCAATCGGGTCGATGCGGAGGATGAGGGCGTCGAGTCCGGTGAGGTTGAGCAGGGACGAGCCCGACCCTGCGATGTAGGCCGAGCCGTCGGTGTCGGCTGCGATTGCATATGCAACGCCCTCGCCATAGGTGAGCGCGTTTGCCCACGCCGGGCTGCCATCGTCGGTGAGGTAGCGGTGCGCCCATGCCTCGCGGGTGTCGCCGACAGTCGTGTACCCGACCACGACGACGCTGCCGTTTGGATCGACGGCGATCCCGAGGGCGGCGTCGTCGAGGTTGTCGGTCCCGTTGAAGGTTGTCGTCCACGATACGCCGCCGCCCGGCGTGTACTTGCGGACCCACGCGTTGGTCCCGGCTCCGACAATGGTGATCTCCCCGGCGACGTACACCGATCCATCCGCACCGATTGCCACATCGTGCGCGCGATCGCTTTGTGAACTCGGTCCGTCGACGACGCTATCCCAAACAGTCTGGCCCGAAGGTGCGCAGTCGTTGTTGCAACCGTCGCCGTCAATTGCATTGCCATCGTCGCACTGTTCGTTGTCCTCGAGCACCGAGTTCCCACAGATACCGGGCTCCACGCAGATTTCGCTGGCGCAGAGCAGATCGTTGATGCAGGGGTTGTCGGGACTGGCGCAGGGGCATCCCAACGTTCCCACCGGGCACTCGGGTTCCGTCTCGGATTCGGTCTCGGTCTCGGTCTCGGTCTCGGAGTCCAGCTCAGATTCAGAGCCGGCAGTCGTCGGGGTCTGCGTCGTGTCTGTCGTCGGATCCGGGTCTGTGTCGCTGCCCGTGGTGGGCTCACTCGACCCCGAGGAAGAGCCGTTGGTCACCAAGTGTTGATTGTCGACAAAGCAGCCGGAGATCGACAGCACCGTCGCAAATGCGTAGGAAACAGCGCAAACACAGTTGCGGATCCGGAACACCGTCATCTCGGGCTCATCTTATCCCAGGATGTTGAAACTGCGGGGCTCGCACACGCCCGTTGCCGATGCACGCATCTGGGCTCCGTTGGTGTTTGTGCCGTCGATCCCGACGTGTACACGGGGACGTGCTCGCGCCTTCCAATGGTTCCAAAGGTTTGCACCCGTCTCGCGCCGGGCTAGACGACAATGTGTGATAGTCGAACTGTGTTTTCGGGCGTGCGCAAGCTGGCGCGCGAGAAAACCGACAGTCGGCACGAAGGCCCGGTAGACTGCGGCAGGCGTGTTCGGGAGAGGTTTTCGTATGCTGCTGCGGCGGTGGCCCGAGCGGACGCCGGTCGCTAAGGTTGTGCTCGCATGACGCCGATTCCCGGCTACGAACTTCGCAAACTCATCCACGAAGGCCCGCGGGTCGTCGTGTATCGCGGTGTGCGGAAGCTGGATCATCGGCCCGTCGTCCTCAAGTTGCTCCGCGATGCCGCGCCCCCGCGTCGCGATGTCAGCCGGTTGCAACGCGAGGCTGAGATTCTCTCGCGGATCGAGGATCCCCGAGTCATTCGCGTTCTCGACTTCGTCCGATTTGGCCAGCGGGCGGTGCTGGTGCTCGACGACTTTGGGGGAATTTCGCTGCGGGAATTTGTAGGCGAAGCTCGGCCGCTCGATGTCACCACGTTTTTGAAATTTGCCCTGGCCCTCGTCAACGGGCTGGCTGCGGTCCATGCCGCCGGTGTCATTCACCGCGACATCAAACCCGAAAACATCATTGTCGATCCGGAGACCGAGCGGGTGGTGTTGGCCGACTTCAGCAGTGCCTCGCAGTTGAGTGAAGAGCTGCAAGCGGTGGCCAACCCCGACACGATCGAAGGCACGTTGCACTACATGTCTCCGGAGCAGACCGGGCGCATGAACCGGAGCATCGACTACCGCAGCGACTACTACTCACTCGGCGTCACCTTCTACGAACTTCTCACGGGGCAACGTCCGTTTCTCGCCACCACAGCGCTCGAGCTGGTGTTTTGCCACATCGCCCGGCGTCCCCGGCCACCCCGGGAACTGGTGCCGACGGTCCCCGGGTCGCTGTCGAATATCGTCCTCAAGTTGATGGCCAAGACCGCCGAGGCGCGCTATCAAAGCGCCCGCGGTCTGCTCGCGGATGTCGAGCGATGCCAGTCCCAGTGGCTCGCCCGCGGACGCATCGAAGATTTTAAACCTGGCCTTCAGGACGTGTCCGAAAGGTTTCAGGTCCCCGGCAAACTCTACGGGCGCGCTGACTCGGTTTCCACGCTACTCGACGCCATCGATCGCGTCGGTCGGGGCAGCGCCGAAGTGGTCCTTGTCTCCGGCCCGACGGGTATCGGGAAGTCTGCCGTCATCCACGAGATCCATCGTCCTGCGGTTGAACTTTCGGCCAGGTTTATCTCGGGCAAGTTCGACCAACTCGCCGGTGAGCGCCCCTACGCCTCCTTGGTCCAGGCATTTGCCGAGCTTGTGCGCCAGATCCTGACCGAATCCGACGATGCGCTCGCCTACTGGAAGACCCAGCTGGGCGAAGCACTCGGGGGCAACGCCCGGGTCGCCGTCGACATGTTGCCGGAGTTTGAGCTGATTTTAGGTCCGCAGCCACCGATGCCTCGGATGCCGCCGACCGAGTCCGCCAACCGGTTTCGCAACGCCGTCCGCAGTTTGGTTCACGCTGTCGCCCAGCCGCAGCATCCGCTGATCATCTTTTTCGACGACCTGCAGTGGAGCGACGTCGGCACGCTCAAGCTCATCGAGATGTTGATGATCGACTCCGAGACCTCCCATCTGCTGGTCCTCGGAGCATTTCGCGACGGCGAAGTCGGCCCCGAACATCCCCTGCGTCAGATCCTCGGTGAGATCGAAGCCTCCGACAAGCGGGTTACCCAGATCTCACTGACACCCCTCAACCTTGATCATACAACTGCGATGGTGCGCGATGCCCTGGTTCCGGCCATCGAAGAGCCCAAGCGACTCGCGCGGATGGTCCAGATCAAGACCGGTGGCAACCCGTTTTTTGTCGGCGTGTTCATCAAGTCCCTGCACGAGCAGGGGCTGATTCGGTTCGACAGTGGGCGCGGCGCCTGGACCTGGGACGAGGATGAGGTCGACGAGGCCGGCTTGACCGACAACGTTGTCGAGTTGATGGCCAGCAAGATCGAAGAGCTTTCGAGCTCGGCGCGCGAGGCCCTCAAACTCGCGGCCTGTGTCGGCAACCGCTTCGACCTCGGCCTGTTGTCGATCGTGCTGTGCAAAACAGTCGAGGAGACCGCCGACGCCCTGTGGGAGGCCGTCGAGAAGCGTTTGATTCGCCCGATCGGCGATGCCTACCGCTACCGCGAGCGGGATGCCGAGTACCAGTTTCCCCACGACCGCATTCAACAAGCTGCATATGCATATGTTTCGACGGACATGCGCCGCGCGACCCATCTGCGAATCGGTCGACTCCTGCTCGAGAGCACCCCCGAAGATGGCCTGAACGACGCCGTCTTTACCATCACCGGGCATCTCAACATCGGGATGGTGCTGCTGACCGATCCAGGCGAGCGCCTGCGCTTGGCCGAGCTCAACCTGCTCGCCGGGCGTCGGGCCAAGCAGTCGACGGCCTACGATTCGGCCGTGACCTACCTGCGTGGGGGCATCGAACTGCTGCCGGAGGATGCGTGGACGTCGTGCTACGAGTTGACCTTTGCCCTCTACCGCGACCGGCTCGAGGCGGAGTTTTTGAGCGGTCGTGTCGACGAAGCGGTGCGCCTGTTTACACCGCTGCTGGCCAACACCCGTTCGGACGTTGAGAAGGGCGAGATCCATGTTCTCAAGGTGGTCCTCGACGCCAACCAGGGGGACCATGTCGGTGCAGTTGCAACTGCCCGCGCCGGACTGCGGCTGTTCGACATCAGCTTGCCGGTCAAGGGCACGACCGCAGCGGTGTTGCGGGAGTTCGCCCGGGTGCAGTGGCGCATGCGGGGTCGCAAACCCTTGGCGCTGCTCGAGCTGCCCGAGTTGTGTGACGATAGGATGCGCACCGCCCTGTCGCTGCTGATCTCGATGGCGCCCTCGACCTATTTTGTCGACACCGCGCTGATGTCGATCGTGATGATGCGGATCGCCAACATCTCCCTGCGAAAAGGTCTCTCGGATGTT
>CAZUPD010000310.1:0-3060 GCA_964621785.1 uncultured Nannocystaceae bacterium
TTGCAATACCCGCCGACGAAGCTCGCCATACTTCGCCGCGTGTAAGAACGACCGCGGCATCAGCATCACGAGCAGGCCACCGGGTGCGAGTAGGTCGAGACTACGGCGGAGAAAATACGCGTGCGAGTGGGCTTCGCGGTAGTCGGGATCGTCGTCGGCTGGGGTGAGCCCGTTGCGGTAAAACGGCGGATTGCCGAGCACCAAGCGCAGGGAGCCGCGAAGACTGGCCCCATGCTCGTGCACCCAGTCCTCAAACGGTTGCTGATACACCTTGATCTCGGGGTGGAGTCGGCCGAGGATCGCCGCGGCTGTTGGCTCGACCTCGACAGCCGACCATACGACCGGCACGCCCGTGTGTGCTTCGAGGCTGCGAATCAACACCCCAGTCCCGGCCGCGGGCTCGAGCGCGTGCACATGCCCGTGAATGTCTGTGAGGCCAGGCAGTAGCGGGGCAAGTGCACGGCCGAGGGCATCGGCGACGACCGGGGGCGTGTAGTGTTCGTCGACGCCTGGGGCGATGTTGTGGGTCGCGAGTTCGTCGGCCGGGATGCCGCCCCAGCCGGTGTATTTGAGAAGTGCCGCCCGCGGGCCCTGTTGCTCGAGGGCTGCGATGGCCGCGAGATTGTTGGCGATGCGCTGGTTCTGGCGGGAACTTGATTTCTTTGCGCGTGGCTTGCTGACGGGCCCTGTTGCCGGTTTCGAGTCACTCGCGGCCGGTTGCGTCGACGGTCCTCGAACTGCCTCGGCAGCAACCTGCAACACGGCTTCGTGGTTTTCGAGCAGGAAGTCATAAAACGCCTCCTCGCCAACCTCGGCGACGGCAGCAGCTCGCCACTGGGCAAGCGCTCGCGCGACAACATCCGGGTTCATGCTGCCCCCGCGGCCGTGAGGGTTTGGTGCAGCTTGGACATCAACATGTCTGTTTGGACACTTCGATGGGGCTCTGACTGCCTGAACGATGGCAGTGCGGTGCGCTTGACCTGCTTGGCCCGCTTCTCAGCAATCGCGGTGATTTTGCCCTTGTCGTCATTTCCACACGCGACGATCTCAAACTCACCGGTGACCTGGTTTTCGTAGGTCAACATCGTGACCCCGGTTTGCAGCCCCTTCGTGCGCCGCAAAAACACCCCACCAGGTAAAGCTGCGATTTGGACCTCTAGATGGTCTTCGATTTCATCCTCGACGCTCGTCACCCAAATCAACTCTGTTTGTTTGACGGCGAGAAAAACCGCGATGGCCTCGGCACCGTTGACATTGTCGGCCATCCAAGTCTCGAGGCCGCGGTCACCACGGTCCCAGTTGAACAGGATGACGCGTAGCAGGGTTTCGGCTTCTGATGACCTAAAAAACAGGTTGTAGAACTTACGCTCGTCTTCGTCGAGCTGTTCGGGCTTGACGCGATGGCCGTTTTTCATCGGCACCGTCCGCCGACGGACGGCCTCCAAGTACAGCATGATGATGGGGCGAACCGACTCGAGCAGTGGCGAGCGCTTGACCATTCGCTCGAGGTTTTGCAGCCCGGTTAGTTTTGGATCGGGCGTAAAGTTGAGAGCTGCCCCCAGCAGCGGACCCGGTGGCGGGATTGCAGCTCGCCGGCCGAGGATCTTGGCTTCGATGAGTGCGAGTTGCTCGTCGTTCGGTATCATGGTCCCGGGACAATCGCGGGACAGTTGAATCAACGAGCCTTGCAGGACAGGTAGCCCCATCGCGCGCGCCCGAATCACGGCACGTTCGGCCCTCTCCCAGGTGCTGCGAAGTAACTTGTATGTCAATACAAGCGGGCGTTCTTCTGGCCTCCTGGGGGTGGCAAAATAGCGCTCGTTGTATTCGCGGGCGAGGATTTCGGCCTGTTTGCGCAGCTCCTTTGCGGCTCCCAGGGCAATAAACTCCTGCTTGTCGCCGACCTCACGGGTCAGGACATCACCCCCGTCAACGCTCGACACCCGCAGCGCGCTCCCGTCGGCCAGGCCGAGGAGTCGCCCGCGTTCGGCCTTCACCCAGGGGTCACCCCCCTCCGTCGTCACCGCGTGAAACACCGCGCGAATGACATCGGTACTCGAACTCGCAAGCCACCGGCGAAAACCCTCGTCGCCGCGGGCCCAGTTGTGCTCGACGAATTTCATCACCCGGCCAGCAGTCGGAAACCCGAGGAGGGTCTCGTGTTCCTTCAACGGGTCGAGGTACATCAGCACGTGGTCCAACAGGGCATTACGCGCCCCAAAACCCGCACCGAGGATATCGACCATACTCTTCAAGCCTTCAAAAGCACGGTGGACCTCGCCGGGCTTGAGTTCCCGTTTGTCGAGAATGTCGACAGCTTCGCCGACCTTCTTGTGCGGGAACGGTAAAAATGAGTCATACCCGGTCAAAAACAGGTCAAGTCGTGCGATTTTTTTGGGCGTGCGAACTTCACCGATTAACTTTTTGTAGGGATCATGATGGGCTACAAGCCCACGATCGGTCGACTCGACTGTATAGAGAATTCCCGCCCGGCGACGGACTTCTAACATTTGCGGGCGTGTTGTATCGCTACGCTCGGTTGCGAAGCCGCTGATAAGTAGGGAGTATTTCACAGTAGCCCCCTCCGATAGTGCGCCATGAGGCGTTGCATCACACCTGTCATATTCGAGTCATCAAACCCGCGTTTTCCCCTTTGCAAACGGGCACGTGCCTGGTTGTAGCGTTCTTTTACCTGTGTCTGCTCGGCGAGTGTCACCGCATACCGCTTGAGTTCGTCGACCGAGCCGCAGGCCATTGGCTGGCGGTTTTCGTCCTGGTCGAACATGAATAAAACCGCAACATTCGACTTAGGAGTGTGGAGAATCAAAAAGTGTGTCCCGTCGCCAAGCCTGGCCGTATGTCGAACCTCGTCGGCGAGTTCTTGCGTTTGCCACACAATCCCTCCAACCGTCTCTGTCGCACCGGTCGAGGGCAGTGGCTCGACCGGTTTCGCCTCGGGGGTCTTTTTGGCCGTCGTTTTCTTGTCCGCCGTCTTTTTGACAGTTGGCTTTTGGTTGGACTTCCTGGCCGTCGTTTTGTCGTCGGTCTTCTTCGCTGTGG
>CAZUPD010000310.1:3160-4493 GCA_964621785.1 uncultured Nannocystaceae bacterium
CGACTTCGTTGCGCTCGTCTTCGGCGAAGGCGGTGGCGTTCGTGGCTGCACGGGGTCGCGCCCGAACTCGCCTACCAGCTTGTCGAAGAAACCTCGGTCGCCGAGATGCCAATTCTCGAGAATGAACTTTGCGCTCTCACCCATCGACAACTCTTGTCGGTGACCCGCCTTTTGAAAATGTCGAAGGATATCGAGGTACAGATACGCGAGCTCAACCTCGTTGCGTTCGTACCCTTGCTTTTGCACCGCCTCACTCAGCAGTTCACTCGCAATATTCCCGGCACTGGTCCCCGTGTCCCGCTTTGGCCGTTTTCGGCGCGTCATTTTTTGCAAATAGTCAGACTTGTGTTTGAGCCCCCGATAGCCCTCAACCTGTTCGCGCCGCTTCAAAAACCGCGACACCGAAGGAAGGTTGTATGTACCAATACCCCGCAACGCGTGCTCGTAGCCAACCCTAGGCTCTAGGTCCCGTTGTTCTTCGAGCTTTTTTGGGAAAAAAGTAAACGAGTGCGGATATCGGGATAGTGCGAGTGAAACCTCGGTGGGCTCGGTTGTGCTGTCTGGCCGCTGCGGTAACTGGACGTTTAGCGAAACGACATCGACCTCCTGTGACCCCGCAACGCGATCCAGCACGCGTGTACGTAGCTCGATCTTTGGGATATCCGCAGCTTTGACTTCGGACTCAAACCAGAACTCGAGATCGAGTGTTTCGACTGCTCCATACACAGCCTCAAGTCGTTCATAGTCGGGGAGCGTGGCGACCCGGTGCTCGCCGCCCTCGGTCTCATAGGGGAGCCGTATCGCGGAACGACTACGCGCAAACCATCCCTCGCCATGTCGAACACTAAACTGGTAGCGCGGCTGCTCGTTGACGTACACCCAAAAGCCTAGGCCTGCGGGAGGATTGCCCAACCGGCCGTATGTGAACAACCTAAACGTCATAATGCACCCCGAATCGATTGGCGAACTCGCGGGTGGCTACCTCCCGCATTTTCCGAACTGCGTTGTAAGCTTTGTAGGGATCGACATAGCCAACACTCTTGCGATCGTCGGCCCGGTTACGGGCCTGCTCAAAGCGCTGGTCTCTGCTCGATGCAGCTGCAAGTTCCTCGGCAAACTGCTTCATTTCGTCGACCGTGCCACAGGCCAATGGTTGCCTGCTCTCGCCCTCAATGATGAACAACACGGAAATCTTGGACGCCTCGTGCTTTTCGATCACCAGCTTGGAACCATCTGGCAACGCTGCCCGGTAGCGGGAGGTCTTGCCCTTGGTCGTCGCCTGCCAGGTCAAGGTCTGACGTGTTGCGGGCGAGGTCGGCTCGGGGTTCTTCGC
>CAZUPD010000311.1:0-4436 GCA_964621785.1 uncultured Nannocystaceae bacterium
GACAACGCCGGCGAAGATCGAGTTGTTCTCGACGAACAAGATACGCACGCGACGAGTTTACTCGCTACGGCGTATCGTATTTCCGATCGCCAGGGATCGACTTCGTGGATCGTGGAACCGACAAGCCGATGTCACGACGATCCGAAGTATTCCTCGTCCTATCTATATTCGCCCTCGCAGCTTCCGGCTGTGACCCCCAGGCAGTGGCCCGCTGGTCGCTCGACGAAGGCACAGGCCAGGAGGTTGCCGACGTAAGCACATACACACACGACGGGCATCGCGGCCAAGTAGCCGATCCCGACAACCGCGACCCGGCCTGGATCGCCGACGGAGCCTGCGGTGCGGCGCAATCGTTCAACGGCACGCAACTGACCATCGCCGAGGCAACGGAGGCCCTCGAGCCTGAGAACGTCACCGTCGAGGCCCGCGTGCGGGCCGACACCGCTCCCGGAGCTTACACATATATTGCCGCCAAAGGGTTCAAGCCCTGCAAGTATGCATCATACGCCCTGTACACAGGCCCGGAGCGGGGCGTCAACTTTTACGTAACCACCGCGAACGGTAATTTCACGCTCTCCCCGACAGCACCGATAACCATCTGGGACGGCGAGTGGCACCACGTCGCCGGGACCTACGACGGGAGCTCGGTACGCCTGTATGTCGACGGCGTTGAGGTCGGGTCCGGTACACCAAAGACCGGGGCGATCGACTATGATTTGGGAGCACGCGATGAGGTACGGATCGGTGCATTCTCGCCGATTTGCTATGGGTTTGTTGGCGATATCGATGAGGTCACAATATATGACTATGCAATGAATGCACTGGAAGTAGCGAACGCTGCGAGTACCTGCGCGAGCGAAGCGTCACAGCCGGTGGCCACGCCGTCCGATGTCAGTCGACAATAGAAGCACAGGTCGGTCCGCCGGATGGTCTCGAGTCGGTGGCGGCTCGGTTTCGTTCGTTGCGTGTGCGTGGAGGGATCCGGAGTAGGGCGGGGTGGGGCAGTGGCCGGCTTCGCGCTGGGAGCATCGTCATGTCAGGTGTGAATTCGAGATAGTGTGCGAAAATCATTCAACATTTTGGCCTGAAATGTTTAGCTGAACGATGTGGAGGTGACTGACAGAAAAAGTGAGTATAGCGATCGGGCACTCAAAATCCTCGGGGTCGGTGAGACGCTTCCGGTGATTGATGGAGGCGTGGCGACGACCGTCTCCATTACCGCCCCGGCCTAGGGTTTACTGCGGGATCGGATCTAATGGTGCGTCCGAGCGACATCCCATCCTTTTGCGACTCGTGGAGCAGAGGCGCACAAGAGTCGCTCTTTTTCCGCCCTGAAACCGGAGCCTGACGATACCGTCGGCTTCGATCAAGAGGGTCTGGAACTCACCGGCGTTGGCCGCCGCCTCGATTTTACCAACGATCTCGCCTTCGGCGCTGAACGCGAGCATCTCGAGTGGCGGATTGAGGGGCACCACGACTTCCGCTGCAACCTTCTGCGCCGGTTTCGGCAGTTGTACCCAAACCTCGCCGTCGGCGGGCAGGCTGAGCTTGCCCTGACCCACGGGTGGACCGTGCGACGTCGTACGCAGATCGCGTTCGGCCTCAGTGCTGAAGACGAAGCCGTCCCGGACGTCTTTGGCTCCCAGAGCAATGGGCTGGGTCAGTTCCGCCCAGTCAATACAGGTCGTCACGTCCACGGTCTCGAATTCCAGGTCAGTATCGAGTGCGCAGGGATAAGGGTGTAGCGTCACCTCGTCGAAGTATGCCGAGCCGCCGAGCAGGCCGTCGGCTTCCAGGAAGATCGTGATTCGTCGTTTGTCGCCCTCGGCAGTTACTCTTTGGACGAGTTGGTACCAGTCGCCAACCTGCTGGCTCTCGGTCCATATTACGGTGTTGGCGTCGACATCCGTGCCACCGGTTGGGTCGAGACCGAGACGGATAGTGCCGCGCGCAGGCTCCTCTATGTGGAACCAGGCGACCACCTGGTAGTCCCAACCTGAGTTGGCACCGATGGCCTGGAAGAGACCCGCTCGGGCGCCACCCAGCGCACTGATACGCTGTGAGCGACGGCCGCAATGCACCACGCATTGCTCACAGTGGAAGACCTCCGATGGCGGTTTCGACGGGCCCTGTCTGCCGGCCAGGTAGTAGGCCTGCCAACGGTTAGCCACGCGCCCCGTATCGATGCGGCGGAAGCCCTCCTCGAACTGGCCGTTGCGCAGGTCGACCTTGCGCACTACCACGGTGTCGCTGGTCGATTTACCACCGTCGTCGGTCACGGTGACCTCCGCCCGGAAGCTGCCGCAGCACTCGTAGGTATGCGTGGCGACTGCGAGACCCGTGGCTGCTGGCGGCTCGTGGATCTCGAAGACACTGGCGGGCTGGGGCGGCGTGCAGTCGCCGAAGTCCCAGATCGCCGTGTGCTTGCTGCACCAGCCCGGGTCACAAAATTTAGCTTCTAGTCGCAGCGGCACGCAGGGGTAGGCAAAGAGGTGGTCGCCCGCGTCGACGAACGGGGCTACATTTTGCACCACTACGTGGTGCTGGTCGGCACCGCGGCCACCGTGCTCGTCCACCACGTAGACCCGGACTTCATAGCTGCCGTAGCGGCAGTAGGTGTGTGTCGCGTAGGCCACACCCTTCCATGACGGTTCTTCATGGGTCACGGCTATGTCCACCTCTTCAGGAAGGTTGTCGTCGCCCCAGTCGACGAAGGCGCGGTGGGCCTGATTCGGTACCAGATCCTCGATCTCGAGGGTGAGTT
Source organism: uncultured Nannocystaceae bacterium (assembly GCA_964621785.1). Taxonomy (GTDB): domain Bacteria; phylum Myxococcota_A; class Polyangia; order Nannocystales; family Nannocystaceae; genus JACKDW01. The sequence continues at coordinate 2,765 of CAZUPD010000311.1, forward strand.
CAAGCGGATCGCCTTCGCGAATCAAGCTGTCGCCACTCACCGTAACCGTGGGTGTCACGTTACGCACAAAGACCGCCGCTAGGTCGATGGTTTCGAGGACAGCGTCATCTGGGTATTGGGCACTCGACGAGTTGAGCCGCGGGACGTAGATGCCAGGCGCATTGTAGGCGTGGCTCGCACTTGCCCCCTGTCCATTCTGTCCGTCGCCGAATGCCCAGTGGAACTGGGTTGACGGTGCGTTGGCCGGACCACCTGCGAAATCGAAGGGCTCGGCCGCCGCCGCTTCGTACGGTCCCGCACCATTGGCATGGGGGTCCACCGCCGAGGCCGAGAAGCTCGAAACGGTGGCCTCGCCGAAGAAGACGACACCTGACTCGAAAAGTTTGATGGGATTGACGAACTTCGACTTGACCGGGCCGACCCGATCCAGCACGTCACCTAGCGGTTCAATTTGAAAACCTTCGAAGTTATCTCCGGCAAGTCTGCCGCCCACCGCATTGACAATGGCGTCGATGACAAACAGAGAGACGACCCCGGCAATGGCCCGACTTAGGAGGGCGGCACCGCTACCGGCGAGAAGTACGCCTAGAACGAAAGAGACGACTTTCAGCAGAGTAGACTTGATGTCAACCTTCGGCTTTCCCTTGAGAATGACCAAGAGCTGCTGCCCGTCGTCTACATCAACCCATTCCAACGTGATCTTGGCCTCGAAGGTGCATTTGATCTCGCCGATCACCTTTCCCGGACGATGGATGCTGGCGGCGCCTTTCAACTCAACATAGCCATCAGCCAACGAAGCGGCCAGGCTGTAAATTTCCAGGTGGACATCCTCCTCTTGATCGAACGTCAGGTAGACTACCAGCTCGTCGTCCTCTTCAACGATTTCGTAGGTGTGTTCGTCCGTTCCTGAGTCCGTCAAGAGCCAGACGTTGCCCTCGTTCTGCCCGACCTCGACATGGCTCGACAGGACGGAGCCGTGATCTGCCAGTTCGTTGCGTAGCCCTTCCGGCACCTCTCCATCGTTCAGTGCTTCCACGTAACTCGTTGTTGTGGTCAGGACCTTCGTTTTCGTATCCGCCAGCGATTCCACGATCGGGAGGATTCCCGGCGGGTCTGCGTCCTTGGGACGCTTGAGGAAATCATTGAGTTCTTGAATGAATACGTTAGCATTGGTGCCGGAGGAAAACTCATGCTCCGCCTTCCGGGGAATCAACGCCAGATCCTGCGAGCCGGCGCCATTCAGCGGATTTACTCCGACGGCTAGGGTGTCGGGTAAGATGCGAATGGCCAGCGCCTGAAATCCCTCGTCCATCGGTCGGGTCCAGAGTGGCAGAGCATCGGCGGTTGTGAGTTCCTGGTGGAGCCTAAGGCGAACCAGGGTCTCGATGTCGACTACTGTACCAACGTCGACCATCATATCCCCGAGATTTTTGAGAAAGGTCTGACCAATCTGCAACAAAGCGAAGTTGACCAACTCTTGTATCGGGAATTGCTGCTGGTTCTGGACGTAGTTCTCTCCCGCTATTCCGTCGACCGGCTGGATCTGGTCCACCATGACCTCGCCGCTACTTTTGAAACGCGCCGCGATCACACCCTGCTGATCCTGGGAAGGGCCGCTGAAGGGAGCTGTGAGGGAAAGTTGAGCTTGGACGCCCATAGGCGACGCCAGGTC
>CAZUPD010000312.1:0-4275 GCA_964621785.1 uncultured Nannocystaceae bacterium
GTCTTTGGAGGTCAGCGTCAGACGCACCGGCACACCGACGGGGACAATCAGAGTCGGTTTGCGCTCGATGATCTCCTCGTCCCACAGGCCTTGGGTCTGAAGCTGCTTTTGTTGTTCCTCGGTCGGCACCGCGGTCGAGGACGACAACACTGCTCCGGGGTAGTCGGGATACTCGACGGTCCAGTCCCACTTTTGTCCGGTCACACGCACGTTGATAGCGTCCGGCGGCGGGCTGAACTGCTCGACGAAGCCGATCTCACCCCAGGCGAACAACACGATCATGAACACCGCTGGGATGGCGCTCCAGAGGAACTCCAGTCGACCACTGTGGGTGATGGGCGAGGTCTTGCGGTGACCGTTGGCCGGTTTTTTGTACTTCCACATGAAGTACACCTGGGCACCGATCACGGCGATCATCGAAATCCCGCACAGGGCCGTGATGAACACGTAGAGGGTATCGATCGCCTGGGCATTGGTCGATGCTGCGGGAAGCAGCGCCCACGGGTCCGCCGACATTTGCTCTGTACCGACCATGTCGGCCTTGGGAGCACCAAAGAGACCTAAAATCATGATGAAGCCTCCGACTTGACACGGCCCTGCGCGCGTTCTTTACGCCAGTAAATGAGCAGGACCGAACCGATCACCAACAGGGTGAATGCTGCGCCTAGCCGCATGATCCCAAAGGCAAAGGGACCGTAGCGACCGAGCGAGGAATCGTAGTGGAAACAGCTGAGGATCAGGCGGTCGACGGTCGTGCCGATTTTGCCTTCCCCAGCTTCGATCAAACCAAACTTGAGATCGTTGGGAACTGTGGTCAGCCCGTAGACGTACCGCATGATGCGGCCGTCGGGCGACAAGAACGCGACCACTGCCGGGTGGGCGTATTGGTCCTGTTCTTTGTCGTAGGCGTACCCCATCCCGATTTGCGAGGCGAGCAACTTGACGTTGACCGCATCGCCGGTGAGGAACGCCCAGTCGACGTCCTCGCCGCGCCCGTACTCTTTGAGGTGCGAGCTGCGTTTGCCCGCCGCGAGTTTGGGGGTCTCGCGCGGGTCGATGCTGACGGTGACGATGCGAAAGTTCTCATCGCCGGCGGTCCACTCCATCTGCTTGAGTGTGTTGGTCAACTCGTTGAGCTGGACGTTACACAGCACTGGGCAGCGGTAGTAGTTGAGGGTGAGCAGCACCGGCCGCTCGCCGTCGAAATAGTCGCCGATCGTGACGGGCTTGCCGTCGTGGTCGACAAACTTGAGTGACTGGTCGAGGGCGAGTCCGAGATGTTCTTCGACATCGATCTCTCCCATGGCCGGATCGAGCGGTTGCTCGTCGGCCCGCACGCTCCCCGACGCACTGCAGACGAGCAGCGCGGCGGTCGCGGTCAGGAGTCGAAGTCGTTTGAACATGTGTCGATACAACAAAGCGAAGGGGTGTGGCTCAGTGACCTGGGGTGGGTGCTGCTGGCGTGGGCGCTGCCGGCGGTGCAACTTTTGTAGCAGCGGGTTGACCTGCCGGGGTGGTCGCAGGACCACCTGTCGCAGCCCCACCAGATGCGACATCATCCGGGTGCACCCATCCGGGTGGAGGTGCTGCGGCCCTGAGCTTGGCCGGGTCGCTGAGCACTTCTTTGCGGGCGTCCGCCAGCGGCTTGTACTGCAGCACTTCGACCGAGGTCTGGCCGTCGGGCGAAACCTTGGGGATTTCGGTCTGGCCCGACTCGGTGGTGACCTTGAGCATCTCAGCCCGATACTCGCCCAACACAAACGACCCCTCGGCCCCGCGCTCGCTCATCAACGCATCGTGCTGAGCGTTGAAGATCTGGATGCAGGTGACCAGCGAAGCCAGGACGATCGCGCACAATCCCCAGACGATATTGAACAGGAACTTGCTGGGCATTGCGTCCAGCTCGTGTCCTCCGACAAAATCACGACTCATGGTTCATACCCTCCGGGATCAGAAGTTCTCGAACTGCAGGGACTCGGTCAGACGCGGGTCCTTGCGGGGAATGAGGCTGGAGCGGCTGGTGGCGTAGCCAAATGCCGCCAAGAACACCCCGCCAATCCCGAGCAGGGTCAGGTAGTCGAACGCGCCGATCACCAGTTCCATGTGGTGCGACCCGGACTCAGCCGAGAAGTGGTGGGCGAGTACCGGCTGCACCAGCCAGTACATGTCGACAAACTGCATGAAGATGATCATCACCGCACCGACAGCGAGCAGCGTCGGATTGCGTTTGACCGGGCGGCGCAGCAGGTAGAAGAACGGAACGGCGAACCGACCGAGGGCGAGCAGTACCGTCAGGGCGAGGAAGTCGTCCTTGATACGGTAGGCAAACCACATCGTCTCCTCGGGGATATTGGCGTACCAGATCAGGAAGTACTGGCTAAAGCCGATGTACGTCCAAAACACGGTGAAGCCGAACATCAACTTGCCGAGGTCGTGGTAGTGCTCGTTGTTGACGACCCCGCGCAGGTAGCCGCTTTGGTGGAAAAACAGCACCAACAGGGCGAGCAGTGCGTGGATCGTGACGGCCGACCCGGCGAAGAAGTAGACGCCGAACATGGTCGAGAACCAGTGCGGGTCGAGCGACATCAACAGGTCGAAGACGCCGAAGGTCGAGGACAGGGCGAACACAAACAGTGCCGGCGCTGACCAAAACCGCATCCGATGGGCGCGCTTGTCAATCGCGGCCTGCGACGACTCCGTGTCCATGGCCACCGAGTTTGAGTAGAAAAAGTAGGCCAGCCCCGACCACAGCAGCATGAACACGATCATGCGGATGTTGAAGAACTCGGGGTTGAGGTAGCCCTGTTTCCACGCCAGCATCTGGTCGGCTTCGACCGCCACACTATGTGTCCAGTGGAACAGGTGGTGGGCGACGTCGTGGGTCAGGAATGGAATCCCGAGGATGCACAGTGCCGGCAGGGTGATGGCGACGTTCTCGGCGACCCGACGGACGACGATCGACCAACCCGCGCGCACGAGATGTTGGACGATCACGAAGAACAGTCCGCCCAACCCGAGCGACAAGAAGAACATGAAGGCGGTCAGGTACGAGTACCAAAACTGCTGGACATCGTTGTGGGCCAGGAGCTCGGCCTTGTGGGCCGCTTCGTATTTCTCGGTCAACTCCGGCGCGACCGATTGGGCGACAGCCTCTTCGGCGTGCTCCTTGCCCTCGATCGCGTGGGAGAGCTCCTTGCGGGCTTTGACGATCGCCAGCGTGGTGTCGGAGAACTCCTGTTGCACCTCGGTGAAGTGGCGCTTGTTCTCGGGGGTCGGCGAGCCCTTGACGGCTGCGACGGCACCCTCGCGACGACCGGAGATCTCCGCCTGCTTTTGCTTGAGCTCATCGAGATGGGTTTTTGCCTCCTCGAAGTGCTTTTCGGCAGCTGCGATTTGCTCGGCGCCCGCCGGACCGGCGGCCTTGAGCACCTCGGCGCGGACCGTTTCAAACTGGCCCTCGGCCTCGTGCAGCGCCTTGGTGTTGTTGCTGTTCATCACCAGCGCGCCACCGAGACACAGGGTGGCAAGCCCAACCCCAACAAACGGCAGCTTGCGCCACAGCGACCCGCTGGCGAGTTGAACCTGGTCGGCGGGAACGGTGCTGGCTGTCAACTTGTGGTGACCACTCATTTCGAAGGCCCTCCCATGGCGACGGTGGTGCGACTTTGTTGGAGGGTGCGCACCCACGCGGCAATCGCCCAGCGGTCTTCGACCGAGACGATCTGGGCGGCGTAGGGGAGCATGGTCCCCTTGCCGTTGGTGATGACATCGAAGAAGTGTCCGAGCGGCATGGCCCGGAACTTGTCCTCGTGGAAGTTGGCGGGTTGGACGGCAAATCCGCCGCCGCGGCGGGTGGCGATCCCCTGACCGGTGCCCGCGTAGTCGTGGCACGGCTGGCAGTAGATGTTGTAGCGCGCCTCACCGCGGTCGAGCAGGTCTTCGCTGAGCACGATCCCCTTGGGCAGCTCGTCGACCAGACGACCATCCGGGCCGCGACCCTTGTAGAGGTGGTCGTCGTTTTTGAGATGGCCGCGGGCGACCGTCCCGGTGGGAGCTTTGCGCATCCCACGTCCACGACAGGTTTTCTCGGGCAGCGGAAGGTGGTCCGGGTCGTGCCCATGGGCGGCGGCCTTGGCCTTGAGCTCGGCGATCTTGGCCGCTTCTTCCGGGCAGTCGACAGCGAAGAAGAAGTCGAACTCTTCTTGCGGGTCGAGTTTGTGTTGGAAGTCCATGTTGTGCCAGATGTGGACCGGCGGAGCTTCCGAGCGGTTGCCC
>CAZUPD010000313.1:0-4273 GCA_964621785.1 uncultured Nannocystaceae bacterium
AGCGCCGAGGACTCGGTGACCGGGCGGGTTGCGATCTCGAAGAACCCGAGGGAGCGCCTCGGCTTCCTGATGGTGCTCGGGTAGACCAGGATACTCTCCACACCCGCGTAGAACGAGTGCTCGAGCGACAGGATCAGCAGGCACGCGTCCGCGGCGATTGTCGCCTGGATCTCGGGTGACATCTCGAGGCCGCCGCCGCCCTCCCAGCGCTTCTCTGCGATGAAGACCTGAACCAGCTCGCGCAGGTGCTGACGCTCCTCATCGGAGAGCCACCACCAGTGCGCGACGTTGTCCTCGATCGCCGCTTGCCAAGCCGGATCGAACGGACGAGAGGATCGCCTGTCGGCGACGGTTGCGTAGCCACGAGAAGAGCACGGGGGAGTATAGCCGATGTGCTGCGGAGCGCGAAGCCGGCCACTGCCACCCTCCCCCCAGATCCCGCCACGCACATTCAGCGACCGAACCGAGTTGCCACTGCCCGACTGAGCACCGTCCGGCGGACCTACCTGCGCATGTTTGTGCGGTGTTCGACCAACCATATTAAATGCATGTTTATATACAATAAATGCAAATACAACCTCGAAAACTAGATCACGGAGTGACACGACTTCCACAGCAAAGGCCGAGCGCGGTGACCTGCTCGTTGTCATCCCCGGGAATCCAGCCGGCGACCCTCCTGATGAGGGGCCGAGCACGTCATCGGTGATTGTACTCGCACAGGTTTTCCCCTATCTTCCGACGATGTTCGACGATGATATGCCCTGGACCGGACCCGCTGTTTTACGTGCACCTACGTGGCTGCGCCGGGTCACGGCCATGCCCGACAACGAGGCGCCGGTGCGCTTTGGTGATATCGTCGACCGCTTCCGCTCCCTGCAACACCTCAGTGCACCCCTCGATGCCGATGCCGACATCACCGCGCAACTCGAGGCATTGGTCGCCAAGCACAGCGAGCTTCGTTCATTGGAGCTCACCTACCGGCGCGAGGGAGCCAACACGGCCGCCCTCTCGCCCCTCTCACTCGAGCACCTCGGTGCTTCGGCAGCGTTCTTGCGCGATGCCGTCGGTCCATGGTCGGCAGGTCTCGCCGGTGTTCGTCAGCTGACGATTTACAGCCGCCAGCCAACCCGGATTTCCGATGCAAAGCCGTGGACCCACCTCGGTGCTTGTGAAAGCCTCGACCTCCGGCGACTTGAGCTCGACAAGCCAACGTTGAAAGCGATTGCCGGGCTCCCGCGACTGCGCAAACTGAAACTCAGTATGTGCAACCTCAAGCCCGGCGCCCTCGCGGCCCTTGGCCAATCGCCTTCGCTCGAGCGACTCACCGCAATCGGGGTAGCGCTGTCCGGGTCGGATGCCAAGGCGCTGGCACAGGCCGGCAAGCTTCGCGCTGTGGTTGCGGCAGTCGGCGAAGTCGAACACGTCCGTGCCCTGCGTCCACTCACCGAGGCGGGCGTCGCCCTGGGACTGACGTTCTTGCCCCGGGCCGAGCTCACCGACGAGTTGCTCACCGCAATCTGCACACAACTCCCGGGGCTGGCAGGTTTGCGGTTGCGTCAGGTCTCGGCCAAAAAACTCTCGGCCGACAGTCTCGCGCAACTCGGCAACCTCCGAGCACTGCGTTGGCTCGACTGTGCAGGTATCTATGTTCGCAAGTTAAAGGCCGCGCACTTCGGCTTTTTGGCCGAGCTCGACTCGCTGCGTTCACTGTCGCTGCGCGACATCAGCAAGGTCAGCGCATCCGTTGTCGGCTCGCTACCCAAGGGGGCCAACATCCAAATGCTGGACCTGCGCGGCGTACCGCTCAGCGACGCGGCGGCCAAGAAACTCAGTAAACTGAACATCCAACGACTCGCCGTAGGCGAAACAAAAATCGGCCCGAAGGGGGTTGCCGCACTCACGGCAATCCCGTCACTACAGGTACTCTCGCTCGGGCACGCCAAGGGGTTTAGCGATGCGATGCTGGCCGCCATCGCCCCGAATCCAAACCTGCAACGGCTTGACCTTGCCGCCAGCATCTCGGCCAGCGTCCACCCAACCACCCTCGAACCATTGGCCAAGATCCCAAAACTGCGCTCACTTGGTGTCGTTGAAGTCGGTCTGTCCGATCAGTGGGTCGAGTCGCTCTCCAGTGCGCCTGCCCTCGAGGCACTCCGGTTCACCCGCAGTGATTTCAGCTTTGCGGGCGGCACCGTGACCGACGCCGCTGTTGAGGCGGGCTGTCGCATCCCGTCGCTGCGAACAGTCTCCCACTGGAGTTTTATCCCCTCGGCACAGGCCCAATCGACGATCGAAGCAGCTGGCTGTGGAGCGTGGACACCCGCCGATTACCGGTCACTCGATTTCGATGGGCCCGCCGATGCACCGCTCGAGCCTCCAGCAAAGTAAGTACTTTACAGCCCCAACTCCGTGACCGCGATTGCCCTCACTTGCTGACCGACTCATGCGCGGGGTCGATGCGCAGGGTCGAAACGCTGGCCCAACTACGTGGAGGTGTTGCGCTACAAAAACTCGGGGGCGCTGCGAGGCACTCATCGATCAAATGCGAGTTGACGAAACTTCACGGTCAGCGGTATTCGACCTCACTGGAAATCGACGTGTGTTGGGTTTCGATCACAACGTCGAGTGTTGGAGTAAGTCGCACGCGTCGTGGGGTACTTCGATGATCTGACGATCGAGGAGGTGATGGCGTTCGGCCTCGCGTTCGTTCACGTCGGTCGTTCTCCTCGCACCTTAATGCCGTTGAAGCTCTAGCTAGGGCTACGAGCGCTGGACTTTCAGGCGAACCGGTTGTGTCGGCTCATAAAATTGCTGGACCCACCGACGCATCTTATGGACGGGCCCATCGAGCGAGACGAGGATCGGGCGGTGCCGCATCAGCTTGTTTTCCCAAATCGCCAGATCGGCACGCCACTGACTGATCCAATGACCGACCACATACCAAACCAGTGCCCGGGGGACCTTGCGATCGGAGAAATAACGAAACTTGACGCGCTGGTTGAGCGGCGCCGTCGGCAGGTGGGTCTGGAACATTAAGATGTCTCCGAGATCAGGTAGCTGAAATCGAAACCACACCGTACTCCCGGGGCCGAATAGCGTGATTTTGGCGTGAAGGCCGGTCTTGTGTAGATGGCGTCCGCGGAAAATGAGATACGGATCGTTGAGAAAGTAGGCGACGTGCGGACGTTCGGGGTCGAGTTCCCAACCGGCTCGGTGACGCACGCGAAAGCCCGGCACCCGGATCTGTGTCCAAGGGATGGTGAGATGACCGTGGAGGACAGCAAAGTGCTGGAAATCGACAGAGTTCTCGATGAACTCGCAAATATGCATATTGACGTCGCGGGGTGTGTACTGGCCGCGGTAACACATTTTTCCGCTGTCGATATCCGGGTGTGGCTGGGGTTCGTAGGGCGGCTCAACAACCTCACCCGAGATGTCGTGGTACATCCACAACATCCCGTAGTACTCACGTACGGGGTAGGCACGAACCCGAGCACGAGGCAGTTTGTCGAGGCCGGGAATCGCCGCCAATCGCCCATCGCCGGCGAACGCCCAGGCGTGAAACGGGCAGCGCAAACAATCCCCGTCGACCGTGCCACCGCCGAGGTCGGCACCCTGGTGTGGACAGTGGGCGTCGAGAACCGAGAACTCACCGGATTTGCGACCGCGAAACACAACCAGCTGCTTGCCGAGAACGTCGAGGCGTTTGATTTGCCCCGGGGCAAGCGTATCGACGTCGAGCAGGTGGTACCACCCCGACGGGTAGGCACTCGGATAGGTTGATTCACGGTGGGTTGGCGACGGTGTTGTGTTCATGGTGTGGGACCCAGACCCCGTGCGAGCTCTGTGATGCCCGGGCGACAGGTGATGCTCGAACTATAGTTCGGAAAATTGAATTCTCATTCGAAACTACTAAAACCTTCACGTCCTGTCGAGACAAATCAGCCTGTATCCTGGCCAATCTTCCGAGGCAACGACGTATTTGTATTTTCGCGCACCACACTGGGAGACGACGCCGCAGATGCTCGCGAACGCGACGACTCGACAGTCTCAGGTGAGCGGCTTGTTCACGGGGTGAGATTCTCGGTACGCCGGCGACCTTCGTCGGTTAAAAAGCACTGGCGGAACAGCTCAATAATCGCGTTGCGGACATCCGCCGGATCCGTCGCCATTTTACCATCGACCCACTCGGCGAGATGCACCTGCTGGATCGCCGCGAGCGAACGCGCGAGCAGTTTGGGGTCGCTGCGGTGCAGGGTGCCATTGTCCATTG
>CAZUPD010000314.1:0-1475 GCA_964621785.1 uncultured Nannocystaceae bacterium
CGTCGAGCGGCTGATCGTCGGCGAGTGCATCTGCATCGGTTTGTGGTTCGGTGTCCTTCGGTTTGGTCTCCTTGGTTTTCGGCGATGTAGCCTTGCGCCGTGTCGCGGTCTTTTTCTTTGCTGCCTTCTTCGCGGTTTTCTTGGCTGCGGTCGACTTTTTCGCAGTCGACTTTTTCGCAGGTTTCTTCGCGGCGGGTGCCTTCTCCTGGTCGTCCTCGCCGTCACTCGCTTTGGGTGCCTTCTCCGGCGTCGGCTCAGACTTTTTCGGTGTGGCCTTCGGCTCAGGCTTTTTCGGAGCGGCCTTTGGCTCGGCCTTTTTCGGCGCGGGCTCAGGCTCGCGGGGCTGTGTACCTGCTTCGAGAGCCTTCTTCGCAGTCTCGGATACACGCGAACTTTCACGTATATGCAAGTAAGTCAACGCGTTGCGCTTGAGGTCTTCGAGGTCGCCACATCGCAGCGCGTACACCTTTTTACCGCGACCCTTGCGAACCTGCAGATGGCTCGTGTCGTCGCCCTTAATAATCTCAAAATACTTGGTGCCGTAGACCGCCGACAGGTTGCCGGCCTTGTCCTCGATCCACGTGAGTTGCTGCCATGGCGGCAACGTGAGCGCGATGTTTGCTAGCTCGCCGAACGCTTCGCGGTCGAGACTCGCCTCGTACCAGCCCATCAGTTGGCTGTTCTCGTAGTGGGCAATCACGAAATGAGCACCCTCCTGTTTGCCGTCGCGTTGCCACATCCGCAGCTGCAAAAAATCTTTCCACCCCTTCTTGTAGTGCACCACAAGGGCATCGAGCTCGCGGCGCGTCCGCTTCGGTGCATATTTAAAGATGGACTCACCGACCTGGATCTGCGGCACTCGCTTCACGAGCTCGTCGATCCATGTCTCCGACCATTTTCGCAGGGGCACGTCATCGACGCGACTCTTGACCATTTCCTTTGTATAGACACTGGCCCGTGCCTTGGCTTTACCTGCCGACTTGCACGCGTCGCAGTCGAACGGTTTCGAGTCGCCCTGGAAATGTGTAAATGCAAGTCGCGCCTCACCGCGGTGCACAGCGATGGTCCAGATCCCGGTACCCAGCGGAGCGAAGTGGATCGGGGTGCCCTTGTCGGTCATGCCGAGGGCCCATCGCGGCGACACATCGGGGGATTGATTGACTGCGCCTTCCTCGGTGTCACCACTCGCTTGCGGTTCGCTTGCTGGAGGAGCCGGTCTCGGTTCGTCGGCGGATTCGCTCGCGCGGGTGTCTTGCGGTTCGTCCCTGTGGTCGTCGGTCGGCGCGTCGTGAGATGTCGGTTCGGACACCTGCTTTTCGGCGACCGCCATTTTCGCCGAGGCGTCGATACTTTTGGTGCCCTGGTGACGTTCGACCGCACCCTCGGGAACGAAGGTTCGCCGCGTGCCGTCATCTTCGATGAGGATGATCCTAACCATTTCGATGCCTCCAAAGTGCCTTCGCTGCGATTCCGAC
>CAZUPD010000314.1:1575-4246 GCA_964621785.1 uncultured Nannocystaceae bacterium
GCAGCCTTGTTTTTCAGTAGATGGTCACGGGCTGTCAGCAGCCGCTCGAGCAGCCCGTCACCGCCGTTGCGAAATGCGTCCCATTTGGTGCTGACGTATGCGCATACAAGCGTTGTGTAGAGGAACTCTTCTTGACGCTCACGGACTTTGGTGAGGATGTACTTGAGCTGGCTGTCGTACAGCGAGACCAGGCATAACTTACCCTCAATGCGTGCGAGAGCTTGTCTGGGTTCGATGACACAACCCGAGAACAGCCCCAGGTCCTTTTTCATGCGCTCGGGCGGATAGCCTGGCTCTGCGCGCATGTCCTGATAACACGCCCAACTTCCGGCGACACAGCCGATCCCGGTGCCGAGGATGAACTCGGGCTTTTCGGGGTCGAGCGAACGGCCGCGTTTGATCAGCCCCATATCCTTCCAATTGTCCCACTCGATTCCGTTGACTTTGATGTAGTTGACGGCTCCACCGAAGTACCGCCGCCACATCAGTTGCAGGGCTTCGTCGCGGCTCGTTGTCTCAGTGCCGACATCGACTTTGTACAGATGGTGCGACGCATATTCCTGAGCGACCAGGTCCCAGGCGACCGAGCACAGCCAACTCGTCGATTGATAGAACTCGCCGACGTCGCGCACATAGCCGCGTTTGACCGGAAAGATGTACCCGGACGAATACCACTTTTGGACATCATTCCCCATCGGGTCGAGGGAGACCTGTACAACGGATGTGATCCGCCCGACTGCCGGATTGAAACCGACGCCGCCCGACGGCTCGAATACTCCGGTGTCGATTCCAAACTCGTCTTTGGTGTCGAAGCGTTGCCCGGGTGCGAAGCCGTAGCCACCGTTTCGCGGTGCTCCGATCCATTCGCGGGTAGGGTCGAAACGCGGCTGAAACAGGTGCGTCCAGTTTCCTCCCTGCATCGCTGTGAATACCTGGCGCACCTGGTACTCGTCGGAATCGCTACCACCGATTTGGAGCGGCGGCATCGACTGATACGCCTTGCGCATCAACTCCTCGCGCTGTTTCTCTTTCCAGTGCTTGCGGCCGGTGAACAACTTCACCAGGAAGGTGGCAAAGCTGATGATCGCGGCTGCGGCTGCTCCGAGTGGCCCCGCGCAAGACAGTGCGGCCATGCCTACCGCGAAAAGTGCACTTGCAACTTTCGCCCCCGTGTTTTTAGGCACCGATAACACCGACGTCACGAGGTCCGACGTGAGTGACAGTCCAACGGACTGCGGGGACATCACATCTTTGAGGGCACCTTCCAGGTTCGATGCAATCCCGGTCGAGATCGAGTGCTCGATCTCGGTGACGAGGATTTTCATCCCGTGCTGGACCAGCGAATGAAACTCGCGTACCCCGGCGGAGTGGAGCGTGTCAGCCATTCCCGGCCCCATACCGATGGACGGGGGCATGATCGACGGATCGACGAGGGAGTCGACGAGTACCCGATGGCTCGGCAATCGTGTCGTCCAGTTCTCATCGAGGTGGCCGAACAAGCTCGCCCACTTCGCGCTATTTCGGTTGACTTTCATCTCAGTGGAGATCAGGGAAGAACTTGTTTTTGATGTCTTCAAAGTCGATGGCATACGACTTTGTTGTTACGGTAGCGGGCTCTTGACATGTCGTTTTTGTGCGGTCATCGATGCCAAAGACCGGGATACCGAGTACAGCCGCGATACGCGTGAGTAGGCCGATTCGCATGTTGAGAGATGGTCGGGTCAGTGCTTGTGCAACTTTGGAACGAGGGACACAACAGATACGAGAAATTTCGGCCTGCGAGTATTCCTGCTGACGCATTGCAACTCGAATGCTCTCGACCTGGGCGCCCAACATCGACTCGCGGACCTTCCTGGTGCTTCTCCGGCCCGTTTCCTTGTGAAGGCGCGTCAGGAACGTGCCACAAGTGACCTCCTCGATTGAAAACTTGTTTGTAAAAATGCGACCTCGATAGAAGTCGTACATTCTTCGCAGCTTATCCGCGGTCATTGAATGTGTGAAAACTGCGGGTCGGTCTACTGTAGAGCGGTCATCGTGCGCAGCGACCAGCTCTAAGTACTTTCGCTCGATCGGACTGAGTAGTATTTCCGCGTTTTGGGTTGCCAGCCAGCACAGGTACCGAAACAGGGTCGCCAAACCAGAGTCGCGCGGGAATTGATGTTGTTCGCACCACTCTTGGACGACCGATTTGAGCGAATCTAACTCTTGCCGAGCCGTGTACAGTTTGACCCGAAGCTCACACGGTAGAAGTTGCAGGACCTTGCCCATCGAGCGGAAGGCCAGCTCCAACCGGAGGAACGCCGACGGGGCTGTGGGATTCTTGGTTGCCTCGAACGAGCCGGTGGTCTTTTCGATCGCCACCAATTCGCTGAGCACAAGGTCGGCATTCTCGGCGATTTCCGAGATGTAATCATCGGCCAACATCGGCAGCAATAGGGACAGTTCTTCGCGTAGCTTGGACATGTTACAACTCGATCTTGTCACTCAGGTTGACGGGGTTACGAAGCTTGACAATACAAGGGTCTGGGTTGGCATCGAGCAGCGCTTGGGCGGACGCTGGTAGATCTTTGTGGTGGGCCATGATTTCGCTTCGCACCCGGAAAAACGCGGCGAAGCTCATCAGGATGTGGTTGTAGGCCGCGACGGAAATCGGGCCGAGGGGGCCATTGAG
>CAZUPD010000315.1:0-4112 GCA_964621785.1 uncultured Nannocystaceae bacterium
CTGCGGGCGATCATGATGACGTTGAACACGCCAAACAGGACCAGCACCGTGAAACCTATCCGTTTGGTCAGCCAGCGAAACTCGCTCCACACCTGGCTGCGGTACTGGCGAAAAAATGCCGCGGTGCCGAAGACTTGGGTAACGTCGGGAAGTTCGTCGAGGGTACCTCCACGGTCGTCCGTTTCGGCCACGGGCGCGAGGGCCTTTTTCTTGTCCTTCTTCGATTTGCGGTCGCCTCCGACCTGCAAGCGAAAGCGGGAGTGGGTGAAGGCGAGCAGCAGGCCACCGATCCCGACATACAACAGTCGATTCCACAGCAGCGTACCAGTCAGTGGTACGAGCTCCGCGTTCTTCTCGGCCACCGACCAATACCGCGTGACCTCGGCCCAGGCACCGACGCCGAACGGGTCGCAAAGGGCCGCCAGGGTCTGGTTGTCGAGACTCCCCAAATAGGCCTGGGAGACGGCGTACAGGACCCACACGAGGACGAGCCCGATATAGGCGTTGATCACTCGGCGGGTCAGGGTCGCCAAACAAAATGCAAGTGCACCCATCAAAAAGAAGTTGGGCAGCACGAACTCTAGGAGGACCGCGCCGTAGGCTGTGAAGTTGACCGGAACGACCGTTTGCGGATCTAAGAACGGCGAGAGGCTGCCGAGGATATGCCCGACGGCCGCTGCGACGGTGACCACAAGTGCAGCGAGGAGCGAGCCGAAAAAGCGCCCCGCGAGATAGCCGTGTTTGCTGATCGGCGCACTGTAAAACAGTGAGTCTGCCTTATAGGTCGTGTCGCGGGTGACCGACGAGCTGACGAACGCCGCGACCACAAACATACCGAGGGCGCTGATGTTCAAAAAGAAGATTGAGATGGCAAATGGCGAGTTGCGGGCGACCTGCCCCCCGGCTCCGGGGAGGTGGGCGTCGGGGTGACCGACCAACAGGGCGACCAACACCACAAACAGGGCGACGAAGATCTTGAGCATCAAGCTGCGTCGACGAAACGCCCATTCAAAGCGAAAAAATGCGGAGAACATCGGTCCCTCCTAAAAGTGCCGGATCAGGCGGCCTGGGCCTTGTGATCGGCTTTGGTGAGGGTGGTGAAATAGACGTCTTCGAGGTCGGGCTCGACGGTCTCAAACCCCTCGCCGGGGTGACTTGAATGCAACACGTGGACTTCGATCCGGCCGGCAAACAGGCGGTTGAAGATCACGTTGTGTTCGTTTTTGACGGCATCGAGGTCGCCGCGGTTGATCAGACGCTTCCACACCTGTCCGCGCAATCCGTCGATCGCCTCCTGTGGGGCGCCGCTTTGGCGAACCTCGCCGCCGACTAAAATCGCCATGCGTGTACAAAGATCGCGGACATCTTCGACGATGTGGGTCGACAACAACACGACGATGTTCTCGCCCAACTCGCTGAGGAGGTTGTGAAACCGGTTGCGCTCCTCGGGGTCCAAACCGGCCGTCGGCTCGTCGACGATGATCAGTTTGGGTGAACCCAACAGCGCCTGGGCGATGCCAAACCGCTGGCGCATGCCCCCGGAGTAGCCCCCGAGTTTTTGCTTGCGCGCGTGGTACAGGTTGGTCCGCTGCAACAACGCCTTGACGATCTCGCGTCGCTGCTTGGACTGATTGATGCCCTTGAGGACAGCAAAGTGGTCGAGCAGATCTTCGGCAGTGACGGTCGGGTAGACCCCGAAGTCCTGGGGCAGATAGCCCAGCACACGGCGGACGCCATCCTTGTCGCGCAGGACGTCGATCTCCCCGAGTTTGATGCTCCCCGAGTCAGGATCTTGCAGCGTCGCAATCGTCCGCATCAGCGTCGATTTGCCTGCCCCGTTCGGTCCGAGCAGGCCGAACATACCTGTCCCAATGGTGAGGTCCACATTGTTGAGTGCCCGGACACCGCCCGGGTAGGTTTTGCAAAGGCCCCTGATTTCAAGATCCACGCTGTTCCTCCTACGCCGGAAGATCTCGAAGACATCCGGGCGAATCGCGGCATCGTACCCGGATCTGTCCGGCGCACTGAAAGACCGCGAGATTGTGGCAACTTGCCCTCCGTTGGGATGCAAGATGTGGGGAGCAGGTTTCAAAGAGCGTTGTCACCCGGGCCCGGGTTTCCCCACGCGATGGCGGAACACTGCTTTGCGGGGTCTATGGACCATGGACGGCAAGATTGGCGGTGTCAGTTGACACGCCGGCGAGCGATTGACTGTTATCCTCGGACGAGGTGAACCCATTGGCGAGCAACATCGAAATCGATCTCGGACCCCTCAAGGAACTTGATGCTGGCACCCCGCCGGGAGAGCCGAGTTTGTTGGTCGAAATCATTGATGCGTACCTCGAAGAGTCCGAAGTCGACGAGCGATCGCTGCGTCGTGCAGTGGCCGAGGGCGACCTCAAAGCCCTGGCGAGTGCAGCCCATCGCCTCAAGGGAAGCTCGGCAAACGTCGGTGTGAAGTCGCTGGTGTCGTTGTGTGCCGAGTTAGAGCGCGATGCTCGAGCAGGTTCGGTGGATGACGCCGGGAACCGGGTCGCAACGCTGCTCGAGATGCTCGACCGGTGTCGCGTGGCCTTGCGTCAAGAGCGGGCAGCAGCCGCCAACTGACCCGGGCGGTCGACGTGCCGGGTACGGCTTGTCCATGCACAGAATCGTGCTGACGGGCGCGTGCGAGCCCTGAGGTCTCCCCACGTTGGTAGGCACGTGCACTGGAGCGGAGCGGTTGCGTGTAGTTGCAACCCACGAGCGGAATCGGTCGAGACATCGACATTCGTGCCGAATGATGGGCTCGGTGCAGACGACATGCACGTTGCAGCTCAGGCTGTGGCCGCGACTTCGACCGGCGGTGCCGGGCGGCTGAGCTCTTGCAACGCGGCGACCAGGTCTTCGGGCACATCGCCGGTGTCAGAAAATGCAGATACAACCGCCTGGGTGCGCTTGACCAGCTCGGGAATGTCTTCCTTGCACATCCCGGCGGTCTCGATCTGGGGTCCGACAAACGCCTTGAGGTGGCTCGGACTGACCTTGAGCGACCCTTTGCGCATCATCTTGAACATCCCGTAGGTGGCGAGCGGGACGATCGGGAGCCCGGCCTCGAAGGCGATGGTGAACACGCCGCGGCGGAACTTGCGGACCTTGCCATCGAGCGTGCGGTGAGCTTCGGGGAACACCAATATCGAAATGCCTTTTTCGGCCCGTTTTTTGGCGGCCTCGGCCACAATTTGATAGCGACCAGCCTTTTGTTTGGGCACCGCAATCCCGTCGGCGAGTTTCATGATCTGGCCGTAAAACGGGATCTTAAACTGCCATGCGTTCATCATGCCGCAAAATGCGTGCGGAATGGATGCACATGCAATATGTGCGTCCATGACGTTGACATGGTTTTGGCAAAACACGCTCCGGCGCTCGCGCTTGAAATCGCGGTGGTAGATGATCTCCAACTTGCTGAAGGTAAACTTCAGACACATCGCCATCCCGGGGCCGCCGATATAGTTGTGGGTGCGTTTGAACGGGATGACCGGCGAGACGATGATTCCGGTGGCCGCGACCCCGGCCATCCAGGCAAATGTGGCACTCCAGGCGAACGCGGAGCGGGCAAAGACGACGGGTTTACGAAGCAACGATTTCATGACTATGCACAGATATCAAACACCCCGGGGATGACCTCGAGGCGCTTGGGAAGGATCCGGAGGATTTCACCGTCGATCATGGCGTCGAGCTCTCGTTGGAGGTCAAACGCCACGACCTTGCCCTGATTTTGGCTGACGGCGGGATGCAGCACATGGGTGCCCTTGAAGATTTTGGGAAATGTCTGGAGCAGCGACAGACGCCCGAGGGCGCCGACACAGACCACGTCGAGCAGTCCGTCGGAGGTGTTGGCCTGGGGTGCCATCATCATTTTGCCGCCGGTAAACCTGCTGTTGTTGATCGACAAAAACGTGACGGGCTCGCGATTTGGCGGGCCATCGTCGAGGCGCATCGGCATTGGACTTTGGGACAGGCCGACGACTTGGGCGACGACCGCGACCACGTAGCCAAACTCGCCGAGGCGGGCGAACCGATCGTTGCGCATGGCCCCGACGTCGGCGACGAAGCCGATGCTGAAGATGTTG
>CAZUPD010000316.1:0-4034 GCA_964621785.1 uncultured Nannocystaceae bacterium
TTCGCGCTGGGATAGCCGTCATTTCAAGTGTGAATCCGCGATAGTGTGCGAAAATTATTCAACATTTTGGCCTGAGATGCTCAGGGACATCATTTTGGACCGGTGCGAACATTTTTATCCAGTGAGAACACTCCGACTTCCCCGAACAGGAAATAGACTTTTTATGGATCGTTCTCGACGAAGTGGGAACGAATGTTGGGAGCAACGAAATCTACAGGTCGCCATGATTTGAGCCTCGCACAGCGAGGCGTCAGGGTTAGCTTTACACTGTTATCCGTTCATCAAATGCACCACTATGGTAATATCACCGGAAAATGAACGCTGAGACAATGCAACGAGCCCTCGCATTACTCACCTCATTCTTCGATCCGGATGAATTGCGGATCTGGGTATCGCTTCATTATCCTGAGATTGCTGTCGGCCTCTGTCGCTGTCGAGCCGAGGCGAGATGTAGACATCATGACTTTGGGATAGAATTTCTGCGAGACATCTACGAGCGATGCTGGACGACGAGCGAGCAGCAGTTTTGCAGTGAGGGGTATACTTGAAGGAAGTGAGCAGTGGGATAGCGGCTCAATGTTCGGTTAGTCGAAATAACCGCTCTGACATCAACACACATGACGGATTGGACATGAGCACAAAACGAGGAATAACGGGATTGGAGACAACCGCGGCGTCCGACAGGTTTGCGGAAGAGCGGACTGACCCGGCCGATGGCCCTGTTGACTTCGTCACTGCTCAGCCGTCAAATCCAACTAAGATCGGTCGTTTCACCTTTCTCGAGCCAATTGGCTCGGGCGCGATGGGGATCGTGTGTGCCGGGTACGATCCTCGTCTCGACCGCAAAGTTGCAATCAAGCTACTCGCTGCCCGTCACGACACCGAGCGTCGCCGACAGCGAATGGTCCGCGAGGCTCAGGCGATGGCGAAACTCGCCCATCCACATGTCGTCACGGTATTCGAAGTTGGCGAGTATCAAGGGCAGGTTTTTGTCGCCATGGAATTTGTGAAGGGCGGCAACCTGCGCCAGTGGCTCGAAACGGAGCGCTCTTGGCAGGAAGTCGTTGATGTTTATACCCAAGCTGGACGCGGCCTCGCCGCGGCGCACCAAGTCGGGATTGTTCATCGGGATTTTAAACCCGACAACGTGTTTATTGGCGATGACGGTCGTGTCCGCGTTGGAGATTTTGGGCTTGCCCACCAGGGGGCGCTCACGGAATCACAGCCAGCCAACGCCGCCGGGATGCCACAACAAGCGCTCACCCAAACCGGTGCTCTCATGGGAACACCGGCTTACATGGCTCCAGAGCAGTTTGCCGGTAAATCGACCGACTCGCGCACCGATCAGTTCGCGTTTTGTGTATCGTTCTGGGAGGCACTCTATGGTGTACGACCATTTGCAGGTACAACATTTATCGAGTTAGCTGATTCCGTCGAATCGGCGACTTTCACGCCACTACCCAAGGGGACCGGAGTTCCACTCCGCGTCCATCAGGTTCTCTTGCGCGGGCTTTCGTCGGATCCCGCCGATCGCTACCCGACGATGGAGCTTTTCCTCGAGAGGTTGGCGGCTGCGGTCAACTTCCGTCGTAAGATAGTGATCGCGGCAAGTGTCATCTTTGCGTTCGTCGCGGTCATCGCCGCGATCGCCGTCGCCGTCATGGACGATGTTGATACCCTGGCGCAAAGCTGCGTCGATGCCGGGTCGCTAGACGACGTTTGGAGTCCTGCAATCGCCAAGTCGATCGGGCAGGCGATCGACGAGGTCGGAGTGAGCTACGGCGCAGCGACCTGGGCCACTGTACAGCCGAGACTTGAGAAGTACAGCGCCGCCCTATCGGCAGCGATGGTCGACGCCTGTATCACCCGAGAGGGCCACCGTGGCACTCTCCCCCCGGCGTTGGGCGAGCAGCTCGAGTGTCTCGAGCGTCGCCGCCTCGAGCTTCGAGCGGTTATTGAGCAGTTCCAAAGCCCTGATGTCAAGACGATCGAGAACGCGGTCGCCATAGCTTCCGGGCTGCCGGCGCTCGATCGTTGCAACGACCTCGACGATCTCGCTGGCGAGGCGTTGCGTCGGCGCAAGAGCGGCTACGCCGGTGATCCCCAAGATCCGGAGTGGACTGCGATCGAGGCTCTCCTAGTCGACGCCCGAGTCGCGATAAGGGGCGAGCGGCTCGAGCAGGCCGAGGCGCTGGCAAGCGAGGCCCTGACCGCGGCAGAAGCCCTCGGTGCCCGCCCTCTCCGTGCAGGGGCACTTTTTCGTCTCGGCACCGTTGCCCAGCTCCGCGGAAAGTACGAAGAAGCTAGGAAACATCTGCGAACGGCCCTGTTCGAAGCAGAGGCTGTAGGTGACGATCGCCTTGTCTTGGAAATTGTACTCGGGTTCCTCAGGGTCGACGGTATCGTCAACACCGACGCTAGCGCGGCCCGGAGCTGGGGCCTCCTGGCGGAGGCGAAGATCGGCTTCGTCGGTGAACCCGAGTACAAGATCGAGCTTGACCTAAAGCGGGGTGTCGTCTTTTACGAGACTGGTGAGTGGGAGAGTGCCGAGGCTGCAGTCAGCGCGGCGGTGGCGCTCGCTGCGGAGCATCGCGAGGCTTACCCAGAGCTCTACGTTAGCGCGCTCAATATCCTCTCGACGGTGGAAAAAGCCCGTGGCGACCTCACGACCTCCGAAAAGACCCTACGCAAGGCGCTAGCTGAGCACATCGAAATCTTTGGTGCCGGGCACCCCTACCAGGCGGTGCTGATATACAATATCGGCGCCGTTCAGCTGATGCGTAACGAGCTCCAAGGAGCCCGCGACTCGTTCGCCAAGTCGCTCGCTGCCCGCGAGGCCACCTACGGTCCCGACCACCCCGAAGTTGCCCAGTCCCTCAACGGCCTGGCCGCGGCGCTCCTCGACCTCGGGGACGCCGAGGCTGCGATCCCGCTGATTCAGCGCTCCTTGGCGATCGATGAGAAGGCGCGTGGAATGGAGGATGCCGAACTCATTTTCCCGCTCAACAACCTCGCCGATGCCCTCACGGCGGAGGAGCGTTTTGCCGAGGCCGAGCCCCATCTCGTTCGGGCCCTCGCTATCCTCAAAAAGCGCGACCTGATGGAGACCTCCCGGGCGGTCCTGATCCTCACGGGCCTCGCCGATCTCGACCTCGCCGACGAGCGCTTCGACGAAGGCCTGGCGCGCCTCGACAAAGCCGCCATTATCGGCCGCAAGGTGATGGGGGACTCCCACCCGACGCTCGCCGAGATCCGCTTCCAGCGGGCCTTGCTCCTCCTCGGCAAGGGCGAGCGCGAAGCCGCCGAGGCGTTGCTCGACAAGGCCCTAGCCCAAGTCGCCGGCAAGGGCGACTTCATCGGCCTACAGACGCGGATCAAGCTGAAGACGGCGGAGCTGATGTGGGACAAGAGGAACCGCCGCCCCGCTGCGATCGCCCTGGTCGAGGGCGCCGCCGAAGCCTTTCGCGCCAGCGCGGCCAATGACCCGGGGCTCGTTCGAGAGCTCGACTCCTGGCTCGCCAAGCATCGTTGAGATGATTGCATACATTGTATGGCCCAACAGTTGGCCTCGCGTTGGTCGTCGAATCCGACGGTACCCGAAAGCGTAGCTACTGGCTACATCACAAGCAGCACGGGTCGAGCGATCTTTTGACGTAGCATTCGTCACCCAAAAGGTGAGACCAGCGTTTGGCCGAACTGCTGGTCGATGTTACCTACTTGTAACATTGGCTGTGCGGAATTCTGCCTGGAACTGGCCCTTGGTAATATGAAGCCCCGATGGTCGGGGCAAGACCACCTCAACTCGGAAACTCAATCTCATGTCCAAACGTAACCAACATGTCGTTCGTCACCCCGATGGCTGGGCAGTAAAGCCTGCCGGAGGTTCAAAAGCGAGCTCTGTTCACCCGACCCAGGCCGCCGCGATCGAGGCCGGCCGTACGATCGCCCAAAATCAGGGTACAGAGTTGCTCGTCCACGGTCGGAATGGTCAGATCCGCGAACGGAGTAGTTATGGGAAAGACCCGTTCCCGCCA
>CAZUPD010000317.1:0-3929 GCA_964621785.1 uncultured Nannocystaceae bacterium
GGGAGTCGACGGGTGCGAGTGCGTGGTTGTTATTGCTTGTTGCCAGTCTCCGGCGTCGGCGGACGAGGTCGCTGTCATCTTTAAAACGGTAACGGCGCAGAGGGGGTCAGCCGTTAGGCCGTTGTCGGGCTGCTCGCGGACGCGGACACGAGCACCCGTTCGGGCCCGGTAGTGTGTGGGCGCCTGTATGAGTTGCCGGTTTGCTCGCACAAATCCGAGTTGGCCGAGTAACTCCGCGGTCGCGGCTGTCGGGGTCCATCGTGTGCGAGGGCCGGGCAACAATTGTGTGTTGCACAAATCCCTCGCGTGTACGATGGTGTGTGGGGTGGCAACGATTCTCATAGGGCATGCAGCACAGAGCTTCGCCAACGGCATTTTGCTGGCCCTTATCGTCGTCATCGGAGTCTCGCTAGTCGCCACCATTGTGTTGATCCGTGCGCTGTGGCTGATCTACGTGGGGAGAAAAAAAGGCCTTACACCACAACAAGCGGGGCGCGCACGACGACTTGGGGTCTATCTGCTCACGATGTCCGGAGTTTCGTTTGTTATCTGGATGGCAAACGGCGCCCGTACCTCAGGTGATGATGTTCGCTTTGTACTTCTTTTGCTTGCAGTCGGTGCGGTCGGTGCATGGAGTCTCCACAATGGACGACGCGAGTCACAGACCAATGAACCCGACGCCTAGCGAGAAACGGCCGGCTAGCCATTCTCCGATTGGCTGATTGGTCTACGCCTCGCCATTGAGGTGACGAATACAAGCTTGCAGGCCCTGCTTGAGATCGCGCAGGGTGAGCACGGTCGAAAGATCGGCCCCAATCTCGACCAGCGTCTGGGCGACACCCGGGCTGACCCCCGTAATGACGCAGTATGCCCCGAGTAACCTCGCCGCCTTGACCACCTGTTGCAGATGGTTGGCAACCCCGGTGTCGACCACGTCGACTCCGGTGACATCGATGATCGCACAGCGAGCTTGTCCCCGGGCGATCGCCTCGAGAAGCGTGTTGGTGATCTCCTGGCTGCGAGCCGAGTCGACGATGCCGATGATCGGCAAGACGAGGACGCTCTTCCACACCTCCATGACCGGAGTCGACAATTGACTGATCGCTGCGCGCTGACGGGAGGTGAGATCTTCGAGTTCCTGCTGCTGTGCGCGAATGAGTTCGAGCTGGGTTTCGAGTTCGCGGACCAGGGAGAGCTCGTTGGATTTTAGTGCTTCTCGCCAGGGGTTGGCTTCCGGGCACCAACGATCGATATCACGCATTTCGAAGGTGCAAGTGTCATGACCCATGGCCACGCAGGCCGTTTCGACCGCAAGGACCGGTCGACCAAAAAAGGCCGTACCGTAGCCGCTCGCGTAACCGGTCAATGAGTGACAGACTGGTGTGTCTGACACTCCGATTTGCTGGAGGTGAATCTCGGCTTCGTACGAATTGCGCCACACTCCCTTAAAATCGAAGCGTCCGCTCTCGCGGTCGTAGTCGATCAGGGTTGGCGTGACGTGGACGATGCCCTCCCAGGTGTGGAGCACGGGTCCACTGGTGAGCTTGTCGAGGTCCGATTCCCAGGTGTAGTTCTGCATCAAGTTCGCAAAGTCGCCAGCGCCACACTGGTAGCCAAATTGACTCAAGATGGCGCGCGAGAGCTCGGGGCCGAGCTGCCTATACAGCAGTCCGCGCAAGGTGCTCATGGCCGCCTGACGGAAAATCAGCATCCGATCGGATCCGAACATCACCGTGCCGTGCTCGGGCTGAAACTTCAGCATGCGTTCGAGGTTGAGATCTTCAGTCTTCACGAGGATCCTTGAGGGAGTTTACATGGCCCACATGGCCGGCATGATACCTCGAATGACTCGATTTCGCCGAGTCAATCTGACGAGTACAATTTCCATTCACGGCGCGCTCGCGGGAGCGAGCTTCGGTGGCGACAATGAACATCGTGCTCGCTGGGGTTATGCCGACACACCGCTCGAGTCAAATATGTCGCATGCGCCATGTTCCCCATTCGCCTCGTAACTGCTCGCGTGTAGCCGACAACCAGGAGCTTTGCAGACTCCTCCGCTGACATGAGTACGCTCACGCACGACTGCCACGGTGTCAGATTCTCCTGTCGACCATCGAGACCAAAAACCATGTGTATGTCGTCCATGCATGGAAGCGTCGATCATACGAATATGTTGGTTCGGGGGAGCACGAAACTCATATGGATGTAGTCCAAGCATTGGAGCGTCGAGGATGTGAATACGTTGGGTCCGGGAAGAGCTGCTATTTGATGTGTTGTTCAGGGCAAAAATGATTTGTGTGACTCAATGTTCAGCATGTGCAAAGCTCCATGTGATTGGGTCAATTGGCCGGACTGATCTTGTGTTCAGCATGCGGCAAATGTGTGAGGCGCTGAGGAGGCAAGTGCCAATTTTTGTTGGCAATCCCCCGACGAAGTTCCGATATTTAAGATATCCTCTCATCATGAAATCTCACTATGACTGCCCTACATGTAATCTACTTATCCGGAGGTCAGAGTCTTCGTGCCCGTTTTGTCACGCGAACTTGAGGACTTCGCGGATGGGGCTGCGTGCACCTCATCTCCTGATCGGTCTCACTCTTGGCCTAGGCTCGATGAGTACGGGCTGCGACAAGATGGGTCCTTCCGAGTCGGAGTCCTCCTCCGAGTCGGAGTCTGACTGGAGCGGAGGGACCACCTACGCCGGCCCCGATGAGAGCTGGAGTGGCTCCGAAACCGACACGATCGGCGAAACAACGATCGGCGATGAAACGACGAGCGATTCGGACTGGAGCGGAGGGACAACCTACGCGGGCCCGGACGAGTCGTGGAGTGCGACAGAGACCGATTCAAGTTCCGGAAGCGAAACCGAAACGGAAACAACCGACGGGGAAGACACAACCGACGGGGAAGACACAACCGAGGGCGAAACGACCGAAACAACCGGTGACTGGAGTGGTGGAACCACCTACGCAGGTCCCGACGAGAGCTGGAGTATCACCGACACCGAGACCGACGGCACCGGCTGAGAACCGAACCCTTTCATGTCGCGGGCCGGCTGGCCCAGGCGAATACACCACGAGGAACAGGGCGAGGCCCGGCCACAGGGGTTGCAAGGGATCACACTTCAACCTCCGTAAGGCCGACGCCTCGCCCTCGTTTTTGGGCGGCCCACTTCGCCCGCCGGCTCGAAGCCGTGGCTGCGACCTCGCCCGATGATGGTGGGCTCGCCGGTGGTCGAAGTCTCGAGCCTCGGAGTTGTCGCGTGCTCAGACGAGAAGCGTTTGGCGCCGAGGAACTTCGAGTGGAGGTATTCTCGAGCCTCGGAGTTGTCGCGTGCTCAGACCTGGGCGAGTGCTCGCCCCGGACCATTCGGTTCGACAGCTCGAGAAACCCGTGGCTCCTCGATGGCGACCGGGCCGTGCTGTGCGCGTAACTCGGGGTCTTTGTGTTCGCGGATGAGGCGAAACAAGCCGTTGTCAAACCCATTTCCGCTGGCCCGTTGGACCTGCTCGATGCGTTCACGCAGTCCTTGGCGGTCCATCATCAGCGCGCGGTGGTGACAAAACGGGTTGTTGCCGGGCCGTCCAAACACCGGCTCAGCAGCGGCGGTACAGCCCGCCATACAGGTACTGGCGTAGTAGCAATCGCGGCAGTAGCCCCACAGGTCGTCGACGGTGCGGTGGCGGATGTAGGTGAGCTGGTAGGTCTCGTTCCACAACTTCGCCAGCCCGTGCTCGCGCCAGTTACCGCCGACATTCAGCGGACCCCCGAGGCTCGGGCAGTTTTTGATCGCCCCGTTGCTCTCGATTCCCATGACTGTGCGCCCGGCGGTGCAGCCCATCCAGTGGCGGCCCTGCGACTTGCGCAGGCGACTTTCGTGCGGACCGAAGTAGCCCAAGTTGTTGCCCGGCCAAACCCGCACACCGAGC
>CAZUPD010000318.1:0-3925 GCA_964621785.1 uncultured Nannocystaceae bacterium
AAGAGTACTGGGCGATATCTTTGTCTCCGGTAGCACCATCTCGGACGGCCAGTTTTCAGATCTGTTTGTCCGCCGAGCACCGCTGACAAACCCAGCGGAGGAACACTGGCAATTTTTATACGACGGGCCAGCCCACGGAGAGGACCACGCCAGCGCCATCGCACGCAACCCGCTAGGCGGGGTTGCTGCGGTCGGTTGGGTCGCCGTCGCCGATCAAGGTCTCGACGTTTGGGTGATGCGATTTTCCCCGTAACCGGAGATTACAAGTATCTACAATTAAATTTCGGTTGTTCCCTGGAGTGCCGGGGCGAGGTACTGCTCGTACCAGTGGTTCTTAAAGATCCCGTCGGGGTCGCAGTTGTAGCGAACCTGCTCCCACGCATCGAGGGTATCGCCGTACACCCTCCGCGGGGCAAACCCAGCGGCGGGAATGTGCTTACTCCAGTGGGGGCGGCCGCCGTGGGCGAGGACAACTTCGGCGAGCTTCGGTGCCAGGGTACGTGTCCCGTATGGATCCAACAGATTAAAGTCGAACCACATGGTTTCGATCCCGTAGTTGGGCGCGAGCTTGACGGAGCTTGGGCCCTCAAACCGCAGCTGAAACTCGAACCCGGCACTGTTGGCGTTTGCCCGCAGGATTTCACGGACTGCATGTACACAGGCCGCGGCGTGGGTCATGGGCACAGCAAACTCATATTCGTCGTGGGGGACGATCGCAGCCCGCGAATTGTAGGTGAGTGCCCGGTACCAGATCTCGTTTTGCGGGCGTTCGAACGCGAGGTGGGTGTAGGCCGCACCGACCCCGGCAAACAGCAGGTTGGTGAGTGGCTGCGGCATCAGGCCGTAGGGGTAATGGGCGAGCATCACGTGTAGCGCCCCGATCAAGTAGCCCTCGACCAACGAACGCAACCGATCACTGAACGTCGAGGGTTGGTCGTTGCGATCCCAGGTCGTCAGGGTCCCGGTCGTGTGTCGGCCGGCCCACCGCAGGTCGACATGATCGTGATTTTGTAGATGCACAGAAATTGTGTCGATCGCCTCGTCGACATCGACCAGGGTTTTCTTGCGCAGGCAGTGGTAGAGCGGGACACAGGCGATCGTCACTTCGGTGACGACCCCAAAACATCCGAGGTTTAAAAACCCGCGCTCCTCGGCTGTGAGTGCCCGGCTCGTGGCGGTACCGTCGACGACCTGAATGTCGGTAAAGGCCGAGAGCAGGCTCTGGCGATGGCGTCCGCCCGAGCCGTGGGTTCCCGTGGCCAACACACCCGCCAGGGTTTGAGCCATCCACGCGCCGATGTTGGGCAGCGCGAGCCCGTGGAAGGCGAGGACCGCCACCAAGTCACGCAGGGCGATACCTGCTTGTACACGTACCAGCCCTCTCGCACGGTCGACCCAGATCACCCGATTGAGCCCGGCGAGGTCGAGGATCGTGTCGCCCCGCCCCGGCGAGGTCCCACCGGAAAAACTGATGTTGTTGAAACTGTGACGCCCGCCGATTGCTTTAACCCGCCCACCGCGGGCTCGCGCCGCGTGCACGGCCTCCACGACTTCGGCGATGCTCGTCGGCTGAATGATTGCGCGTACATCCTGGCTGTGCCAGCCGTTCCAGATCGCGTGTCTCAGGGTATCTTCGGTCATGGCGATTGCCGGCAATCAAACCACGTTTTGCCCGTGGGTGCCATCAGGTTTGTGGTACGACCAAATGCCATGGCTTCGCCCGAATTTCGCCGCGCCCTCCGCTCGATCTCCGCTTGGGCCAGTCAGGCTCGCACACCCGATGGCGGTCTCGATCTCGCAGGCCTGCGCGACGCGACCGATGGGGGATTTTTGGCCATGCCGGCCGATATTGCTGTCTCCCAAACCAGGGTGGGCGCGCGACCGGGCGAGTGGGTCACAGGGTCGCACAGCGACCCGGATGCGAGAATCCTGTATCTACATGGAGGTGGTTACCTGGCCGGCGGGCTCGCATCGCACCGCCCGTTTGTCTGTGCACTCGCGCGGCAAACCGGTTGTAGTTGCCTCCAGCTCGATTATCGGCTCGCGCCGGAGCACCCGTTTCCGGCCGCGGTCGACGATGCGATCGTTGCCTATCAAACGATTTTTGCCACCGGTCCCCGGGGACACCAGCCGGCGCGATGTGTGTTTGTCGTCGGAGATTCCGCCGGTGGAGGTCTGACGTTAGCGACCCTCGTGGCCGCCAGGGACCGGAACTTCGCCAGGGCGACCGCGGCCGTGACCATGTCGGCCTACACAGATTGCGCGTTCACAGGCGACTCGATCCGCACACGAGCCGACCAAGACCCGGTGATCGGCGTCAAAATGCTCCCCGAGGCGGTCGCTATGTACCTCGATGGACACGACCCGAAGCACCCCCTCGCCTCCCCGCTCTATGCCGACCTGACCGACTTGCCTCCGCTGTTGATGCAAGTTGGTGACGCCGAGATTCTCCGTGATGACACCACACGATTTGGCGAGCGCGCACGCCGGGCGGGGGTTGATGTCACAGTCGAAGTTTGGCCTGAAATGACCCATAACTGGCATCTGTTCCTGGGAATCTTTCCCGAAGCACAACAGGCCATCGATCGGATCTGTACATTCATCCGCCGGTTTGTGTAGCCACGTGTTCGTCCACAAGGCGCAGGAAAGCCCTGGGCGGATTCACGACCACGCAGACCGGGCAACGAACTTGTAGATGCCATATCCTCATAGCCGAGGAACTGACCATCGACGACACCGTTCGCCGCGATGCATGCACCTGAGCACACCCGTACATCGAGTACGGACCCGTTCGCAGTGATCCTGATCGACAGGTTGATCCCCGAACATCTTCTCGCGGACGACCAGAGTCGGTTTCGCTGTCGATCACTGATCGCCAGTGCACTGTTGCTCACCGTACTCGGAACCCTGCTCGTGCTCTCGCGGTTGCCGACAGTGGGGCTCGACCCGGTGATCCTCTACATCGCAGTCCCGGTGATCGTGTTTTCAGGGTGCATCCCGTGGTTCATCCGCAAAACCGGCTCGTACCGCATCCCTGGCATCATTTTTACGTTTGCTGTCGCCGCGGCCTTTGTCGCGATCCAAGTCGTGATCCAGCAATTCCCGGCACCGGTCTTGCTGATGTTTCCGATCGCCCCGCTGTTTGCCAGTTTTTTGATTGGGGTGCGCTTTGGCATGTTCGTCACGGCATGCATGCTCGCGGCCCTCGGTGCGGTGTACACCTGGGTACCGGAGGCGAGCATTGAGTTTATCCACACATTCCAGTCGGTTTTCTTTTTTGTTGCATTTGCAACTATTTTACTCTGTGCCCTGATCGCACAGTTCTACGAAGTCGCGTGGTTGCGCGACCGGGACAGACTGGCGACGGCGCTTACTAGACTCGAGAACACAAACCTTGCCCTGACGTCGGCACAGGATGGGGCGAACCTCGCCAATCGAGCCAAGAGCGAGTTTCTCGCGCGGATGAGTCACGAGATCCGGACCCCCCTCAACGCCATCATCGGCTACAGCGAGCTACTGGCCGAGGAGCTGATCGAAGAGGGTCAGGGCCCCCACGCCGAGGATATGCGCAAGGTCCTCCACGCCGGCCAGCACCTGTTGGGTGTGATCAACGAGGTCCTCGATTTGTCGCGGATCGAAGCTGGCCGGATGAACCTGTACCTCGATTGGGTCGACCTCCGCCATCTCACCGACCAGATCCGAGATACGGTCGAACCGCTGGTGGCCAAGGGTGGCAATCAATTCGCCATCATCTACCCACCGAATGCAGATCGGATGTACACCGATGGCCAACGCCTACGGCAGATCCTCATCAACCTACTGGGGAATGCCGCAAAATTCACCCACAACGGCGAGATCCGGCTCGAAATAAATGCAGATACAGAGAAGGGTCGGATTCAGTTCGTGGTCAGCGATACCGGAATCG
>CAZUPD010000319.1:0-3914 GCA_964621785.1 uncultured Nannocystaceae bacterium
ACGGTGCATAAACTGTCCCCGCGTACAGGCCGAGCTCGCGTAACGCTTCGTGGCGTTGAGGCGCAGTCTCCCGGGTGACCTTGTGGCCCGCAGCCGTCTGGACGTAGTTGACCGGGTTCAGCAACCCCTCGGGTGGATCTTGATCGATGTACCAACGGCTGTTGGTCTTGCGGTCCAGGTCGAGCTCATACAGCTCAAAGTGCAGTCCGCTGTATCCGACCCCCATTTCACCGATGCGCTTGCCAGCCGCGATAAACGTGCCCTTCTTCGGCAAGGGTTTGCGAAGCCCTCCGTACAGCGCCATCGAGGCCGTGTTGCGGACCAGGACGAAGTTTGTGTTGTGACTCCACAGCCCGGTGCTGACAACTTCGCAATCTTCACAGGCGACAACCTCGTCGCCCGCTTTGACGCCGACCAGGTCCATGCCCGCGTGCCAGCGAACGCAGTCATCAGTGCATTTGAACGGCCGCTTGTATCCCAACGAAGTTGGCGAGTAGCCCGGTTTGACCGTCGGCAGCGGCCACAAGGGCGGCGGAGTCGGGATGGGTGCAACGGGAACCATCCATGTTTGTTGACTATGCATCCGAGGTACGCCCGCCTTCCAGGTAGAGCGCATCAATGCGTTTGAGCATGCGGTCGACGTCGACGTGGCCTCGACCGATGGTGCGCCGAAGTTGCTCGACATCGGATCGCAGCTCGGACTGCACGCGACTCATCTGATGCTCCTGAGCACATTGGGCATTCATGAAACGCCGCTCGAGCTCCTCGAGTTTGAGCAGAGCCTTACTCGCTCGCAGTGAAGTCACCAGGCCGATCCCTGTAGCTACAAAAAACCCAATCATCCATACATTCCGTTCATCCATCGTCGTCCTCCTCGTCAAACCGCACTTGATCGAACCTGGTTGGATACGAAAGTGGGGTCGCCCCGAGTTCAAAGTGTTCCCGCAAGTTAGGAGTGAGGTCTGGGTCGTTTAACGGGTCATTCTCGCTGAGCTCGTGCGTCCGCCAAAACAGCGTATCGATCCTGACATTTGCTCGGAGTAGGTCGTCTCGCAATCCATCGATGCGCTGCTTGTCATGCTTGTGCACAAGTGCCAGCATTTGTCGCGCCAGCTGGACGCTTTCGTCCGTGTCCTCGCGCAACTGCTTCACTCGCCGATGCATGAGCGCAAGGCCAGCACCAGCGCCCACCGTCACGAGGGCAAGCCACAGGTCACGCGAGTCCATTGCGTCCCCGACTAAATAGAGCGTCTACGCGGTCGACGAGTCGCTCGGTATCCGCCCGCTCTCGTTTGAATTCGCGACGCAACTCCTTGAGCTCCTGCTCGAGTGTCCGAATACGTCGCGAATGATTGGGGCTGGGTCCCGCAGTTCGCAGCCGATCGAGGTCCTCCTCATTGCGAAGACCGAGGAGTAGTGCACAGGTTGACACAACTCCGAATGCGGCGATTGAAACACCCAACGCGAATTTATCTATCGTTTCCATTCCTACCTCCTATTTTGCATGAGTCCATTGACATCAGAAGCGAAGGACTCGGTGCGAAACTTGGTGACGGACCAAGTAGCGAGACGGCCGATTTCCTCTGCGATTCCCGCAAACGGCCTCGATTCGTATCTGATGTGTGAGAGAATATCGTCGTTGTATAAAACCCACGTCACCGTGAGGTTGTGGGCGGTAAGCGACGGCGTGACTCGAACTTCGAGCACAAATGCGTTGTGCTTGTAGGTGATGACGCCGGTATCGTGTTCACGACGCATCGAGTCGAACTGGAACTTCGCCAATCCACTCCTGACCCGCATTGGATGGGTGTCGCCACCTGCCATCACGAGGTAGCGCGACGTTGCAAGATCAACGACTTTATCCGACTGGCGACCCGCAGAAGCTGCGGCCTGGCGAATCACCGCTTTGATCGAATCGCGCGGAGAACCTCGAACACTGCCGACTTGAACGAGTGTGGGGTAATCGAGGAAATACAAGTTGTCGTTGTGCGAGCCGATCACGCCGCGGCCGTAGAAGGCCCGTGTGCCACTTTCATCGAATCGGACTGGCGCCTGCGGGTCCGGGAGGATCTGGTGAACCTGCCCTTTGAGACCACGCATCTCGTAGTCGATTTTGACGCTCGGGTACCAACTTGTCGAAACACTCGCCGCGTCGCGTTGCCTGGCGCGTTCCTTTTTTCGCTCGATCATCTTGAGAAGTTTTTCGGATGCACTGAGCTCCTCGTCGGCCTCGGTCGCACTGGCGTTCGCCTGGTCCTCGGAGTCCTGCAACTGGTCGAGCGACAATCCGAGAACCGTCTTGACGTCAGCTGGGTGGATGTTGACCCACGCGTGACTCGCCGCCGGTTGTTCCTCATCGGTGACCGTGTACATCCACATAGTTCCCTGCGGCAGCGGAATCCGTTCGTGGAGGGTATCGAGAGCTTGCAGCGCAAATAGATTGCCCGGTGCTTTGTGAGTCTCTTTCACGACAGTCGCCGTCGAGAGGTCGACTTGTTTCACCGTGACGAATTGTCTGTCGTGAGCGACAGGTACAAACGTCTCGGTCTCCGTGGTGATGCGTGCACTCGACACGCCATCGACTAACGAGCGCAGCTTGGCAGAGAACATGTCGCGGCGGACATTCACGCGGATCGCCGGGTCGAGTGACCCCAGTTGGGCGCACACGCGAAACACTCGAGCGTTTGCGTGGCCGAGGACCTGGGCCAGCTGTTGGTAGCGAGCGTCAACGTCGTAGTAGAGGTCGTCGAGACCGGGGACAACTTCGCTGTGAAGCAGCCGGACCTGCGCTTGCGCGAGTCGAAACCAACTCGTCATGTACGTGCGGTAGAGCGTGCGAAGGACGTGTTTGCGTAGGTCGGCGGCTGACGTGAACTGACGCGCCTCGATCTCGATGTTGATACCGGGGGCGAGGTTGAGTTTCAGTTCTTGATTGTCCGTGCCCTCGTCACGGATGCGTTCAAACTCGCGTTGGATCACGCCGACGAAACGCTCCGGTTTCATGGTGAGGATCCGGTCCGAGCACCCGATTTCCACAAACGTAAACTTGCCTGCCTCGCGGTCGATGACCGATTTCGTCTTTGTCGGCAGCGTCAACTCTCGACCAAACCACAACCGGGCGACGAGGTTGAGACGATCCTCAGAAGCGGAACACACCGGCGCCCACGTGCGAAACACTTCCCAAGCGGTTTTCGTGGGCGGCAGGATTTGGCGCTTGAGGTAATCAGGGACCATTGCGGTGAGGGTGAGCCCGTCGCTGACGGTGAACAGCGGCACCCAGGTCGTCGTGCGGCGCAACGTCTCGGCGATCTTTTTGAGGTTCGTCGCCCATTGATTCATGACCCAAGCTTCATGTGCTCTGTGCCAGGTATCGACGTTCTCAATGGCGGCCGCTGTGACACGGTTGTCGTTAGCTGTTGCTTCGGAGTACCGAGCACCCCGCAGCTGGTCGATATTCTCGCTGGTCCAGTTTGCGGTGCCGTTTTGCCGAAGGCCGACAAACCCACCCGGGAGCAGCTCGCCGACTTGCATGTCGTAGCCGTTGTGTTCGAGCATCATGCCGGGGTAGAAGGGCGGGATGTTTGTATAGTCACCCACAACCCACTCCCGCGTCGGGTCGCCATTCCACAGGTCATCTGACGCCTGCTTCCACGGCCATGCGCGTGCATCGATCTTATCGAGCGAGTCGAGGTAGTCCCGGGCCTCCTTGCGCAAGCGTTCGGCCTCGGACTCGCTCACGGTCGACGCATGAAGGACGCGGCCGGCCGCCTGGGCGAACAATCGCAGCGCTCGTTGGCCTGCTTCCAGTAGTCGCTTCTGCTCCGCTTCGGCCTCGATCTGTTTTTTGAACTCGAGTGCTTCGGCCTTGTTGCGAGCGGTGAGCATAAACAGCTCGGCTTCGCCGAGGTCGAGCT
>CAZUPD010000320.1:0-3902 GCA_964621785.1 uncultured Nannocystaceae bacterium
TCCCCAAACACTCACCACCCTCCGACTCGACCACGCCACACTCACAACCAACACTCACCACGCCACACTCACAACCAACACTTCCCCAAACACTCACCACCCTCCGACTCGACCACGCCACACTCACAACCAAAACGTCCCCAAACACTCACCACACGCCACACACCAACACTTCCCCAAACACTCACCACCCTCCGACTCGACCACGCCACTCCTACCCAAACTTCCCCAAACACACGCCACACTCACTACCCAAAACTTCCCCAAACACTCACCACCCTCCGACTCGACCACGCCACTCCCAACGATTCGCGGAGGAATTTTGGCCGTGAACCGAGTCCTGAGACGCGACGCTGTAGTTGCCTACTGCTAGCTTCTCAGGGCCGGTCTCACGGCCAAAATAACCCGCGCGCCCGCTAGCGCTAAATCCGGATGTCGATGTGGGCCTTGGCCCGGAGCTGCTCTCGGAACTCTTTCGAGGCCCGCTCGAGGGCTTCTTGCTCGAGCATGGCCCGGATTCTGTCTCGGGCCTGTTCGAAGCTCAGCACCTCGGCATCGTCACGGGACAGAATTTTATAGACCACGAACCCCTGACCTGAAGCGAGGGGCCCCACCACCTGCCCCTGTTTTGCCGCGAAGATGGCATCTTCGAGTTGCGGTGCCACCTTTCCTCGGCCGAGTTCCTGTACGACCTCGTCCTGCCCTAGCTCTGCTGCGATCACCTCGACCTCTTCTCCTGCTCGCAGCCGCCTTGCGATTGCTTGGGCCTGTGTATACACACCTTCTCGCGCCTCGCCCTGCCCTGCAGGTGGATTGAATACCAGTTGTGCCACCTCGACCTTGGCATCGACATCGCGGGCCATCTTTCGGTAGTGCTCGCGGACTTGGGCCTCTGACACCTTGTAGTTCGTCAACGCTCCTGTGGTTTGGTACACGAGGATCTGGTCTCGGACCATTTGTCGGTAGTCTGCCCAGCTTCCGAACTGCCCGCTCTCCAGCACTGCTGTCCGAAGTTGGTCCACCGACGAGAACCCGTTTTGCTGGGTCATTTGCTTGATGTAGTGATCGACATCTGTCTCGGAGATGGTGATTTGGAACCTCGCGGCCTCGCGTTTGATCAGCTGCACCTCGATCAACTCGTCGAGGACTTCGGCTCGGACTTCGCGGCGCAATTGTTCGGCCTGTTGGGGTGTTGCCGACGGGCCCAGCGACTGCAGTGCCTGGGCGAGGTACGGCGACACATTGACCTCGCGTTCGAGCTGG
Organism: uncultured Nannocystaceae bacterium; assembly: GCA_964621785.1. Taxonomy (GTDB): domain Bacteria; phylum Myxococcota_A; class Polyangia; order Nannocystales; family Nannocystaceae; genus JACKDW01. Next base: position 1,264 of record CAZUPD010000320.1, read on the forward strand.
CTGATCAGCACGATATCGTCATTGACGACGGCGGCGATCCCATCGAGGAGGGTTGGCTCGGCATGGGCCGGACTGACAAACAGACCTGAGAAAAGCAGTGCTGCAAGCCCGTGGGCAAAACCTCGCATCATCCTCGGTATAACAGTGAAAAGGGCCCACGCCAACTGGCGCGAGCCCTTGCATATTGCAGTGGTTGTGAACGACCTACCCGCAGACTGGACCTTGAAGCGGCATGTAGTCTGGCGGCGGGTTGTTCGGATCGTCGGGGATGTTCTCGATGTCGACCATCGGCATCGAGCAGGTCTCTCCGCCCATGCAATCGGCATCGCCGGTGCACTCACCGCAGATCCCAACCTCGATGACACCCATCACGACGGCCTTACCGCAGACCCCGTTTTCGCAGGCTGCGTCGTCGCCGATGACACAGGCGCTGTTGTTCGGGATCGACGCTTCGGCGACGCACTGCATCACGCCGGTGAAGTTACCGACATCGATCGACGGTGCGCAGTGCGGAGTCTCGGCGGGGCAATCTTCGTTGACCACACACTCGCCGCAGGTTGCGACGGTCAAGATTCCCGCGGCGTCGAGGATCACGCCGCAGCTGAGACCGTCTTGGCAGGTGTTCGCCCCATCGGCATCACACCCGGCACCTGCTCCACCGTCGTTGCAGTACGACGGTCCGCCCGCGAGCGGGTTTGGAATCGTGCAGCCCTGGTTGGCCTGGCAGTCGTCGGCCGTTACGCACTGACCACACTGACCGCCCAACAGCGGCACCAAGAAGCACAAGCCTTCCTCAGACTCATCGCCGTAGTTCACGCCTTGGACGTTGCCCATGTCGTCGTAGACAAGTCCGCCGTCTTCGTCGAGGTCGATCGATTCGATCGCCTTACAAGCACAGTTTTGCGAACACGTCTGGCCGGCATCAGCCTGCTCGACGCCCTCACACGGATCACCTGCGGTCGTCGTCGCCGTGGTGTCGGTATCGGTCGTCGGATCTTCGGTCGTTCCGACCGTTGCATCCATCGTCTCGCTACCGGTCGGATCGGTATCGCTGGTGGTGCTGGTGTCGTTTTCGGTCGTCGAAGTTCCCGATGGATCGGTCTCGGAGCTCGACTCCGAAGCACTTGCGTTGGTGGTGGTGTCGTCGCCGCCACAGCCCATCAAGGGGAGGGCAAACATTGCCGTCAGGCACAGGGAAAGGTTCAACTTGGATCGGATCATGGTTTCTCCTAAATCAATGCGGGCGTGAGGTCGGAACGGGAGACCCGCGGTCGCTGGCTCGGAGGCATGCTCCGGGCAGGTGGGTGGATGTCGCGGCTTTCATGTACAGCGATGTCCTCAAACCCGCAAGACTCCGGAGATCCGCGAGCCAGCGAGGCAACCTCATGCCGAAGTGAGTAAGCAACGTTAGTCATAACACGAAACCTCCCTCGGCCCCGTCGGATTTGCGGCTTCTACGCAAAAACGTCGGTTCCTCGCCGGTATCATTCGACGGTCATCAAAGTAAATCTTTGAAAATACAGTTTGTTTAGAAGCCTCGCCAAGCCCTCGCGCAGCGTCCTTTAAACAAGTTCGACTCACTCGTAGACGACTTGGTACTGCCCCGCAGCTGGCATACAGTAGCAAAATGAAGTCCAATCCCTCGGTTGTTCGCTGTGGCCTGATCCAGTGCAGTAACCCGATCAACGACGAAAGTATCTCCGTCGCCGAGATCCAAAAGGCGATGCTCGACAAGCACCTGCCGATGATCGAAGACGCGGCCCGCAAGGGGGTGCAAATCCTGTGTCTCCAGGAGATCTTTAACGGCCCCTATTTCTGCCCGAGTCAGAGCACCCGCTGGTATGCGGCCGCCGAACCGATCCCCGGCCCGACCACCGCGCTGATGTCCGAGTTGGCCAAAAAGCACAACATGGTCATCGTCGTCCCGCTCTATGAAGAGGCCATGCGCGGGGTCTATTACAACTCTGCCGCGGTCATCGACGCCGACGGCACCTACCTCGGCAAGTACCGCAAGCAACACATTCCCCAGACCTCTGGGTTTTGGGAGAAGTACTTCTTCAAGCCCGGCGACGGCGGCTACCCGGTGTTTAAAACAAAGTACGCCACCATCGGTGTCTACATCTGTTACGACCGCCATTTCCCCGAGGGCGCCCGTTGCCTCGGCCTCAACGGCGCCGAGATCGTCTTTAACCCGAGCGCCACCGTGGCAGGCCTGAGCCAGTATCTGTGGAAGTTGGAGCAACCGGCCCACGCCGTTGCCAACGGTTACTTCGTCGGCGCCATCAACCGCGTCGGCACCGAGGCGCCCTGGAACATCGGCAAGTTCTACGGCACCAGCTACTTCGTCAACCCGCGCGGACAGTTTTTAGCCGAGGGTTCTGAAGATGACGACGAGTTGGTGGTCGCCGACCTCGATCTCTCGATGATCGACGAGGTCCGCCAGACCTGGCAATTTTACCGCGACCGTCGGCCCGAGGCCTACGACGAGCTCGTCAACTACTAGCCCTCGCCGGGCACCCATCCCATTCAAGCACGCAAGGAGCTCCCATGACTGCAACATCCCGCGGCGTTGTCATTCGCGGCGGTGAGATCGTCACCGCCCTCGACCAATACGTCGCCGACATCTACTGCCGCGACGG
>CAZUPD010000321.1:0-3899 GCA_964621785.1 uncultured Nannocystaceae bacterium
TCGGGATCGTGGTGCTCGCATCGTGGGTGATACCGCAGGTGAGTTCGATCGGATTGACTGGTGGATTCGTCACCTCAGCCATCGCTATGGGTATTCGCGGGGTTTTCTGGTCGACCGACGAAATCCTGATCTACGTCGCACTCATCGCCGCGCCCGCGGGAATCGTGGGAGGAGAGCTTTTGCATCGTCTGATTTCACGCGTGAATGTGCGCTCGCAGATCCCGTGAATCTGCCAGACCGCGAATTTTTCCGGTCGCGGAATCTTGGTGAGACGTCCGGGCGACTGTTACGTTTCGCTGCATGGAGTACCGCACACTCGGGTGCAGTGGCGTCAAGGTGTCGAGTCTGTGCCTCGGTACGATGACCTTCGGCGAGGCCGACGACACATCTTTTATGCACGGAGTGGGTGTCGATGCCCCGACCTCTTTTCGCATCCTCGACCGGGCTGTCGACACCGGGGTCAACTTTATCGATACAGCCGATATCTACGGACAAGACGGCCTGACCGAACGGTTGCTGGGGGAGTGGTTCAAACGCAGCAAACGCCGCAACGAGGTTGTGTTGGCAACGAAATTCGGGATGCCGACGGGCCCCGGCCCGAACGCTGTCGGAGCTTCTCGCCACGCGATCATCCACGCTGTCGAAAACAGTCTTCGCCGCCTTCAAACCGATCGCATCGACCTCTATCAAGTCCATCTGCAGGACTACGCGACTCCGGAAGAGGAGACTCTGCGCGCACTCGACGATCTGGTTCGCAGCGGCAAAGTGCTCTATCTCGGTGCGAGCAACTACACGGCCCATCGTCTAGTCGAGAGTGTGATGCTTTCGCGACTCCTACGACTTGAGCGTTTTGTCACACTTCAAGCACAATACAATCTGATCTGCCGCGATATCGAACGTGAGCATATTCCAGCGATTCAGCGACACGGGCTCGGACTGCTTCCGTGGTCTCCGCTGGGCGGCGGGTTCTTGGCCGGGAAGTATGTTCAGAAACAGCCACCTCCATCCGGGACGCGCCTGGCCAAATGGACACAACGACTTGCTCAATTCGACACCCCGCGCCACTGGGCGATCCTTTCGGCGATCCGTTTGATCGCCCAGGAGCGTTCTGTCAACGCAGCCACGGTTTCGCTGGCGTGGCTGCTCCACCAGCCGGCGGTCAGCTCAGTTGTCATCGGCACCCGCAACCTCAGACAATTGGACGACAACCTTGCAGCCGCGACGTTTTCCCTGTCCACCGAAGAAATGGCGCTGCTCAACGAAGCTAGCGACTTCGACCCGGGCTATCCATATAGCTTCATTCGCAGATTTCACCCCGCGTCCTGAGCGAACGCGGAGCCCGAACTGTGTCACACGTCTTGCCAGCCAACCATCGTTTTTGTAGGTTGCGAAAGAACGGTTCTCGATGACGATCGAGCAAGTATCCCCTCAAGTTTCTACCCGACTCCCGACCAAGTTCGGCGTCTTCAAACTCGCACTCTTTCGCGACCAAGCCGGTGCAGACCATCTCGCGCTGTACCAAGGCGATCTGTCGACGGATGAGCCTGTCCTGACGCGTATCCACTCCGAGTGTTTCACCGGGGATGTGCTCGGCTCGCGCCGCTGTGATTGCGGTGAGCAGCTCAACGAGACCCTGTCTCGGATCGCCGAGAAAGGCCGTGGGCTCGTGCTTTACCTGCGCCAAGAGGGTCGCGGAATCGGATTGCTGGACAAGCTTCGCGCCTACAATCTCCAGGACGAGGGCTACGACACCGTCGATGCCAACCTCGCGCTGGGGCACAAGGCAGATGCTCGGGACTACACAATCGCGGCAGAGATGCTCGCAGCCCTCGAAATTTCGCAGGTTCGACTACTCACCAACAACCCGGCAAAAGTCGGAGCATTGCGCGAACTCGGCATCACGGTATCCGAACGCGTTCCCCTGATTATTGCCGCGAATCCGGACAATAAAAAGTACCTCGAAACAAAATCGACGCGCATGCACCACATGCTCGACACGGGCGAGGAGTTCCTGACAAGGCCCCCCACGATGCGCCCGCTCGACGATGTGTTCGACTTCTTGGCGAGCTCCCGCCCATCGTCTTCGGATCGCCCCGTCGTGACCCTGAGCTATGCCCAAAGCCTCGATGGTTGTAGCGCGGCGATAGCCGATCGCCCGCTGGCCCTCAGCGGCGACCAATCCCTGCGCCTGACCCATCGCCTGCGGGCCTCACATGACGCGATCCTCGTCGGTATCCGGACCGTGTTCGCAGACAATCCGCGACTCACTGTCCGACTGGCCGAAGGCAACAATCCCCAGCCGATCATCCTCGACAGTCGTCTGCGGCTACCGATCGACGCACGGCTCCTGTCCCATCCCGACAGGAACGTTTGGATCGCCACGACAAAGCTCGCCGACCCCGAGCGCGCCAACCGACTCGAGGCCCAAGGCGCCAAAATCATACGAGTTGCGGCCAATCCTCTCGGCCAGGTCGATCTCGAAGCACTTTTGTGCCGGCTTCGGGCGCTGAACATCCACTCGTTGATGGTCGAGGGTGGTGCCCGCGTGATCACCCAGTTTATGCAGCGCGAGCTCGCCGATCGGCTGGTGATCACAGTCGCTCCGGTCGTCGTCGGTGGCGTACGCACTGTCGGCCAGATGCCCTCGCTCGGCCCCCATCTTCGCCTGAAAACGCCCTACTACACTCGGCTCGGCCCCGATATGATCATCTGGGGCACCCCCGTATGGCTCAACTGAGCGAATCGCCGATGCACGCTGCATCGCCCAAGCGTTTCGTCATTTTGTCCGTCCCACGGGTTGGCAGCAACTACCTGTGCGCCCTGCTCAACTCCTTGCCCGAGGTGTTGTGCCACCACGAGCTGTTCAACGACCAAGGGATCCACCTCGCGCTCGATTTGCGGGACAGCGGGGATTTGCTCGGCACGATGCAAGAACGCGACCGGGACCCGCTCGCATTTCTCGACCGGGTGTGGGCGATGACCTGCGAGCGCCTGTGGCTCGGCTTCAAGCTAGCTTGGCGCGCACCGCAGGTAGCCTTTGAGCAGATCCTCGAGGATCCAACCATTGCCAAACTCGTGCTCGACCGCGAAAACCGGGTGAAAATGTTCGTCTCCGAACAAGTCGCCCGTGCCGAATGGCAGTGGACCTTTTACGACACTCGCCCGGAGGATCTACCTCCACGCCGGGTACCCCTCGATACCGAGGCGTTCCTGACCTACAACCGCACCATGGATGCGTTTTATTCCGGGGTACGCACGGCACTTCGACAATCCGGGCAATCCTGGCTCGAACTTCGCTACGAAACGCTATTCGAGCGAGAGACACACCGACGCATCCTCGAGTTCCTCGAAATCCCGGCCTCGCCCAGCAGCATGAAAAGTGCCACCTTCAAGCGAAACTCACAGGACCTGCGCGACGTCCTCAGCAACTTCGAGCGCGCACGCGGGGAACTGGCCGGGACGCCTTGGGAAGCTCAGCTGGCGAGTACCGAGTTATAGCCCACCTGCCTTTGACCGCCGCCGTGGCCATCTGTCCGTGACTTGTTTTACGGGTGGGAGTCGTGCATCATGATGCCAACTCTGGCGCCGCGGAGAAATCAGATGTCTGAGCAAAACGATCTTAAAAAAGTGGTCACAAACGGAGTACGCCTCGCAGGGGATACCCTCGTCGTCCCAGGCACGAGTTTGATCCTCGACGGACAACTCGGTCATGGGGTCGCGCGTGTCGCAGCTGGGTTGGCTGCACGGGCGGTTCTTGGGCCGATTGGCTGGTTTGCCATCGCCGCAGATTCCTACGCAAAATCGTCGACAGGCACAAGCCTTGTTGGGCGCATTTGGTCACGGGCACGCCCGAGCGCGGCTGCGGCACCGAGTGAAAGTGCCCCGGCTGACGAAATCCA
>CAZUPD010000322.1:0-240 GCA_964621785.1 uncultured Nannocystaceae bacterium
GACCCCGGGGATGCATGTGGAGGTCGAGCTCACGGGGGCGGCCGTGGAAGATTGCCTCGCAGTCCCGCGCCAAGCTCTCCACGACGGTGTGGTCTGGGTTGTTGGCAAAAAAGACCGGCTTGAGATTCGACCGGTCGAAACGTCGATCGCACAGGAAGAATTTATTTGTATTACCACTGGGTTGAGCGAGGGGGACCAGGTTGTGTTGACCGATGTGTCTCCGGCCGTTGCCGGCATGAA
>CAZUPD010000322.1:250-3858 GCA_964621785.1 uncultured Nannocystaceae bacterium
AACTCGCGCCACGTGTCGATGAACTCGCAGCCTCTCGCCTCGCCACCGCGACCAAGGGGAACGGAGGGGGCTCGTGATCAGTTATTTTGCCCGTCACCCAACTGCCGCCAATCTGTTGATGTTGGTGTTTCTACTGCTCGGCGCACTCGCATTGCCCGAATTGCAGCGTGAGACCTATCCCGAGTTCGAAGCATCCCGGATCCGCGTACGAGCGAGTTATTCGGGGGCCGATGCCGAGGTGATCGATGAGACGATTGTGGCCCGGATCGAGGGAGCTATCAGCGGTGTCGAAGGGGTCGGTTCGATGGATTCGCGTTCGCGCGAAGGTTCAGCTTCGGTCACCCTCGAGATAGCAGATGGCTACGATCCCGAGACGGTTTTGACCGAAGTCAAAGCTGCTGTCGATGCGGTCAAAGACCTGCCGGAAGGAATGGAAGATCCGCCGACGACTTCGCTCATGTCGCGGACCGCCTCGGTTGCGTCGGTGGCGGTGACGGGGCCGATGTCCGGCCAAGACCTCAAACGCTACTGCGAACGCCTGCGCCGTGAGTTGCTCGCCGACCCCGGGGTTTCGCTGGTATCACTCGCTGGGTTTTCGACTCACCAACTGAAGATCAAACTCGACCGCGCGGCGATGGCCCGATTTGCAGTCGGTGTGACCGAAGTGGCCAACGCGATTCGAGCTCAGAGTCTCGACAGTCCGCTCGGTACGCTCAAGATGCTCGACGGGGAATTGATGGTCCGCTACGCGGATAAACGCGTCAATCCCGAGGAGCTCGCCGGAATTGTCCTGAAATCGGGAGCGACAGGTGGGGAGGTTCGACTCGATGCAATCGCGGAGATCGACGATACGTTCGCTGTCGAGGCCGACCAAACATACTACAACGGAGAACGTGCAGGTACACTCAATATCAGCAAGACCACGAGCCAGGATAGCCTTGAAGTTCTCGATGCCGTCAAACGTGTCCTCGACCGTGAGGAACTAAGAAAACCCGAAGGTGTGACGCTCGCAATCTCCAACGATGTCACTTCGGTCATCTCCGAGCGACTCGAATTGTTGGTGGTCAACGGGGTGCAAGGCCTCATTCTCGTTTTTTGCGTCCTGTGGCTGTTTTTCAATCTTCGTCTGGCATTCTGGGTTGCCGCCGGATTGCCGGTCTCATTTTTGGGTGCGGTGTTTGTTATGAACTACACCGGCCAAACCCTCAACATGATGTCGATGATGGGTCTATTGGTGGCGATTGGGCTGCTGATGGACGATGCCATCGTGCTCGCGGAAAACGTAGCGACCCACCGCCAAAGCGGGAAGTCACCGGTTCAGGCAGCGGTCGACGGCGTCAAGGAAGTCGCCGGAGGTGTGCTCTCCTCGTTTATCACGACGATCTGTGTGTTTGTCCCGCTGACCGCAATCGATGGTCGGATCGGGCGTACATTGCAGGTGATTCCGGCGATTTTGGTGGGTGTCTTAGCGGTCAGTTTGGTCGAAGCATTCTTTATCTTGCCCAACCACCTCGGGCATATCCCGCATACCAATGCAGTACCCAATCGTTTCCGGCAGTGGTTTAACCGGAGTTTCAACAGGGTCCGCGAAGGCGTCGTCGGCAGGTTGGTCGACTTGGCGATCCGTTTTCGGTACGCGACTTTGGGTCTGACGGTCGCAGCTCTGATCGTCGCGGCCGGGTTGGTAACAAGTGGGACACTGCGATATCAAGCATTCCCCGATACCGAGGGTGATGTGGTGGAATACCGCCTTGCTCTGCCTCCTGGGACAGGTCTCGAGCAGACCAAACAGGAGGTCGACCGAATCGTCGCAGCTGCCGAGAGAGTTGCAGCATCACAACCCCAGCCCGGTGAGCAGTCCCTGGTACGCAGTACCTCCGCGAGATTTAACCACAACGCTGACTTTGAGGAGACCGGTCCCCACTTGGCCACGGTGAGTGTCGACCTCCTGAGTGTGGAAGTTCGGACGACGACCCTTCAGGAGTTTTCGACGGCGTGGCGCGAGGCGATCGGCCCGGTCAACCGTTCAGCTGTTGCCAAAATCGGAGGAGGGGGCCGTCGCGGACCGGGCGGGAATCCGATCGAAGTTCGGCTCCAGGGTGATGACCTCGTTCGACTCAAAGAAGTGGCAGGTGTCGTCCGCAAGTGGTTCGATGAAATTGATGGTACAACTGATTTAACCGACAATCTGCAACCGGGCGCTGCCCAGGTCAAGGTCCGGATGCGTCCCGGCGTGGCGACCTCGGGACTCACGCCGCAGGCTCTCGCGCAGCAGGTTCAATCGGCCCTGTCCGGAGCGAGGGTCGAGAATCTATTTGTCAATGGCGAGGAATTCGAAGTGTTTGTCGAGCTCGAGCAGACCGGGCGCGACACCATCGCAGACCTCGAACATTTGATGATTCCAGTCACCGATCCCGAGGGGAACCCCGGGGTGGCACCGCTTGCGGCCCTGGCAGAAATTCAACGTAGCCGTTCCTACGCTTCGGTCAATCGGACTGGGGGTGTACGCACGGTCTCGGTGACAGGCGGGGTTGATCGAGATGTGTTGAATGTATCGTCTCTGATGCGGAGATTTGCCGAGGAGCGCCTCCCAGAACTCGAACAGGAGTTCCCAGATGTCCGGTTTGAGATCGGGGGAGAGGTCGAACAGTCGGCCGAGACCGTCGGTTCGATGGAACGCGGCATGGTGATCGGACTCTTCGCAATCTTTGTTCTCTTGAGCTTCCAGTTTCGCAACTACGTCGAGCCCGTCGTGGTCATGCTGGCAATTCCCTTTGCATTTGTCGGGGTCGTGTTTGGTAACATGCTGATCGGCTCGCCCCTGAGCTCCCAAGCGGTCCTGGGATTTGTGTCGCTCGCCGGCGTAGTGGTCAACGATTCGATTCTACTCATGGTATTTATCCGAGAGGCTCAACACGCCGGGGCCACCCCCCAGGAGGCGGCCCAGCGTGCGAGTCGAAGCCGTTTTCGTGCCGTTTTGTTGACCTCGGTGACGACAATCTTCGGCTTGGTACCACTGATGTTCGAAACCAGTCGACAGGCACAAAGCCTCATTCCGGTGGCGACAAGTGTGGTATTTGGTATCTCAGCTTCTACGGTACTCGTACTGATTGTGCTACCTGCGACGTACGCCGTGATGGGAGACCTCCGGCTGACGCCTAAGCACGGGAGTAAACCTGGCCGTGGGGACGGCTAGCAGCTTTGATTCCGTTTTTTGCACGACCTGTCACAGCGCACAGATATCCTCAGCGTACAACAATTGGATGCCCACCAATGAATCAATTGTGGATAGATCGACAAAGGTCTCGAGTTCAAACGGGTGTGAACTTTCGCCATCGAAGACCGAGCCCTTTGCCGACAGCTCGATCGTACCATCGTTATTATCATCGAGCGCGGTGACCACGAGGCTTCCGGTGGACACCGGGTCGAGTACTGCACAACCGTCGGCCAACGAAAGGGCGAGCATCGCGTTGCGTTCAAAGCTTCCAGGGCACAGCTCATTGTTCTTGAAATCAATCTCAAAAGGAGCAGACGGGAGGTCAATGATTGAAAGTTGAACCTTTGGCATTCAACCGTGGGTCGGAGTGAGTGTCATGATGAAACCATTG
>CAZUPD010000323.1:0-3816 GCA_964621785.1 uncultured Nannocystaceae bacterium
CGTCGTCCAAGAACTCAGAATGGCACTCGACGAGTCCGGGCCGGGTGAGCTCGACGAGGTTGCGCACGCAGAGTGGCGGGCGAACGTCGAGCACGCGATCGACCTTGGAGCAATAGAGGCAGCCCGTGCTGCAATCGAAATGGGAGCCAGCCTTGATCGGCCACCGCTTGTAGACGTGCCGCTCCCTCCGGTGTGGCCTTACCGCACTGAGTCACTGCGTATCGTCGTCGACTGGATGTTCGGTGAAGGCGTCATTCCGCCTGGCTTCGAGCGGTATCGTCCGCGGAATGATGACGCGGAGGCTTGGCGCTTCCTCGAGGCGTTGAGGGCTGGACCCACACTGGGCACTAAGGCGGTGTTGTCTGGAATCGCAGGAGTCCTCGAGACCAGTGTTGAGAGTGTCGAGGTCTGCGAGGACGGTGTCCTTGGAAGGCTGAAGAATCTCGGCGCGCCTGGTTTCCACGCGTTTGGCCCTTGTGCTTGGCCGTCGGGAATTCCGATATGGCTGCCTGCTGCTGACGCGCCTCCACCCTCTGATCGCGTTGTGGGCCTCATCCTCGAACTCGCAGGCGGAGCAGAATCTGGTACCACAAGTGTCCTCCGTCTCGATGTTCACGACGTTCTTGCTGTGCTTCGAGGTCGAGAACACCGGAGGGAGAGGTTGCTTGCTCAGCTCGGCCGGCAGCTGCCCCTCGAGAGGGCCTTCACAGATCTACACGCAGATGCGGCAATCAGGTGGGACCGCCGCACTCTTCCTCCTGAACTCATGTCGGGTCAGCGTCCAATGCTGCTCGTCGGAGCCCCAGGCATGGGAAAAAGTACGCTCCTTCTCAAGCTTGCAGAAGCTGACGGCGACAAGGCAACGGTCCTCAGTGCTGCCGGCGGAGACCTCCCAGAAGCGGAACTGTTGCTCATCGACGAAGCAGACCGACTCGACGCGGATGAATTACGCACGTTTGTCCGAGACGTGCACTGGGCCACGTTAACACCACGGGTTCTTGTGGCGACTCGTCCCGAGAAGGTCTCAGCGTTCGAGCAGGTCGCCAAAAAGATGTTCGAGGTTGTGGAGCTTCCACCGCGGTCCGTCGCTGCTTTGCGTGAGCAGGCGCGGACCATGCTCGGATGGGTCGGTGTTGAAGCCGTGTCGCCAGGCAGCTACGACCGGCTCGCGTTCCTGGCGGGCGGTAACCCCACCTTGCTGTTCTTTCTTTGTCGGGCGCTTTGTGCCGTGCTTTCACGCGACAACCGAAGGTGCTTCACACCCCATCACGTGGTGCTGGCGTGGGAAAGTTCTGAGCTTCGGAAGAGCGTGCGAGACCTTCTGTGGACTCCGCTCCAGGGTTTCGAGGGGGCCGCCGACATCATTCAGGTTCTCATCGACTTCTGCGATCCTGGTAAAACACTCACTGTCTACATGATTGCGTGGACCATTGAGGAGACCATCGGCCAGCGGCAGTCGAACTGGATCGCCGAGCGACTCACTCTACTTCGACGCTACGGGCTCGTGCGTGAGCTGAATGGTAACTATGGGCTCAGTCTCAGCGGCCCCGGGATGCTCGTCCGTTCCTGGTTGGGTGACGACAGCCAAGACTGACGTAAGCAGCTGACTTAAACCACGTGACAAGCGACCGGACGTCTACCGACGGATCCCATGAACCAACAAAGCCGCAGACACCTGGTCCCGCGAAGGCTCCCAGCGGTACCGCTTGAACGCGAACCGGGCCGCTGACGGAATCACATTTTCCCCGTCGGGTCGGTCTGACCCTTCCCACACCGACTCCATTGCGATCGACTCCATCTCTGCGAACTTCTCGCGGTCGACCTTCCCGTCGGCTGCGAAGTCGATCACCATTCCGTCGACTCGCCTCACTGCCGTTGCCACCTTGCCCTCGTAGGCCACCCATAGCGTCATGAACTTGCCGCGTTGGCCTGCCAGTTTTGGCATCACTTCCTCGTTGTCGGGATGGCACAGTCGTGACAGTTTTGCCGAACTGATCTTGTGTGCCAGCCCGGCTTCGTCGAAGTAGGCGCAGCGGATTCGTACCTTTTCTTCGTCTGTCTTGCTTCGCATCGCTTCATCCTTGACGCTACGTTTCGGGCTTACCCACCTCGACCGACGACCCGTCGTCGAACCGGAGCAGACTTGGGCTCGGGTGTTGGCCTGGCACGGGTGCGGTTCGGAACACCACTCCTCGCTTCTCCAGGGCCGCCTTGATCAGCTCCTGCTTTGCCGAGTGGGTGTTGACCGCCCCACCCTCGAACGCTCGGATGGTCGTGTGGGCGACTCCAGCGACATCGGCGAGCTCGGTGATCGAAAGGCCCAGTAGGTACCGAGCTCCCTTGCACTGCTGTGGGGTCACACGATCCCCTTAGCAGGGTTCGTTTCCGCAACCCAAAAATACGTGTTACCTAAAATATTAGTTAATTTTTTACGTAAACCATGACATCTTCGTCGGTGGAGGTACCCATGATCAGAACAACTGAGTTGGGCATCGTTGTGGAATTCGGCAAAGGGACCGGGTTTTTCGCCATCTACCGCAAGCTTTGGGGGGTTGGCGCTTGTATGGTCACGTTTCATCTGTGCGGGCTCGAAATCACTCGTCGCCGCCCAGGACTCGGCGCGGGTCTGCTCGCCAAGATGACCAAACACGTCGCCGTCCGCTGCCTGGTCGACGAGGCCGGGGTCGCCTGTGTGTTCCCGCGGCCCTACTGCCACCTCGCCCCGCAGGGACTGTTCGTCAACGGCCAGCTGTTCGACCCCAAGTACGGCCCGCTCGACGCGTTCCGGGTCGTGTGGCCTGAACTCGACCGCGAACTCGAGCAGCGCCTCGGGGCGTTCGTCTGCGAGGGGTCGTGAAGGAGTTCCAAATCGACCAAGGGCTGGTGGTCGCGGTGCCCCGCGACGTGCACCACGTCGAGCTCGGCCTGTACCTGGCGGCCAAGGGGGCCAAGAAGGTCAAGATCGAGGTCGAGGGCGTGCAGGCCCACTTCACACCGTACCAAGCAGCGCACGTGCTTGTGCGGATGGAGACCGACTTGCGGGTGTTGGTCAGCGGCGGAATCGGGCGACTGTTTCCGCGACCCGCAGGTGAGGTCGCCAATCGGGTGACGATCAACGGCAAGGTCATCGACCCCGAACAACTCGCATTGTGGCGAGCCGTGTGGCCGTCACTCGAGGTCCACTGCGCGCGTCGGGGACTGTTTTACAGCGACGAGCCAAACGCCGGCTTGGTCAACTGACGAGGTGACCGGTGGCGCGCAATACATGGGAAGAGGCGTCCGGGTTTCTGACGACACGGGCGCTAGAGTTACTGGGCATTCGCAAGTTCGCCGGTGAGCCGCTGATCGGAAACGTGCGCAAGTCGTCGGTGGTAAGCCTACCAGGCGATCGGGCCGTGGGGCTGGTGCTCGGAGGACTGCTCAAAGAGAGCGTGGTCACCCGAGACGGCCGCGAGGTGATTGTCCGCTATGTGTCACCAGGCAAACTCTACGGATTACTCGACAATAGTATGATCACAGTGGCCCGCACAGCGATTGTGATGCGATTCGAACGCGAGGACTTCGAGATGATGCTCGGCCGGTCACGCGGACTTCAGGGAAGAATCATTGCAGATGCAAATATGTCCCGAGCGAGAATGGCAGACCGGCTGGCCGCCCTGGTGCACGGGTCGGCAGAGACGAAAATCGCACGAGCGCTGATTTCGATCGCGCACGATTGCCAGCAGGAGTCGGAGGCGCCGTGGTGGTCGATTCCGTATTTTACGCACGCGGAGCTGGCGAAGTACTCGGGTGTTTCGCGGGAGACGCTGACGAAGG
>CAZUPD010000324.1:0-3785 GCA_964621785.1 uncultured Nannocystaceae bacterium
GGCATGGTTTTTCAAACGATGAGGCACTCGGGTTGCGCCTCCTCGGTGAGTTTTGCTTTGAGCGAGGTCAGCTCCCACTTGCGCGGGCATATCTGCGGGATGCGGCGAGGACCTACCTCCATTGGGGTGCGAAGACCTGTGCAAATGCGATTCGCGACACCTATCCTCAGTTTTTTGCGGATGCCATCGTGAAACCCACCATTTCCGCCGTGACGTCGACGCTGACCAGTACCTACGCCAGTCCACACGATTCAGTGGGGCCTGGATTGGGGATGCGGCTGGACGCGGCAACCGTCCTGAGGGCAACCCAAGCACTTTCGGGGGATATGGTTCTTGGCTCCTTGGTCGGCCGGGTGTTGCGGCTGCTGGCGACGAACGCCGGGGCGCAGCGGGGGGTCCTCGTGCTTGTGCGGGACGATGAGCTTCGGGTTGCGGCAGAGATGGTGATGGATCCCGAGCGGCTGTCACTCGATCTGGACGAGGGGAGCGAGCGTTCCGAGCGGATTCCGGGGAAGGTCGTGACATATGTCGGGCGGAGCACAGAGCCGCTGTTGTTGGCCCAAGCGAACTTGGACACCCGGTTCAATGACGACGCATATCTCGTCAAACACCGTCCCGCTTCGATCCTCGCGGTACCTCTCATTCACCAGGGACGTCTCATTGGCGTCATGTATCTCGAGCACTCGCAGGTCGCGGATGCGTTTCCCCTACAGCGTGTCGAGCTCGTTAGACTACTCGCTGCACAAGCCGCGACCGCCGTCGAGAATGCGACACTTTATCACGAGGTCGAAAAGAAAACTGTCGAACTCCAGGTGTTCAACGAGCAGCTCGAGCGCCAGATCGAGGAGCGTACGATGCAGCTCCGGGCTGCGAAGGAAGCCGCGGAAAAGGCGAACCAGGCCAAGAGCATCTTTCTTTCCAGCATGAGTCACGAGCTGCGCACGCCTCTCAATGGCATCCTTGGATATGCACAGGTCCTCGCACGTCGTACGGACCTCCCGCAAAGTGCACATGATGAAGTTGAGATCATCAAGAAGTCGGGCGACTATCTATTGCAACTCATCAACGACGTACTCGATGTCGCCAAGATCGAAGCTGGCAAGATGGACCTTGTCGCTCAGGACGTCTCGCTGTCCCATCTATTGCAAAGCGTCGCCAGCCTCTGTCGCGTGCGCGCGGAGCAAAAGGGAGTCGCGTTTGAGCTCGACGTGCCTGCCGAAGTTTCTCGGCTGGTTGTTGTTGTGGATGAAAAGCGGTTGATGCAGGTATTGCTGAATCTGTTGGGTAACGCGATTAAATTTACGGTGGAAGGCTCTGTCGGTGTGGGAGTCGAGGTCCGGCCGGGAACGGAGACCACGGTCCACCTGGTGTTCCGCGTGTGGGACAGTGGTCCCGGGATTGCACAGGAACACCTCACACGGATCTTTGAGCCGTTTGAGCAGGTCGGCGAGCGGGGTGTTCGGTCCCAGGGGACAGGCCTCGGTCTTGCGATCACGAAGCGCATTATCGATTGTATGGATGGGCAAATCGCGGTGCAAAGTACACTGGGGAGTGGGAGTACGTTCGTAGTTGCCTTCGAGCTACCTCGGGGGGCGAGTGCGGGAACGAGTGATGAGACAACCAGCGATGAGATGACCGGTTACCGGGGGGAACGCAGACGAGTCCTCGTGGTCGACGATCACGCGGACAACCGCAGACTCATCCGTGCGTTGCTCTCGCCCCTCGGGTTCGACGTGATCGAGGCAGACAGCGGTGAGCAAGCGTTGGCGATGGTACGCGAGGACCGTCCGGTGCTTGTCCTGATGGATATGATGATGCCCGGGATGGACGGTGCCGAGGCCATCCGGAGACTCCGCGAGATTCGCGGGCTTGAGGAAATGGTCATCATTGCATCCTCCGCGAGTATTTCCGCGGATGTGGCGCAGCGTAGTCGTACGGCGGGAGCGAATGATTTCTTGCCGAAGCCGGTCGAGCGCGACGCTTTACTCGACCAAGTCGCCCGGCACCTCGACCTCTCGTGGACGCGAACGACCGAGGGTTCGCAGCCCTCTTGCGAGGGTGGGGAGGTGACCTTGCACCAGCCCTCGAATCGGGAGATGGCGCGTTTGCGAAGTCTCGCGCAGGCAGGACGTCTTCACGCCATCGGTCCTGAGCTCGACCGCTTGGAGGAACAACAACCCGAGCTCGGTGCTTGGATTGCAAAGGCAAGAAAGTTCGTCCTCTCGTTTCAGATCAAGCCACTGCGTGAGATGCTCGGTATCGACGGGAGCATGCCGAGCTGACGTCAGTTCTCGGCCATGGCCATGGCGATGCCGGTTTGGAGGGTGGCGGGAGTGACGATTTCGCGGAGGTCGACATCTTGGGCGATGAGTGCTTGTGCGAGCTCTGCCTGGATACCGGTGAGAAACGTTCGCGTCCCGAGTAGTCGCAGCGCACGCACAGTTCCCACGATCGCGCGGGCAAATTCTCGATCGACCTGCGTCATGCCGGTGATATCAAAGATCATCACATCAGCACGGCTGCGAGAAGCCCGCGCGAGTGCCTGTGCGCGCACGTGTTCCGCTCGCTTTTCGTCCATGGTACCGATAAGCGGCATGACCAGGATTCGATCGGATATCGGAATGATCGGCGTCGAAAGCTCGAGCAGTCGGGATTGTTGGGCTTCGATAATTTGCTGCTGGAGGTTCGCACGTTGACGCTCGGCGCGGATGCGCTCGGCGAGTTCGCGTTCGAGGGCGAGGTTTTTTTCGTGTAGTTCACGCAGTGCCCGCCGTAACGCGATGTGCGTGTGCAGTCTGGCAGTGAGTTCGTCGCGCTCCACAGGTTTGGTCAGGTAGTCGACGGCTCCGAGTTCGAACCCTCGCCTCCGGGATGCGGAGTCGGTCAGACCGGTCATAAACAGGATGGTGATATTCGCGGTTTCTGGATCGGCCTTGAGGCGTGCACAGACTTCAAATCCGTCCATGACTGGCATTTGCGCATCGAGCAGGATGAGGTCGGGAGAGGTGATGCGCACCTGATCGAGGGCCATTTGACCGTCTGCGGCGAACGTCACCTCGAATGGTTCGTCGGCCAAAATATCGGACAGGAGTCGCAGGTTCACAGGATCGTCGTCCACCACGAGGACGGTGCCGCGATGCGTTGCCATGAGCCCGTCGTTAGGAGACCACCGCGGCACCGTGATGTCAAGCTCCGTCGAGCCGAGGAGGGACGTCGAAGAAATGCAGCTGTCCGCTATCGGGGCTTGCTGCAGGAGCTGCGTGTGCGACTCCGCATCGGCTGTGCCGCTGCGAGGCGGCTTCGTGTGCGCCCACAAGCATATAGTTTCACAAGGATGACAGCTGCTTCAGACACACGCTCTCCGGCCTGAAATCAAATGTCGAGACATCCTGTGTCTCAACCTCCAACGTGGGGTTCCTTGTTGAGAAGTACCAACAATACTCGGAAACGTAACTACGATCGGCAACGTACTCACGGAATGCCCGACTTAATCGGGCGAACCTCCGCCTCGTGGCACTCGTGTCATCTCCTGACCCGCAACGGTCGATGTTGCCCGCCAAGCCCGGTGCATTGACTGACCGGAATCGGTAGGCTCGTACCGTCTGGAAATGTGCACTGGCGTATACAGGCGGTCTGTTTTCAGCGCGACCGACGAGCCACGAGCGGTGCCCGAACTCCCGTTGCGTAGCCATTCGAGCGCGAGGTTTTCGACTTGGCCTTGTTGCTGCGTCGCTTGGGCCCACGCGCACGACTTTCGAGGTTGGTCAACGGCGGCGGCTTGCTCG
>CAZUPD010000325.1:0-3661 GCA_964621785.1 uncultured Nannocystaceae bacterium
GTTTGGTCGACCCTCCCGGCGCGCTGACCCAGTTGCAACGGCGGCTTCAGCTCGCAGTCACACACTTACAAGATGTTGATACAATTTTCCTCGCACCTGCAGGCACGCTGTCCGACCCAGCCCAACGACTCGACAACCTCATCGCACGCACGCTCGACGAGATGTGCGCCGGTCTGCGTTCATTTGCTGAAGTGCGAGCCGCCGACCTGCTGGCCCATGTCCGCGGTCAACTCGACGATCAACGCCTGCAGCGGCTGTGTCCGACCCACATCGCAGTGCCGGGTCGCCGCCGGGTTCCCGTCCACTACGAGGCCGACCGCCCACCGTGGATCGAGTCGCGGCTCCAAGACTTTTTTAGTCTCGATCACGGGCCAAAGATCGTCGACGGCCGGGTTTCGTTGGTCCTACATCTTTTGGCGCCCAACCGCCGTGCAGTCCAGGTGACAACCGACCTCGCGGGGTTTTGGCAACGCCACTATCCCGACCTGCGACGCACACTGATGCGCCGGTATCCACGCCACGCCTGGCCGGAAGACCCGGTGACAGCACGCCCGCCGGAGCGCGGCCATCGGCGCAAGTAGTGGCAACGCTATCTCGGCCACGGCGAACTGTTCATGTTTCTCCGGATCCTGATGCATCAAACAATGTGTTCCGCCTCCTGCACGACCTCGAGCAACTCGCGAAAACCGGCCCACCGACGATCGCATCCTTCCGCGTGACGTGCCTCGACAATTGCCCGGCTGACCGAGCACTCTTCCCACGCCGAGAGTGCCCGCAAGACCCGGTCCACGCCCGCGGTCGGGACCACATCGACCTCGCCCGGGCCGATCACAGTCAGCAACGCGGCATCGAACTCACCTGCCGTTTGGAACCTGTCTCGAGGTTGCTTTGTGAGGGCGGTCGCGACGAGGTCATCGAACGCGCGAGGCAGTGACGATACGATCGAGCTCGGAGCGGGAGGAGGTCGTCGCGCGTGTCCCCACAACACATCCGCTCGCTCACCGCGAAACGGCAGCCTACGGGTCAGGGCCTCAAACAGAACGACCCCGGCGGAGTAGACGTCGCTGCGAGCATCACCAGGTGAATCGATCCGCTCGGGGGCCATGTAGGCGATCGAGCCGATGACCTGCGAGGTGTTGTGATTGGGCATCCCGGACAGAGCCGCCTGGTCGACGCGCGCGAGTCCAAAGTCGGCGAGGACAAGGCGCGTCCCCGAAGCGTCGTGCCACAACAAGCAGTTGTCGGATTTGACGTCGCGGTGAACGACACCAGCACCGTGGAGCACAGCCAAGCCGACGAGAAGTTGGTGGACAAAGATACTGGCGGCCCGCCACGGCAGCCGACCGGCGTTGATGCGAGCGCGAAAGGTCGGGCCGGTGATGTAGGGCATGACAATGTATAAGCAATTATTTTTAAAGCCTAGATCGAGAACCGGCATCAGGTAAGCATGGTGCAGCTGGGCACCGACCCGAGCTTCGCGGATGAGTCGAGCCCGCTGTTTGCTGCCTTCCGGGTGGGCGACCTTGATCGCAACAGTCCGCTGAAGCAGACGATCGAGCCCGCGAAAGACATTGGCCGATCCACCGCGCCCGATGAGTTCGAGGAGCTCGTAGCGACCGGCGAGCACGTCTCCGCGTTTGTTCCGGGTCAGTTTTGACATGATATAATCTTTCATGGTTGAAATAATCTTTCAACTATAAATCGATTGTCTTTAGAGGTCTTTTCGAGTATTCACGCCGACCATGCTACAGCCACAGAAGTGACCGGGGCTCAGTGCATCGCTGCGAGAATGATCCTTGGATGGACTGCAACTGAACTAGCGGCCCGTGCTCAGGTTTCAAAGACAACGCTGTGGCACTTCGAGAAAGGCCAAAAAACGCCCCAGAGGGCAACTCTCCGAATCCTTCGCCTAACATTCGAAGAACAGGGGCTAGAATTTGACGACCCCGAACCAACTTTTGGCGACGGGGAGGTTCAAATGGACTTTTGTGGCCTCAGCGATGGGAGCCGAGTTTGGCGGCGGAGTGCAAAGCACAAGTGGAAACCGAGGATCGAGACGCCGTGATGCGCCTTGAATGCTTGGACGCCGGCTGATAAGGACGGCCTGTGACCCCACCCAGTGTATCGGCGCGCGGGCGATGCTCAATTGGTCCCCACCCCAACTTGCGGAACGAAGTGGGGTTGCAGTCAACACGCTGAGGGCCTTCGAAACGGGGAAGGTAAAAACACGCCCCGAAGCGATCAACGCCCTCGAGGCATGCTTTCGTGCTGCGGGAGTCACGTTCCTTCCGGCGGCCAAACCAGGTTGGCACCCGAGACCGTCTCGGATGGTGTTCGAAGATGGTTCGGCTATCGAGATCGAGTACGGGGACCGATCGTGACGCCAGCACAGTGCATTGCAGCGAGGAGGTTGCTCGATTGGTCCGCGAGGGAGCTCGGTCGGCGATGTAAAGTGACGGCCCCGACCGTGCTTGCGTTTGAGCGTGGCGAAAAGAACACGATCCCGTCGATCACTGCGGGCTTCGAGCGAGAATTCAAACTGGCGGGTGTGCGATTTGTTCCGTCAGCGGAGCAGCGACCCGATGCACAGATCCAGAGCATCGTACTTGACGATGGGTCTCGTGTGGAGCTCGGGTAACTGTGAGAGACACTGGCGAGGCTGTATACTTATCCTGTTATGCGAATGAGGCGTCTCTTATGTAGTTTCAGCTTCGTTCTGACACTTTCGTGCAACTCGGAGCTTCCTGAAGAAAGCGACACGTCCGGTTCAGAAGATATAGCGATCGTCGTGGAACCGACCCATGGAACCTTGCCTTTGGACTTCCGGGTACGAGCATTCGGGACTGGTAATGGCCTCTTTGAAGTGCTCGACATTAAGGGAAACCTAGGCTTCGTTCTGGTTGACGGCGAGAAATTGCCGGCCCTTATCTATCTTCGCCAACCCTGGGACGAGTTTTCACTAACATTGTTTCAGGGGATTACCGTTGCAAATGACCGTATCTACGTATTCTGGTTATATTGTAACGAAGGAGAACTCCAATCCGTGTGGCTTGAGGGGACTGACGGGACGAGTCTCCATCGAGAACCCTATTCGGGAACATGTGTTGACTCTTTCAGCCCAATTACACCTGTAGTGGAATTCCCAGCTATCAAAATGCCCATCCCGGAACTCGTCGATGGACTTGAAGCATTTGGCCCGGCGGTTGATATTTCTGGAGCGAACCCGGGCTGGCTCGAAACAGAGAGTGGGCGTCTAACCGTTTTTGCATTCGAGCGCCTCGATTGCACGACAGACTGCGGAACACCTGGGTGGTGGGAGTACCACGCGCTTCTGTGGGACCGCCAGTCAGGGAGGATCTGCTTCGCTATTTTCTATTTTTTTCCCGGATCTGGAGATGTCCTAGTTACCTATTCGTTGACACTCCCAACCCTCCAGGATCTCGTAGGAACTCTGTCGCTCGAAGCCTCATGGACAATCGACGGAGTCGGACCTCGATAGCCGCAACGAAGTCGTCATTATCCTGTTCGCTCATTGTCGTGACTCCCTCGTGCACCAGGTTCGACGCGATCGAGGCCCTACCACCGACGCACATGCGCATCCGAAACCACCCACGCCTTCCCGCGCCTCCACCCGTGAATGTCCACCAACCTCCCGGGTCCG
>CAZUPD010000326.1:0-3609 GCA_964621785.1 uncultured Nannocystaceae bacterium
GGCCTCGTTGAGGGCTTGCTCGCGTGTCATTATGGGCTAGGCCGAAGCTTCATCGCATGTGCTGGGAGCGATGGTCCTGCTCGAGCCGCGGCGGTGGTTGCTGTCGATGGCGAGACACAACGTCCGTTCGATGTAAGCGGGCTTGGGGGATAAAAGTGAGTCTCCCAGACTATCAATCGCTGCTCCATCTCACTGCCCCCAGACCGTCCGAGGACCGATGACCAAGAAAGTATTTGCGAACGGAAACTCTCTAACTGCGAAGTCAGGGAGCGAGAAGGTGATCGCAGCGTTCCCGGATGTTTGCCTGAGCCCGCCGTCCCCCCCTGCTGGCCCAATACCAATTCCCTACCCCAACACCTCTTTCGCCAAGGACCTCAAAAAAGGTAGCAAAAAAGTCAAGGTCGGCAATAAGCCCGTCGCCCTGCACGGTCAAAGCCATTATAAAACGTCTCCCCTCGGAAACGAGGCTGCGACCCGAAGCTTTGGGGGCTCCGTCATCACCCACCAGATCACCGGAAAGACATACTTCGCCGCCCACGTCATGGATGTGCTCGTGGAAGGCAGGAAAGTTTGCCGGCATATCGATCTGACGACGTCGAATCACGCGAGCATGCCAGGGAGCACTCCACCCAACCCCAATCTCGGGGCGATGAGTGTCGCTGCAGACGAGGGCAAGACCGGCAAGTGTAAGTGCTGTCAAGGGCCCCAGCACTCCGAGGGGACCGCGACGACCTTCGATGAATGGTATGGTCTCAACGAAGTCGACAGTGGCGGCAATTTGACGGCGAAGGCGCGTGGTCGACGTGCAATGGTCGAGAAGGTGAAGAACAAGAAGTCCCATGGATGCTCTTGCGACGGCCGAGTCCTCCCGGAGGCCCCCTGCAATGTCTTCCGGAGCCCCGTGAAACGCTCTGAACACCGAAGAATCGTTCGCCTCCACGACAACAATGCGAACCGTTACAGAGACGCCGTTGGTGTCCCCAGGTTTAGGGAGTTTCAAGCGGCATTCCCCGAATGGAGCCAGGAGGACCTGCAAAAGCAGGTCCAAATCAACCACTTGACACCCAAAAATGCTGGAGGGTGCCCCACTGGAGAAGGGAACCTCCAAGCTCATGGACAATTGTGTCGTTTGTGCAAACAATTCGACGATATGTTTGGCTCTTGGCAAAGTGAACACTCCACAATCACTTAAACGGTTGACTAGCCCGCTCGAGCATCAACACCCCCAATTCTAGGAAGCGAAACCTCAATGAACCCCAGATTCTATGCTGATGGCCTCGACATTGAAGGCAGGTGTTTTTTTAGCCCCTGGCTGTCTCGTGACCTCGAGACTTCCCCCCCGAAGACCGAGTGGCAGGCTTGGGAGCAGTGTCTCAACCGACTCATTCGGGGTGATTTTGAGGCGATCTTCAGGTTGATCGAAGTCCAGTTAAATTACGAGTCGAATGTGCTGCGATATTCCGCATCACTCTTGCTCGAGTGCGCGATCACCTGGCAAGGTGTCTCGTACCTCCGAGAGCAGCTTGTGGGCGAGCGAGACCCCCTGTTGTTGAAAGAGTATGCCGGGATTCTGGCAGCAACCGGGTGTCTGAGTTTTGTTCCCGAGATATTGCGCGTCTACGGGGATCTCCGCTCGTTCAGCGAGTCGGAGAGCATCACAGTCAGGCTCTCCGATATGCTAGAATCTGAACCAGGTGAGATCTGCCTCCCGCCACCAACTCTGAGCCGCCGGAGCTATGATAAGCTCGTGATGAATCGCGCAGCCGACGTCGGGGCGGCGGTGGGAGACACTTCGGCTCTGGTGTATCGGGGCAAACTTTGGAGCGTGGACAACTTGAGCAAGATCATGCTCCAGCAGATCTCAACGAGCGAGTTCGGGTCGGAAACTCGGCTGATGTTCGAGGCGGCTACGGGCATAAACTGTAGCGAGTTCTTTGACGACCAGCGTCGCTTCAGACCGCTGACAGCAGCGGCCCTGCTGGAGAGCTTTCGAGAGGGTCCGGATGCCGCCAAATTCAAGTCGGGCGCAAGATACTTCTTCGCACAGCCGATCCCTTGGCGATCGGGAGTGTGATTCCAATTCGGCGCTCGGAGGGAGCAGCCCAGGAGCTCGCTGTATCGCCACCATCGTCCTCCTCGGCCAGCGGCTGCTCAAAAACCCCGTCCACGCCCTCTACGGGCTCTGAAACCTGATGAACAGCAACATGTCCTCGAGACCCTGCACTCTGAGAAATATGTCGACAAAGCGCCCGCAACGGTTTGGGCTGAACTTTTGGACACTGGTATCTACCTGTGTAGCCCCCGCACGATGTACCGAATATTGCATATGCATCAGGAAGTCAAGGAACGCCGCGATCTACGACGCCACCCGAAGTACAAACGGCCAGAACTAATGGCAACCGCACCCCGACAGGTTTGGTCTTGGGACATAAGCTATCTGCGTGGACCCGCCCGCGGCACCTACTATTACCTATATGTCATCATGGACATCTATAGCCGCTACGTCGTCGGCTGGACCTCCAGTCCGTCGAATGCGGAAAGGCTGCACGAGACCTCATACAAGACGCCTGCCGCCGCGAGAACCTCACAATGGACCAACTCACGATCCACGCCGACAACGGCTCCGTGCCGACCGCAGCACCTGTCACCAATCTCTTCAGACAGCTCGGCATCAACGAGTCCAGGATCCGTCCCCACGTCTCCAATGACAACTGTTTTCCGAGTGCGAAGAGGTTTTTGCACCAGGAGAGGGCATCGGCAAACGACTCGAAGCGATTGGGATAATCGTGACGGTATTTGCAGGTGCGAAACAGGGAGCATCGCCACTCCGGCATCGCCTACCACACTCCCGCGACCGTCCACTTCGGCCGCGTCGACGAAGTCAAACACCAGCGAGCCGCCGCTCTCGAGCAAGCTTACCGAAAGCATCCCGAGCGGTTCGTCGCCGGACCTCCAACCCCACCCGAACTCCCCTGTGCGGTCTACATCAACCCGCCTGCGCGAAATCAGACTGTTCACTAAACCCATTCACAACGTGTCTCATTTTCATTGACAGGTCCCGGGGGACGACTCGGACGACTAGATGACGAGCGAGCTCTCCCCGTACACTCCGACCATGTGCTGCACCATCAGGAGAACAGACCCGATGAGTGTACGATCAACCAAACGGCGTGGTCGCGACATCTGGCACGTAGAAGTACGGCGGACCCGTGGCGATCTTGTCTTCCACCGGCGTCGGTTTTTGGACCGGCGGACCCATCGCAAGGCTGAGGCTCTTGCGCTCGAGGCTCAGCTGCTTGCTGAGTTTGAAGCTCAACTCAAAGGAGCGAATATTTGTAACAGCAACAACCATCTACCTACCTCCAACGGCCATCATTCGGGCGCTGCCATCGGTTTTCGGGCGTTTGCCGAACAGTTCCTCGAACTGCAAGACCCCACCCGGACCGACTTTGGTAACAAGCGGCGAAACGTGATGCTACATCTTGTTCCGTTCTTCGGCGACACGCCGTTGCCCGAAGTTTCGCGGATGAAGATCGATCGGTTTCGGGTTCGCTTGCGGACCTCGCCGATTGCTCGGCGTCGTGGCAGGCGCAGTCCGAAGACCGTCAA
>CAZUPD010000327.1:0-3607 GCA_964621785.1 uncultured Nannocystaceae bacterium
CCCATGGTCTCGCTGCCACTACTGGTCGTGAGCGTGGTTGTGGGCCCGGCAGTCGCCAGGGTGTCTGTGCTCTCCGTGTCATCGCCGCTTCCGCCGCAGGCGAACATGAGCAGTGCGGGGGCGAGCAGAAGGGGTTTCAAAGATAGTTGATTGAGTTGCGTCATCAATGGTGGGTTCCCGACTTCTCCATATGAGCACATGTCTCATAAGACATCAATCAATTTCGGCCACGTGCGCCGCTCCTACCAAGTCTCGCAGCCAGACCGCCGTTGGGAGCGAAGTCATGGCGCTCGCTCACATGCCATGGGGCCGATTCTCGGTGCTTAGCCGCATCCAGAACAGCGTCTAAGGTGCATTTCAGAACGTAGTATTTGGAGCTGAAAACGGTACACAACGGCCGAATGAGACGATGATCAAGCACGGTGGCGAGTGGGCCGGCGACGATGGCGCTGAGTACCCATCCGCGGACGACGTGTCGCATCACAATCACAACCGACGCACGCGAGTCATATGAGTTCGTGGATTCCCCTCATAAGCCTTTGCAAATTCAAAATAATTCCTCGATCTATGGGTGATTGATCCGTCGCCGGGCTTGCGAACCATCACATCCACACACTTGCTCGCATGGACGACATCCGCTAGCAGGCAAACTCGTCTCGAGTACGCTCATGCAGGTTCCGCGAAGTCACTTCCCGCTACGTCTCGATAACCTCAGCCGCGAAGGTTTAAAAAACTACTTTCTCGCAGGCTGGCAACTCGACGAGACGATGTTCGCAAGCCTCGTCGACGACGCTGTGTATGTGCAACCAGATCCGCTCCGTCACCCGTTGATCTTCTATTTCGGCCACAGTGCGGCATTTTTCATCAACAAACTCCGCCGCGCCGGCTTGCGTGCATGTGGACTCGACGACCACCTCGATGACCTGCTCGCCCGCGGTGTCGATCCACAACAGTCCTCCGACCTTGGGCGGTTTGTGTGGCCGACTGCAGCCGAAGTCACCGACTATCGCGACCGTGTACATGCAATCATCATCGCGTTCATCGAAACCCTTGATGCACCACTTTCGGCAGTCGATGAGGATCACCCGCTGTGGGCCCTTATCATGGGACTCGAGCACCAGAGAATCCACGTCGAGACCTCCTCGGTGCTGATCCGTCAATTGCCGATACAAGCGGTTCGTCGGCCCGGGGAGTGGACCTACGCCGATCCACAGGGCAACCCGCTCTCCCCTCATCAGTGGATACAGATCGACAGTGGTGTGGCCGAGCTCGGTCGCCCGCGCAGTGCACCACAGTATTATTGGGACAATGAAATCGGTTCGCTGGATGTCCCAACACCGGCGTTTGATGTCCGTTCGCACATGGTGACCAACGCTGAATTCTTCGAGTTTTGGCGCGACAACGGATACGGGCGACGCGACCTGTGGAGCGACCGCGGTTGGGCCTGGCGGGAAGAACACGAGGTCTCTCACCCGCGATTTTGGATCGACTGCGACACCACCCCCCGGTATCGGGCGATGTTCGACATCCTCGACCTCCCCCCGCACTGGCCGGCCGAAGTCAATGCCCACGAGGCACAGGCGTTTTGTCGCTGGCACGGGGACGGTGCACGGTTGATGTCGGAAGCTGAATACACGCTCGCAGTCGCCGATGCCCCACTCGTCCACGGCGACTGCAACCGCCACTGTGGTTACAATCTCAACTTCTGTCATATCTCCCCCCGGGCCGTCGGAAGTGTAGCGAGTGCCATCACCCCCTCTGGACTCTCCGATCCCTATGGAAATGTGTGGCAATGGCTGTCCAATGAATTCTATCCACTGCCGGGATTTGCGGTCCACCCCTATTACCAGGACTTTTCGAAGCCCTATTTCGATCGCGACCACTTGATGCTCAAGGGCGGCTCGTGGGCTTCGACCGGTACCGGTGCCTCGCGCTGGTATCGCCTGTGGTTTCGCCACCATTTTTATCAACACGCCGGCTTTCGCCTCGCCCGTTCCCGCTCGTGAAAGGCAATCCTCCGTGCAACACCACCGCAACGCCAACCAGGTCGCGTTGATGCAGGCCGCTGCTCGCCTCGGTATTACGACTGTCGACTACCGCGATTCGTGGGGGATCGATGTCGTTCGCTACGCCGATGACTCCCGCTCAACACTCGTGGTCGATGGCCAGATTTTCGAAAGTCTGTCCTATGCGACAAGCCTGATCCTCGCCGATAAGCAGGCGACCAAAGCGGTTGTCGCACAACTTCCACAGGAGCTGGGGATCCGTACTCCGAAGGCGCTTGTCTGGCCTGATTGCAGCGAAGCTGAGATCGCCTCGCTTCTGGCGTCTGGCCCCGTCGTGTGTAAACCCGTCGATGGGAGTGGCGGCGAGGGTGTGGCGATGAACCTGCGCACAGTCGGCGACGTGTCGGCCCACGCAACAACCCTGGCAAGACCTGCCCTGATCGAAGCACAGGTCGCCGGGAGTGACTTGCGACTGCACGCAATCGGGGGGCAGCTCGTGGCCGCGTGCACCCGACGCCCCGCCTTCGTGACAGGCGATGGCCAGCACACAGTCGCAGAACTGGTCGAGCAGCGTCGCCACGAGATGAGCCGACAAAACCCGGGCAACAAGCTCGTGGTCGACGACGTTACGCGCGAGTTGTTGACGACCCAAGGCCTCGAGCTCACCGACGTCCCTCCGGCGGGGCGTGACGTCCAACTCAAACTGACGGCAAACATGGCGACCGGCGCCCGGGCCTTCGATGTCACAGATCGCCTGCACCCGAGTTACACAACCTGGGTGAGCGCGATCGCAAATTGTTTGAACCTACAAATATTTGCCGTCGATATCATCACCCACGATGTCAGTGCGCCGCCACAGGAGGCCGGAAGCTCACTGATCGAGATCAACTCCCACCCCGAGTGGGTCCACCACACATTCAGCGAGGGACGGACCCACGATATTGGGGCGATGCTGCTGAGGTCTTTATTCCCGCATCAATCTACCTAACCTCGCAAGCCGTCCAACGCTTCGCCCCCACGAATACGCCGTTACGACGCGAGTGTGGAGAGGAGGCGACAAAAGAACTTCCGCGCCGGATCGACCGCGACTCCGGATGGCGTTACCTCAATCCCGGACCATGGACGACCTCTCCGGGCAATGCCCCCGTGTGCTCACCAGCCCGCACGACCTGGACGCCGTTGACCCATACGTGGTGGACACCGGTGGCGAACTGTTGTGGATCTTCGAAGGTCGCGTGATCTTGGATCGCCTCTGGATCGAACACTACGACGTCGGCTGCAAATCCCGGACGCAATCGTCCGCGTCCCTTGATTTTGAAGTTGTCGGCTGGCAGCGAGGTGATGCGGCGAATCGCGTCGGCGAGTGTCGTCACCTTTCGCTCGCGCACATACTTGCCGAGGAAGCGGGCGAACGACCCGTAGGCGCGGGGGTGGGGCTTGCTCTCGAGGAACACCCCATCCGGGCTCATCGCTTCGGCATCGGACCCGATGCTGACCCACGGCTGTGACAGTCCGAGTTCGATATTCTCCTCGGACATCAAAAAGTAGATCGTCACGACGCGACTGCGATCCTCGACGATGAGGTCGACGACCGTCTCGGC
>CAZUPD010000328.1:0-3552 GCA_964621785.1 uncultured Nannocystaceae bacterium
ACCCGACGGAGACGACCGACCCGACGGAGACGACCGACCCGACGGAGACGACCGACCCGACGGAGACGACCGATCCCACCGATCCCACGGAGACGACCGACCCGACGGACGCGACCACGGAGGCAACGACGGACGACCCCGTGCTGGATTGCTCGCCCGATCTCCACGACGTCATCGACGAGTGGGGCGAGGTTGTCGAGGAATGTCCGCCGGAGCAGGGCTGCTCCATGGGGATGTGCGTGCCCGCGTGCGAGGCCGCCGAGGCGATCCAGGGGACCATCGGCTGCGACTTCTGGGCCCCGACTCCGCCGTTTACCTTCAATGGTCCCAATCTCAACGGTCTCGACGGTCCGTGCTTCGCCGTGTTCTTGGCCAACGCCTGGAATGGGCCTGCACAAATCACAGCTTCGTGGAACGGCCAGGACATCGATGTCGCTACCTACGGTCGCATCCCCCACACCAACAACGGGCAGATCAGCTACGACCCGATCCCGGTCGAGGGTCTTCCCGCCGACGAGGTGGCGATCTTATTCCTGGCGCATCGGCCAGGTACGGTGAACGGCACCTCGCTCGAGTGCCCCGTGCAACCGGCGATTCTTCAGGACACCGCGGTTGGCGGGGCTGGGATCGGCCACGCGTTCCATGTGCAAAGCGACGCCCCGCTCAGCGCCTATGACATCCTCCCCTACGGCGGCGCCTTGAGCTACTTGCCGAGCGCGAGTTTGCTGTTCCCGGCCCCGTCGTGGGGCAAGAACTACTACGCGATCGCCCCGCTCGCCTCCAACGATGGCCGTTGGGTGCACGTGGTCGCCCGCGAGGACAACACCACGATCCAGGTTGCACCGAAGGACAACTTCCCCGGGGGCGGCGGCGTTGTGCCTGCGCCCGCGAACGTGACCACTGAGTACGTGCTCAACGCGGGGGAGATCCTCCAATGGGCTCAGCAATCCGGCGACTTTGACCCCACCGGTGCGATCTTTGAGTCCGACAAACCGATCGGTCTATGGACCGGCAACACGTACATGTTTGTTGCCAGCTCGACCTCCCAGGGCACAGGCGGGGGCGAGGCGGCACACCAGCAGATCGTCCACGTCGGCGCGCTCGGCAACGAATACGTGGGTGCCGGTCTGGTCACGCGCCTCAGCGATCTCAGCCTGGAGAGTGTGCCGTACAAGATGGTCGGGGCGATCGACGGGACCGTGCTGACCTACGATCCAGCGCCGCCCCCCGGCGCGCCGAACATGCTCAACGCAGGTGATGCCGCGGAGTTCGAGACCGCGGTGCCCTTCATGGTACGCTCGCAGGACCCCGACCACCCGTTTTTGTTCTCACAGTACATGCCCGGGACTTGGAATAGTACACGCCCTGGGTGTAACAGCGATCCGAACACACTGTGCTCACTCGGGGACGAAGAGTGGGTCAGTCTGCTGTCGCCGCTGCAGTTCCAGACGCGCTACGTATTCTTCACCGATCCCACCTATTCGACGACCAACCTCGTGATCACGCGTGTGGCCGGCGAAAATGGCTTTGCCGATGTCGAAATCGAGTGCCTCGGGATCGTCGACGGCTGGCAACCGATCGGCAACGAAGGTACCTACGAGTATGCGCACGTCGACTTGATGCGCGGCTCTGTGGCCGCGGGCAACTGCGACACGAGCCAGCACATCGCGCAGAGCGATGAGCTCTTCGGAATTGTCGTCTGGGGCACGGATTCGTACTCATCCTATGGTTACCCGGCAGGTTCGAACGTCGGCAAGATCAACGACGTCGAGATCCCGGTTCCGGAATAGGTCGCGTGTTAGGGTCGACGCATCTTGAAGCCACACATGAGAGGTGCGTTAGGGCTGTCAGCGGTACTCGCACTCGGAGGTAGTGCAGCCTTACAGGCGGCCGTCCCCGAGGGATCGATCGAGGCCTTCATCGCGCGAGAAATGCCGGCCTCCGGTGTACCCGGTCTCGCCTACGCGGTTGTGGCCGACGGTGAAATCACGACCGTTGGCGCACGGGGGGTCATGAAACGCGGGGCCGACGAGCAGGTCACGGCCGACACGCCTTTTTTGATCGGCTCCATCTCCAAGAGCTTTACGGCACTGGCCGTGATGCAGCTGGTCGAGGCGAAGAAAATCGACCTCGACACCGAGGTCTCCCACTACCTCGACGTATTCGCGGGCCGACCGGGTGGGGCCATCACGATCCGGCAGTTGCTCAGCCATACAAGTGGTTTCTCGACGCTGCAGGGGAACACCTCGCAAACCGAACGCACCGAAGCTCGTGATGCGCTCGCGCATCGGGTTGCCGGCGTCGCGCAGCAAACTCCTGCATATGCACCTGAGACCAGGTGGGAGTACTCGAATGTCAACTACCAGGTCCTCGGGCGAGTGATCGAGGTTGTCAGCGGGCAAGACTACGAGGCCTATCTCGAAGCCAACGTCCTGCAACCCATCGGCATGGTGCACAGCTTTGTCTCAGACGGAGAGATTCACGGGGAGGTGGCGACAGGCCACCGACCGTGGTTCGGCACCAAACGTCCCCTGGAGGTCAACAAGACCGAACGTAGTATGGCGCCACAAGGGGGGATCATCGCCAGTGCCAGCGACCTCGCGCGCTACATGCTGGTGATGTGCAACGGCGACGATGACATCCTCAGTGCGAGCGGCAAGGCTGCGATGATGCGTCCCGCGAGCGAGGCATCACCGTCGTATGGTTTCGGTTGGGTTGTAGATACACAAAGTGCGAGTGTGTGGCACTCCGGGTTGACCCCCGGAGTCGAGACGCTCGCGACGATGATCCCGGCGGAGTGCAAGGGCGTCGTCGTTTTGGTCAACGGGGGCAGCGGACTCGGCTTCGCGGAGTCGGCCCAGCTCCTCAACGGAATCACCGCAAGGGCCCTCGGCCTCGACTACGACGGGGAGGGCAGTCGGTGGTTACAAAAAGCCCTGTTCATCGCCCTAACCCTCATGCCGATTGTGTTTTTGTTGAGCATTGCTTGGGCGTGGCGCCATCGGGCCGCGATCCGTGCCAAATCGGGCGCCTTCGGAATGTTCAGCCTGTGGTTTCCGCTCCTAACGACTGTCGCCGGGGCATGGGTCATCCTCGGCCTCGTGCCGAAACTGTTTGGCGTACCAATCTCCACACTTCGCCGGTTTCAGCCTGATTTCGGCTTGGTTCTGATCGCATCCGCCGCGTCCGGTGTGTTGTGGGCGGTTGTTCGGCTCGGAGTTGCGTACAGCGGCAAACGTGCGCGTTAGGAGTATTCGATGCACTTTTGGACACACGCGACCCCCCTCGCTCTGCGAGATCAACTCGCCAAGCGCCTCGGGGGATAGGTTCAACCGTTTCCGCGGTGGCTTGCGACATCGATTTGATACATCGCAATCCAGCGGCTGAGCTGCTTGCGGTCGCGGTGATAGGCCCTGGCGGTGGCGCTGATATTCCACCCGTTTGCGGCCAGGTCCGCGAGCAGTTCTTCCCGTGTCGGCCGTGGCCGAAGTTTGCGTGCTCGGACCGGCTCGGCCGCGGGCGGTGTGTTCACATCTGACGTCGCCGCGGTCG
>CAZUPD010000329.1:0-3444 GCA_964621785.1 uncultured Nannocystaceae bacterium
AGCCATGCATCGATTGCGGTGCCGACTAGGGAAGAGGACTTTGTGCGCGAAATTGATCTAATTCATCGTCAACTCGATCTCGTCGCGGTATCGGTCGCAAACCGCGTGCAGCGGCTCTACGACGGCTTGGAATCGATCGGGTACCTGACCAAGATGCTGTTTTGTCAGCCGGGCACAACGCCCGAGGTCGTCGATCGGTGGGTCGAAGAACAACGATTTGAAGCCCTGCCTTCCGGGTACTTTGAGTCGGCCGAGCGCATCGAACGACTCCATCGCAATGGGATCGATCCCGATGACGGCGTCGCGTATTGGCCCGTGTCTCTCAGCGCCGACCCTGAGCTACGCCGACGATTCTATATCATCCGATCGATCCTGCCGTACGCCAAACGGCTGTGTCGCCAGATCGAAGCGACGTGGCTTTACTATCAGGATGGGGGGACAAATCTGGTGGCGTTTGGGGTCCCCGCGATCGCTCCCGAGAACATGGTGCCGGCCGGATTTAATTGGCACGAGTATCACTCCTTTACCATTGTATGTCCCGAAAACAACCCTGATCGCATCATCCGCTGGTCGCTCCCGACCGTCGACTACGGCGACCAAGGCCTGGTTTCGTGTGTCTCCAAGCCGATCTACGACGGCGATCGCCTGCTCGGTGTGTGGACCATCGACGTCCAACTAGAAAAGCTACACGCCGATCTCGCGCTTCAGCCGATCGGGAACATCGGTAAACGCCAGAGCAATTTCGTCACCGACTTTAGCGGGCGCTTGATCGCCCACCCATCACTCGACGTCACCGCCGAGGCAGAAAAAGGTGCACAGCACAATGTCATGCTCTCGTCTCTGGGAGGTGACTTTGTTTCGCTCGACGTCCCGGCTCTGGCCGCACAGGGACAGGGGGACATCGAAATCCGGGACGCGAATGGGGAGCGTCTCGTGATTGTGTTTCGCGCGTTGCCGGGGATCGATTGGATCATCTACGCGAGCTTCCCCAAAGTCGACATGATCGAGGCAATCCAAGCTGCTTTCCAACGTGCCTTCGACCAAGCCGGTGCGGGCGACCTCTCGGTGCGTATCGACGAGGTTTCGGACGGTGTGATGCAGCAGCTCGTCACCAGTTACAACGGCATGATCACGACTCTGCAGGAGAGCCTGCGACGGCGCGAGGAGGTCGAAAACGAGAAACGCAAGTTGATCCTCGATCAGCAGCGAGTACTCGAACGCAAGGTCGAGGAACGCACAGCCGAGCTGGCGGTCGCCAAGGAGGCCGCCGATCGAGCGAACCGAGCCAAAAGCGACTTTTTGTCGAGCATGAGCCATGAGCTGCGTACGCCGCTAAACGGCATCCTCGGCTATGCTCAGGTGCTCGAGCGATCGCAGCTGTTGGCATCTTCAGATCGCACGAGTATCCAGGTCATTAAAAAGTCCGGCGAGCACCTGCTCATGCTCATCAACGACGTCTTGGATCTGGCGAAGATCGAAGCTGGCAAGATGGACTTGAGCCCGCGGGACTTCCACTTTGCCGCATTTTTGCGGACAGTGTCGAACATCGCTCGCGTGCGGGCAGACCAAAATGGGGTCGAGTTTACCCAGCAGACGATCGGCGTGATGCCACAGCTCGTACGCGGCGACGAAAAGCGCCTGACGCAGATCCTGTTGAACTTGCTCGGCAACGCAATCAAGTTCACCGAAAACGGGAGCGTCGAGCTGCGCACGGAGTTCGGGCCCGAAACTGGGGGCGCTCGGCGGGTCAGCTTTTATGTCGAGGATACAGGCCCAGGCATCGCCCCGGAGCATTTGGAGCATATCTTCGACCCGTTTGCCCAGGTCGGCGATCAGGACAAGAAGCACGAAGGGACAGGTCTCGGGCTTGCGATTACCAAGAGTATTGTCGAGCAGATGGGTGGCACAATCGCGGTTGACAGCGAGTTGGGGAAAGGGAGCACGTTTTCGGTTCAAGTCGAGTTGGCGATTGCGTCAACGCAGGTCGACCGCGATGTCTTCGACGCCGCATCGATCGATGGTTATACCGGCGAACGTCGGAAAGTCCTCGTCGTCGACGACAACACAATGAATCGGGAACTCGCGCGGTCGTTGCTTTCGTCGGTGGGCTTTGAGGTCGTCGAAGCCGCGAGTGGCGAGGCCGCACTCGAGGTCGCGCCTAGCGAGGCTCCGGCGGCGATCTTGATGGATATTGCGATGTCCGGAATCGACGGCTTCGAGGCGACTCGCCGTCTGCGGGCCATGACGCCGTTTGCCCACACGCCGATCATCGCCTGTTCTGCGAGCCTCTCTCAGAAAATCCGCCAAGAGTCCGAACAGGCCGGGTTTAGCGATTTTCTGAGTAAGCCGATCGACCTGGGAGTCCTGCTGAAAAAGCTGGGGACGCACCTCGGCGTCGAGTGGACGCGCACAATCACCGGCGTATCGCAACCGATTGATGAGAGCGAGGAGATCGTGCCGCCCGCCGCCGACCAAGTCCAAGCATTGCTGGCGCTGGCGCTGGAGGGGCGGCTGCAAGACGTTGTCGCGCTAGTCGACGAATTGGAAATCCAGGACAGCAGCCTCGTCCCCTGGCTGCGCCAGGCTCGTCAACTGGCGCAGGAGTTTGAGGTCGAGGCTCTGTGTACATACCTGTCCGCACCGGAATAAGCCGAGTGTTCGCGGGGCTGCAACTCGCATCAATGCCTTTGGGCGTTTAGGCGAGTCATGGCGTACTTCACCCCCGCTTGGAGGGTGAGACGAGTCTCGACGTTGTCG
The DNA here is from genome assembly GCA_964621785.1 of uncultured Nannocystaceae bacterium. Classification (GTDB taxonomy): domain Bacteria; phylum Myxococcota_A; class Polyangia; order Nannocystales; family Nannocystaceae; genus JACKDW01. Next base: position 2,758 of record CAZUPD010000329.1, read on the forward strand.
AGGCTGACCTCGAGTGACAGCAGCGTGCGCGCGACGTCTGGTCGGATTCCCGTGAGGACCGTGTCGGTCCCAAGCAGCCGAAGCGCACGGGAAGTATTGACAATTGCAACAGCAACCTCGGTGTCGACGAACGGAACCCCGGTGATATCGATAATCATGACATCCGCACCGCGTTGCGTCACCTGCTCGAGCGCCGCCTCGACCAAACGAAGCGCACGCTCCTGATCGATGATACCGGAGAGCGGCATGACGAGGACATCGTCGTGAATGGGGATAACCGGCGATGAGAGTTCGATGATCTGCTCCTGCAGTGCGCGTCGTTCGGCGTCGTGTTGTCGCCGCATAGCGAGCTCACCTTCGAGAGCTTCTTTGGCCGCGCTCAGCTCTCGAGTCCGTCGCGCGACCTCGCGGTCGAGCCCAGCATTTGTCCGCTCGAGCTCGGAGGTCAAACGTTTGAGCTCCTCGAGCGATGAGGATGCCTCCTGCTGCGCGCGCTCGAGTTCGGCGTTCTTGATTTGCAGCGACTTCGTCAGTGTCCGCAGGCGGACGTGCGTCTTGACCCGCGCCCGCAGCTCTTCGGGCTGCACAGGCTTTGCGAGGTAATCGACAGCACCGAGCTCAAATGCTTGTAGTCGGTCGCGCCGATCATTCAATGAAGTCATAAATATGATAGGGATCGACTCTGTT
>CAZUPD010000330.1:0-3431 GCA_964621785.1 uncultured Nannocystaceae bacterium
TTGGGCACTCGTCGCTCAAGTCGACGATGCAGTATGTTCACGGGAGCGAGGATGCTGCGCGTGAGGGCGCGAATCGGCTTGTGATTACTCGGGTTCGGCTTCCGAACATGCCGCCTAATGAGCGATGAGTCCCAGAACCGGCGCGCCAGTGGGAAGCCATTCCCACGTACTGGCCGCCCCTACTCGGCGAAGTCTACGCGAACTCCCGAGTCCGAAGCTCGCGGACCTTCCGATGTGCGCGTATTGAGCGCGATGGATACAGTGAACGAACGCGGCTCCCCTGTGAGCCGAATTGTGCCGTTGCGTTGGTGTCGTGTACGCCAGTCGCTTCGACCTAACCGGCCGCAACTCGGCCTTGACCTTCACCTCTCCGCAGAGCCGCAATGCGCTCTTCTCGATACACACTGGAGTCTCGAATTGGATCGCCGCCTTGCGAGGTCGCGGCTCAAACCTCGGCACACATGGCCGCATTCCTTCGCCCCGAGGCGTCGCACGTCCTTCACATTTCACGCGTCCGCCAAACTCCATCTGTGCGACTCGCCTCGACAAGCCGGCACTCGTCATTCGCATCGAGCCGACCGAGCACCCGTGCCTCGCTCATCGCCCCCGGCTCGATATCGAAGGAGCGACAGCTCCCGCACGAGTCGCGGGAAATCTGCGACATCCTACATGTCTTTGACCAACTTCGGAGGGTGAGGTAGCCTGAAACGGCTATTGAGAAATCAAGAAATGGTCGAGGAGGATTGAGAGGTTCGCCAGTCGACACCAAGTACGTCAGCCGTGGTTTCAATTTCGACGAAACGACAAGCCTTCTCCACAACGAGCCATTCTTTCACCCCGCTGTGATCGGTCCCTAACTGCACGAAACGACCCATGCTCCACGACTCCGATCACGACCTCAACCTGTTGCTCGTTCCCGACGACGATCCATCACCGACGCTGGCCGATGGTTTGCCGAGTGATGCTGCGAGTGCGCAATATACTGACACCAATCTCGAGAGTTCGTTTGCGGACTTTGGCGAGTCCCCGAACGATCTCTATGCTCAGCTATGGGGTGTTGTCGCCCCTGCCGGGGCCGAAGGAAATGCCCTCTTGGCGCGAATCAAGCAATTGATCGATGCACGCCACGAAGAGATTGATACCCCTCCCCCGGTCTTTCGCGTCCCCCCGAACATGAGCCTTGACGAGGCGACCAAATGGCGTGCAAATGTACTATACGGGGAGGATATTGAGGATGTGCCCCGCTACGTCCTATTGCTCGGTGACCTCCATCAGGTACCGCTCTCACTCGAGCAAGCGATCCGTCACGATACGTTTTGCGGACGACTCGCATTTACCGATTCCGATGGTTACGAGGCCTACGTCGAAAAACTGATTCGGGCCGAGCGAGCGGAGCGACTCGCTCACCGAAAGACCGTCTTTTACACCGTACACGATCATACTGCTGCGACCAATCTCGGGTTTGAACATATGATGGAACCGGTTGCGCGTCAGGCCCATGCGGGCGTAGCAAATGGCCGGTTTGCCGCTGATGAGGTTCTCGCACTCGGGGATACCGAACACCCGTGCCCAGACGAGTTCCTCGAAATTGCTGAATCCTCCCACAACGCTGCTGTCTTGACCATGAGCCATGGTGCGGGCGCTCCGCGACGCGGCTGGCAGTCAGCCGTCGACCAACGGGCCCACCAAGGGGCTTTGAGTTTTGGTCGCGAGGGCAAGTTGTACGCCAACGACATCCTCGGCAAGACATTTATGCCTGGTTGCCTTTGGTTTATGTTCGCCTGTTTTGGTGCAGGTACACCGAGTCAGAGCAAGTTCCACCATTGGCTCGCATCGCTGAAGCGTCAAGGCCTGTTTCACGGCCACCCGGAGTCGGTCCTCAGGAGTCTACCTGGCGGCAACGAGCGCCCATTTATTGCTGCATTGCCCCAGGCCGCGCTCGCCAATCCCGACGGTCCGTTGGGTATCATTGGTCATCTCGATCTCGCGTGGACATACAGTTTTCTGGAACTCGACTCAGGATTGTGTACGCGCCGGGCTGACAAGTTTTACAACCTCCTCAAGTTGGCGATGAACGGTGACCGCTTTGGTGTTGTCATCAACGAGTTGACCCGCGCCTACGTGGCCAAGAACACTGAGCTCACCCACCGTTACGACCAGGCCGCGACAGCCCAAGTCAAGGGCGGCCCGGCTCATGTCGACAAGGCGCGACTCAGTCACCTGTGGATGACACGCCAAGACCTCCTCGGATACACGCTACTGGGCGATCCTGCCGCACGCTTACAGTTCAAACCTCGTCGACGGCGGCGGCGTCAGGGTGATCCGCGAAAGTCATAAGAATGGAGCCTATCGAATGAGTACATTTGCTCTCGAGTTCACTCGCTCGCAAAGCGCGGACGACCCCCAAGCGTTCCTCTTTGAGCCACAGCGCTACACCCTGAGAACCCCCGGCGGCGGAGCAGCCGTCGTTGAAGTCGACTGGGACGACGCCCTCCTCGCCGACCTAGACAGCCTGCGCCAACCCGGTTGTCCACCTGCTGTCGTCCAGCGTGTTGGCGAGCGCCTCGCCGGCTTCCTGAAGCAGACCGACTGGAGCGCCCAGGCCCGTGCCATCGCGCTTTCGACGGACAGGGTCGAGGTGACCGTCCGCTCGAATGCGGCCGAACTCTACGCCCTGCCCTGGGAACTCTTGACGATTCCAGACACCGGGCAACACCTCGGTGGCCTCGAGCACGTGCTCATCCGCTACGAGTGGCCAGAGACCAAAACCGCTGCGGAGCAACCATCGCCTCGACCCGAAGGCGGGCGGGTCTTGCTCGCCTGGTCGGCCGCCGGTGGGGCCGTTCCGGTGGGAGAGCAGGAGGAAGCCATCCGCGCGGCCTGTGCGAGCGGCCACCCGTTCGGCGCGGACGCGCTGGACATCCTCCCCCACGCCTCGCTCGATGCGGTGGCCAAGCAGCTCGACGAGGGTGCCAGTAGCGATAAGCCCTACGCCGTGCTTCACATCCTGTGTCACGGCGGACGCCGGGACTCAACCTACGGCCTCGTGCTCGACGGCGACGGTACGCCCGCCATCGTAACTGCGGGTCTGTGGCGGAGGGTGCTCGCCCCACACGCGAAGCACCTGCACCTGGTCGTGCTTGTCGCCTGCGACGGAGGCAACGTCGGCGAGCCCGGCAACCACCTCGGGAGTGTGGCGCAGGCCCTGCATCGGGTTGGCATCGAGGCCGTCCTCGCCTCCCGCTTCCCGCTCACGGCCAACGGCTCCGTCACTTTGACGAGCGAGTTCTACGATGAGCTGCTCTCCACCCCGTCCTCAGTGGAAACCGCGCTGCTGCGCGCGCGACGAAGCCTCTCCCTCACAGCGACCGGATTCGACTGGGCCAGCCTTCAGCTCCATGCCCGCGAACGCGACGGTGGTGACTCACGTC
>CAZUPD010000331.1:0-3430 GCA_964621785.1 uncultured Nannocystaceae bacterium
AGCGAAACCGTCCTCGACGAGTTTCTTGATCACCATTTTCAGGTGGGTAACGTTTGTCTCAAGGCTCGTTGCAAAAGGAACGCTGACCCGAGTGCTGTCTTCGCCATTATCATCGATGAGGCAGCGGCGGATCTCGGCGGAGGTCGGCATGAGTTGGGCGCTCGCAGCGCTCGCAACCATACACCCGGATCGGTCGGTACTGCCGGCCCAAATGCGACGTGCTACGCCATGAGTAATCGACGCGGTGCGTCGATCACGTTGGTAATTTGTACTGGAGAACCTTGGGCCTCAGCTGGCTATCGTCCGGCGACCAGGGCGAGATCACGGTCTTGCGGCCGCCCTTGGCTCCCTCCGCGGTCAGCTCGATCTCCGAGAGCACGAACAGATCGGTCGCGTGGGTGCGTGCAGACTCGACCTCTCCGTTGGTGACGATCACCGATGCTCCAGACCCTGTTGTCCCCTTGACCTCGACGCGGAGCTCTTTCCTGCCCCGTCGGCACAGCAAGTCAAAGGGTTGCCCGCGGCGTTCGGTCTTGTAGCGCTTGCCACGGTAGTGCCGCTCCGCGGCCACCATGGCCCACTCCTCAATTTGGTTACGCTCGGCTTTGGACAGCCCGATCCCCTGGCCGACTGACGCCACCGCAGTAGCGAACTCGGCCTCCAGTTCATCGCCGTCGCCATGCTCATCGATGCGCCCGAGGATCTGATCGATCCAGGTTTCTCGTCGTCGCTGTCCGTCGGCGGTCAGAATGTAGAAAATGTTCGCCTGGCCCAGCGCCCCCTTCTGCTTGGGGATCGACCAGGTCCGTTCGCTGACTGGAAGCAGCACGGCGTCCTGTGCCCGGGCCCGGAAATTGTAGAGGCCGTAGCGCGAGCGAATCTCGCGGCTGGTTGGGTAGAGGGTGGCGTCTTCGTACCAGCCAACGACGACCTGTCGCTGCAGGTCAGGGTGTTTGGCACACAGCACAACCAAGGCGCCATGCATGCGCTCTACTCGATCTGGGTTGATGCCGTTCCAGGCTCCAGGTGTTTGGATGTAGCCGTAGACGTAGCCTCGGATGGGCCTGAAATTGTCGAGCTCCGACCCCTTGTTGTCGTCGTTGAAGGAGCCGCCATACTGCGGCGCGCCCTCGTCGAACTTCTTGGAGTCGTAGTGCTCGAGCCAGCCCGTTCGACCGAACACAACGGGTCGCATGGCCACGACTCTACCCCATTCATGCTCGACATGAGCGTCGAGTTCTTCGATCCTGACCGGGATGTCGAGCATCAAGGCCGAAGAGAAGCCGATCGAGAAGGACACCTACGTCACGCGTGGATTCATGCGAGGCTGGCCATGCCGTCGCCCCTGCTCGTGACGCCGCGGGAGCACCCCGACCTCGACGGGGTTGCCTGCGCGATCGCCTACGCCGAGCTCCTGTGCTCTCAGGCGACATCGGCGGTCCCACTCCTTCCCGGGCAGCCAGACGCGGAGGCTCGCTTCGTGCTCGGACAGGTCGGTTCGCCGCCTGGACACGCACCCAGTGAGTGGGCGGGGGTCGTGCTCGTCGACGCGAGCGGGCTGCGGGGCTTGCCCGCCCAGGTCGAGCCTGGCGAGGTTCATCGAGGTCATCGATCATCGCGCTCATCACGAGGCCGCGCGCCTTTTCCCCAACGCTCACCTACAGATCGAGCTCGTCGGCGCCGCCGCTACCCTCGTGTTCGAGCGCTTCGTCGTCGCCAACGTCACGCCGAGCCCCGCGAGCGCGACCCTGCTCCAGGCGGCGATCCACTCCAACACCGACTTGCCGGGGCCGTGACCACGGCGCGTGACGTGAGCGCGGCGAGCTCCTTGGCCCGGATCCACCCGCTCCCGAGCACCTTCGTGGACGAGCAATTTCTCGCCCGCCGCGCTGAGATCCTCCTGGACCTCGACGTGGCGATCCGACGGGAGAGACTTCCGACGAGGCCTACTTCAAGATCGCAGCTAATCGCAGCTGCGAAGTGGTCACCGAGATTCTCGGCGACAACTTCGACGGGATTGCCAGCAACGACCGAGCCAAGGCCTATCTCGTGCTTGACCCGAATCATCGACAGGCCTGCTGGTTCCACCTGAGCCGCAATTTCCAGTCGAAGATCGAGCGAGGCCAAGCAGCGACGTTTGGCAAGAGGATGCGGGCATTCGAGAAGCGATTGTTCAAAGCCGAAAAACTCCGCAAGTCGGGTGAAATCGACGAGAAGTCAAACAACCGAGCCGAGCGAGACATCCGCCACGCGGTCGTCTGGCGACGAAGTTCGTTCGGCACCAATAGCCCCACCGGAAGCCGATTCGTCGAACGAATCCTGACGGTCGTCGAAACTTGCAAGAGACAAGGCCGCCGAGGAGGTCGTGGCCGCGACGCGCCAAAATCGGCCGCTCCCAAGTCTGGCCCCAGCTCCGGCCTGATTCGCAGTTTCGGTTTCTGAGTCTGAATCTCGAGGACGGTGGACTCGCCTCCATCTAGTGGCCAGACCCGCAGGGTGCGATCGGACGAGGCGGTGACGAAGCGACCATCCGGCATTACCGCGCAGGCGAGAACCTCCCCCGAGTGCCCTCGGCTGAGGTTCGCAAAGGACCCGTTCTCCGAAAAGGCCCGGCGGTGGACATTCCCACCAAGTGAAATCGAGAGAATGAAGCGGCCATCTGGCGTCAGCACACACGATTCAGCCCCCCCCGCGGATCGATCCACTCTTCGTGATCCGCTTGTATCGTTCCCGTGTCTTGGCTCAGCGTGAACCCGACAAACTAGTCAGGTTGGTTAAGACTCATGCAAGTGCATGAAGTGTTGAGTTTTCGTGTTCGCGACCGACGAGCTTGTCGGCGGGGGTAAGATAGCCGATCGCTACATATTGTTGTGAATATGTAGGTGCATGTTTTGTGCTGGTCGAGCGCTACACACACGAACGTGCGCAGGCCGGTCCGTCGGACTGTGCTCAGTTGAGGTTGTGGCGGCTCGGTTTTGGTCTCGGGCGCGTGAAAGGATCGTCGCCTTCTCCTAGCTCGACCTCACTTGCCATTGAAACCCTTCAAGCGCGTATGGCATCATGTCCCCTCGAACTTCTGGGCGTGGAACCAGTGCTCGACGCTCGGCCACGTCCGGTCACCGAGCGCTCGCGGATGGCTACGCACGCGGGCCGGATCCACCCGCTGGGATGGGCGAGCCGTTCATGTCCTGGCTTCGGGAGCGTACCGAGCTGGCGCTTTCGCATCCCCGCGACGCGGGGCAGCGGTGGGGTGGACTCGCGTGGAACGGGCTGTCCAACGAAGAGCTGGATTGCGCTGAGGACGTCTGGGGTGCACCGTTTCCCGACGACTACCGGAGTTTCCTGCGTCACCTGCACTGTCTCGGCCCGGACGACGGGTTCCCGGATCTGCGCCGCGGCTCGGGGTGGGTGAGGGGCTTGCAGGACGAGC
>CAZUPD010000332.1:0-3389 GCA_964621785.1 uncultured Nannocystaceae bacterium
ACCGCCCAAACTCAATGGCTTGTCGTTGCCCCTGCACCATTCTTGTGATGCGTAGCCCCTCGTAAACGGGCATCGAGCCATCCTCGGGGACCAATGGCATCACGTGTTCAATCGCTGCTAGCCACCTCGCCCATGGCCAGATATTTCGGTCGACCTGGTTGAGTTGGCCTAGCAGTTGTTCGGCTTCTCGCCGCCTTCGACGGTCGAGCAACGGGTCGCCGGTTCCCTCGCGAGCATCTCGGAAACGGGCCGCGGCACGGTACACAAGTCGGTTTGCGGCCTGGCGTGCTCGCTGCCGCTGTCGCGCCTCTGCGGACCGGTCGGCATCTTCGAGCAGACTTTGTGTATCTGCATCTTGGGTGTCGGCCGCGAGAGCGCGGATGAGTTCGCCCGAGTCCAGAAACAGGGCCGCGGCGGGGTTGCGAATGATGTCCTTGCCGGCGATGAGTTCTCGCAACCAGGAGTTTTCTTTGCCGTCGATCTGTGCGAGCCGGTAGCCGTCGAGCGAGTCCTTTGCCAGGTAGTAGTAGATTTCGAGCACGTTGCGACGGTTGCCGTATCGCCATGCTCGGCCGTTGCGTTGGCGCAGGTCCTCGGGCAACCACGGCAGGTCGCCATGGTGCACGGCGCAGGTTCGGATCTGCAGGTCGAGACCTTCGTAGGCGACCCGGTTGGCAATCACCACCGCGACCGTCCCCCGGTTGAACGCCTCGGCGATCTTGAGTCGCGCGCTCGACTTGTGCGCGGTCCGACCGTTCATCATGGCGATCCGCTCGCGGGGAATACCGGTATTCACCAACACCTGCCGCAGCCACTTGTGCGCGGCCAGGTTCTCGAGAAACACGATGTGGCCACAGTCGATGTTGCTGGCGATCCGCTCGGCGATGGCCGCAAACTTGGGCGACATCGGGTCGACTCCGTTGGCGGTTTCCCATGTATGCACATCGAGTTCACTGTGCACGGCCACGAGCGAAAGCTTGACCTGGGTGCCCAAACTGTCCTTTGCGTTGCGCCGGTAGTGGGCGTATTTCTCCCGCTGGCGGGCATCGAGCTCGACCTCGACCAAATGCTTGCGCGGGCTTGGGAGCTGCAACTCGCCGCCGACTTCTTCGGCTGTCCGGTGATACATGTGGCGACACAACAGGCCCCGCAGCTCGGCCATGTTGCGAAACCCGACCACCGCGGGCTTCTCGACAATGACGAGTGCGGTCGTCAGCGTGGGCACCGTCTCGACCCGCATGTAGCGGTCGATGAACGCCTCGTGGTGCGGAATCCCGGCTTGTTCCCACACCTGTGGGTTCATGATGTGCAGCAGGTTGAAGACATCGACCGGGCTGTTTTTGCCGGGTGTTGCCGTCAACAACACCACGCCCCCGCGCTCGGCTTTTCGCCGGGTGGCAAATGCCCGCAGGTGTAGCGCCCGTGCTCGTCGCGAACTTGTACCCGCACCTAAATACTTGGGTGGCCGATGGGGCATAAATAGGTTGCGGTAGTCGGCCGCCTCATCGACGACGAGAAAGTCAACGACCTGGTCCCACATCATCGTGGTGTCGCCGGCCACTTCCTCAAAACCACGGCCCATCGCTTGCAACCGGCTGATCGCCGGCGACTTGTTGTAGGCCGCGAGGGTTTCCGGGCCGACGGCGCAATGTTCCATCACCGAAGTTGTCATCAACACCGCGTCGTAGCCCCCTGCCGCGAACGCTTTCCATTTGGCGATGCGGGACACGGGGCTGTCGACCATCGACCGCACGCGGCGGTTTTCGTACTCGAGGTCGGTGATGGTGCCTGCCCGATGCTCGGCCTGGAGGCGTTCGAGGTCGGCCCCACGGAGCTCAACGCGATGCGAACCCAAAACAGCAACCCGGTAGTCGGGCAGGACCGTTGCAAATGCATCAAACCACTTCCACACCAACGATTTGGGGACCACAACAACCGGGCGACGGGCCAGGCCGCGGTTTCTCGCGGTCGCCAGTGCTGCCAGGGCCACGTAGGTTTTCCCAAGGCCCGTGTCGAGGGCAACAAGGCCCTGCATCTGCTCGACCACGCCGCGCACGACAGGCTCCTGAAAACTGTGCAACGCGACCTCTCGATTCCACCGCGGCGCATAGTTGTAGCGGCCTGGCGCCTCGGTGCAGCGATATCCACGGATGGCCCGGTTGTAGGCCTCGGCGAGTTGGTGGCGTCGCTGCTTCTGCGAAGTGGCCCAGGTTTGGAAGTGCTGACACCAACGCTGGATATCCTCAGCGCTGGCTCGGCCTTTGGGGTCGTGGTTGAGCCATCGCAGCAGGCGGTGGAGTTCTTCGGCGTTGTCGAGCTCGTCGTATTGCAATCCGCGGGCGAGTAGCACCCCGTCGGTTTTTTGCAGCGTCACTCGCCGACCGAAATAGGTGCCCGCCCAATGCGAGATTGCGGCAACGGGTAGCCAACCTGCCCGGGGCGACAGGTCGACATCCTCGATCGGTACCGCAGCGATCAACTCATCGAGCTTGCGCGCCTGCTTCTGCACCTGCTCAACGATCAACGCCCCATGCAGATTGGCGCGTTTTTTCCACAGGTCCCCGCGGTAGTAGGCCTCCTCGGGCTCGACGGTGTTGGTCGACGTGCGCACCCAACCGCTGGCGAACAACTGCGAGGTCGCTTGCTCCCGCGACAGCTGCCCGCCAACACTTTGATGAAGCTCTAGCAATTCGTCGACATGAACGGGTGCATATGCTTGCTCATACAACCACGCCGCCTGGTCAACAATCGCCTGGGCTCGCCCGCGGTATGGCTGGGCCGCGGGTGCACGCTCGAACCATTCGGCATAGCTTCCCACCTGCGTAAACGCCTGTAAATACGCCTGCGCGCCGGTGCTGCGTTTGGCCGCTCGCGTGAGGCCGGCCCAGGTCCACGGGTTGGGTTGGTGCTGCTGAAAATCGGCAACATCGCGGCGAAGCTCGGCCCACAACGCGCGGGCCTCGGGTTGATGCGCGGCGACTGTTTGGCGGAGGGTTTGCAGCCGCATCCCCAGGTGACACGCGGCGGCAACCAGGCAGCAACCAGGCGCCGGTTTGATGGGCTTGACGGTCGGCAGCTTCGGTTCGGGCGGTGACTTCTTGCAGGCAGCACAACAGCTAGCCGCAAGCGGGATGTCGAGCTGCCCCGCTTTCAGTGTAAGTGCATGATTTGGGTGCTTTTGAAAGTAGCCATCTGGTTCGATGATGTATTGATCCTCGGGTAGCACCGCGGGCAGCTGCAACTGTCGGGCCCGCATCACGACAATATCGACCTGCATGGCGGCCCCATCAAACACCCGTTGTGGCATCCGGAACGCGGCGACGAGGTGAGCCGCTTGCAATACCCGCCGACGAAGCTCGCCATACTTCGCCGCGTGTAAGAACGACCGC
>CAZUPD010000333.1:0-3384 GCA_964621785.1 uncultured Nannocystaceae bacterium
TGCGGTTGATGACCCGGCGGTACAGATCGTTGAGGTCGGAGCTGGCAAACCGGCCGCCGTCGAGCGGAACGAGTGGGCGGAGATCCGGGGGCAGCACCGGAATGACCTCGAGCATCATCCACTCGGGCTTGTTCCCGCTGTTGCGGAAGGCCTCGACCACGCGCAGGCGCTTGGCCGCCTTCTTGCGTTTGGCCTCGCTCGTTGCAGTTGCAATCTCTGTCCGCAGTGACCGTGCCTCGACGATCGGATCGATCTTGGCCAACAGTTCTTTGATCGACTCAGCACCCATGCCGGCGACAAACGTATTGGGACCGAGCTCGTCGATGAGTTGGTCGTACCGCTCCTCGCTCAGCAACTCGCGCTCCTCGAGCCCCGACTCCTTGGGGTCGATAACGATGTAGCTCTCGCAGTAGAGGACCTTCTCTAACTTGGTCAGCGGGATGTCGAGGATGTTGCCGATCCGCGACGGCAGGCTCTTGAGAAACCAGATGTGGGCGACCGGCGTGGCCAGGTCGATGTGCCCTGCCCGTTCGCGCCGGACCTTGGAGTGGATGACCTCGACGCCGCACTTTTCACACACGACGCCGCGGTGTTTCATCCGTTTGTACTTGCCGCACAGGCACTCGTAGTCCTTGATCGGTCCGAAAATCTTGGCGCAGAACAGGCCGTCTTTTTCCGGCTTGAAGGTGCGGTAGTTGATCGTTTCGGGGTTTTTGACCTCGCCGTACGAACGGTCGCGGATCACCTTGGGGGACGCGAGCCCGATCCGAAGTGCATTGAAGTACGTCGACTCTTTGGGCTTTTCGAAGAAACTAAAAATGTCTCGCATGACGATTTTCTCCGGCTGTTCGGTCCCTTATTCGGCTGCCGACATGTGGTCGCGGGAGCCGCTGTAGGTTGGATCTTGGTTGGTGTCCACGAGCTCGACGTTGAGGCAAAGCGCCTGCAACTCCTTGAGCAACACGTTGAAGGATTCGGGGACGCCGGCCTGCATGACCGGTTGGCCCTTGACGATCGATTCGTACATCCGCATGCGTCCGACGACGTCGTCGGACTTGACGGTCAAAAGTTCCTGCAGGGCGAAGGCTGCCCCGTAGGCTTCGAGGGCCCAGACTTCCATCTCACCGAGGCGCTGGCCGCCGAACTGGGCCTTGCCGCCCAACGGTTGCTGGGTGACCAGCGAGTAGGGCCCGATGCTGCGGGCGTGGATCTTGTCGTCCACCAAGTGGTGCAGCTTGAGCATGTACATGATGCCGACGGTGACATTCTCCTCGAACGCCTCGCCGGTACGCCCGTCGAGCAGGATCGCCTGGCCGTTGTCGGGCAACCCGCCCTTGCGCAGGGTGTGCTTGACCTCGGTCTCCAACGCCCCGTCGAACACTGGCGTCGACATGTGGACCCCGCGGCGCAACTTGTCGGCGAACCGGATGACATCTTCGTCGGACAGCGAGTCGACAAACTTCTGCGCCTGGCGGACCTCGTAGATCTTTTTGAGCTGTCCGCGGAGTACCTCGGGCGAGTACGCTGTTTGCATATACCGGTCGATCTGCTTGCCCAACTCGTGGGCGGCCCACCCGAGGTGGACCTCTAGGATCTGACCGACGTTCATACGCGAGGGCACACCTAGCGGGTTGAGCACCAAGTCGACCGTGGTCCCGTCTTCGAGGTACGGGAGGTCCTCGGTCGGCAGGATTCGCGAGATTACGCCCTTGTTGCCGTGGCGGCCGGCCATCTTGTCGCCGACCTGCATCTTGCGTTTGATCGCCACGTAGACCTTGACCATCTTGATGACGCCCGGCGGGAGCTCATCGCTCTTGGTCAGCTTGGCGATCTTCTCGCGGTAGATGGTCTCGATCTCGTCGAGGTCCTTCTCGAGCCGGCGGCCCAAGGCCTCGACCAATTCCGTGTCTTCAGCTGTCGTGAGGGACATCTGCGACCAGTACTTGCGCGGGACGTTGTTGAGCGTCTCGGCGGTGATCGTGACCCCGGACTCGAGCAACACGTTGCTGTCGTCGTCGACCAACTTGGCCGCCGTGGTCTTGCCCATCATCACGTCCTTCATCCGGCTCTGGTAGCCGTCGGACACGATGTTGACGTTGTCGTGGCGGTCTTGGATCAGCTTCTCGCGCTCGGCGTCTTCGATCTGCTGGGCGCGGCTGTCCTTGTCGACACCTTTGCGGGCGAACACGCGGGCGTCGATGACGATCCCGCTGACACCCGGCGGAAGTCGCAGCGAGGTGTCGCGCACATCTCCGGCCTTCTCGCCGAAGATCGCCCGCAACAGTTTTTCCTCGGGGCTGAGTTGGGTCTCACCCTTCGGGGTGATCTTGCCGACCAGAATATCGCCGGCCTTCACCTCGGCACCGATCCGGACCACACCGGCCTCGTCCAAGTTGGCCAGGGCTTCTTCACCGACATTCGGAATGTCGCAGGTGATCTCTTCTTTGCCCAGCTTGGTGTCGCGGGCGATGCACTCGAACTCTTCGATGTGAATCGATGTATAGACATCTTCGCGGACGATCCGCTCGGACACCAGAATCGAGTCCTCGAAGTTGTAGCCCTGCCACGGCATGAAGGCCACGACCACGTTTTGTCCGAGGGCTAGCTCGCCGCGCTCGGTCGCCGCACCGTCGGCGATCACGTCGCCCTTTTTGACCCGGTCGCCCACGCGGACGATCGGTTTTTGGTTGAGCGCAGTATTTTGGTTGGAGCGCTGGAACTTGGTCAGGTTGTAGATATCGGGCTTGGCACCCAGGATCCCACGGGCATCCTCGCCGCGGGTGATCGGCTTGACGACGATGCGCGAGCCGTCGACCTGTTCGATGATGCCGTCGCGGCTGGCGACCACCGTCGAACCCGAATCGCGGGCGACGTGGGACTCCATGCCCGTCCCGATGAGCGGCGCAGCCGTCCGCAAGCACGGCACTGCCTGCCGCTGCATGTTCGACCCCATCAACGCACGGTTGGCATCGTCGTGCTCGAGGAACGGGATCAGCGAGGCGGCCACCGACACGATCTGGTTGGGCGACACATCCATCAGCGTGACCTCTTGCGGGGTGACGCCGACGAACTCTTCGTTGTGCCGGCAGTGGACCATGTCCTGGATCAGGCGCCCGTTCTCGTCGAGCATCGCGTTGGCCTGGGCGATGTAGTGCCCCTGCTCCTGCAACGCGCTGTAGAACGCGACCTCGGTCGATGCGATCCCGCCGTCGACCGAACGGTACGGGGTCTCGATGAACCCGAACTCGTTGATCCGTGCGTAGGTCGAAAGCGACGCGATGAGACCGATGTTCGGACCTTCCGGCGTCTCGATTGGACAGATCCGGCCATAGTGGGTGGTGTGGACGTCGCGGACCTCAAAGCCGGCGCGCTCGCGGGTCAGAC
>CAZUPD010000334.1:0-1418 GCA_964621785.1 uncultured Nannocystaceae bacterium
AGCACTCAACTCTTCCGCCGACTTTACTCGGAAGGCTCGCGTATTCTCGCTTCTCTGCCCCGTGTGCGAGTACGGATCGACGGGTGGTCAGCGTAGCTCGGGTGCTCGACATCGTCCCCGAGCTCGGGTCTGTGTTCCCCACCGCTCACCAGATGTCGAATCAGCCCAGTACAGCTTCGTTGCGACTCGGGGACAGGGACCCTGTGTCGCGCCGTACGTCGAACTCGAGTCCGTTGCTCCGCCCTCATGATACAGACTCCGAACGGACTCAACCCTTCGGCGAATTCGCCAGCGACGAGTTACACGCGTAGCACGGCTCCCCCTCGTCCCAGTAGCCTTGGACACCGGCCGGGTGGAAACGACCACGGCCGTGGCAGATTTCGCACCTCTCGGAAACGGCGTTCTGCGGTGCCTCGATGCCGTTGGTCAATTGGCGCAACCCCCCGCCGAAGTCGGACAAGAAGGGGATACGGGCGAGTTGAGTTCGAATTCTGCCATTGGGTGAAAACGAGATGGCTCGGAGTCGGTTTGTGTGTCCCTTGAGGATGGCGACAACACTCGCGGACGCAACGTCCCACATTCGCGCAGTCCCATCGTCACTGGCGGTTGCTAGGTGCTGGCCGTTTGGCGAAAACGCGACGGCCCTCACTGCGTCGGAGTGACCTTCGAGTGTAGCACGCGCAATGTAGTTGCCATTGGGCGAGAACACCACATCTACGACGCCGCTTGTGTGTCCCCGAAGGATGGCACCTGTGACCCCTGTGTACGTCTGGACATCCGTGTGGTCCCACCTGAGCAAACTTCGAGGGAGATGTGCGGTTGTTCGGGAAGGTGTACCCGCGGGCGGGCAATATAAGCGCGGAGCAACCGCTCAAAGTCGGGTAGGTCATCACGTCTTGGTCGTGCGACACGTATAAGCTCGAGTGCACGATCGAGTTGTCCAGGAGCCCGGTCGAGTTCGTAGAGCAGGCCTTCGATAACCTCGTGGAGAGAGGCAGATCCCGCGGGCAGTGTATGTCCGATGTGCAGCTCACGCCCGAGATGGCGGAGCTCATGGACGTCTTCCGATGCCGAAACAGAGCTCGGCCCTCCGTCGCACCAGGTAGAGGCATTTTTGGAGGAGGTACGCGCGCGTGTTTTGATGGGAGATGGAGCGATGGATGCAAAATAGTGCGGAGACCCCGGGTATAGGTCGGGTCTCGCCGACCGATGCGACGGCGACGGCTGTCGGCGGACCCGGTACCGCACCGAGACCGACCTTGGGCCTTTCGGGGCCCCCGCGGATCGGCCGCTACGTCTTCCTCGAACAGATTGGCGAAGGTGGCATGGGGATTGTGGTGGCGGGCTACGATCCCAAGCTCGATCGCCGCGTCGCGCTGAAGGTCCTGCTCCCCGAGACGGCCCGACGCGCGGAGCTC
>CAZUPD010000334.1:1428-3329 GCA_964621785.1 uncultured Nannocystaceae bacterium
AGCTCGATCGCAAAGTTGCGATCAAACTGATCCACGACGTGCGCCGCGACGATACAGAGAGACGCATACGAATGGAGCGGGAGGCCCAAGCCATGGCCCGGCTTTCACATCCGAATGTTGTCACGGTCTACGAGGTAGGCGATTTCAATGATCAACTGTTCGTCGCGATGGAGTTTATCACAGGTCAGGACCTGAGTGCATGGCTACGCTCTCGAGAGCACCGAGATTGGCGTACGGTTCTCGACATGTTTATTCAGGCAGGTAGGGGGCTGGCAGCGGCTCACCGGGCCGGCATTGTGCACCGAGATTTCAAGCCCGGAAATGTGTTTGTGGGTGATGACGGGCGGGCTCGTGTCGGTGACTTTGGTCTTGCGCGGCGTGGCTCCGATGACGATCAAGGGCTGGCCGAGACCCAAAAAATGCGTGTACGTGCACGGGTCGACAGTGAGGGGACAGCTCTCGACAACAAGCTCACATCCACTGGCGCGATGATGGGTACGCCGGCTTACATGGCGCCAGAACAATTTTTGGCACGCCCGACGGACACGCGCACAGATCAGTTTTCCTTTTGTGCGGCGGCGTGGGAGGCCTTCTACGGTCAGCGACCGTTTCGGGGGGAGACCTTCGCCGAACTGATGACCGCAGTCACGGAGGGGACGCGCCAGCCAGCGCCAGCGCGAAGTCGGGTGCCCGCGTGGGTTCGACGCGTTCTCGAACGTGGATTGGCAGTCGAACCCGCGGAGCGCTACCCGACAATGGAGGGGTTGCTCGCGGCCCTACTTGCTGATCCAACTCGAAAACGACGCTGGTTGGGAGGTCTCGCGGCGGTGGGTTTTTCGGTGGCTGGTTATTTTGGTTGGCAACACATCGATCGCGAGCAGGTCATCGCTGCCTGTAGCGATGAGGCCGCGGTGATCGAGGAACACTGGAACGAGGAGACTCGTGCAGTCCTCGAGCAGGGGTTGCATTCGACCGGAAAGTCCTTCGCGGGCACGACCTTTGAGAAGGCAGCAGGTCACCTTGATGCATGGTCCGATTCGTGGCGGGAGGGACGAGAGGAGGTCTGTAGAGTTAGCGAGGTCTCTGAACAATCTGACTCCGGGGGATACACACTTAAACGACGCGACTATGCTAGGTGCTGAAGCCGCGCTCGCTAGGGCAACTGGGGACTATAAAACCATGGAGAAGTTACTCGCCCAAGCAGCGAGTGCGCTGAAATCTGGCAAGGCTCCACAAATCACCATTGCCAATCACTACATTAACCGAGGTACATTCTACTACGAGTCGAAGCGCTACTCTGAGGCACGAGAGGCTTTCGAGGCGGCACTGTCGATTTATGAGGAACATACTGGTCCGCAAGGTGGGGCAGCCCCGCTTGAAGGCCTCGGCGTTGTCGCTGCCGCTCAAGGGGATGATGAAGCCGCCATTGCGTATTGTGAGCGGGCGCTCGGGTTGCGAGTCGAGCTACTCGGAGCCGACCACCCGAGGACCGCGCGCTCGTTCGCCAACGTCGGCCAACTTCGTATGCAGGCCGGTGATCTGAAGGGGGCGGCGCGTGCCTATGAAAGTGCGCTCAATGCCTACGGGGAGCGTTCGAAAAACGTACAAACTGGTTCTCTGCACAATCTCTCGTCGATCTATTTCGACCTCGGGCAGCTTTCTAAGGCACAAGACCGCGCTGAACGTGCAATCGCTATGCAGGAGGCACTCGACCCGAAGTCTTCAAATATCGTTACCATGAGGCGTGGGGCGGGGAAGATTTATTCAAAGTTAGGGGAATACAAAAACGCAATCAACCACTTTGAGAAGTCGCTCGTTCAGGTGGTTGAAAACAAAGATTCGCCAAAACCAGAAGTGGCCCGTGCACGCTTTGACCTCGCAAAGTGTTTATGGGATGCCCC
>CAZUPD010000335.1:0-3291 GCA_964621785.1 uncultured Nannocystaceae bacterium
CCATGCCGACGATCAATCAGCTCGTCCGAAAAGGACGCGTTCGCCAAATCAAAAAGGGGACCGCCCCCGCACTTCGCGGCTGCCCGCAAAAGCGCGGTGTCTGTGTGCGTGTCTACACCTCCACCCCGAAAAAGCCGAACTCGGCCCTGCGCAAGGTCGCCCGTGTTCGTCTGACCAACGGCATGGAGGTCACGACCTACATCCCGGGCGAGGGGCACAACCTCCAGGAGCACTCGATGGTGCTGATCCGCGGCGGTCGTGTGAAGGACCTTCCCGGTGTCCGCTACCACGTGGTCCGCGGCACGCTCGACACCATCGGGGTCGCCAACCGCCGCCAGCGGCGTTCGAAGTACGGCACCAAACGGCCGAAGTAACGCGCAAGAGACCTAGCCATGTCCCGTAAAACTGCCAATCGCAAAAGTCGGCCGCAGCTCAACATCCGCTACACGGACCATCCGGCGGACGTCAATCGCTGCATCCACCAGTTCATCTGCGGCATCATGAACGACGGCAAGAAGTCGGTCGCCGAAAAGATCGTCTTCGGTGCCTTCGACATCATTTCCGAAATCACCAAGGACGACCCGATCAAGGTGTTCGAGAAGGCCGTGGCCAACGTCAAGCCGCGCCTCGAAGTTCGCTCGCGCCGCGTCGGTGGTTCCAACTACCAGGTGCCGGTCGAAGTTCGTCCCGAGCGCAGCCAAGCTCTCGCTTACCGCTGGCTCATCGGTACCGCCCGCAAGCGCCCCGAAAAAACCATGCGTGAGCGCCTCGCAGCCGAGATGCTCGACGCGAGCAACAACCGCGGCGGCGCCGTCAAAAAACGCGAAGACATTCACAAAATGGCCGAGGCCAACAAGGCTTTCGCCCACTACCGCTGGTAACCCACCGGGAGATTCCCACCCAACACTCCTTCCCAAACTTGACATTCGATCGTTCCGCGAGGGCTTTGCACACACTGTGCCTCGTTCCCGGATTCGATGGGCCACTGACCGACCACACCCACTCCCCGTTGGAGCTGGATGGCCGGTCCAGCGGCCCTCAAGTTGTGCTTCTCTCCCATGCAATCCTCGTCACATATCGCCGCAACGCGGGATATCGGCATCATGGCCCACATCGATGCCGGCAAGACCACGACGACCGAACGCGTGCTCTATTACACCGGTGTGTCCCATCGCATCGGCGAGGTGCACGACGGCGCGGCCGTCATGGATTACATGGAGCAGGAGCAGGAGCGGGGGATCACCATCACCTCTGCGGCGACCACCTGCTTTTGGCGCGAGCATCGGATCAACCTGATCGATACCCCGGGGCACGTCGACTTCACCATCGAAGTTGAACGTGCTCTGCGTGTCCTCGACGGAGCGATCGCGGTGTTCGATGCAGTCGCCGGGGTCGAGCCACAGTCCGAAACGGTGTGGCGCCAAGCCAATCGCTACCACGTGCCGCGGGTCGCTTTTGTCAACAAGATGGACCGGGTCGGCGCGACCCTCGAGCGGACCGTCCGAATGTTGGGCGAGCGTCTCAAAGCCCACACAATGGTGGCTCAACTGCCGATCGGCCTCGAAGGCGACTTTGAAGGTGTCATCGATCTGCTGACACAAGAGACGATCCACTGGGCCGGTGAGAAGGGCGAGGAAGTCATCCGCGCACCGCTGGCCGAAGATCATCCGCTCTACGAAGATGCAGCCCTCGCACGCGAGGCCCTGGTCGAAGCCGTCGGCGAGGTCGACCCGGAGATCGAGACCGCCTTTTTAGAGGGCGAAGAAGTCTCGGCAGACATGCTGCGGGCCGCGATGCGACGGGTGACCGTACAAAACAAGGGCGTGGTCGTGCTGTGTGGCTCCTCGTTGCGCAACAAAGGGGTACAGCCACTGCTCGACGCCGTGATCGACTATTTGCCGTCGCCCCTCGATTTGCCGCCGGTACAGGCCGAACGGATCAAAGATGGCAAACTCGTTGCACGTGCACCGAGTGAAGACGAACCACTGTTGGCCCTCGCGTTCAAGGTGCTCCACGATCCCCACCGCGGGCCGCTGGTGTTCTTCCGCGTCTACTCCGGCACGCTCAAGGCCAAGGGCGCGGTCCTCAATGTCCGCTTCGGCAAACGCGAGCGCGTCAATCGGCTGTTGCAGATTCACGCCAACAAGACGACCGAGATCGAAGAGGTTGGGGCGGGCAACATCGCCGCCGCGGTCGGGCTCAAACTGACGACCACCGGCGATACTCTGATCGGTCCCAAAGACAACGAGCTGGTCACGTTGGTCGGCTTAGAGATCCCCGAGCCTGTGATTTTTCGGGCGATCGAGCCCAAGCGGACGGCCGACGAGTCGAGCCTCAATGAGGCCCTCGAAAAGCTTCGGCGTGAAGATCCCTCGCTCACCGTCCATGTCGATCCCGACTCGGGTCAAACCCTGATCGGTGGCATGGGTGAGCTGCACCTCGAAGTGACGGTCGAACGGATCCTACGCGAGTACAAGGTTGCGGCCAATGTCGGGCGGCCCCAGGTCGCCTTCCGCGAGACGATCGCCAAACCGCTGACCAAAACACTTGTGTATGACCGCGAGATTGGTGGCAAACGCCAATACGCAAAGGCCACACTCGAGTTGGTACCCCGCGAACGCGGCACCGGGCCCGAGTTTGAAAGCACCTTGCCCGAGGGCAAAGATGGCAAGCCGATCTTGCCAAAAGAGTTTGTCGCCGCGGTCGCCGAGGGAGTCGCCGACGCCCAGACAAGGGGGCCGATCCTCGGCTATCCAGTCGTCGACGTCGGGGTCAAGCTCACAGATGCCGCCCACGACGAGGGCGACTCCTCGACCTCGAGCTTCCGTGCGGTCGCCACGATGGCGATGATGCAAGCCCTCGAGCAGGCCGGAGCTCAGCTTTTAGAACCATTTATGGAGGTTGAAGTCGTCGTTCCCGAAGACTTCACCGGCGCAGTGGTATCCGATCTCAACGGTCGCCGCGGCCGTGTCGAGGGCATGGATCCGAGGGAAAACTTCCAAGTGATCACGGCTGCTGTGCCCTTGGCAGAAATGGTTGGATATGCTACCGCCCTTCGCTCAGCTACCCAGGGCCGCGCCAACTACACCATGCAGTTCAGCCGGTACGCCGAAGTACCCACTTCACTGCAACAAGAACTCGTTCAAAGGGTCAGGGGCTATTGACCAATCGAGGTCCCCACCCGCCGGCTGCAACGCCCAAAAGTTTCAAGTCAACGCAAGAGAAAAGAGAGATCCGCCATGTCGAAGGAAAAGTTCGTAAGGGACAAGCCCCACGTGAACATCGGAACGA
>CAZUPD010000336.1:0-3272 GCA_964621785.1 uncultured Nannocystaceae bacterium
TTTTTGATTTGGCGAACGCGTCCTTTTCGGACGAGCTGATTGATCGTCGGCATGGTTTTCGGAATCCCCCGTTCCGGGGAAGGTTGTCGGTTCCCCTGCGGGGTGTGTGCCGGTCCCGAGAATCGGGGGCTAGGCGGTTTGGGGTTCCAGCCGTGAATGACTGAAAACAACCCGGTCTAGGTGACCGGGGGGGTGTTTATATAGATGGACAGTTTTCAGATCAAGGCGCGCACGCGGACTGTGCAAGCCTGTCAATGATCTTCTTCTCACACGTTTTGCAGCCCGTCGTGACAAGGCGACCACGGGCTGCAACGACGATTACTCCGAGGCGGCCTCCCGATCGATGGCCCGGCGGGCCAGCGGATCGCGACTGAGATCGGTCTGGGTTTGGTCGTCGGATTCGATATGGAGGCGGTCGTACATGGAAAGACCTGTCCCCGCGGGGATCAGCCGACCCATGATGACGTTCTCCTTGAGCCCGCGCAGGAAGTCGATTTTCCCTTGCAGGGCCGCCTCGGTCAGGACCTTGGTGGTCTCCTGGAACGAGGATGCACTGATGAAACTCTCGGTCGACAGCGACGCCTTGGTGATCCCCAACAGCAACGCCTTCCCGGTGGCTGGGGTGCCTCCGAGAGACATCACACGCTGGTTCTCTTGGCGGAAGATCTGCCGCTCGACGTGATCGTCGGCCAAGAAGTTGGTGTCGCCTGGATCGGTGATCTTCACCCGGCGCAACATCTGGCGAATGATCGTCTCGATGTGCTTGTCGTTGATCTTCACGCCCTGGAGGCGATAGACCTCTTGGATTTCGTCGAGCAGATAGCTGGCCAGGGCCTTCTCCCCCATCACCGCAAGGATGTCGTGGGGGTTGGCCGGCCCGTCGAGTAGCTTCTCGCCGGCACGCACGCGGTCGCCTTCGCGGACCTGCATGTGCCGGTTTTTGGGCACCAAGTACTCCTTCATCTCGCCGTGTTCGGGTGTGATGATCACGCGGCGTTTTTGGGCTTTGTCCTTGCCGAACGACACGACTCCGTCGATCTCGGTGATGATCGCGTGCTCCTTCGGCGTGCGGGCCTCAAACAGCTCGACCACCCGTGGCAGACCACCGGTGATGTCCTTGGTCTTGGTCGTCTCGCGCGGAAGCTTGGCGATGACATCGCCGGCCTTGACCACATCGCCTTCGGACAGGTTGAACGACGCGGCGACCGGGAGGAAGTAGCGGGCCTCGCGCTTGCCCCCGTGGATCATCACTGGTTCGTCGTTTTCGTCCTTGATGACAAACCGCGGACGGGCATCGGCATCGCGGCTTTCCTGGATGACCATGCTCGAGTGGTTGGTGAGTTCATCGACGGTCACCCGCATGGTGACGCCCTCGATGATGTCGCCGTACTCGATCTTCCCGCTGGCCTCGGTGATGATCGGAATGGTGAACGGGTCCCACTCGCTCAGCAGCTGGCCCGCGGCACACATATCCCCTTCTTTGACCATCAACTTGGCCCCGTAGACCAGGTCGTAGCGCTCGCGGGTGCGGCCCTTTTCGTCGAGGATGAGCAACTGGGCGTGGCGGTTCATGACGATCGCATGATCGTCGCGCTCGACCATCTCGATATCTTCGAGTTGGATCTTGCCGCCAAAGCGCGCCTCTAGCGTGCTTTGCTCGGTCTGGATGCTACCGACACCACCAATGTGGAAGGTCCGCATCGTCAACTGGGTGCCCGGCTCACCGATCGACTGGGCGGCGATGATGCCGACGGCCTCGCCGATGTCGACCAGGTTGCCGCGGGCCAGATCGCGGCCGTAGCAACGGCTGCAGATCCCCCGCATCGCCTCACAGGTGAGTACCGAACGGATCTTGACCGTTTGGATCCCCGCCTCTTCGATGGCAATACAAAGATCTTCGTCGATCTCGCCACCCTCTTCGACCAGGATCTCGTCGGTTCCGGGGCGGTAGACGGCCTCGAGTGCCACCCGACCGAGAATGCGGTCGCCGAGGCGCTCGATGATCTCCCCGGCTTCGACCAGGGCCGAGATCTCGAGCCCCTGGATGGTGCCGCAGTCGAACTCGGTGATCACTGCCTCTTGGGCCACATCGACCAAGCGGCGGGTGAGGTACCCCGAGTTCGCGGTTTTGAGGGCCGTGTCGGCCAGACCTTTGCGGGCACCGTGGGTCGAGATGAAGTACTGCTGCACCGTCAACCCCTCGCGGAAGTTGGTGGTGATCGGCGCTTCGATGATCTCGCCGGACGGTTTGGCCATCAAGCCGCGCATCCCGGCGAGCTGACGCATCTGCTGCCGCGAACCGCGGGCACCGCTGTCGGCCATGATGTAGATCGAGTTGAACGAGGGGCAATCAACCGTCTCGCCCTTGTCGTTGGACAGCGTGTCCTTGCTGATCCCGTCCATCATTGCATTTGCAATTTGTTCGGAGACGTTGGCCCAGATGTCGATGACCTTGTTGTAGCGCTCGCCCGAGGTGATGAGGCCGTCGGCGTACTGGGCCGAGATTCGCTTGACCTCGGTGGTTGCCGATGCAAGCAATTTTTTCTTGGCCGCCGGGATCACCATGTCGTCCATGCAGATCGAGATCCCCGCCTTGGTCGCCTCGGTATACCCGGTGCTGCGCAGGTAGTCGGCCATCAGCACCGTCGCCTTTTGTCCGCACAGGCGGTAGCAGGTGTCGATGAGTTCGTTGAGCTGTTTTTTGCCGAGCGAGCGGTTGACCATCTCAAACGGGATCTTTTTGGGAATCCCGCCCTCGTACAACAACACGCGGCCGGCAGTTGTATCGACAAGTGGTTGACCTGGCTCTAAGCGCACGCGGATGCGTGACTGCAAGCTCAACACACCGTGGTCGAAGGCCATCCGGACCTCGTGGGGCGAGCCGTAGTGACCGACCAAAAACCCGTCCGAAGCCGGATCTTTGTTGCGTTCGCCGCGGGCAAACGGACGCTCGCGGGTCATGTAGTACAGACCCAACACAATGTCCTGCGACGGCACGATGATCGGGCGACCGTGTGCCGGGCTGAGGATGTTGTTGGTCGACATCATCAGCACCCGGGCCTCCATCTGGGCCTCGATGCAAAGCGGCAGGTGCACCGCCATCTGGTCGCCGTCGAAGTCCGCGTTGAAAGCTGTACATACAAGCGGGTGCAGCTGGATCGCCTTCCCCTCGATCAGTACCGGCTCAAACGCCTGGATGCCGAGACGGTGCAGGGTCGGTGCGCGGTTGAGCAGCACCGGGTGCTCCTTGATGACCTCGTCTAGGATGTCCC
>CAZUPD010000337.1:0-3228 GCA_964621785.1 uncultured Nannocystaceae bacterium
TCGACGATGTGCGCAAGCGGCATGGGCTGAAGTCGCGGATGGAGTTGTTCCGAGCAGCGCTCGAGATGTACCTCGGGAGTCTCGAGGAGCATGAGGCGGCTGGGTTGGTTCGAGGGTGACCGGCTGGGTCGGCGGGCCGCTCCGTGTGGGGCGGTTTGCTTTTTGGAGCGACCCGTAATCCATTCATATGCATCTATCCTCAATTGAAGAACCCACCTTCTATCGCAGGTGTGCTGAACCTCTTCCACGAGATCGAACCGATGATGAATCAATGTTCCCTAGGCCCGAAACGGCTTCACCGCTGCACAACGCTTCGGGTGAGACAGGATGAAACCGAAGCCTCTTTTCGCGCTTGTGCCGTGCGCGAATTAATCCTACGGTCCCCATCCACCGGAGGACGCATTCAATGAACGTAGCTCAACAGATCACCCTTGGAGCCCTTCTCGCATGTGCGACGGCATCTGTCCTGTACCCCTCTGCGGTGGAGGCAAACACAGACTCCGTCCAGACGACACCCGTCGAGACGGCGAAGAAAAAGTGGATTCGCCCGCTCGGCAGTGGCAAGTGCGACCCGAAGAAGACTGGCACTTGCCGGGCATTCTTCGCCGAGACCCTGGCCAACCACGATCCGGTTTACGGCGACGTCACACCAATGGAGCTCGTGTTTACGGAGCTCGGGATCTAGCAACGTGCCATGCGGTACCGCGCCGGAATAGCGAGCTTCGCTCTCACGCTCGCCATCTTGGCTGTAATTGCGTCTCTGGATTCACACGACACGCCACAAGCTTCGGTCGCCCTCGACAAGAACGCCGCACTTGCCCATGCCAAGCGGTACTCTCCCTCTCGTTTACGTCAACGGCAGATTGACCCCGCGGGCGGGAAGCTTCTGCTCGCCGAGGGCTACTCCTCCGAAGCCGTTTCGCATTCACTAGCCAACTCTCGCTCCCCCAAACTCGAAGCGAGATACGACCCAGACGGCTGGCTGGAAACGGCGCTCGACCTTGATGACCTTGGCTGGCTCAACGACGAACGACTGGCTTGTGCTGCGGCCTACGGGTCGGAAGTAACGGATGAATGTCACCTGAGCTTCCAGATGGCTGTTCGCAGGACCGATACGCGTCGTGGCGAGGTCGTCGCCACCGAGGTCAATCACGCGGACTTCTCTGACCTCCTCGAAGCCGACGCTCCGCCTGATAGATGTAGCGGGTTGGCGTCGTGCCTTGCACATGCACGGATCGGCGCGACACTTTCTCTTCCACCCGGACCGCTCGACGAACTTGTCGGCATCGACGACAAGCGGGTCTTCAGCTGGTCCGACGCCGATATGTTTGACGCTGCCCATGTCGACAAGGTCATCGAGGTCTACGAAGAGGCCAACGAGGCCATGGAGCGCGACTGGGATGCCGTGGAGCGAGATCCCACCGCTCTGGAGATCTACGAATCGAACCTCCGGCGGGTCGCCCATTACAGGCGACACCTCGAACGCCTCCTCGCTACTCAACAATGAAGCGGCGATTCTACTTCCCGCTGATCGCGGTGCTCGGTGTGTTTGTCGTCGGCCGCGAACTCGCCAAGCTCGAAGTCCGTCAGAGTCACCGCCAAGCACCGCACGCCGTCGTCGTGCTGCCAGATTGCCCGGGTTCACAGGTGGCCATCGAGACAGCTCGGAAGTCCCGATGTACGCAGGTGCTCGCGCCACACCTCGCCACTCCGGTCGCCAGCGAGCTCTGTCAGCTCTCGGCTAGCGTCACACGAGAGCTCACGTGGCTCGATCGACTGCTGACCGATTGGGAAATCTGCCAGGCCCTTGCACAAGAAACAAACCGACTGCTCGAACGCGAGGTGCTCTACGTGCCAGTGTGGTATCAACGAGGTCAGCGACTACGAGTTGGAGACGATGTTGGTGAAATCCAGTGTGAAGACTCGCCGCGTAATTGAGACTCGCCTCCTCGCAACTGCGGTGCTCTCAGCTGCATGCGTCACGCCGGGGTCTGGCGGTGTTTCCGAACCCAAATCACCACCCCCATCGGAGCTCGGAATCTGTATCGCTACGGAGGGTCCAAATATCATCGATGTCGGATTTGCCGATGATTGCCCGCACTGGAGAGGACGCGACGATCCAGACGAACGCGAGGTGTGGCGACGGCTCGAACTCGGCGTTTTTGCGCTCGGAGGCGACTACGATGCTTTTCTCGCAGCGACCGAACAACACATCAGCCAAGGAGCCGCGGCGACGGATGCACTTGCAACGGTGTGGCAAAAACGTCCGGCACTCGCGACGATGCTCGAGCGTTCACGGTGCTTTTCGCGGCCAGGTTCGAGGTGTTCCATCCCGACACTCACCGTCACCGACGAACAGATGCTCCAAGCTGTTGCTGCACATTTGTGGCCGGCAATCGGCCCCGACAACACCCCGGTGCTGATGGCGTGCACGGGAACAAACGGTCTCGAGGCGTTGCCCGAGGGCACCCCCGACGAGATGATTGCAATTGCAAGAGTCGCGGCGATGGTCAGCCCAGAGATCGAGGAAGTCGCTCGCGAAATGTACGAGTCAGGAGACGCGACGGACGGCCTAACCACAGTCGCAGATGCACCCGCAGAAGTCCGCCTGCGCTGGTCGCTATCCCGACTTCAGGCGAGCTCGGGAGTGGCGAAAGGGATCTGCGAGGTCGTCAACGAGTTGCGATGGTGGGTCGATCTCCGTGTACCAATGTGTGGAGCTGGTCGGCTGCAGTAAGTTCTTCGCTATCGAAGGATTCGCTATCTCGCAGGCGGAGGATTCAAGTGAACTCTGTGGCCGGGAGATCACTCCCCCATTGAGTGAAAAATAATTTGTGTGGCTGATACTCAGGGTACAACGCCCAAAAAGCGGAATCGCTCACACCGACTAGCCGGCTGAATCATTTTTGCATACACATCTAAACTACGTCGATTTTTCTCAAAGTTTCCCTCTCGCAGCAAACCGACTAACCGGATGGGTTCGATTGTACTCCGTATGACGGGCCGCTCATGATGCCTTCGAGCTGACAGAAATCAGCAATGCAACAAAATGTTGAACATACAAATGTTGTAGGATGATTACCCTATCCTCGAGCAGCTCCACTACGCATTGCAACTCGCCAGGAGCGAGTAGCCTGATTCACATTAAGTCTATCGTCTGTGGAACTGGGCCACACCGAACAGCGGAGTATGGCCCATGGCTCGGTGGAGTTTCAACGCCGCCGTTTT
>CAZUPD010000338.1:0-3221 GCA_964621785.1 uncultured Nannocystaceae bacterium
GGGCTACCGCGAGGCCAAGATCCCGGCCTACGAGATGATCAAAACCTCGGTCATGATCATGCGCGGGTGTTTTGGCGGCTGTTCTTTTTGCTCGATCACCGAGCACGAAGGGCGGATCATCCAAAGTCGCTCCAAAGACTCGGTGCTGCGGGAGATCAAACAGATCCGCGACACGGTGCCCGGGTTTACGGGCGTGATCTCGGATGTCGGTGGACCGACTGCCAACATGTGGCGGCTCGGCTGCCGCGACCCCAACATCGAAGCGGCGTGTCGGCGCCCGTCGTGTGTGTTCCCCGGGATCTGCGAGAACCTGCGCACCGATCACAGCGAGCTCATCGAACTCTACCGAGAGGCCCGCGCCCTCCCCGGAATCAAAAAAATCCTGGTCGCCTCGGGCCTGCGCTACGACCTCGCCGTCGAGTCCCCTGAGTACGTCCGCGAGTTGGCCCAGCACCACGTCGGCGGCTACCTCAAGATCGCACCGGAGCACGTCGCCGAAGGCCCGCTGTCCAAGATGATGAAGCCCGGGGTCGGGACCTACGAGCGGTTCAAAAAACTGTTTGATCGCTACAGTGAACAGGCCGGCAAGGAGCAGTATCTGATCCCCTACTTTATCGCCGCCCACCCCGGAACGACCGACGAAGATATGCTCGAGCTCGCGCTGTGGCTCAAGCGCAACCGGTTTCGGCCCGACCAAGTCCAGGCGTTTTTACCCTCGCCGATGGCGACCGCGACGGCGATGTACCACACCCGTAAAAACCCGCTCAAAAAGGTCTCTCGACGCAAACCTGAAGAGGGCGGACCGGAGGGCGTGGCGGTCCCCAAAGGCAAGACGACTCGTCGGTTACACAAGGCGTTTTTGCGCTACCACGATCCCGAAAACTGGCCGATGCTGCGCGAGGCCCTGCGACGGATGGGCCGCGAGGACTTGATCGGCAATGGCAAACGCCACCTCGTGCCGACGTTCCAACCGCGAGGAACTGGCACAGGCGGCGAGGGACAGCGCAAGAAAACCAAAGGTCGACGCACCAAGCCGAGAAAAGGCGACGCGCTTACGCAGCACACCGGCTTGCCGCCGCGAGAGACTCGAGTCCCCAAGCACCGCAAGCGGCGCTGAGACTTGTGTCAATATTTGTATCAACATCTTTTTGGGCAATGAATGTAATGTACACAATGGTTTGATCTCGAGACCTCAACCGCGCATCACCCGAGTGCTGGCGCGTGCACCGCTCGTGAGCCCCTCGTTTTTGGTCCGTGCACAGTCCGGCCTGGCGGAATATCCTCGAGTCATCTTGTATTAAGGTCAACGGAGTCATAAAACTTCCTCACAGCGGTGACGCTGCCCTCCCTGACAAACCCGCCTGCGATGCTCCGTACCCGATCGACCCACCTGTTTCAGATCGTCGTGTGCGGCTTGCTCGCAAGTGTGGGCTGCCAACCGCAACGTCCTGCAACGGCCGACCACGCGGAGCCAGCCTCCTCAAAGGCGGCTGATGTGCACGCGGACGCTGATCCGCACGGCGTGGCCGACTGGTGTGGCGGCCACGGGCTTCCCGAGTCCATGTGCACCCAGTGCAACCCCGAGCTCATCGCCAAATTTCAGGCTTCGGGCGACTGGTGCGCGGCCCACGAATTTCCCGAGTCAGTGTGTCCGTTGTGCAACCCCCAACAACCACCGGGCCAGGCCACCGGTGATTGGTGTGTCGAGCACGCGCTCCCGGAGTCGAAGTGCAGCAAGTGCAACCCGTCTTTGATCGCCGAACTTCGGGCTGTTGGTGACTATTGCGAGACCCACGGCTTCCCCGAGTCCGTCTGCCCAACATGCAACCCACAAGAACCGTCCCCCGGAGTCGAAGAAGCCGCGATAGAGGCCCGGGTGGTCCGCTTTCGCTCACCCGACATCGAACGCTCGGTGGGGATCGAAACGGTGGCTGCGGTCCACGGGCAAACGGGTGCGACAGTCGAGTGCACCGCTCGGATCGCCTTCGACGCCGATAAGCTGGCCGATGTGCGAGCGATTGTTCCGGGGATTGTCCGCCGCGTACGCGTCGAACTCGGAGCAGCCGTCGAGGAGGGCGCACCGCTGTTTGAACTCGAAAGCACCCGGGTTGGCGAAATCCAAGGTGCCCTCGAAGCTGCCCGCGGACGCGTACGTACAGCCAAGACCAACCTCGAACGCCAGCGCGAGTTGCAAGCCAGTGGAATCGCCGCGACGCGTCAAGTCGAGGTCGCGGTCCAAGAACTTGCGACGGCAAAAGCCGAGGCGCGCACGGCCGAGGCGACCTTGCGCATGGCGGGGGCGGTCCAGTCCAAGCCTTCGGGGCGCTACACCCTGGCGGCCCCATTGGGTGGCACAGTCGTGCGCCGCCCAGCGGTCGTCGGTTTACTCGCTACCGAGAGTGAATCCCTGGCGACGATCGCCGATACCTCGGTGATGTGGGCGATGTGTGATGTGGCCGAGGCCGATGCGTCTGCGATTTCGCTGGGTCAGTCGGTCGTGGTCACCATCGGCAATGAAGAGCAACCGATCGCCGGCGAGGTGACGTGGATCGCAGCCGAGGTCGACCCGCGAACCCGGACGGTGGCAGCCCGTGCCGAGGTAAAAAACACCAACGGCCGGCTGCGTGCCAACCAATTTGCACATGCACAAATTGTCACCGGAGCGCGCAAACAGGCCGTCACCGTCCCGCGTGCCGCCGTGCAACGGGTCGGCGACCGCGAGGTTGTGTTCGTCCGCATCGAGCAGGGTGTCTACGCGCCCCGAGTCATCCGACGCCACCGAGAGGGAGCGTTTGTCACGATCGAGGGCAAGGTCGCGGCCGGCGATGCAGTGGTCACCACCGGGGCGGTGTTACTGCGCACCGAGATCATGCCGGGGAGTATCGGCGCCGGCTGTTGCGAGGTGGCAGGGGGTGAATGAACCCATGCCCGCAAGCATCGAGGTCGGGTTGAACGCTGACGCACCTCATCGTCCTGTGTTATCGATTTGTCGTGTTGCGAACCCCGTGTGGCTGCCCACCGAGTCCAGGTCCTGTAGGCGACCGAGGTCGCATCGGGAGGCGAATGATGCGGCCACATCGACCTGAACGCTCGGCCCGTTGTGCGTACGGTCGGTCCATGGGCAGGTGAACCATGCTGACCCGGCTGATCGACCTATGCCTGCGCTATCGGCCTGTCGTCCTGGTCGCAACCCTCGTGGTTGTCCTCGTCGGCATACTAAG
>CAZUPD010000339.1:0-3184 GCA_964621785.1 uncultured Nannocystaceae bacterium
GGCGATGGCGATGGCGACGGCGATGGCGATGGCGACGGCGACGGCGATGGCGATGAAGTCGTGGACGTCCGACTGCTTCACCTCTCCCCGCAGCCCGAAGCTGCGCTGGTTGACGTCTACCTTGACGGTGTCGACGCACCCGTCCTCGAGGACATCCCGTTTAAGGCGGGCATGCAGGTACAAGTACCCACGGCAACCACATCGATCGACGTGGCTCCCGCGGACATGACAATTGCCGACTCGGTCCTCAACCTGACCGATCCGATGTTCATGGCCGGCGTCAGCTACTCACTCACTGCGTGGGGTCTTTTGGATGACGAGCAGCAAATTGCCGGAACCTACTGGCCCGACGATCTCGCTGTTCCGGCTGGTATGACGCGCGTCTCGGCGGGTCTGGTGACCCTCGGCCTTGGCGACCCCGAGGCCGACCTCCTCGACCTCGCCAATGTCGCGGTGATCGGGTCGTTGGTCCCGGGCGGCATCGCACTCCATCACGACTACATGCCCGCCGGTCTCGAACTCGGCGTCGACGTCGATGAGGATGGAATCCCCGAGATGAACTTCTCGATCCCCGAACTCGCACCTGATGCCCAGTACAACCTGTGGCTGTACGACGATGGGATGGGCAACTACGGGATGGCGACCCAAGCGGTCGACGGCACCGTCGCCCACTATCCGGCCAACGTCTGCGGCAACGATGCGATCGAAGGCATCCTCGAGGTCTGTGACGGCACTGACCTCAACGGCGAGGACTGCATGACCCAGGGGTTCGACGACGGCACACTGGGCTGTGCCCTCGACTGTTCCGGCTTCGACGTCTCCATGTGTATGGCGTGTGGCAACGACATGGTCGACGGCGGGGAGGTCTGCGACGGCT
Source organism: uncultured Nannocystaceae bacterium (assembly GCA_964621785.1). GTDB lineage: Bacteria > Myxococcota_A > Polyangia > Nannocystales > Nannocystaceae > JACKDW01. The sequence continues at coordinate 878 of CAZUPD010000339.1, forward strand.
CCGACCTCAACGGCGAGGACTGCCTGACCCAAGGTTTCATCGGCGGTACGCTCGGGTGTGCGGTGGACTGCATGGGATTTGACACTTCCATGTGCATGCAAGCAGATTACGTTGAGGACTGGGAAGACGCGGTCCTGCCGGACCTCAACAATGAATGGGTCCTCAGCGGGAACACAAACTGGTTCGTCACCGATATCAATCCGCTCGACGATCTGCAAACCGCCCAGTCCGGGCTCATCACCCACAACGAGATCTCGCAGATCGACCTCACCCTCGACTTCTCCGGCGGTGGCGACATTTCGTTCAATTATCTGACGGATTGCGAGTCTGGCTGGGACTTCCTGCGCTTCTTCATCGACGATATCGAGCAGGACACGTGGTCAGGGCAGAACACAACTGGTTCCGCAGGACCCTACCCAGTGGCAGCCGGTACGCACAAGTTCACTTGGCAATACGACAAGGACAACTCGGTCAGTAGCTTCTCAGACGCTGTCTGGATCGACAACATCGTCACAACCGGCGGAAATCTCCCGTAATCGGGAAACGACACGTCAAGCCCGGGCCGCCGACGCGGTCCGGGTTTTTCATGCTCTACGTGGACACCAAACTTGTACCATCAAGGATTTGGATAGGTATGGACGATGTGACTGTCCACCGAAACACTTCCGAGCGATTCGACCTGACCGTTTGGCCACACAACCTCGACATCGGTGATGCTCGCATCATGGAGGCCGAAGTGTAGATGATGCCCCAGATCGCCACCCCATGTCGCCCCGCTCACGAGCACGCGGTGGAGCTCGACGCCCTGACTCGTCGTCACCACCACGCGTGAGCCAAATGCATCGCGGTGGACGGGCCCCGCCCCGCGCAACTCGATGCTCAGCCAGTGGTTGCTGGCACCGTACACCCCCCGGTTGCGGAGCACAGAATAGCCTTCCGACACCGTCCCCAAGGCGAAGTCGACAAACCCGTCGCCATCAAAGTCACCCGGTGCCAGGCCGAACACGACCCCAAATACATTGGCACCACTGTCCTTCGAAACATCTTCAAACGTCCCGTCCCCGCGGTTGTGAAACAGGCGATTGCCGCGACTCGGCTGGGATTCGTAGTTGCCGATCGTGACATACAAATCCAAAAAACCATCGTTGTCGTAGTCGACAAACGCACAGCCCCAACCGACCTCCCCCCAACCGTCGTCGTCGACCTTCACCCCCGCCTCGGCCGTCACGTCGACATAGGTCGCACTCCCCTGGCGCAGTTGACTCTGGAGGAGAACATGGTCCCCGATATTGGTGAGAAAAAGATCGATATCCCCGTCGCGATCGTAGTCCCCCGGTGCGAGCCCCATGGCGAACATCTCGACCCCGGCACCTGTCTGTGCAGATACATCGGTAAAACACCACCCACCACATCCAGGGCCGTCGTTGCGCCACAAAAGGTTGCCGGTATGCTTGTCGTTGAGGATATAGAGGTCGGTGTCGCCATCCTCGTCGAAATCAAAAAACGCCGCCGCCAGTCCGAGGCGCAGGCGCTTGTCGAGGGCGAGCAAATCAGATGTATCTTCAAACGTCCCATCCCCGCGGTTGCGGTACAAACGGTCCGGAGCCTCAAAATTGTTGTTGGGAACGTACAGATCAGCCCATCCATCGCCGTCGTAGTCACCAAAACTCGCGGTCGTCGACGGTCCGGGATCCCCGAGCCCCGCCTGTGCCGTGACATCCGCAAACTCCCACCCTCCGAGGTTGCGCAGCAAGACGTTGGCGGCATACTCCCCGGTAATCAATAAATCGATCCATCCGTCATGATCGATATCTGCAGGTGTGACGGCTCCAGAAGGGTGCTCCGGCAATCCGACAACCGCGTTGGGGATCTCCATCAGCCCCGCTCCGGTGTTGCGGTACAGCAGATTGGGCAGGGTCGGCCGCGTGACCACCAGATCGAGGAGGCCGTCGTTATCGAGATCGACCCAAGCCTGCCCCGTGGGAATGAACAACGAATTCGTCGCCTCGTGGGGTGCATCTACACCGAGTTGCACCGTCACATCCTCGTAGATCGGACCACTCGGTGGTTCTTCGTCGGTCCCGCCCGCGGTCGTACCTGTGCCGTGCCCCGACTCTCCCCCCCCCGTGCCGCCGGAGTCCATCTCGCCCGACCCAGATGCCGGAACAGTTGTGGACGACTCAAGCTCCGGATTGCCAACACTGCTCGTCGAAGATCCGTCCACCGAAGCTTGCCCACCTGACCCGAGGGGCTCGTACGCAGTCTCTCCGCAACCGCTGGCAGCAACCACGAGCGCGGTGGCGAGGC
>CAZUPD010000340.1:0-3163 GCA_964621785.1 uncultured Nannocystaceae bacterium
TCAAAATCCCCGCAGGTCGTCAAACCCTCCAGCTCGGCGCGGACGAACCCGGGCAGCGCCTGACCTTTGAAGTCTCGCAGCGCGCAAGCGAGTTCGAACGACTGTGGGCCGCTCATTTTCGGTTTTCGCCGCTGATAAGTCCCATTCGCCGACGAGTCACTTTGCAAATTGGTGCGCATAATCGCCTTTTATTCGGTTCCAATAAGCCTGGTAGTGTGCGCTATCGTGATATTACAAGTCTCCATATACATGTATATTAAGACATATACATGATTGAGAACGAGAGTTCGTGATGAAGACTGACAAGTCCATGTTTTCCTTCCTGCGTTCCGATTGGAGCATCGGCCCCATCACCGCGGCGCTGGGTGTCATCATGACGGCACAGCCCGCCGCTGCCGCCATCCCAAACCAGATCGTCCTCGCCGACTTCGAGGCGGGCGTCGATTCGCGGGGCTCGCTCCACGGCTCGCTGGTGAAGAGCGGCCCGCATTACGCGTGGGAGAATCCCCCGTCGCCGGCCGGCGACGATATCAACTATTTCGACGTTACCGCCGACGCCGACAACCTCGACGAATTCGTCGATTACCGCCTCGACTTCACCCCCTCCGACTGGCGCCTCTACAGCGCCATCACGCTCAACTTGTGGCTGTGGTCCGACGGCGGCGGCAGCGGCAGTAAGGTCCGCGTCTACGCCCACGACAGCGACGGTACCGGAAACAGCGACGGTAATGGCTATCACAACCTCGGTCTCACCACCGGGCCCGCGACCTTCTCACTGAATGGCATGACCAACCGTGATCGCGTCGACCACATCCTCATCAGGGTTCACGAAAGCTTTTTCGGTGGCGTCGGCCATGCCGGCGCGCGTCAGCGGACCCACCTCAAGTCGATCCGCCTCAAGCGCCGGACCGAGTTCCCCGGGTCGAGTGAGCTCGTGCAGAGCTCGTGCCTGAGCAGCTCGACGATCAAGGTCTGCTTTGACGACCTCCTCGGGGGCTCCTTGAGCGGGGTCTACAACCTGCGCAAGGCACCTCACCGCAACCTAATTCTCCCGACCATGGGCGGGTCCTTCCAATTCGCCCTGCGCTCTGAGAGCGGGATCACTGCCTGCCCGCAGAAGTCGATCGCGTGGGGCAAGGTGTGGAACCCGACCCAGGCAGGCTGCGAGCTATGCTACCTGGAGAACGGTGCATGGCAGCACGCCGCGTCGAAGGTTAAAAATTACAAAGCCACCTCGACCACCCACGACATCGAGATCCGTCCGCGCAACTACTTCCACCACGACAAGGGCGACTGCAAGGCGCCACTCCCCTACACCACCAGCGGAGCCGCCCAGGAGAACATATGGGCCAAGCAGCACGCCGAGCTCGTCAACGACTACCTGCGCATCGACTGGACCTTCGAGAACACGGGTAACTACACCCACCGGGCGATCCGCGCCGGTATGCTCCGTCACGAGCTGCCGACCCTCTACACCGCCGCCGACGCGACCTGCGCCCACGTCGTTTACGAGGATATCGACGGCGTCCTCCGGGACATCACGCCGACCTGCGGCACCGCGAAGACGCTTCGCTACGACCCCGATAAACCGAATAACGCGGACAAGGGCTTCCGCTGGTCGTGGTTCACCATATACGACCCGGCCCAGCCTGGTCTCGCCCTCACCGTCTTCGCCAACACCTCGCTCACCGACAGCTCGCTCAGTGGTGCGGCCATTCGCACGCACCCCAACGATAACGCGGTGCAGATCGACCTCTCGCAGTACTTTGCGATCAAGCCCAACCAAATTGTCAAGACCTCGGTCTACGTCCTGCCCTATCGCTGGGACGAGAAGATGGCCGACAACACCCCGGTGCGGACGTTCATCAAAAACATCCAAGGTGCAAACACCTACGGCGCGCTGTCGGGTGCCCAGAGCTGCACGGAGGTCCGGGGGTGGGCCCGCGACACGACGAACCACAAGCTCACCTCCGTGATCGTCCTCGACCGCGGCGCGCTCATCGGAGACGTGCCTGCCGCACTTCACTGGGACAACACCGTCGGCGACCACGGTTTCAGCCTTGCCCACACCTTCGCCAAGGGGACCCACGAGCTCGAGGTCCTAGCCCGCGACATCCAAACCAAAACCTACCGCCTGATCGCTTCCCGTCAGTTCACCTGCCCGTGACCGGCCACCCGGGACCTGTCAATACCAAACGAGGTGATCGGTACGATAAGTCGCCCAAAGTCGAGGAACGACTCTCCCTAGCGGTTGTTTCGAAGATGTGCACTCCCCGAAATTGTTGCGGCCGACTCAATTCTTGTGCGCGTCGATGGCGAGATCGGGCAGTGGATCACCCGCGAGGTCTTCGTGGTTGGAACAGACACGGATCCTATCGCTGAACCGACGATTATAGGTAAACGATTTCACCGTAAGTACAAATGAGGTTTGTTGCGGTGGACATTCCATGGCTTTGAAGGCCCGAACCCACTCAAACGTGCAGTTCGAGCTGGCGACCGCACTCGACGTAGCCGAGCGCGTCGTAAAACGCGATCGCCCCGATGTTGTGGCTGCGGACGTCGAGCCGCACCACCGCGATCTCTCGGGCCCGGGCGGCTTCGGCGACGGCATCCATCAACGCCCGCCCGACGCCCCCGCGCCGCTGTCTGTCGGCGACCGCGAGCTGATCGACCATCAAGCAGGCGTCGGCCGAGGTGAAGGGTGAGGCCGGTCGGCGAAGCTCGCGGAAGATCACGTGGCCGATCGGCGTGCGGTCGTCGAAGGCGATGAAGACCTCCGAGTCGCCATCTTCGGCCATGATTTTGCGCATCCAGGCTTCGACCTCGGCGAGCTCGCTCGGCCGGTAGCGGCTCGGCTCGGCCTCGACGTGGAGCTGGTGAACGTGGGCGTTGAGCCGAGCGAGGATCGCTGCGTCGGCGACAGTGGCGGGCCGAATCTGCATCGTATGAGCGTAGCGCGGGACGAGTCGAGCTTGCGTTGAATTCTGCTGGTAGCGGTCTTGGGCAGCGCCTGCGCTTAAGAGATTTCAAAGGCGAAAAGCGTGGTGCGAGGAGAAGACGAACGATGGAAAGACGAGCGTGGAGGGAAACCGCGCACGGACGCGCGAACGGCTCACGGTGGGCGTGGCAGGGCAGCGGCCGGAGGAAGGGCCGGGAGGCCGGG
>CAZUPD010000341.1:0-2268 GCA_964621785.1 uncultured Nannocystaceae bacterium
CCTCATGCATATTTTTGGGGTCGATGCCAACCTGATGAGCTTGGGGGCGATCGACTTTGGGCTCGTTGTGGACAGCTCCGTAATCATGGTGGAGAACGCCGCGCGCCACCTTGGCGAGGACCGCTCCAGTCGCTCGGTCCGACAGATCGTCCGGGACGCGGCCGTCGAGGTGCGAAAGCCCACGCTCTTTGGCGAGCTGATCATCGCCATCGTGTACCTGCCGATCCTCGCGCTCGAGGGCGTCGAGGGGAAGCTGTTCCGGCCCATGGCGCTGACCGTGATGTTCGCGCTCGCGGGCTCGCTGATTCTGGCGCTCACGTTGATCCCGGTGTTGGCGTCGGTGTTCATCCGGACCCCTCCCAAGCGTCACGAAACGCGGCTCGTCGGTTGGTTGAGGCGCTCGTACGAGCCTCTCCTCGATCGGGCCATGGGCCGCCGCGGTGTCGTGGTCGGTGGCGCGGCTGCGTTGTTCGCCCTCGGGGTGGGGAGCACCGCGTTTCTCGGCGCCGAGTTCATTCCCCAGCTCGACGAGGGAGCGATCGCCTTGCAGGTGTGGCGCTTGCCATCGGTCTCCGTGGATGAGGCCGCGCGCCAATCGGGACATCTCGAAAGGGTGTTGCTCGAGGCATTCCCGGACGAAGTCACGACGGTCCTCTCCAAGACGGGTCGGCCCGAGATCGCGACCGACCCGATGGGCGTCGAGATGAGCGACGTATTCGTGATGCTGCACCCGAAAGAACGATGGACCTACCGCACGAAGGACGCGCTCATCGCGGAAATGGAGCACGTTCTGGAGGAGCGGGTTCCGGGCGTTGCGTTCGGCTTCTCGCAGCCGATCCAGCTCCGGGTGAGCGAGCTGATCTCGGGGGTCCGCTCCGATATCGCGATCAAGGTGTTCGGAGAGGACCTCGACGAGCTGAACGCAGTAGCGGACGAGATCGCGGCCGTCGTGTCCGGGGTCCCGGGGGCCAGCGACGTGAAGGTCGAACAGGTGACGGGTCTACCGGTGCTGACGGTGCACGTCGATCGGGCATCGGTGGCGCGGCAGGGACTGAATGCGAACGACGTTCTCGACGTCGTCGAGGCGCTGGGAGGCAGGCAGGCGGGCGTCGTGTTGGAGGGCGAACGCCGCTTTGCGCTCCAGGTGCGCTTCGATGAGGACGTACGCAACGACGTCGATCAGATCGCTCGGGTCCCTGTGATATCGGCTTCAGATCGGCTGCTGCCCCTGGCCGAGCTCGCGACCATCGACATCGAGCCACAAGCGGCGCAGATCAGCCGCGAAAGAATCCGCCGGCGGGTTTCGGTCGAGGCGAACGCGCGTGGACGTGACATCGCGTCTGTGGTCGCCGATGCCAGGGCGGCAATCGACGCGCAGGTTCCTCTGCCCCCCGGCTACACGATCGAATGGGGCGGACAGTTCGAGAACCTCGAGCGGGCCTCGGCCCGACTCGCCGTGTTGGTACCGTTGGCGCTGCTTCTGATCTTCGTCTTGCTCTATGCCACGTTCAACGCCGCCAAGCCCGCGCTCCTCATCTATCTCAACGTGCCGTTTGCGGCTGTTGGCGGCGTCTTCGCGCTACTTGCCCGAGGGATGGACTTCAGCATCTCCGCGGGCGTTGGGTTCATCGCGCTATTCGGCGTCGCGGTGCTAAACGGGGTCGTGTTGGTGACGCACATCCGAAAGCTCGAGCGCGAGGAGGGGATGAAACCCAAGGCGGCGGCCCGTGAGGCGGCCCTGCTGCGAATGCGTCCGGTGCTCATGACGGCCATGGTTGCGGCCTTCGGCTTCGTACCGATGGCGCTCGCCACGGGAGCGGGAGCCGAGGTGCAGCGGCCCCTGGCTACCGTGGTGATCGGAGGTCTCATTACCGCAACGCTGCTGACGTTGTTCGTCTTGCCGACCGTCTACGGCTGGTTCTCGGACTCCCCAGAGGAGAGCCTTGCCCATGGGAGCTGACGGACGCCCGTCGCCGTGGAGGACGGCCGAGGCCCGCCGTACCTATGTGGGGGGCGTGCTCTGTGCGCTGGGCTTGGCATTGACGACTACGCTGGGCGGCGAAGCGGACGCGGGGCCTGGGCTCGGCGTCCGTCTCGATCCCGTCGGGCTGCTGTTCTTGTCGTCGGCGCTGATCGCGGGTTGGAACTTCTTCCCGAAGGGGTTCCGGGCCGCGCGGCGCTTGCAGCTCGACATGAACTTCCTGATGACAGTCGCCATCGTCGGAGCATTGCTGATTGGCGAGCCACTGGAAGCCGCGGCGATCGCCG
>CAZUPD010000341.1:2278-3006 GCA_964621785.1 uncultured Nannocystaceae bacterium
TTCTCGTTCGCCGAGCTGCTCGAGCACAGCGCCGTAGTGCGGGCGCGGAACTCCATCGACGAGCTCCTTCGACTGGCCCCGGAGGTGGCGAGCGTCGTCTCCGACGACGGTTCGGAGGAGACGGTGCCGGCGAGCTCACTACGCGCGGGCCAGGTCGTTCGAATACGCCCGGGCGACAAGGTCCCGATCGACGGGATTGTGGTTTCCGGCCAATCGACCGTGAACCAGGCAAACGTAACTGGGGAGTCCGTTCCGGTCGCCAAGAAGACAGGTGATTCGGTGTTCGCGAGCACGCTCAACGTGGACGGTTTCCTCGAAGTTGAGGCCAGCACGAACGCGGGCGAGACTGTGCTCGATCAAATAGCCCGCCTCGTGAGGCAGGCCCAGTCGCAACGTTCGGCGACCGAACAATTCGTGGAGCGCTTCGCGCGGTTCTACACGCCGAGCGTGACCATCGCGGCCGTCCTCGTCATGGCGTTGCCGCCGCTGTTGGGGGCCGGGCCGTTCGTGGAGTGGTTCGTCCGGGGCCTGACGCTATTGGTCATCGCTTGTCCGTGCGCCCTGGTCATCGCGACTCCGGTAACGATCGTAAGCGCGATTACCTCGGGGGCCCGACACGGCGTACTGATCAAGGCCGGAGAGTACGTGGAGTCTCTGGGGGCGACATGTGCAATCGCTTTCGACAAGACTGGCACGCTGACCAAGGGCGAGCTGACGGTGACTGATCT
>CAZUPD010000342.1:0-2971 GCA_964621785.1 uncultured Nannocystaceae bacterium
GACCCCCCGCTCGCGTCCGAGGCCGAATTGCGGACCGCGTTTGCCCAATTAGAGCGCCTGCCCGAGGTCGTCCAACACCGGCTTCATGCACGGGCTGCCCGGGCGCGAGCCGTCGAAGCACGGGCAGCGAAGTCGACGGTGCTCAGCACCGGCGTGTCGGTGCAGCGCGAGTCCAATGGCGACACCGTGCTTTTTGGCGTGCTCGGATTGCAGGTGCCAGTGGTCGCACGCAACCAACGCGCCGTCGCGGCGGCAAGGTTTGAGGCTGATCTTGCCGACGCTGCAGGTGATCAGAGCGCTGTCGAGGCCTCTGCCCAGCTGCAGGTGGCGCTCCACGACCTGCACCACACCGAACAACGCCTGCGCACGCTCGCCGACGAGACCCTCCCGGCACTCGATCAACAAATCACCGCGCTCGAGCGGGCGGTCGAAGCGGGTGAAGGGACGCGGATCGCCGCGTTGCGGGCACGTCATGTTCGCCATGTGCTCGCGCGCGCCCGCATCGAGGCCGAGTCGCGCCAGGTGTGGGCGCGGGTCGAAGTGTGGCTTTATCTTCAGGCCCTCGCACAAGGCCCTGAAGGGGAATGACCGTGAAATACACCGCTCTGCTCGTGTCCTTGTTGGCCTTGACACCGGGTTGCGACGGGCCGGACCACCCCCCAGCCGAGGTGCACCAAGCCCCTCACCAACACGCGAGTGCTGGCCATTCCTGGGTCGAGGTGCGCCCCCCTGGCGACCTGAGTCTGCTCGAGCTTCCCGCCCGTGTGCAGGCCGGCCCCGAGAGCCAACTGCACGTCGATGTCCCGTTTGATGGGGTCGTGAAGTCGGTCGCAGTGGAGGTCGGAGATCGGGTGGTCGCCGGTCAGCCGCTGATGCTCATTCGCAGTCCGAGTTTGTCGGAAGCAGCGACCATCGCCGCCGAGGCGAAGACGCAGATCGGAACCCACACGCGCCGACGAGACCACCTCGATGGCCTGCGTGCCGAAGGTCTGGTCGATGCGTCAGCAGTGTTCGACCTCGACATGCGTCTGGGCAGCCTCGAAGCGCAACGCCGGCGGGCGTTGACCCTGCTGGAGAGTCTCGGGCTGTCACGCGCGGATCTTCGCCGGATCCGTCGGGAGGGGGTCGTCACTCTGCGGGCTTCGACAGCCGGCGTGGTGACCGAGATCCAAGCCCACCCGGGCGAAGCGGTGTCCGCCGGCCGGGCGTTGGCCGTGGTTCGGGGCGAAGGCCGTGCGCGCGTTGAAGTTGCCTACTTCGACGATCTGCCGGGGTCGCTTGCACTCGAGTTTGTCGGCCTCGACCAAGTCCGCGTCCCGCTGCGAGCGACTCCGGTGGCCCGTGCGGTCGAGCCAGGCCTCGGGCGGATCCTCGCGTGGTTTGAACCCGAGGACGATCGGGAGATGGCCGACGGAATGGTCGGTCGGGTGCGGGTGATCGAGCTAGGCGAAGATGTGTTTGAGGTGCCGACACGCACCCTGCGGATGCACGAGGGCAAGGCCCACCTGTTGTTGCGCGCAGCCGACGGGGACGGAGCTGACACAGTCGAGCCCCTGGCGGTCGACGTGTTGCGCAGCAGCGGGTCGATGTCCTTGGTGCGGTCGCAAAAACTCACCGTCGGCACATCTGTGGCCGCCGATCCCGCGACGATCCTCGCGTTCGGAGTCGACGCCGAGGCGATGGGAGGACACAGCCATTGAGCGACGTGAATCCGGCACCCGAAGTTGCCCAAACACCTGGATCATCGGGCTCACCGGGACTGATCGCATCCCTCGTCGCCTGGGCTGGACGTGTGCGTGTCGGTGTCCTGCTGGTGATGTTGGTCCTCGCCGCCTTGGCGGTCGTGACGGCCCGCCACCTCGAACTCGACGCGCTGCCGGATGTCACCGGCAACCAGGTGATCGTGTTGACCCGGGCACCCGGTCTGACCCCCGAGGAGATCGAGCGCACCGTCACGCGACCGATCGAAGTTGTGTTGGGTGGTCTGCCGAAGTTGGTCGAGCAACGCAGCCTGTCGCGCTACGGCATTTCGTCGGTGGTGACCGAATTCGAGGAGGATGCCGACCCGTGGCTCGCGCGCCAACAGGTCGGGCAGGCGCTCACGACCCTGTCCGAGATGCCCGCAGGCGTCCAAACACCTGAACTCGCACCATTTACCGGAGGGCTTGGCGAGGTCTATCAACTCGCGGTCACCTCCGACTCGCGGACGCCGGCCGAGTTGCGTGAGCTGGTTGTGTTTGAGATGGCGCCGTCGCTGCGGGCGGTGCCCGGGGTGGTCGAGGTCAACATTTGGGGCGGGGAGCGGCGCACGTTCGACGTTGTCGTCGATCCGTTGGTGCTCGCACGCGCCGGACTGAGCCTGTCTGGACTTGGCGAACGCCTGCGTGCGGGCACCGGCACCGCTCCGGGTTCGCAGCTGCCTGCAGGGCCAGGTCAGACACTGTTGCGCGGGGTGTACTGGCCTGAAAGTACCGCCGAACTCGGGGCGATCGCCCTCGCCCTCACCGATACATCCGAGCACCATGCGCCCGTCCGCGTCGCTGAACTCGGCGAAGTTGTCGAAGGGGCGCAACCACGGATCGGCGCAGCCACAGCCAACGGGCGCGGCGAAGTCGTCTACGTGATGGTCCAAATGCTGCGCGATGCCAACGCGTTGCAGGTCACCTCCCGGTTGCACGGATGCTTCAATACCCAAAAAACCCGCTATTTCTGCGAAGGTTGGCGTGGCATCCACAGCCGTCGCAATCTGCTCTTCATAAACCAGTCGCTGATACAGGCGAGAGGTTTTCCCATTCGCCAATACCGCACCGGCCAGTTGCAATAGCACGGCGTCCTCGGAACCCCAGGCAGGACCAACCCAATTTTGGTACAGGCGCGCCTGCGGCACTCGGTCTTGCATCACCAGGCGACTGCTTTCACGAAGTTTCGGCGCCCAGAGCTCATACTTACTGACCGGGGGGCCTGGCGGTAT
>CAZUPD010000343.1:0-2965 GCA_964621785.1 uncultured Nannocystaceae bacterium
GTTTGCTCAAATTGCTCGTATTGATTGTCGCGCTCGAGTTTGATTTCGTAGTCGGCGACCATCGGCTCCTTGTCGCAATAGCCGAGCCGCGCCTGGACCTGGCGAACAACCGCCGAGTGGATGTGTTCGTCGCCCCGCGAGACGCCGCCAATGTCAAACACAACCGCAATCGGGTCGTACTGGGCCCGCAGGCTCTTCCACGCACTGTGCAGGTCACCGCGCTGTTCGGAGGTGTCGCGGGCGAGCCAGGCATCGGCGAGCAAGCGGCCGTCCGGCAGTTTTTTGCCGTCGAGCGAGAGCCCGAGCAACTTGGCAAAGCTCGACTTACCCGAGCCGTAAAACCCCGAAATCCACGAGGCCGGAAGCTCGGGGTCACGGGCGTTGGCAATCCGTGTGAGCAGCTTGACGTAGTGCTCGTGAATGCCGTCTTTGATGTAGCGAGTATGTCCCTTCGGCCATCCACCCGTGATGATGTACTCACCGACTTCGGACTGGAGTTTGGCAGGGTCCTGCTCGTGGAAGTAGACAACGGGAGGGATGTCCCGGGTGACGTCGGAGCGAAACAGTTCAAAGATCTTCATGGTTCACCCGTAGATGCGAGGTCGATAGTCAGAGTCGGGGTTGAGTTGGCCCATAAAGCGAAGCCCGTCGCCGACGCGTTCGCCGGGGTAGAGCAGGACGACCGGGATGTTGTCGGTTTTGCCGTCGAGGTGTTTGAGGAGGGCGGAGTTGCGAAAAAACGGATAGAGCGCCCCGGCCCGCCCAATGATGGCAACCGTGCGCTCGGCCTTGTCAGGATTGGCGGTTGCAAATGCACGAATCTCATCGGCGACATCCTTGGCAATGCCGTTGGGGCCTTCGAGTTCGGCGGTCAACTTTTGACCGAGCATGTTGAGGCCACGCTCGGGGTTGCGGGCAAAGACCATCTTCTCGCGTTTGATCAGGTGGTTGATAAAGTCGTCACCACGCCGCCGGAGTCGGGCAAACAACAACTTTTGCAGCGAGATATCTTTGACCACCCAGCCACCTTCGCGCAGTTTGGAGTGCAGGCGTTGAACCTCCCGCCGCAACTCAAACTCCTGTTCGGGCTTGTACACGACAATGCAAAACCGATAGTTGCGCATGGTGCTGATCCGAGGCCCGTCGTCGTGAACGAGGTCGCGCTCGAGGTCGGCGAAGGTGTTGCGTAAATGCTGGCTCATAAGCTGCGACCTTCGAGGGACCGGGCCCAGTGGACAAGATCGTCGTGGTCCCAGGTAATATCGACGAGGTTGCCGATCCGCCGGTATGTGAGGCCGTCGACCTGGCGCATTTTGTCGTCGACGAGCCCGCCTTCGAGGCCGACCGAGCGCAGGTAGGGGTTGTCGTGAAAGTCGCCCGAGAAGCGAACGCCACGCAGGAGGTAAAGCAGGTAGCCGAGGGCATCGGGGGGAACACGAGGCGTGAGCAACGGACGCGGGTCGCGGGTGCCCTTGATGAGGCCAGCACGGTGACCAGCAGAGAGGAGTTTGCTAGCAAACCCAGCACGGGTGGCACCACCCCAGCGATTGTGCTGATCGTAGGAGCCGACCCAGCGGACGACGGGGTCACGACTGACGTCACGGAGCCCGCAGGCCCGACGCTCGGGAAGAAACGAACCAGTGAAAGCGCGGTAGAGCGGATCGGTGAGCTGAAGATGCCAATGACAGACGAGCGTGCGACAGCGCCGATCGGCAGATGCCCATGTCCGAAGGGCCAGGAGAGAACCGGGGAAGGGGGCAAAACGAGCCCGAAAGTTGATGAGCAAGGAACGGACACGTGCCAGCGAGCGAGCGCCAAACCAGTACTCGCGAAACGCGAGCTCAGCCTCATCGTCGATCGTGCGAGAGGGGTCAGCGTGCTGCCAATAGGCACGCGAATGTTCAACTTCGAGGTTCACGCGAAGCAGTTGGGTGTGAGACTCCGAGGTCTCAGCAACGCGATCATCCATAACAATTAACTGCGCACGTGCGGACACGGGTACTCGTCGGCAAGGGGGATGAGAGAACGAACAAAAAGCCGCGCAAGTGCAGCGGGATTGTCAGGAGGAGGGCTGGTAAGCCGCCGGCCAACCGGCTCTTTGGTAAACTTGGGGAGCTCAACCCGGGAGGCCCATTTCTCAAACGCAGCCCGGTCCCAGGTCGAGGTGACTTCAGCGAACTCGGGGAAGACGTGTTCGGGAGGCTTGAGCGAGCGTTTGTGAAGGGCGAGACGATCGGAGACGGCTTCGTCGAGGTCAAAGCCGAGGTGGAACAGCGACAAGACACGACGAGAGTCCTGCTTGCGAGCAGCGGCGTCGGTGCGACGAGCAGCTTCGCGGGCGAGTTCGAGAGAGGCCCACAGTTTGGTGCGAGGACACAGGCGCTCAAACAGAGAGTGGCCGCCGAACTCGCTGTACATGTCGGTCTTCCACCAGGCGAGCCGAGGATCGTCCGGGTCACTCGTTTCACCAGCCCAGGCGACGATGAGCTGGCAGCAAAGGATGGAGTCAAGTTGCTCGGATGTGGGCACGTCGGTGCGCGCGAGATTATCACGCGCGCGGTCAGTCATGCGCGGAGATGAGGGTTTTTATAAAACGGCGGTTTGGGAGTCTTGCGCCGGAGGATGAGGTCGTTTGAGCGGTTTTGGGAGGTGCGAATCTGCGAGGGATTGTTCGGGAGGCGGTTGTGGTCGATCTCTGTCGTTTGGGACTCATTCGGATCGAGATTGTTGAGCCTGTCTTACCAATGTGGCTAATTTTGATACGAAGGGGCCTGACGGGGGGATACTACCCAGATTCATCAGAGTCGTTTCAAGAGTGCATGGTAACCTCAATGGACCATGAGCTTGCGATTACACCTTTCCACCCTTGTCGCCCTCGCTGTCCTCAGCCTACCTTTCAGCTCCGGCTGTGGTGACTCGATCGACTTCGATGCAGAATTTGACGCATACGACAACGAATACGACG
>CAZUPD010000344.1:0-2941 GCA_964621785.1 uncultured Nannocystaceae bacterium
TCATCGTCCTCGATGTACGGGAATAGGGTCAGGATCCAGCCCGTGAGCTCGGCCGAAACCTCATCCTTACCCGCCGACCGAATCCGCGACTTCATCCCATGCCGCCGCCGAATCCCGTCGAGCGCATCCACCAATTCTTCTTGCATGCAATGAGATGACCTTGAGGGCACTCTTGCTCCGCCGTCCCTTCACGGACTGCCGCCCTACCCTTCGATCGTACTCGCGCAAGATCGCGGCATCGACCGCTGGCCCGATGGCCATGTCGAAATCTGGCTTCATCGTCCCGCCTCGGGGCGACTGGGATCAAGGCACCGGTGAAGTCGAACAGGTAGCAACCGCCGCGGCCCGCGTACCGCACCGTCGCGGCCTGCGTGGATCTTCGCTGCGCGCGAGGGTGTCGACGACTTCACGCAGGGGCCACACAACCCGGCGCAGCATCCCGAGCTCGCGTTTGATCCCGTAGATCCGCGCGAGCACCTTCGACCCGTACGCGCGATCCTGGTCGCACTTCCTGCTCTGTGCAATGCGAGTCGAAGCTCTGCCAGCAGCCTGGACCTCCCCTGCAGTGTGGCGGACGCGGCCGGGACTCCGTACTTGCGCTTCGAAGGCTGGGGAGGCTGCCGTCGCCTGAAGCATCAAGGGACGTCGGCAGTCGGCGAATCGCCCTGCGGCATTGCCCCAAAGCAGTGACCAGTCTCGAGTGGTCTTTCCACGCGCGCGGCGTCCTGCGGGCACCACCACCTCCAGTGCCCACTCTACTTCGGAGCTTCGGTTTCCAGGGACCGCATCGTGTGGTACTCCGCGTGTGGGCAGACGGACTCCACTTCGAAACACGCTCCGAGTTCCGTGGGAAGTTCCTCGCCGAGAACAAGGACTACAAGCGGATCTTCCGGAATCCTCGATACCAGGAAGAGCTCGAAGCCTCGGCAGTATGGGACCAGGGCTGCATCAGGAGGCTGGCCAATATGGTCGTGGCATTGAATGTCTTCCTAGCGGCGATTCGCGAGAACGTGGATTCGCACTACCGACTGAAGATGGGGGGTCTTGCCCATCTACGACGACCTGGGAATCCGCGGTGACGGCGTCACACCCACCTACTGGGTACCGGATGAGTACGAGGAGCTGTGAGTCTCCCGATCAGTCTGCACTATCAAGCGCGGCTGATATCGCAGCGCTGAACGCCTGGATCAACACGGCATCCTTGGAATCATCGACTCCATCGCGGATGCCGCGGTCCATTGCACGAGCCAGCAACCGCGCCTCGACACGTCGCCCGCGCTTCCGCCCATCAGCCAGAAACGTGACCTTGTTCATCGACCCATTGTGTTTCGCCGCGCCGCTTGCCGAGCGTGTCTGTGTCGAGGTCGGCGTCTATCCCCAGCTCGGCAAGGGTCCCGATGTCTACGAGCTCGTGGAGGTCGCCGGCGCCCGCGACGTGGCGGCGCTCGAGCTGCGAGTGGAGCTCCCATGCGCGCGTATGGTCGTCGCGAAGTTGTACTTGCATCTTGTAATATGAGTGTGGATACATGTGTTTTTGGTACTCACGTGAGGCTGTGGCGGACCTAACGTGGATGAACTGCCCCGTTTACCGGTGTATCATCGCATCAGAAGATGAGCAGACACTGGCGAGCGGGGTCCCAGCAGGTCACGCGACCGTCGGCGTCGACGATGCAGCGGCCGGCGCTCGCCCGGGAGCCCACGAGCTCCGGCTCCCGGTGGGCCTGCGGCGGTGCCGGCGTCGAGGATGCGCATGGGACCCAGGCACTTGGGGCAGGTAGAGATGTCGATTTTGAAGACACGGGCCAAGAGCTTGGTCGAGGAGCCGACTAGGGCGAGATTTGGCAACGGATCGAAAACGTATGAATCCCGGTGCTTGCGCTTCCGACGCCGAGCGCCGATCGACGCTGTCAGCGAGCACATCGGAGCACACCTCTCTGGGGTACTGTCTGGCGATGCGGCTGAACTCTACACTCAAGCGACTCGGACCGGGCAAGCGAGGCCGGACAAGATCTCTAAGTTGGCAAATTTTCTGGCCAAAGTTGCAAAACCCGTTGCCTCGATCGATCTCGAGGCACTCCAAGAGCAACTAGGCCGAGGGACTTATTCGACGGCTGGGAACCTGCGAAAAGTCAATACTGTTTTACGCGACGGTGAATCTGTCGTTACTGCTTGATAGATGATACTGATCAGATTGCAGACCTCAGCAGGCCGGAACACCTGAATCGAATATGGGGCTTGATCCTTGCGGCACGCGACCTTCGACCAAAGTTCCTCACATCCGAATGATAATAACACTCCGCTCTGACATCTGGCGGCGGCTGGGTTGGGGGACGCGAGGCCAACGTGACCAGATAGAACATCTCACACGGAAAAGCAAATAGATAGAGTTGTCACGGGGTTTCATCATCGCCTCGACGCTCAACCCCGGCGCTTTCGGCGTCGGGCATACCTATCCTCTAAACAACCCAGGCCAAAATGTTGAATGATTTTCGCACACTATCGCGGATTCATACCTGATATGACGACGATCCCAGCGCGACACCGGCCACTGCCCCACCCGACCCTACTCCCGGATCCTTCCGCGCACACGCAACGAACGAAACCGAGCCGCCACTGCCCGACTCGGGACCGTCCGGCGGACCGGTCTGCCCATGTTCGTGGGAGGCGTTCAACCAAACAGTTTTTTTAAGATGCAAGTACAACTTCATAAACAAGCACACTGAGTGACACGGCTTCACAACATTCAAGTCACCACACAAACCACGTAACCCGAACCTCTTCGCGGTAAATAGAGCCGGACTATTCGGGACACCCATAGTTGGCAAGCACGAGTTCCCCCCACATGGAGATCGCATCGAGTCGCTCGCGCCACCCTTCGGGGTGCCGCTCGACGATGATCTCGACGGGTTCATGGCAAATGCCGTCGTCGATGATGCGTCGG
>CAZUPD010000345.1:0-2918 GCA_964621785.1 uncultured Nannocystaceae bacterium
AACGGTGTCGACCGCGAGCCCGCGGACCAGAAAACCGCAAAAAACCGCAAAAAACCGCCGCTGCGGCCCCAGGACATCGCCGCTCGCCGAGCCAAAAAAGCCGAACAAACCTCCTCGGTCAAGTCGATCCCGGGTGTGATCCGCCTCGGCTCGGACGACTACCAACTGCCGCCGTCCAAACTATTTGAAGCTGCAAATGCCCAGTCGGTCGAGGTCGACAAGGGATTTGTCCTCAAGCAGGCCGAGTGTATCGAGCACGCCCTGTTGCAGTTCAAGATCCGCGGGAAGGTTACCAAAATCCATCCCGGGCCGGTGATCACCCGCTACGAATTCAAACCCGAACCGGGGGTCAAGCTCTCGCGTATCGAGAGCCTCGAAAACGATCTCGCCATGGCCCTCGAAGCCATCCGGATCCGCATCCTCGCCCCGATCCCGGGTAAGGCCACGGTCGGATTTGAGGTCCCCAACAAAGACCGCGAGATGGTGACGATCAAGGAAATCCTCGACGGCGAGGCCTTCGGCCAACAACGCAAAGCCAAGCTGCCGATGGCCCTCGGGAAAAACATCACCGGCAAACCGATCACCATCGACCTCGCCCGCGCGCCCCACCTACTCGTTGCAGGTGCAACCGGATCAGGGAAATCTGTCGGGGTCAACAGCATGATCTGTTCACTGCTGCACTCGTGCTCACCCGAAGATGTCCGCATGATCATGATCGACCCGAAGATGCTCGAACTGAGTATCTACAAAGATATCCCCCACCTATTGCTGCCGGTGATCACCGATGCCGAGCAGGCCAACTTGGCCCTGCGCTGGACCGTCGACGAGATGGAGCGTCGCTACAAAATCCTCAGCGAGGCTCAGGTTCGCGATATCGGCGGGTTCAACCGCAAATTACCAACCCTGATCAAGGAGTGGGAGGCCGAAAAAAAGGCCCTCGAGCAAGCCGCCGAAGCCGCCAGCCAGGTCGCTCGGGAAGAAGGCGAAGAGGCCCTTCCCGGTTCGATGCTCCCAGGCGTTCAAGTCGATGCCGCCGGCCAGATGTCCCTGACGACAGGTCCTGTCGCAGCCGAAATCGGCGATTGCCCGGAGCACATGCCCTACATCGTGGTGATCATCGACGAGTTCGCCGATCTGATGATGGTCGCCAGCAAGGAAGTCGAGGCCTCCGTGGCCCGGATCGCCGCCAAAGCCCGTGCCGCCGGCATTCACCTGATCGTCGCTACCCAGCGGCCGAGCGTCGATGTCATCACCGGGACGATCAAAAACAACTTCCCCTCGCGGATCGCCTTCCAAGTGACCAGCGACGTCGACTCGCGCACGATCCTCGACCAAAAAGGCGCCAAGCAGTTACTCGGGATGGGTGACATGCTCTACATGGACCGCGGCACCCAGCCCCAACGCGTCCATGGCTGCTTTGTGTCCGAGGACGAGATCATCAAGGTCGCTGATTTCATCAAAAAGCAGGCCAAACCGATCTACAACAATTCGATCACCGAAAAACGGGACGACGGCAAGGCCGACAAAGCCGATCGCAAGGTCGACCCGCTGTACGACCGTGCCGTCCAAATCGTCGCCGAGGCGCAAAAGGTCAGCACCAGCATGATCCAGCGCCGTCTCAACATCGGCTACAACCGGGCCGCAAAGATCGTCGAGATGATGGAAGAAGACGGGGTGATCGGACCATCGCGGGGCACGACGCCGCGCGAGGTATTTATCCGGGCCGCATGAAGGTTTGGTCATGCTCGCACCGGCGGGTCTCGCTCGAAGAACCTCGCAGTGGGACCGCACCTCAATTTGATGCATCTGCAACAAAATGGCGAGCCGCGACCGTCAGCCTGCCTCGACACCCGCACGCTGCATCGCGGCCTCGATGCGAGCGAGCCGCTCGCGCCAGTACTCGACCGCCGACCGATCTTCGGCGCGCTGTAAAAAATGGCGATAGCTGGCGAGGTAGTGTCGGCGCCGCGCAACGAGGAAGGTGCGCAAAGCCGCCGGCTCCCGCGGTCGGTAGCCCGGCCCCGAGCAACCGCAGGAGTGGAAGGTCTCGCCAATGGTCCACAGCTCCTTCGCCATGCGCCACCTCTTGATGTCGTTTTGCTTCGGCGCCTTAAAATCCAATCCCATGTCGGCCATCGGTTGGCCGCACTCTGGGCATACTGCGGGCTTTTCGGGTCCGTTGTGAACATCGCGAGCGAGTCGTCGACGAAACACCTTGCGGCAAGCGAAGCACGCAAAATGCGGCTTGTAGGTAATGGCATAGCGGCACACGGACCCCGAGAATAGCAGGCAGCTGGCTACGAACCTGCCTAAAAAAACAGGTTTTCGATTCACCGCAATGTCCCGTTAGCAGGGAATCTCGACGACGTACCACGATCCATCGATCTTCTGTACCGTCGCTTCGTCGACGCCAGCGTCTGTCTCGCCGTCGACCTCGATCGTCATCTCGACTCGGATCCAGAGGGTGTCGCCATCGGTATCCGCCTGTTGTTTGCCGACGAGTCGTACCTTGAGGAATTTCCAGCTTGCGATTTCTTCGAGGGTCTCTTGCAGTTCGCCGAGACCTTCGGGGTGCGCGACCTCTTTCCAGCGTTCATCCCCGCGAATCAAACTGGCGTAGAAGTGAACCAACGCGGCCTCCGGAGACGCGTGGCCGGGGTACAACCCCTCGGTGGTCGACTCGTTGAGCTCGGGTGCGTCGACATACTCCTCGCCTTCTGGGCCGGGACGGGTCGCCGGTGGTTGGTATTCGGTCGCCTGCAGTTGTTGGTCCACCGGCGCCTGCTTGTTGGGCACCGGGTCAGGTGTCGCAACATCGCTACTGGCCTGCGGCGGTTGGGTGGCCACAGGGGCATGGTTTGTACAAGCTGGCAGCCAACACGCCGCTGCGAAGATCACAGCTCTGGTTGCAAGGGCAA
>CAZUPD010000346.1:0-2849 GCA_964621785.1 uncultured Nannocystaceae bacterium
GGACAGCCTTGAGCGTGACGCCCCGCATCACCATGTGCGAGGCGAAGGTGTGGCGTAGATCGTGCCACCCCAGCCGCTCGATGCCAGCTCGGATCAGCGGCCACTTGCATTGTCCCTTGGTGAGCATCGAGCCGTCTTCCTAGCAGAACACAAGCTCACTACGAAGGTGGCGATGGGCCTTGAGAGCCGCGATCGCCGAGGGCGTCAGCGGAACCGGCGACGTCGCACCATGAAGTCTCAAGGGGAACGTCTTCTAATGCTGTTTCCTTCTTGATCATCTTCAGATGTGCTCTCTAATTCCCTAGATATGTTCAAGCGCACTGTACTCTCCATTTGTCTCGGCGTAAGCCTGTCCCCAGGCTGTTCAGATCGCCCTGTCGAAGACGATCGATTCACAAAACTCTGTGATGCGCACTGTACTGTAAATATTCAATGTGGACGCGATCATGATTCTCTTGAAGCATGTATATCAACGTGTGTCCCAAGCATGAAGGCTAAAACATGTGAAGCAGCTCTAGAATTGGCGGAGTGCTACTCGACCCTCTCATGCGACGAAGTCGATGCTTACGAAGAAGGTATTAAACACTATGCAAAAACCCGTGAGTTCACCTCAGCACCTTGCCTAACAGAGGCCCTTGAGGAGGTCAAATGCCCCTAAAACGCGACCGCAGAAATGAAGCTACTTTCCCTAGCTTTCCCAGAGACGAAGATCTCTTTTAGGGTCGCCAGTTGACTGTCGTGGCGATGATCATCAATCGTTACAAGCCGGACCTTCACGTTCACCAGTTTGTACATTCTTTGCCTCTCAGTGGGTACATTGGGCCGCGGTACGACCACGCAAAGAATCACGTACTACTGCAGCGAAAGCCGGACAAGCTCTCGCGTCATCGCCAGCACCGTGTCCCGCCGGGCCAACTGTTGGACCCACGCCGCTGGGATCCCGCGTCGGCCGTAGATCACCCCCGCCAAGGCGCCGGCGACTGCTGCTGTCGTATCGGTATCATCACCCAGATTGACCGCCTTGAGCACGGCTGCCCGATAGTTTGTTGTATTTGCACAGCACCACAGGCTCGCCTCGAGGCAGTGGATCACATAGCCACTACTTTGGATCTTCGACTCCGGGGCGTCGAGGACCTCGGCCGACAAGATCCGGGCAAACACCGGCTGCTCGCCCGCGGGGATCTGCGGCGCGATCGTTGTTGCGACCGTGGCCATTGCTGTGCGCAGGTCGGTGCCGTCAAGCAATTGACGTACCAGCAATGAAAAGTAGGCACAGCACAGCTGCGAGCGGACGTGGGCATGGGTCAGGGCACTGACTTCGCCGCTTTTTGCGATGATCTCGTGGTCCTCGCGACGGTGGAGATAGGCGCTGAGTGGAAAAATCCGCATCAGCGAACCATTGCCATTGTCGCGCTCGCCGTTGCCTCCCCAGGTCTCACGCGGATGTCCCTCTAAGTGGCGTAAAATCGCGTTTCGGGTCGAAATACCGATATCGAATACCTGGCCGTGGGGGGTGAAGTGGTGGCGTTCAAACCAGTTGCCGAACTTCACCATGATGTCCTCGGGGTCATATCCGTCGCACAGGCTGGCGAGGGTGGCCAGGGCCATCGAACCGTCGTCGGACCAGGTCCCGGGCGGCTGGTTGTGGGTGCCAAACCCGGTCATTTCGGTCACCGGGTCGGATGCGAAGTGAGCCCGCGGCTTGAACTCGGCCGGGACCCCGACGGCGTCGCCAGACAAAAGCCCGAGCATGCCACCGGCGATGCGTTCGCGCTTGCCGGGCGGACGGGCGTAGATCGCCAGGGTGCGTTCACAGGCAATCGAGACCTCGGGTTCAAAACACACCAGCGTCACTTCGTCGATGCCCGACTTGAGATGCTCGTCGAAGTAGGAAATAATTGCAGATACAGCAATCGCACAGGCGGCCGGGATCGGATACCCATAGACACCACATGAAATCGCCGGAAACGCAATGGTGCGCAGGTTGTGGGCTTCGGCGATTTCGAGGCACCGCCGGTAACACGAGGCGAGCAACAGCGGTTCCCCGCGCGAGCCCCCGTACCACACCGGGCCAACGGTGTGGATGACATGGCGACAGGGAAGATCGTAGGCCCTCGTGATCTTGGCGTCGCCCGTGTCACACCCGCCGAGCCCGCGACACTCTTCGACCAACATCGGCCCGGCGGCCCGATGGATCGCACCGTCGACCCCGCCGCCGCCCAACAGCGACCGCTTGGCAGCGTTGACAATCGCGTCGACGGGAAGCTTGGTGATGTCGCCCCGCGTCAGTTTGATTCGGCTGATCGATGGCCCGTGCATGTTTCGACGCTGGGATACCAGACTTTCGCGCCCAGTTGTGGGGTCCGTTACAAAGGTGCGCAATCGTTGGAGGCAGCGTGTTGCTCGGCAACCATCGATCAGGAGAACATGATGGCGTTCAGAATTCCTCGATTGTTGACCGATTTGTTTGCGCCCATGCTCGTGAAATGACGATCTCGACCCGCACCCTCGCCCACCTCTTTGTGCTCGCAGCTTGCGGCCCGGTGAGCTCGACGACCGGCGGCGAGTCGAGCGCAAGCGACACCAGCTCGACGAGCGAAGGTTCACAGGGCGAGGGCACCACGGGCGACGAGAGCACCACGACCGAGTCTGAAACCACCGAGGGCTCCGGTGGCTCCGAAACCACCGGCACCCCTGACCTCGACATGTGTATCGTCGATGGCGTACTCGTGCAGCCACTCGCGGTGGTCGACACCAGTGCCGCGGCGATTTACGTCTACGAACCCGGTTCGGAACCCCTGACCCTGTCGGCCACAATCCCCGAGGGTATCGACGACATCTCCCCCCAG
>CAZUPD010000347.1:0-2838 GCA_964621785.1 uncultured Nannocystaceae bacterium
ACAAGGACACAACGATGAAAACAGCTAGCAAAACCAAAGGTGAGACTGATACCCAAACAGTGCTCGAAGTGCGGGACTTCCGGAGTTGCGCCGGGAGTGAAGGAGACGCGTTCTCCTGCACGCTGTACCTGAACGGCCGGCAGGCCGCGACGGTGCGGTACGCGGGCCGCGGCGGTTGCTACCTGTTCGACTTCACCATTTCGGACTCGCGGCGGAGTGGGGGAGCGATGTACGAGAAGATGTATTTGGCGAGCTTGGGTGAGGACGAAGTTGCGGCGCTTGTTCGTGGATGAAGGCGGGGGGCGCTGGCTGCAGCGCTCGCACTCGATCAGTTGACCCATGCGCGGCTCGGGGCTGCGTCGTCGAGCCACGGGTAGCCCGACAACGGCGGCCGGTGTCGGCACGCTGTAGGTCGCCGTCCAGGCCGGTGGTGGCGTGGCCTCATCGTTGGCTCGTCCGGTTTCAATGTTTCATGGAGTCGTGTTTTTGGGCGTTGGCGAGCGCTTCGGGGAGGGTGGCGCCCTCGGCGATGGCGGGCCGACCAATCCGCCAGCACCGACCGTTGGCAGTGAAGGAGAGGTTGACTTCGCCGTAGCGATTGATAGCGCGGTCGAGTTGTTGCTGGAAGTGCTCGGCGGAGCCCGGGTCAGCAGGCGCGTCCGTCCAGTCGGAGTTGGACCACCTCATGTGGGTCGAACGACCTGCGAGTAGAGAATCCACGGGGACGGACACGCCGAGTTGTGTTCGTTCGGTGGCTTCGGCCTCGTCGTCGGCGGGCGGGTGGGTGTAGAGAGCGTGACGACCCTGCTCGATCACGTCGCGGGCGATGGCGGCCTCGAGGTCCTCGCGCGGGACCTCGGCCGACAAGTCGGTGCTGTCGCTGTTGTCGTTGAACTCGTCGATCGCGGCGGCAAAATGGGGGAAGGCGCAGCGGCGAAGGTGGCCCCATTCGTCGACGAACTCGTCGAGGGCGTGTACTGTGGGCAAGTCGAGGAGCTGATCGTAGTCGGTACGATCAGTGAACTTGACCTTCAGGTCAGGTTGGGCCTCGGAGAAATCTGTGTCGCCGTCAAGCGTGGCGGGCAACTCGAGCATGAGGCTCAACGGGCCGTCGTAGACCTCGATCTGGAAGAGACCCGGGTCGAGCATGGCGTCGATGATGTAGTTGACATGGTCACGGTCGCGGGCTCGGATGAGATACGCGAAGGTGGCTGGACCGCGGGCGAGGTAGAGGGGCATAGCGACGGAGATCGTAGCATTCGCCTCGGGCAGTCCGCTTCGAGAATGGCGCGAAATGCCGGGTCGCAACGAGCTCGTAGACGGCCGATGCCGCGCACACCGCCCGGGTGCACACACAGGTTGTCATAGCAACACCTCGACGGTCGTATTTGGTGAGCTTGGGTGAGGACGAAGTTGCCGCGCTTGTTCGTGGGTGAAGCCGGCTTGACGGGAGACCGTGCGCGGGCGAGCATGATACATGAGCCACGAAACGATTCTCGGTCACATTGTCTCTCGAAGGCTATCGCGGCAATACGAAGATACTGCGACCGAGGCTCTTGCCTACCTCCTACGGACCTGCTCTGAAGCACATACTGCGCTCGTCGACCTGCTGCGAGAAGCTTGCCCCGGCGAGCTCGAGTCGGAGCTTCGGTTTGAGACGCAGCTCAAACAAGATAGCAGTCGTATGGACCTCGCGGCTATCGGTGAGGACGAGCGTCGCGCCGTCTTTGTCGAGAACAAATTTTGGGCAGGTCTGACGAATGGGCAACCCGTTCGGTACCTGGAGCTTTTGGCCGAAGGACGAACACCGACGATTCTGTTGGTGGTCGCACCGCAACTCCGTGTCGACACGCTCTGGAGCGAACTAAAGCGTCGGCTTCGGGCTGCCGGGGGGTCGTTCGAGGAGCTTACTTCAAGTGCGTTATCGTCTCGGTATGCACACGTGGCGAGCGTCGGGGAGGGGAGGCGGCTCGCCATCACGTCGTGGACGATGCTGCTTCAGGCGATTTCTGAACGGGTCGCCGACAAACCGCGTGTGCTCGCGGATCTCGAGCAGTTACGCGGGTTGTGCAAGGCGGCCGATTCCCAAGCATTTGTGCCACTCGACCCCGAGGAGCTCACGGATCAACGAATCCCGACGCGCTTGATTAACTACGCCGAACTCGTGCGCGCGATCGTAGAAAAAGCGCGGGCAAAGGGATTCATCAATCGCAAATCTCTACGGCCGTCGCACAATTGGGGGAGGGTCGGGCGATTCATCCGGTTCGGGAGTACGAAGGAAGATGGGGTTGGAGCCTGGATCGGGGTCGACTTTCCGCGTTGGAAACGGTGCGGGCGATCACCGATTTGGATCAGATGGCGTCCGGGTCCGTTTGGGCAGGCGGAGCGAGTGCGTCCGCGTCTGATCAGGTGGGCGCGCAAGTTGGGCTATTTTGTCGACGATGACGGTAAGTACCTCGCTCTTGCGTTCGATCTCAAGACCATGTGCGAGCGCCAGGACGTGATCGATAGCGGTGTCGCGCTGATCAAAGAGGTGGGTGAACTGCTCGCCGATCTCGTGGGCGGCGATGCTCCCTCTGAGGAAGACGAGGACGTCGAACCGGTATGATTCTTGGCGTTTGAGGGAGTCTCAATCGAAATCGGGAGTCAATTCGCGGAGAGTAGCCAGCGGAGGTTCGCAGCGGGGCGCTCGACTGGATTTGTGTGGTGAGTGGGTGCTGTGGAAGTCGTGTCACTCCGTGAGCTGGTTTTCGAGATTGTATTTGCATTTATTTTATATGTACATACATTTAATGTGATTGGTCGAACACCGCACAAACATGCGCAGGTCGGTCCGCC
>CAZUPD010000348.1:0-2762 GCA_964621785.1 uncultured Nannocystaceae bacterium
CGGCACACACTACGTCGCACGCTTGCGTAAAGTGGTCGGCTCCGAAGAAGATTTCGGCTCGCGGTGCCCGATCGAAGGCGGTGACTACTCGTGTACACAGCTAGTTGAAAGCTTCGACAATCTGACAACGATCAAGCTCACCGAGAACCGGTGCTCTTATACATGCCTGTTCAGTTACGAGGGGGAGTATGGCGGAGAGAATGATGTCAAAGTGGCAACCATCGATGAGAAAATGCTCGAATCCGCGATTGAACAAGCTGCTGGTGGGAAGCTGTTCCAGTTCGCCAAGGACTGCAAAGTCGTGCGGACACAAGCCGAGCTCGACGATGACGGCATCATCGAATCGCTGCGTGACGCGTACTCGTTGGTGGTATCGACGCCTCCCGTGACTGCGGATAACAACGTGTTCGTCGCTATCGTTGACGACTTGGGCGAAGTCACGGACCCGAGTGGGTCTGCTCGCGGCGTTTTTTCATCGTTCCACGGGGAGGCGATGGGCGAAATCGTCAATACTCAGTTCACCGGCCCGAGCTCACATATCATTCCATTTCTCGCCATGCCGCACACTCCCTTTGACCCGAAACTACTCAATCAAAGCCCTTATGACCTACAACTCACCGGGGATACAGATGCGTGTATTAACAGTGTTTCCTGCGGTTCCTATGGCTACATCTCAGATTTGGCAGTCGCGCTTGACAGACTGATCAAGTCCGAGTTTTACAACGACTCGGACAACAAGATCATCGTGAACATGAGTCTCGGCTGGCAAACCGAGGGCTGCGATGGCGGCGAAGAGTTCCCATCACTTACATGCGATAAGACACAAAGCTTTGTGCCGTTTCTGACCGGCGAAATGATTCCTCCTGAGATCAAGTCGCGCCACGGACAGAATGTCGCCGAGCTGGTTATTTTGGAGCAACTCTACCATATTCAATGCCGAGAGAATACTGCTATCGTTGCCGCTGCGGGTAACCGGGATCATGCCGAGGACAATGGAGTCTTGAGCCCGGGGGCGTGGATGTCCCTCCCGCGATTATCCCCAAAGCAGTGCTGGTGCCTTTTTCCCGATACAGGAGAGCCAAACGATTGCTCGGACATAATCATGTCCAACGAGTCGGACACACGACCGCTTCTTTACGCAGTTTCGGCTACGGACGAGAATGGGGACATTCTCGCCAATGCGCGGCCGGAGGCCATCTCTCCGTACGCGGCTATTGGACAGTACGCGTATCAGAGTGTGCACAGCTCGACGAGTGCGTTCCTGCGAGGTTCGTCGGTAGCGGCCGCACTTGTCTCCGGTAAGCTCGCCAACCGTTGGCGGGACACCTCATCAAGTAATATGCCAGCAGATGACTTGCTCGCAGATTTATATAGCACCGAGGGAACAACGATCGCCGCCCAGTCGACGCTTTCCCCACCCCAACTGACGATGACTCCGACCCCGAAATCCATTGGCCAGTACACTAATTCCGCGGCGATCAGCAGCAGTTATGCGATGGTAAACGCCACCGGTCCTGCGAACGTGCGTGCCCAGTCTCCGGTAAAATCCGCTACCGTGGACGGCGCGTATCTCGTGAACCCACAGCCTGGGCAATTAAAATGTGTCATATGTAAGCTGCGTGCGAAAGGGTTACGAAGCGGACAGCCGTCGGCAGAACTGCTACTTTCCTTTGATCCAACTGATCTTTTTTCAGCGGAGATTTCGGCTGTGTACGCGACGAGTGTCTACGTGCACACGTGTGCGAGTTCTGGGTGCAGGTTAGTTCAAATCCCGCTAGATGGAGAAGTTCCACTCGACGCAACGGCGCGGAATCTCGAGATAACCTCACCCCATCTCGCCAACGTCCGGTCCGCTGCGATTGAACTCAATATGGAGTACAGCGTACAGACCGCATCGGGAATGCCGACGATCAAACGAGTGAGCATACTAGAGCCGATCCACGTTGAGATGTAGGCGTTAGGTATTGTCCGCGAATACGAACCGAACTACGCGACGGGTCATGAGCGGTCGTGTCCGTGGCGAGTGGGCTGCTTGAAGAGGATGCGAACCTAGCCGTCGGGGAGGGCCTTGACGGCGTCAAGGGCAAACGGGGGGCCATCCCTGGCCTGCTCGTCGGGCCAACTGTCCCGACTCCACCAACCGCAAATCCAGGCTCGCCAGCGACGGATTTGCCGCCGTCGCAAACCGCCTCGCAGAAGCGACCTCATCCAGGAAACCCCTGCCGACCATCAGCTACTTGCTTGAACTAAACAACTCAGGCCAAAATGTTGAATTCGACCGAAAAACGCCTCAAAACAGCCCGTAGGGGGCCATTCACAATCCGAGAGGCAAGTTTCCGCCAAAAATTTCGCCAAACTTCCCCCACGAAATCCGATGCTCGAATCGTTCGAGCCAGCCGATCGAACTCGATTTTTTGAGGGAGGATCCCCGGGCAATTTTTCGGGCGAGTGACCACAAGCTCAGTGACCGAAAGCCAGCTAGCCGGATTGGCGACGTCGCCTTGACGCGAGGGGGGCACGACCAAGTGTACCCCATCCACTCGCGCGAGGCCCCTCCCCTCCCCGGTTCACATCGGTGGCCCATCGATCACCGGTCTCGCGGCCGCTTACAGCGCAAGCGTTGCACTCTGCAACAGCAACCCAACTCTCCACATATCTTGTGAGCAACGAATTGGGGGTATCAGCCCCACTTTCAATTTCATGCGACCGCCGGAACGCTCGATCGCATGCACGCACATCAAGTACAGTTACTCGTCTCGGTA
>CAZUPD010000349.1:0-2755 GCA_964621785.1 uncultured Nannocystaceae bacterium
TCCCCTTCAGCTGGGGGGATGTGGTCAACGCTGTCGCTGCAGACCCTGTAGGGCCTTTTCTTGTTGTTCTTCCCGGGGCACTCCTTTGCGAGAGTGTGCCTGAATTCAGGTCGCTACGTCGTCCTCGTGTTTGGGCTGCGCCGGTGGACTCGTGAGTGCCTGAAAGCGTGCGGCTTGCCGGTGCCGTGCCAAGGATCCGCGCGGCGATCTCGGCCTTGACCTTGCCTGCATCGAGGTCGGCAGCGCGGCAGATCGCCTTGAGCTCGTCGCGGCGCAGCACGGCGAGGATCTTCGCGAAGCTGGCTTTCTTGGAGCGAGCCAGGAGGTCGATGAAGTCTTGCTTCCTGCGGAGGCCGACTCGCTCGAGATCGAAGTCGTCGCAGAGGCTACCGAGACGCTTGATCGTGAGGATGGCGAGGGCTTCGCGCTTGTTGGGCTTGGTCATCAGGAGCGGGAGCGTATCTTTGGGTCCGGGGTCGCGCTGGCGGCGGTCCAGATCCCAGTGCTTGCTGGAAAACTGTTTATCAAGGTGAGACGGGCTACATCAATAACAGAAGATGGCGAGAGCTGCGTGGGTGCATGCAGATTCACATCGAAACGTGGAGCATTTCTTGGAGCGAATTCGTGCCTGTTTTCGCGGTGCGGCAACGCGTTTGACCCCGTTCGCGTCGACTTCATCGTGGGCAAGCCCCAAGTTTTCCAGCAATCGTGAAAGGACATGTTTGATCTCATGCTCGGAACCCTGTTTCATTGCTACTCTTGAACCTCCTCACTGAGTGACGAGTGACCAGTACGAGGTCTCTGTTCGCCGGAAAATGCAACAGGGGAGCTGCACAGACGGGCTAATCGGCGGCAACTCGAGCAGCCCGGCAGCCGGTTAAAACTCACTTCACAGTGTAACTGTCGCGTGTTCGATTGCGTTACGATATGCTGTCGTGTCGTGGGCACAAAATGTCATGGCAATCTGCGCCCTCTGTACACTTGCGGTTACCTCGGTGCAGTACTGGTTCCCGCGTGAGAGTGAGTTGCGGGGCCAGGTTCGAGAACTCGAAGCGCGAGTCCATTTCCTCGAGGCGCAGGAAAAGCCCGTTACCGAAACAGTGGCTTGCTTGACTCCTCCTTCTGAGATGCACGTTGCCAAAAAAAAAGTTGCCAAAACTACCAGAAGCCGCTCCCCAGGCGAGCCGAAAGTCTTCGGTATTGACTCCGAATCCCAGTGTGTCCGCAACTGCATGATTAGTGATCATGACAACCTCCTGACCAACCTCTTCACGTGTCGACTCCGCTGTGAAAGAGAGGAACGTCAGCAGCCGTGTCAATCACGGACTTGATGTTCTCGCTCCATGTTCGACAGCCGATAACCTCCCTCACTTCCGCAAAATCAGCTCATCAATCCGTCGATTAACCTCCTTGTACGACTGCTCAAGCTCCCGGCGCTCCCGCTTCTCTGCCTCGAGTGTCCGCCGCATCTCCCGATTCTCCCGCGAAAGCTCCGCCAGCCGTTCACGGTTGTACCCCTGAATCCGGTCAAAATGCCCGCGGTCATCGTTGATCGACAACCGGTTTAGGATCGCCATCAGGGCAACGACACCGGTCCCACCGGCAATCGCCCACACAGCTCTGATTGTTTGCTCTGTCAAATCGTTCTCTTCGATGTTCATGATTCACTCCGTTTGCGAGTAAGGGCCCAAGTCCCAAAGAAAATCACACTTCCGGCCACCAGATAGCGCCCCCACGGAACCGGCGACGGCCCTGGCGTTTGCGTTGGCGGCGGGGTCGGCTGTGATTGCGGGGTCGGCTGTGATTGCGGGGTCGGCTGTGATGGCGGCTTCGGTTTCGTGTCCGGCTTCGGTTTCGTGTCCGGCTTCGGTTTCGTGTCCGGCTTCGGCGTTGTGTCCGGCTTCGGCTTCGGTTCAGGCTCAGGTGCCGGCTCAGGCACCGGCTCAGGCTCAGGCGCATACACCAACGAAAAGTCCCACCCATCATCCCGAACAGTCGCCTTCTCCAAAAACCCCACATCCCAAGTCTTGATCGCCTTGTACAACGCCGGATAATCCTCATCCGCCACAAAGTTCCCATACACCTCAGCAAGCGCAGCCTCGTCCTGACACATAATCAGATGAATCGCCGGAGGTGCTCCCTGGTAGTCATCCTCGAACCCGGGATTTGGCTGCGCCGCTGAATACGGATACTTACGCCAAGGCTGGTTCGCCCGGTACTGTGCCTCGACCGTCACAAACAAATCGATACACTCCTGGTACGCGCCCAGCTTCAGATCTTCCACCCATTGCTTGACCTCCTCGAACTTCGGATAGTCATTGCGATCGATGCGTTGCGCATACACGAGAAGCTGTTTCACCGCCTGATAGTCTACGTACTTCGCCATCACAACCTCACAGTAACCGCCCGAGGGCTTGCGTATCCCAGCGTTCGAGAGCATCGAGCAACTCGCTCGACACCTCGCTCCCGTCGTCGTCCACCGCCCCGCCGAGGACCAGCGCCAACGTTGGTGGCGGCGTCACGAGTGCTCCCCTGCGATTTGGGCGAACTGCCGACCACGGCAGCTGACTCTCATCTAAGTTTGCCCGAAACGATGCGACAGCATCATCCCCCGCCGCCGTGTAAAGTCGCTGCAACCACGTGCCCAGCTCAGAGCGCGACGGCATGTCGATCCTTGACTCGACCCGCATTGCGTAGTCAAGCAACCTTCGCAACTCAACTTTGTTCACGAACTCCATGCTGCTCCCGGAGCTTG
>CAZUPD010000350.1:0-2697 GCA_964621785.1 uncultured Nannocystaceae bacterium
ATTTTCCACGGGACTCCCTTTGGAGGAAGCTTGTCATCAAAGTTGATGAGCTCTCCTTCGACGAGCTCGAGCTTAGCGAATTGTGGCTTTGGTCGTTTTTTGGGACCAGACATACCGGAACTATACCACTGGGATGATGCTTTTTCGAAGATGGTCAGGTATCAAGCCAGCTGAGTCGGCCACCCGCTCAATCCACCCCCGCCCAGCATCCGGCCCCAAATGAGCATACCGCTGAGTCGTCGTCACATCAGCATGCCCCAACCAAGCCTGCACCACCTGCGGCGGCACCCCTCCCTGATACGCCCACGAAGCAAACGTATGCCGCAGCATATGCGGTCGCACATGCTTCCCCAGCCCTTTGTGCCCGGCACTCACCACTTCCTCATACATACGTTTCTCACGCATGTACCCGCCGTCCACCTCCGGGAACACCAGGTCCTCCGCCTTCGCCCCCTCGGGCCTGATCCCACGCAAGATCCCGACCAGGTCTTCGCACAGCGACACCGTCCGCCCCCGCTCCCCCTTCGTCGGCTTCACCCGATACTTCCCGAACCTGATCACCACGCTCCGGGTCACCCGCACATACGGCCCGGCCTCGTCGAACACCACATCGCCCCATCGCAGCTCGTACAGCTCACCCCGCCGCAGCCCGGTCAGTAGCGCCATCTGGATCAGCGGTCGCCATCGTTCATCCAGTGCTGCGACCAGGCGCTGCCCTTCGTCTCGCGTGAGCCCCTGCGGATCGCTCTTCGGCACCGGTTCCTTCTTGACCTTCGGCACTCGGGCGAGCAGTTAGTACTCGTAGGCCAGGTTGAGAATCGTACTCAGCGTCGTGAGGATGTTGTTGATCGTCTTCGGCCTTCGCGGGGTTCCTCGACCAGGGATCGGTTCCGTGCGCAGGTGTTTTCGGAACTGATCGATCATCAGCCGCGAAATCTGCTCCAGTGGCGTGCCACCGAAGAACGGCAAAAGATGTAGCCTCACGTTTCGCTCTTTGTTTGCGAACCCACTGCGCGACTCGTCCTGGAGCTTGAGGTACTGGCCGGCAAATAGCGCAAATGGAATCGAGCCGCCGTGCACACCAATGATTCCCGGGTGAAGGTTGCTGTTACAAAACAGCTCACCGATTCGCGTTGCCTCGTACTCTGCGAGCAGCCTGGCTTCCGCTTCGAGGGCATCGGATTTGTGGTAGCGCCGACGGTCGAAGAACCGACGCCGATGAAACCTGCCCCCATTCCGTTTGACCTCCACGAGCCACACTTGGCGACCGCGCAGGACTGACTTGCGCACACTCATCGTTTTCGCCTGTTTCGAGAAGCTGTGGCGAATGAGCGTAGTAACTCCGCTCTATGAAACCTCCAGCGACGCCCAACTTTCCGCCCCGGGAGTTCTCCGCGTCTGGCCAAAGTGTACAGAGTATTACGTGAAACGCCGAGGAGCTGCATCGCTTCCTGGGCGGTGATGAGCGTTTCGCATTCCATCGGCACCGATGCTTGGGCTACCGCCAGGCGCCGGTCACAGCGATCTTGTCCGAGTGCAGGCTTCATGGTGTGCACTCCATTTGGCTATGAGTGGATGTTGCGGTGTTTCTCGCCATCTCTCCCTCCCGTCGATCATTCGTGCATGCGAAGATTGCAGTGCTTCCACTTGTAGTGGGCTCTTCTACGGACTTGAGGCCCGATTGCGGCGCCCCGCGAAACAAGGGCACCTTCGATCTCTGTGTCGATCCTTCCCTGGACTTGCCTACCGTCTCCCAGACAGGTGTCTGAAAAAAGTCGGTCTCCGGAGCCAGGAGCTCCGGCGCGAGCGCGAAGCGAAAGACGTTCGCAAACTGCCGCAAGAACGTCTCGTCGCGAAAGCGAGTGTCACCGACGTGTTTTGATGCATAATCAAGAAATTTGAGTAGGGCCAGACGCATGGCTTTGATCCGCCACCTAGAGCGCTTGGCCAGGACGAACAGCACGCGCATTCCTGTAGGACTCAGGTCTGGGCGCTCAGATACCTGCCGGAAGGCGCCGCTGAGCCAGACCGCGAGGTAGCCACGGAACTTCGCCCAGATCGGGCCGTTTTCTATCTGCTCCGTGCCGCGGTCGGCCTCGATGAAGCAGCTCATCTGCTGATCGAGATGATCCCGCGGGCACAGCACGAACATCGCATCGGGAATGCAGCCCAGACGCTCGGTTGGATCGAGAGGGTCCGGAAGATTCCAACCGAGGAGAAACTGTTCCCAACGAGACTTGGATGCGCGCCTCTGCGGGTTGCTACTCAAATGCCCTTCGTGGCGCGAGCACGAGATGCGGATCGGGCAGCTTGGAAGCCGGGCCCAGTGATGAGCCGCAATCCGAATATCCGTCACGAGCCGCCGATGCGGTTCGAGGACCGACAAGTAGCCCGCGGGAGGTTTGGTCGAGACAGGGAGCAGCGCAACCGGGACTTGCCGCTCCTCGGCCATCGCCTCAAGGCCACGGGGACCCAGCGCGTAGAGCTTGAGATCGCAGACCCGCTCGCGTCCCAGATCCACAGCGAAACCGTTCGAATCAAGTTGCCTCATGCGCCTTCGAACCGAAGAGTCCGATCGCCCGACGCCGAGGCTGATTTGCCGAGTGGTCATCTGCCCGTGATCGAGGAGCGATCGCAGGATTTTCAGATCGGATTCAAGAAGCTTCATCGCCGCCCCCGTTCCAGGGCTGCTGCCCC
>CAZUPD010000351.1:0-2614 GCA_964621785.1 uncultured Nannocystaceae bacterium
GCTGACTCGCCCCAGTCAGCGCATTTGCAATGATAACCACAAGTTGGGGCCGAGGAGTACACAATGGCAGACGAAGAGTGGATCGATCACATGCGCAGCGCCTTCGCGGGCATCTTGTCCGGCGAGCACGAACCGGGCACACCCCACGAGTTCAACCTGCAAAAACAGCTCGAACGCCTGTTTTTGACCAGCGTATCGGAGCATGAGTATCTCGCCGAGATCAACCGCGCGAGCGGGCAATCGGGGATCATTGCATCGCGCCAATACGACCAGGATTACGCGTCCCACGTCGGCTTTGCCCCGATCAATGCGCATTCACATCCGGATTTTCGGCGCATGGTCGGCCAGGCCGAGATGTCGGCGATGATCAACGGCACATACATTCGCACGCGTCACAACGACTATCCGCTGCGGCGGCCGGCAACTTCCGACAAACCATTTTTGGCGACGGACCTGGTCGAGCCCCCTGCAGTCCCGAGCGATGTCGTCGGCACACCGGAAGACCAGATCAAGGTCGTCAAGAAGTATCTCAAAGCCCTCAGCGGCGAGCTCGACCACGACGCAGTCGTGCAGTTTGAGAGCGCGTTTCAGTGGGTGATGTCGTACTTGGAGTGCTGGTGGGAACTCGTCGACGAGGAGGTATTGACCGACGCCTTCAAGTCGGCCCGTCACAAGATCGATGCGGGGACGATCAAGGAGCTGATCAACAAAGATCAGTACTACGCCTACAGCGGCCACAAGAACCGGAAGGAGAACATTCCTTCATTTGTGTATGCAATCAAAGGGGTCGATGACCGCGGCCGCCCGGTCTTTGCGATCTTCAAGTATCGCATCTGTGCGAAGAGGGTCGGCTCGTTGGTGAAATTCCCGGTGAAAGAGATCCTCGACAAGGTCGACGACCCGTTGGTTCAACTTCGCTGGCCCAACTTCGATATCGAAAAGACTCGCAGCCAGCGGTATCGCGTGCGTCAGGCAACGGGTGCCGAATACCGCCGCTTTGATTGGAACAAGCCGACGCTCCTCGATGAGTTTATGAGCCAGGTGCCTGGACTCGATGGCTACGGTGCCGAGTTGACGGAGACACACAAATACCCGGGCGAGGTGGAGGATCTACTGTATCACTACGATAAGCCGGAGGTGCTCGAGTCGGCCTATTATTCGCGTTTTTATTCGATGAAAAACCGCGGTGCCGCGAATCGTTCGAAGGCCCGTCGCGGTTACAATGATCCGATGTTGTGGGTCGCCCGGACCTCCCGCAAGGAGGTGCTTGCGCGGACCAACGAGGGCGAGAGCTTCGCCTACTCGTACGCGATTCCGCTCGAGTTGGTCGTCGACACTTTTCTCGACAAGTGGGACCCCTATGAGGTCCAACGCCTCGAAGACATCCATCCGGATGCGGAGGGACAAAAACAACGACTGGCCACCTTGCTCCAAGGTGTTCGCAGCGGGTCGCTCGGCAAGGAGGAGATCCAACCAGTCGAAGCCCAACACGACGACGGTCTCTACTACCACACGCCGGTCGAGCTGTTCACAAGTTCAGACACGACGAGCGACCCTGCCGATACAGGTGCGTTCGCCCTGTGGATGATGTGCAAAGACGGAAAAGCCCGCAAGCACTACGCCAGCGGCATCCCCTTCTTTTTGCCCAAGGTCGATGGCACGGGCGAGCCGGTGCGGCTGCGCTATCCGATCTATCCGGTGCACTACGAAGGTAGTGACATGTACCAACACATCCAGGGCGAGGTCGGTCGAATCAATGCCGAGCTCGAACGCATGCGGGCCAGCATGCCTGTCTCTCCAAACTTCATTGTGGACTCCAAGAAGTTCACAAAAATTTGCGGCGGCGAGGTCAACAAACCGATGGATTGGTTCGAAGCCCAAAAAACCCCCTGGGCGGCACCGTCGTGGCCCGGTACAAAGGGCTCCGGGACACTCGAAGTCGTCACGCTCGACAAGCTCGAGGAAAAAGGAATCAAGCGGGGAGGAGATTTGGAGCGGGTCTATCGGGTCGACAGCGAGGGCGTGTTCATTGGCAAGAAGGCCCCCGAGGGAGACTTTTATGTACTCCTAATCGATGTCACGATCGAGGACGACCCGGACGCAGTCGATCCCAAGGAAGCAAAACGGTTATATTTGCTGTGTCAGGGCAATCCTCCGCTTACAGGCTGGTCCACCGGTGAGGTCTACATCCAGTCGCGGGTGATGGTGAATGTGCTGGCGCACTCCGGGGACACACGCTTTCACGTGATGACCAACCGAACGCCCGGGATCGTCGTCGGCAAGGAGCATGTCGGCAAGGGATGGCAGTATCACACCGCATCAAAAGTCGGCTTTGGCGGCAACCATCAAGCGTTGTTCGAGGGGCTCGGCAGCATGAAGTTGGCGATCTGTCTGCCGTACTCGAGCTTCGGCGACCACGGCGAGGGCCGCTTCGTGTGGGCCGGTTCCGTCGGTCACTACTTCTCGGACGATGTGTAGGACAGGTTAAATAGGCCGGTGTGGAGGTCTGGATTGGATCCCGCACCGGCCAGTCTCTGTGGTTTCATGAGTGATGGCACCTTTGACATTCGCCAGTGTGCGAGTTGCGAATGCCTGCTCCCAGCCGGTCCCAGCC
>CAZUPD010000352.1:0-2553 GCA_964621785.1 uncultured Nannocystaceae bacterium
GCACCGCGTGTTAGTCCGATCCAGGTTCCTTTTTGCTGGGTCGGCTCCACTTGAAGGAAGGTACCACGGGCCGTCGAGCACAATCCATGCGCTGCGTCCGATGAACTCCCCGCGAGCCCTCCTGCACCCGGCACGTGTGCTTACCGAGAATGCGCTTCCGCTCCGAGGGCTGCAGTTTACATGGTCTTCTCGTCATGTAACATGCTGGTGTGTGTGACGCTGCCGACAACCTCAAACTCTGCACGTGCGCGACCGATAGCCCGATGGAGCCCGATTGGGTTCTCGAGCGTCGCGACACCACACGCGACCAGCTCTACCGACGCGGCCGCGCAATACGTCCGCGTTTCAACGACAGCGAGCAGCTGTGTGTGGATGCGTTACTCGAGGCTGTGACGGCGGGTGATTGCTTTGACTTCGAATATGTCCCGCACGAGGGTGACGTCCTGCGCCTGTGTGTTCGCCTGCATGCGGACGCACATCAGCGGCGAAACGTGCGCTTTCGATTTGTCGACGGCCGCTGGACCCACGACCGGAGCCTGTCCCTCGCAGGTTGGCGCGCGCAGATGGTCGAGTCACAGCGGGGACAGTTCGGGTGAGCGCTAGCAGCCCGTACGAACAATGGATAAACATCAGAAGGGAAACCAAAGTGAGACCGAACCGCAGACAATTTCTTCGCCTCATTGCTGCTTCGGCGGCTGCCACAGGACTCAGCGCATGTGCGGATCCCGATGATGGTACCGAGCCAGGCCACGCGGTGATCATTGGTGCGGGACTCGCTGGCCTCACCGCGGCATACGAACTCGAGCAGGCCGGCTGGGAAGTGACGGTACTCGAAGCGCGGGCCCGGGTCGGTGGACGTGTGTTTACCAGGCGCGACTTCTCGGCGGATCAACGGACGGAGGCCGGGGCGTCGTTCATCGATGCGGCCCACGTCCACTCGCAGATGCATCACTACGCCGACGTCTTCGAACTCGAGCTCGAAACCACCTACTACGAGGATTACGACGATCTCTATTACATTGATGGTACAACGATCCCGTTTGCCGACGAGGATCAGCTCGGGTCCGATGTCCTCGACGACATCGACCGCTACTGGGACGAGATCGGGACGCTCGCAGAGATGCTCGACGATGTCGAAGACCCTGCAGCTTCAGCGATGGCCGCCGAGATGGACGCTCGGTCGGCGGCTGATTGGCTCGACGAGCTGAACTTGGTCGCCAATGCCCGGATGATCATCGACCACGGGATCCGGGGTGAGTACGACGAGCCAGCGCGGATTTCGTTGTTGTTCCTCGTCCAACAAAATGCCGTGTACATCGATTACACGGACGACGATCTCGAACTCTACCGCATCGTCGGCGGTAATAGCTCGCTCCCGGAGGCTTTCGCCGCAGCACTCGATGCGCGCGTCGAGTTCGATGCCAGTGTCTCGGCGATTCGCACCGACGACAATGGTGTAACGGTGACCCATTCCAAAGGCGAAGTCACCGCGGACTATGTCATTCTCACGGTCCCGCCTGCCGCCTTGGTCGATGTTGCATTCACACCGGAACTTCCCCAGGAGATTGCCCAAGCCATTGATGAGCTCAACTACGGGTCGCACACCAAAGTGATGCTGCAGTATCGCCATCGGTTTTGGCTCGACGACGGACTGTCGGGCACGGTGTTAGACGCCGATGGTACGGCGGGCTGGATCTGGGAAGCGACCAACGCCCAAGACGGTGAACCTGGCATCCTCAACACATACATATCGGGCTACTTTGGCGACAACCTGGCAACGATGTCGCGGGATGATCAAGTCGAATATGCGGTCGCGCGGGTCGAGGAGATTTTCCCTGGCTCACGGGAGTTGCTGGTGTCTGCCGAGCCGATGGTGTGGGTCAATGAACCGTTCAACCGCGGGGCCTACAGCGCCTACGGGCTCCATCAACTGACGGAGTTTTGGGCTGCGTTTCGCTCGGCCCACGGACGGATGTACTTCGCCGGCGAACACACCGAGGCGTTCACGGGTTTCATGGAAGGGGCGGTACGAAGCGGTCAACGCGTTGTCGAACAACTGACCAAAACACCGGTCGGAGCGGACGAAGATCGTGTATTGGCCCTCTCGAGGGCCCACGCGATGAAGTTCCCCCGGCGGCGGAAGCAACCGACACGCCTGCGTGCGCGACCGGGGCGGTTGACGCTGCGCCGCCGCTGAGCGAGCAACTCGTGGTTTTCTCGAGCATCGCTTCACACCGACTTTTGGCGGGGACGACTGGTCGTCGCTTTCGCACAAACGTTGGCGAAACGCCTGCGCTAAAACGACAGGGCAGAACCGATGTGTAACAAAATCAGATGGGTTTGCGCAGGCGTCCGTACCGTTGTGAATTGGGCCACGGACGCATCCTCAACACTCTCGACCTGCAATCCGCCGATCGTGCCCCGCCCTCCCTCGTACCACAGGGCGACAACGGTGCGAAACTCAATGTGCCGGCTGGTATTGAGGGTGAGCCGACGCAGCAGCTCGACGCCGAACGAGCCGCCCCAGCGATGAAGCTGGGCGATGCCAAACGC
>CAZUPD010000353.1:0-322 GCA_964621785.1 uncultured Nannocystaceae bacterium
CTGGTTCATCAGTTCGAAAAGTACCCCCGACAGCGCTCATAATTGGTCCTCCACGAGGACACTACTTGATCGCGCGAAGTTTGTCAGTTCCGTACACTTATACGAGCATGCTACCTTGTTCGCCAAACGGAGTTTAACGCCAAGTTGAATCACTTTTTGCGGTGAAGATGACGTTCACTCGAGAAGTGATCTATCGGGCTTGAGCATTTGAAATCGAGCGATTACGAGCGAATTTCTCAACACCGGATTCGACTCCTCGAAACTGATGACGGCGAGGTGCGTGCGGCGAGCAATTCTGACCCGAGCGAATATAACCTGAGAG
>CAZUPD010000353.1:332-2527 GCA_964621785.1 uncultured Nannocystaceae bacterium
CACAGTTTGCTCCCCAGCGCAGCGTTGGACCCTATGCCGAATAGCGAAGGACTCGCCTCGTGACAACCGCGAGTAGCGACCTCCCGATCATCGTCCTCGATCGAGAGAAGGCGATCTCCTTCACAGCCATTGCCGCAGAAAAATGGTGTTCGAGGAGACTACATGGATCGAGTGGCTCTGTGGTCTTGCAAGCCCTCATGATAGCTGTCGCGTGGACGACTCGGGCTCGTGGCCATCACGGGCTCTGCCCCTTGGCCGTACACGAGGTTGTGGATTTTTTTGAGACCCCTTTGTGTGAGTGGTTGCCCGGCGGCCCCAACCTCGTGCTCGTTGAAAACGGTGAGGTCACGCCATTGTGTGAGGAGATGGCAGCAGATGCTGGTGTTGATCCCTCGATGGAGGTCGAGCAGCGGGTGATCCTTCGGGCGATGGACTATCTTGGAGTTGGCCCTGACGCATCGGCCAAGTACACAGTTTTCCGGCGATTCCTGGTCGACAACGCCTCGGCCAAATCGACAGAAGCTGCGGGAGTCGCTCGAAGTGTTGGACTCGACTTTGCGGAGGTTTTTCAGGCGATTCCCCAGTATGCCATCATGACAACGGGTCGTGAGCGGTGTTTTTATCCGTGTCCGCGTTGTCGATGGCCAATGAAGGTGTCTGAAGGCCGGATTCGGTGCGCGTCCTCGAGTCCCTGTCTTCAGTCGGGATCCTCGTTCACCCTCGTGGAGGGGAAGCTATTGGCGCTCGGAAAACGAGTTGCCCCGGAACCTATCCCGGTCGCTGGATGGACGGCCCTCCGTCCGGGACTCTGGCGGTTTACGACTTTGCCCGGCCTCGAAGAACTCGACCTCGAGCGGCGGCTCAAGAAGGTTGGTCGTGTCGAAGTTGTACTGTGGCCCTCCGTGGATCGCTACGACCTCGATGTCCGGCGTGGTGAGCACCACTGGCGTGTCGATATGAAGGACTATGCATCGGCGACTCACCTCGCTCGGCGTCTCCTGGAAAAACCGGTTGCTGATTCGATCTGGATCGTGGTGCCAGACAGGAAGCGCGAGCAAGTACCTGTATTGCGGTCTCTTGTTTCTGCGGAACTCGGGTATCGATTTGCCTCGTGCTCAGAGTTCATCCGACTGGTGGAGGGGGCGCTGTGAGCTCGAAAGCTTCGATTGCCGTTTGTATCGCGCTCGGTCTTACGACAGTCCTCTTCGAGGCGCCCGTGTGCTTGGGTGACGTTCGCCTGATCGTGCTCGGCCGCCTGCATCTTTGGCCGGGTTGGAACTCTCTCGACAGTGAGCACCGGCAGTCGGTGGCTCGCTTTCTCGGCCTGCGCCCGGAGACGCTGGCGGAAGATACATGCTTGTTCGATGCCGTTCGGGATGTACTCGCGGTAGGATCGGATTTTGAGGAGGCGGTCCGAGGTAGTTTGGTTGATCAACGGTGGGAGACGGTTTTTCGGCTAGTCGCCGGCCAACCGCTGCCAGAGCGTTTGGAACAGTGGTTTACCGAGCTTGAGCGCTCGCGGGAGAGCAACCGAAGTGACGGCGTGTGCGAAGCGAAGCGGGAGGATATCCACCTTGTGGCGGCTGGTGTCACCTACCGAGTGCCGAAACAGCATATCCCCGCCTCGACCGGTGCGCTGCACTTACGGACACATCCAACCGTCTCGAGAGTTTCATTTGATAGTGACAGCCTCCGGGTATTGGCGCGGCGTATTGATGCGAAGGGTTGTCCTGGACCGAATTACGAGGAGGTCGCGGTTGACGGTTTTTTGCAAAACTTTGTCACTGACGACGATCAACGGGTGAGGGAGTTTCGTCCTGGTCCGACGATACTTGCAGTTGCACCGACTGGAACCGGAAAGTCGGTGTTTGCTCGCCTTGTTGCCCTCCATCAGGCCACATCCGGTGTTCCCGTATGCCTGGTCGTTCCAAACATTGCATCGGTGTGGAAGGAAGTACTTCGGCTCGAGGTGGCTGCGGAATGTGCAGGTATCAACGTCAAGATCGCTCCCCTCAGCTCCTGGCGTGGATTGGCCAGTAACGTTGCCAGGCACCTTGAGCACCCGCCTGCAGAGGATCCGTCGGGGCACTGGGCTCTCAAACACGTGGCCTACTCATGCCACCTCGCGGCCTACTCGGAACCGCCCTCCGAGGGACCTTCGATGGGTGACGAACCGTGCAAACGACTGAGGGTAA
>CAZUPD010000354.1:0-2526 GCA_964621785.1 uncultured Nannocystaceae bacterium
GGGATTCGGCGAAGTGCATGGAGAAGGATACGTTGTTCATCTCGCTCAGCCAGCAAATGCGTCGGCGACGGTCCGAGGTCGTGGGCTGTTGCGGTCGTGTAATCCACGCGTTCACCCCTTCGCGTCCGGTAGTGTTTGCACAAACTTCGGTAGGCGATTGCAAACAGATAGTTGCGAAAACGTGCTGTATCCTTGAGGCGCGCGAGCCCCTCGACACACCCGAGAAATGTCTTCTGTACCAGGTCGTTGCACGAGGACTCATCGGTCTTGTTGCGGAAAAAACGGACGACCGCCTCGTAGTAGCGATCGAACAGCTGCTCGCCGGCATCGTTGTCGCCAGCCCGCCACGCGAGGACGAGCGCCTGGTCGTCTGACGCACTGAGGTCTTTGCCCACAACCGAACTATACGGCCTGTGGTGGTTTTTTGTCCAGTGCTGCAGCGACACCAAACTATGAAGATAACCGAAGCACCACAGAGTCCTACCCCTACCCGGCCAATCTGCACCTAAAAAATAATTGCGACGAGGTCAATCTCTCGGGCGTCCCTCGGAACCACCCGAGTACAAGGACAAACCGCCATGGCTATCATGACCGCTATCACCCTACTCGCCTTTGCTATCGTCGTTCCCCTGATTGTCGAGATCGCTGGAGCGCTCGCTCGTGGCCGTCAGCGACGTCTCATGGAGCGTGCGATCCAACGGGCGTTCCCTGACGCAAAGGCCATCTACTTCCAGGTAGCGTCCACCCGTACCGGTGTTTCCTTTGCCCAACTGTCGCTATCGAACTCGGGGATCTACTGACATGCTGCGAAGCCGATGTTTGTGAGGCTCGATGTCCACGAAATTGACAAACGAGGCGGGTCGTCGAAAAAATCCCCGGACTTCTCGGCACCGCGGGGACTTGTCGCTTTCGCACCAGCACGTGAAACTGTCAGAGATGGCTTCGGGTACAGACGACTCGACCGACCCCGACCGAGCACATCCGTTGGATGTCTCTGTTTACTCGGCGACCGCGCTTCGAGATCCGGTTCCCCTCGCCGACAACCCTTCCGACAAAACTCCGAACTTTGCTCGAGAAGCTCTGCGCGAGCAGTTGTTTGGCAGGCGACGCGGGCCACGGAAAATTGGTCGCTACGACATCGGTAATCAACTCGGCGCTGGCGGGATGGGTGTAGTTCTCAAGGCGCACGACCCCACGCTCGCGCGGACCGTCGCAATCAAGTTAATCCGCGGGACCGCCGGGAAAGATCTGTCGGCGCGACTGCTGCGGGAAGCCCGAGCCATGGCCACGTTGACGCATCCCAACGTGGTGCAGGTGTACGAAGCCGGCGAACACGATGGCCAGGTGTTTATCGCCATGGAGTTTGTCGAAGGTGTCGACCTGCGTGAGTGGATCCGCCGTCAGCGAGCTTCCGGTCGCGTCGGCTGGCGCGAGGTTCTCAACCTGTTTCTTCAGGCAGGTCGTGGGTTGGTCGCCGCCCATGCCGTCGGACTGACGCACCGCGACTTTAAGCCGGAGAATGTGTTTGTCGGCAATGACGGCCGCGTGCGGGTCGGCGACTTCGGACTCGCGCGCCGCGGGTCGGATCCACCTGCTGCGGACAGCAACGATCTACGCAACGCCAGTGGGGCGAGCAGCACCGATGGTAGCCTCGCACAAACGGTGGCCTCGCAAAGGGTCGGCACGGACCATCCGAGTACGCTCTCGGCCGAACTGACGGCCGCGGGCACCATTGTGGGAACGCCGGCCTATATGGCCCCCGAGCAATTTCTCGGGCTCGCAGCCGACGAGCGCACCGATGAGTTTGCCCTTGCGGTATCCCTGTGGGAGGCACTTTATGGGCAGCGCCCGTTCGCCGGCGACACGCTCGCATCACTCAGTGTGGCGGTGACCTCGGGTACACGGAAACCTGCCCCTTCAGACAGCAGTGTTCCCACCTGGCTGCGTCACATGCTCGAGCGCGCACTGAGTGTCGAGCGACACCAGCGGTTCGAGTCGGTCCGGGTGATGCTCGACGCGATCGAGACCCAACTCCGGTGGGCACGCACGCGATTGCTCGTCGCCGGACTCTCGCTCGGACTGCTCGCGGTGGCGGCACTCGGCATCGTGGCGGCGGTGCAGTGGCAGCGCGCTGCCACCAACGAGGCCCGGGCGTTGGCGAGTGAGGCGGGTCTCCGCGAGCTCGAGGACGAGAAGCTCGTCAACCAGCGCACACTCAGTGTGCAACGCGGGCTGCGAGCAAAAATGTTGATTCCCGATGATAGCGAAGAAGAAGCGCTGAAACTGGGTGTGCTCGCCGTCGGGACCTACGGGCCA
Organism: uncultured Nannocystaceae bacterium; assembly: GCA_964621785.1. Lineage (GTDB taxonomy): Bacteria > Myxococcota_A > Polyangia > Nannocystales > Nannocystaceae > JACKDW01. The sequence goes on from CAZUPD010000354.1 coordinate 2,317, forward strand.
AACTGGGACCGTCCCGCGCCTCCCGAGGCGATCGATGCCCTCGAGCATGTCCTCGCCGGCGATGCGGCGCTCATCCGACCTGCGCACACGCTCGAAGGTCACGGCGACTACATCTGGGGCCTAGCGTTCGCACCCGACGGATCGACCTTTGCCACGGCTTCGGACGATCACACCGCCCGAATCTGGGACGCGAACTCCGGGCGGATCGTC
>CAZUPD010000355.1:0-2501 GCA_964621785.1 uncultured Nannocystaceae bacterium
GCTCCAGGTGCGTAGATTCTTCAGATGATGCCCTGACGAAAGCCTGGCATTTGCTTCCCTCACCGGTGCGCAGGTTGCACAGGATGAAAGCAATCCGCCCGCCTCTTTCATTCTCGCTCAATTCGTGGCAATGAGAGGTCGTGAATTCGCACACCCTGCTCGTCGATCCCACGCGTAAGGCCCAGTGGGGCCGTGACGTCCTGCTCCTCTCGGGTGCTCGCAAGAGGTTCCTAATCGGTCCTGAGTACGACTTGGACAGCCCCAAGGTCGAACTTCGCCTCACCGAGGTTGATGAGCAGCTCACGCGCGTCATCGAACACGACGACGGGGACCTCGAGCTGGAGTTGAACAGCGGCTGTGCCGTACGGCCGGGTCCCGAGTTCGACGAACCGAGCGCGATCATCGAGCTGTACACGGGGGTGTACTCGGCGATGGTGCCGGCGGAGCGCGGGGAGGAGGGGGCCCGAGTCGCCCACGAACGACTTGTGTCACTGGAACTCAACTTTGACGGGCTCGTCCTCGACGAACTGTGGCGGCGGCAAGTTCGCAAACGAGGTGGCGACGCTGATAGCCTGACTCGGCAGCCGCCCTGGCACTACGAGACCGGAAACGTGCTGGCATGGGTGGACGTTTGCAAAAATGCCCGGCGCGACCTGCTCGCCGTCGGCGAGGAATATGTGAATGTGTTCGACTGCTACTGTCCGAGCCCGGAGTGTAGCTGCGCGGAGGCCCTGGTCAGTTTCGAGACCAATCCTGACAATCCCCTCGGGACCGTGAAAGTGCGATTTGCGACCGGCACCATCGAGTTCGAACCTGATTCGTCGATGAAACGACTGCGTGAGGTCTGGGCCGCGTACACCGAACGCTGGCCCACCTACCTGGAGGTCCTGCGCTCGCGCTACAAACGACTTCGCGCGGCACTCCACGACGCGCTCGTCGAAAGAATGCGAATTGACGAAAGCTTCACAGTCAGCGTGAACCCCCAGCGGCGGGCCGAGCCGAAGGTAGGTCGCAATAAACCGTGTCCCTGCGGCTCTGGACGCAAGTATAAGCGTTGTTGTGGGCGCTGACTCCGATCGGTGCCCGAGGGCGAGCTAGCCGAAGGACTGCTCGATGTCGATCCTTCGTCGATCGCACGCGTCCAGACCGGCCCGTAGATAGTCGGGCAGCGGGACCTTCCCGAGGATCGTGTCGACCCGTAGGTGGGCGCGTTTGTCGTTTCGAGGTGAGCGTGGAGCTCGAGGAGGTCCTGCTCATCGCGGATCCCGTCACGCCCGGCGTACATCAACGTCTGGAGCTTGCACGCCACGGCTTCGCCCTGGGAGCGCAAGAATTGGCACAGCGGGTGCTCGTGGTGGAAGCGACGGGAGTACTCCGCCAACCGACGAAACTCGTTTTCGATACCATCAGTCGGTGGGATCGCCTTACCGCATTGGGTCTTAGCGAGTTCCTGCCGCCAATCCTCGGCGAGGGAGATGGTCCGCAGGAGGATTTCTCGAAAACTGGGAGGCCGCTTCGCCCGGACTGCGCGCAAGCCCGCGGTGTAGCTCTGATTGCGTTTCGCCCACTCGCGGGCGGCTTTCTTTTCTTGTTTGTTTGCTGTCATCTGACTTCTCCGAGCCGGCACACTCGTCCCCACCCAAGTCGTGCCAGCCGCGAGAGGCCAGCGGCTCGAGGCAGAGCCCCTTCGCCCACGTAAAGGACCTCGTGACGGCAGCCCCCCGCGGTCTCAGGCACAACGCCGCCGAGCTCGCTACGCCAGCGGTCGAGCTTCTCCCAGCTCTCCAGGATCACCTCAAGCTCTTCCTCCGAGCGAGGCTGCAACAGCAGGTCGGCGAAGACGTCGTTAGCCTTCCTGCTTGCGAGGTGCGCAATGACCCAGAAGGTCCCAGCGGGCCGTGAGGACCCGCTGCGCGAGACGGTTGCCGGCGTTGCCCTCGAGCGAAGCGGAGAAGAAGTCCTTCACCTCGCTAGAGGTGAGCAACTCTGAGTTCTCGCGGAGGACCTGACAGGCGAGCTGGGTTGTGGGTGCGTTCACGAACTTGCGGAACACACTGGAGAGCGGATCACTCTCACCAACGGGACGCACGGGCACGTCAGCCACCATGGCATGCGCCGCGGCCGTTGAACAGGCCTGCCTCAGCGTTGGCAGGCGCTCATTCCGGCGCACTTGAGCGGTCGGGTGTCAGAGGTCGGAGCGGAGCGACGGGGTGGAGTGGCGTCAGGTCGGTGAGTGGTTAGTTCTTGCCCAGTGCCAGCGGCGCTCGTCCCCGATCAGCTGAAGTCGGCCGTGACGAAGTCGTGCCGATATGACCCAACGATCCAGCGGACGTACGAGGCGTTGGCGGAGCACTATCAGACGACGGTGTTCCCAGCGCGCCCGAGGAAACCGAAGGGCAAGGCCCACGCTGGGGCATCCCGAGCAGGGCTACAGAACCTGTCTCGGGATCCTGCGGCTCGCCAAGATTTCGCGCCTCCGGCGATCCACGACTTCTGGCTAT
>CAZUPD010000356.1:0-2470 GCA_964621785.1 uncultured Nannocystaceae bacterium
CGGACAGCTGACGATTCTGCTTGGCCAGCTGGCTAGCGATCATGGCGATCACTGTGAATCGCGGGTTGGCACCGGGGTTAAACGTACCCACCCGGCGAGGTGGCCACGAGTACAGATCTTTGAGTATTCGTTGACCGTCCATTATTCCGCCACTACTGGTAGTTCAATTTGAGAGGCAATCGCGTCTGCCTTTTCGAGCAACTTTTCAATGTCGATGTTGCCGGGATCGACGGTTGTATCGTCATCATCGTCATCGACAATCTGGGGTGTTTGTGCTGGTTCTGACTGTTTCTTCGTTGACTTCTTGGTGACCTTCTTCGCGGTCTTTTTTCGCCTCGTGCGGGTTTTCTTGGGCTTGGTTTCCTTGGCCTCCTGCTTTTCGGGAGACTTCTCCGCAACCGGTTTTGATTTACTCGCGGCCTTCGGTTCAGATTTCGACTTCGTGTCCTCTGCGGGTTTCTCAGGCTTTGACTGCGCAGGTTCGGCTTTCTCGGCCTCCTCGGCCTTAGCCGCTCTCTCGGCCTTCTTGTCGGCACGCTTGCGGGACCGTGCATATTCAAAGTCCCGCAGGAACGTCAGCGCGTGGTCGCGGAGTTCTTTCACCGGGCCGCACTGGAGCGGGATGACCTCGCCGAGTCGCTTGTACTTGCCGTTGTTGCGTAGCTGCAGTTGGCTGGTATTGGGGCCCTCGACGACTTCTAGCTCGAAGTCGTCATAGGTTGTCGACCACAGGTTTTTGCCCTTCCTCGTCCACTCGAGGCGGTGAAACGGTGGAGCATTGAGTGCGAGTACACGTAGTTTGGGGAGCTCGGTAAACGGTAGGCGTTTTTTGAACCACCCGATCATCGAGTGCTTTTCGACATACTCGGTGGCCCACACTTCCATCGCTTCGTCGAAAGGTGTCCCGGCGCGATTCCACATGCGAATTTCGAGGCGTCGATCGCCTGCAGCGACATACGTGACGACTGCTGCGTTGACCTCTCGTCGCGTGCGTTTGGGGCGAAAGCGGTAGGTCGCGTCGCCGACGGTGATCTTCTCGCCGACATACTCGACAAACGCCTCGGCCATCCGCTCGGCGTTGTTTTTGTCGATCTGATTGCCGACGGCGTCATCGACCAGGCGCTGCGAAATCTTGGTCGCGCAGACCTTGGCTCGACCGATGCTCAACTGCGGATCGCACTCGTGTTGCTTCTCGCTGCCGGTGACGTGTTTGAAAAACAGACGTGCCTCGCCCTCGACATCGCCGATGTACCAAAAGCCAGTTCCGAACACAGCAACGTGCGTGGGGCGGTGCTTACGGGTCTTTCCACGGGACCAGTTGAGTTGCACCTTCGGCTCGTGGTTCATCGGCACGTCGGGGGTACTGCCCTCGGCCTGGGCGTGCTCCTCGTCATGTTCAACTTGATCCTGCGCAACTTTACTCGCGGGCCGTGACTTGTCGGTGCCGGCCGTCTTCACCTCGACATCGGTCGACTCGTTCTCCGGACGACCGGAGTCCGGCTCGGCCGTTCGAGACTTCCGCCTTGACGACGTTGGCGACTTCACCTCATCGGGCGTGCATTGAATTTGCGTGCCATCATCGAGTGTAATTACAACTGAAACCACATTCATCAGAAATCTCCGTAGCGCGTGAGGAGTTTGTAGAGGATGTACGACGAGGAAACCGCGGCCGCAGCACCTAGCCCCATGTTCATGCGGCTGCTCGGGGCGTCATCCGGCGCCACGTCTTGAAACGGAGGGGCGAAGAACTCACCGACCGCGGGGGGCGGGTCCGTTGGTGGCTCGACGGCTCCTGTGCCGGTCGGCTTCATGCCGAGCTTGTTGAACTTACCGGCCCCGGCGGCCTTGAGTTGGTCGTACCAATTTTTGCCGTTGAACTCGTCGTCGCGGGGAACATCGCGGAGTTGAACCGCGGCGAGAGCTGGCTGATTGAGCAGCAACTTGCTGCGCACAAACTTGAGCTCCTCGGCTAAGCCGGGGTCGCGGAACGCATCCCACTTCGAGTCGACGTATGCTGATACAACTGTGGTGCGGAGAAACTTCTCCTGTCGCGCACGCACCTGTTCGAGCAGTTCTTTGAGTCGGCCGTCGTAGAGGGAAACGAGACACAGCGATCCGTAGGGCGGAGTGAGCAGTGCGTGTCGCGGTTCGATCACACAGCCCGAGATAAGGCCCGTACCGACTGCGACCATGTCGTCGGGCAGCAGCGGTGGATCGACTTTGCGAAGCTTCTGATTCTGGGGCGTCCAGCCTTTGTCCGTTCGGCAGGCCCAGCTCCCTGCGACGCATGAGAGTGCGGAGCCGAGTAGAAACTCGGGTCGACCGCGGTCCATCGTTCGCCCGTGCATGCTCAGGCCGAAGTTTTCCCAGTGGCTCCACTCTTGGCCGTTGACTTTGATGTAGTTGATGGCACCAGCGAAGTACCTGCGCCACAGGTTGTGCAGGCACTCGTCGCGGTCGCTATCGGATG
>CAZUPD010000357.1:0-2452 GCA_964621785.1 uncultured Nannocystaceae bacterium
CGGACAGCTGACGATTCTGCTTGGCCAGCTGGCTAGCGATCATGGCGATCACTGTAAATCGCGGGTTGGCACCGGGGTTGAACGTACCCACGCGGCGAGGTGGCCACGAGTACAGGTCTTTGAGTATGCGTTGACCGTCCATTAGTCCGCCACTACTGGGAGCTCAATCTGAGAGGCAATCGCGTCTGCTTTTTCGAGCAGCTTTTCGATGTCGATGTTGCCGGCATCGATGGTTGCATCGTCATCGTCGTCATCGACAATCTGGGGTGTTGGTGTTGGCTCAGTCTGTTTTTTCGTCGACTTCTTGGTGACCTTTTTGGTGGTTTTCTTTCGCCTCGTGCGGGTCTTTTTGGGTTTGGTTTCCTTGGTCTCCTCCTGCTTTTCGGGAGACTTCTCCGCAGCCGGTTTTGATTTGCTCGCGGCCTTCGGTTCAGACTTCGACTTCGTGTCCTCTGCGGGCTTGTCAGGCTTTGACTGCGCAGGTTCGGCATTCTCGGCCTCCTCGACCTCGGCCGCTCTCTCGGCCTTCTTCTCGGCACGCTTGCGGGACCGTGCATATTCAAAGTCCCGCAGGAACGTCAGCGCGTGGTCGCGGAGTTCTTTCACCGGGCCGCACTGGAGCGGGATGACCTCGCCGAGTCGCTTGTACTTGCCGTTGTTGCGTAGCTGCAGTTGGCTGGTATTGGGGCCCTCGACGACTTCTAGCTCGAAGTCGTCATAGGTTGTCGACCACAGGTTTTTGCCCTTCCTCGTCCACTCGAGGCGGTGAAACGGTGGAGCATTGAGTGCGAGTACACGTAGTTTGGGGAGCTCGGTAAACGGTAGGCGTTTTTTGAACCACCCGATCATCGAGTGCTTTTCGACATACTCGGTGGCCCACACTTCCATCGCTTCGTCGAAAGGTGTCCCGGCGCGATTCCACATGCGAATTTCGAGGCGTCGATCGCCTGCAGCGACATACGTGACGACTGCTGCGTTGACCTCTCGTCGCGTGCGTTTGGGGCGAAAGCGGTAGGTCGCGTCGCCGACGGTGATCTTCTCGCCGACATACTCGACAAACGCCTCGGCCATCCGCTCGGCGTTGTTTTTGTCGATCTGATTGCCGACGGCGTCATCGACCAGGCGCTGCGAAATCTTGGTCGCGCAGACCTTGGCTCGACCGATGCTCAACTGCGGATCGCACTCGTGTTGCTTCTCGCTGCCGGTGACGTGTTTGAAAAACAGACGTGCCTCGCCCTCGACATCGCCGATGTACCAAAAGCCAGTTCCGAATACAGCAACGTGCGTGGGCCGGTGCTTACGGGTCTTTCCACGGGACCAGTTGAGTTGGACCTTCGGCTCGTGGTTCATCGGCACTTCGGGGGTACTGCCCTCGGCTTGGGCGTGCTCCTCGTCGTGCTCAACTTGCTCCTGCGCTCCTTTACTCGCGCGCCGTGACTTGTCGGTGCCGGCAGTCTCCACCTCGACATCGGTCGACTCGTTCTCCGAACGGCCCGAATCCGCTTTGGCCGTTCGAGACTTCCGCTTTGACGACGTTGGCGACTTCACCTCATCGGGCGTGCATTGAATTTGCGTGCCATCATCGAGTGTAATTACAACTGAAACCACATTCATCAGAAATCTCCGTAGCGCGTGAGGAGTTTGTAGAGGATGTACGACGAGGAAACCGCGGCCGCAGCACCTAGCCCCATGTTCATGCGGCTGCTCGGGGCGTCATCCGGCGCCACGTCTTGAAACGGAGGGGCGAAGAACTCACCGACCGCGGGGGGCGGGTCCGTTGGTGGCTCGACGGCTCCTGTGCCGGTCGGCTTCATGCCGAGCTTGTTGAACTTACCGGCCCCGGCGGCCTTGAGTTGGTCGTACCAATTTTTGCCGTTGAACTCGTCGTCGCGGGGAACATCGCGGAGTTGAACCGCGGCGAGAGCTGGCTGATTGAGCAGCAACTTGCTGCGCACAAACTTGAGCTCCTCGGCTAAGCCGGGGTCGCGGAACGCATCCCACTTCGAGTCGACGTATGCTGATACAACTGTGGTGCGGAGAAATTTCTCCTGCCGCGCACGCACCTGTTCGAGCAGTTCTTTGAGTCGGCCGTCGTACAGCGAGACGAGGCAGAGCGAGCCGTAGGGCGGAGTGAGCAGTGCGTGTCGCGGTTCGATCACGCAGCCCGAGATCAGGCCGGTACCGACTGCGACCATGTCGTCGGGCAACAGCGGCGGATCGACTTTGCGAAGCTTCTGATTCTGGGGCGTCCACCCCTGAGCGGTTCGACAGGCCCAACTTCCGGCGACGCATGAGAGTGCGGAGCCGAGTAAGAACTCGGGTCGGCCGCGGTCCATCGTTCGGCCGTGCACGCTCAGGCCAAAATTTTCCCAGTGGGTCCACTCTTGACCGTTGACCTTGATGTAGTTGATGGCACCGGCGAAGTACCTGCGCCACAGGTTGTGCAGGCACT
>CAZUPD010000358.1:0-2398 GCA_964621785.1 uncultured Nannocystaceae bacterium
ACGGTTGAGAACCTCGTGAAATACAGTATCGAGAACCCGGGTGCCGACCCGGAAGATGCGGCCAAGCTGCCCCCGGCGCTTCACGAGTACAACGGTGATATCGGTGGGATCCTCCGATACTGGGCCGATGTAGCGCTGCACTACCACTACGATTTGCCGTGGGGGCTATTGGACGATCAAAACCCGACCCACAAACCGTGGATCGAGCTGTGGAATGACATCCTCGCCCTTGTGGCCAAATTAGAGTGGGAACAAAACGGCGAGGGTGACGAAGTCCCTGATTCGCCGACCCTGTTTGCGCAAGGTGGGCTGACCCTACTGCCGCGCCGTGGCGTCGGCGACAGCAAAGCAAACATGACACTTCTCGTGACGAGAAGAGTCCGACCAAAGATGAATCGAATCACAGGAGTACGGAAATGACATTCGACGATATCACCAACAATGGCAAAGACATCGCCCTCAAAGCCGTCGGCGATGCGGTTAGCGTCGGCTTTACTGCGATGGCGATCGCCGGGCTCGTGTCGATCGGGATTTCGCTGTATCGGTTGGATGCAGGTCGCCCGATCGAGGCGGCGAAGGATGGGGAGCCGGGCGAGCCATGAACTACCGCCAGTTCATCTTGCCGACGATCGCCGTCGGGGCTGCCGGAGTCGTTGCATATGCATTTCGACGCTCGAAGACCGAGGTGATTGAGCCGTTTCGCAAGGGCGTGTTTGTCGAGTACAACCTGTTCTCCGACCCCGCTGAGGAACTTCGCAAAGCGGGCCTCGACTTCATCATCTTGCAAACGGGTGTCCAGAAGAAGACCAAAGATGACTTCATCTGGCGAGACTCAGATGCCGTCAACGAAGTCGACAAGCGGATCAATCCGCCGGGGTCCAAACCGATTCGATTGTGGCTGTGGGGATGGCCGATCCCGACGCGCTACAAGGAATACGTCCCGCATGTCGAAGACGTGCTCAACAACACCAACGCGGCCGGCTACATCCTCAACATCGAGGCGCGGGCCTGGTCGGAGAAAAAGTTCGGCCCGCTCGAGGCGGTCGCCGACGACTTCATCGATCGGCTGCGAAACGTGACGAACAAGCCGCTGTTCATCTCGTCGCACGGGCGAGCCGACTATGCGCCGCTGCCCTGGAAAGCACTCTCGCGGCTCGATGGTGGGATGCCGCAGACCTACGACGCGACCAACCAATATGGCCCAAAGTTCATCACCAAGTGCATCCAGTCCTACCGCGGCAAGGGCTTTCAACGCATCTGGCCGACGCTCGGGGCGACCAAAACAGATGTCCCGCGGATGAAGGAGCAGCTCGTCGACCTGCCGTGTGTCGAGGCGGTGACCTGGTGGACGTGGACGACCATCGGGCGAAACGACGAGCGCAAACAGGTGACGAAAGGAGCGGTACCATGCCAAACAGTCGTCGTGTAGTTGCATCATCACTTTTAGTCGGCAGCATCGCAATCGAGTCGGCAATGGCCCTCGGCCGTTTTCAGCGACGCAAGCGAGTGTTTGACCAGGCGATGAAACGCAGCGTGAAAACCGAGCGACCGCTCGTCGTGGTCGGTGACCCAAACGCCGGGCTACACACGAGGTTGGTGGCAGCCTACGGTTGCGGCGATGTTTGTGTCGACCTGACCGGGTGCCCCGCGTGCCCGACCGCGATGGTTGCCGACATCACGACCGGGGTCAAAGACCTCGAGGATGACAGCAGCGTCGTGTTCTGTTGTTGCGTACTCGAGTACGTCAGCGACGTAGCAGCCGCGATGAAGGAACTCAAACGCATCGCGGGCAGCGATGACAACCTGTTCCTCGTGTTCGTCGACAGCTTGAGCCTCACGGGATACCTGTACCCGAGTGGCAAGCGAGTCGCGTTAGATGAACGAGGGGCCAGCTGGAGAGAGGTAACATGGGGACAACGTGCAATTGTCGGAGGGATCCTAAGCACGCTCGTCTATGCAGCTGTGAAGAGGTAAACCTGCTCGTCGGAGCATGTGTCCGAAAGTACCGCATGCAGGTTGGCAGAAGCCAGGGCGAGTTAGGAGCGCAGCTGCGGCGAACGGGGAGCTGGGTCGGTAGGGTGGAACGAGGCGAGATCCACCTGAAAGTGAGTGACCTGTTTCGGTTTGAGGAGTCGCTCAATATCCCGAGGGGGACGGTGATGCGCCTGTGTCAGTGCGCGATGGAGGATGACGGATGACGAGTGAACACATGACAAAAATAGGGGCATTTTTGGCGATCTGCGTATCCGGGCTCGCGGGCTATCAGTGGGCCCGCAAGGGCTACGAAAACGACAAGATCAGCGCACTCGAAAAGCGCCTCAACCTCGCTTGGGACGAGATTCTCAAGCTCCGGGAGCAGCATGGAGTTCGTGAACAAAGTTGAGTTGCGAAGGTTGCT
>CAZUPD010000359.1:0-1278 GCA_964621785.1 uncultured Nannocystaceae bacterium
CTCTCGCCCGATGTTGGTGCCGATGACCGACTCGGAGGCCGCGCAGCGCGACCGCTGCGTCGGCGCGGGTGCAGTCCTCGAGGTCGACGCGCTCGAGGTAGAGCTCGCACGAGCCGGTGATGACGAGCGCGAGCGCGGGACGAGCTCCACGCGGACCGCGAGCGCCTCTTCGCTGCAGCGCCGCGCAGGCCCTCAGGCTCCACAGGGCGAGCGCATTGCTGTGTGTCCGGGCAAATTGTTGAGGGTTTGTGCCTACCTCGGTTTCAAAGATGTTGGGGCGGCCGCCAGCGACTCCAGAAGCGCTCGGCAATATGCCGCGGCAGCAACCGCGGCCGCTCCCTGCCACAAGTCTCCCTTTTTTTCATCGCAGTAGTCACAGATACCCCGTACAACAAGGTAACCTGCGTGTCCGTCGTCCCATGTGGCATCAGCGACGCCAGAACCTTCCATCTCCACGGCTTTGGCCCCGAACTTCCTACCCAGGAAGTCTCTATGTTTTGAGTTCTTCAAGAGCGTGTTGGAGGCTGCGATCGTTCCTTCGAAGACTCTCGGAAGGCCCTCTCTACGCAACCTATCGTTCGGATAGTCAACGACTGCCCCACGAGCATCAAGGTTGTCGCGCGGTCGCGTTGCTCCTTCGATATGATCTCCGCGTTCCAGGTGCCCCTCCCACGGGCGTTTCCCCTCCAGTTTCTCAGAGTTCAGGACATTCACCGCCGCGAGAAGCTCCGCACTTGGTGGCCTTGGAGGGGATCGGTGCTCCTTTGCCGCGCGAGGACTCTCTTTCACGAGGTCATACTGGACCACCCCCTTCCGACTAGACACTACAATGTCGCCTAGGCGCACATCGTGCTCAGGCTCACCCGGGCGCGGCACTCCCCCTGCAATACCGCACATGATGATGTGCTTGATTCTCGGGAAGTGACTCAACAGCCTCGTCGCACCGACCGCCGCACTGTTGTTGCCCTGGTCCCGGAGCAGCACGACGGCAACAACGTGATGCCCGCCCTCTGCAGCTGGAATCATTCCAAGGTCGTACGTATGCCGGCCTCGTTCGCTCGGCGTGGTCCACCGAGTCACGTCCTCAAGCATCACTCGCACGGCTGCATACTCTTTGGGGAGAGCCGTGATAATGCCGATGGTAGCTTGGTTTTTTAGCCTTTCCGCTTGCGACATCGTCTTTTCTACACTCCTAGTCGTGTTCTCCCGCTCAACTCCAGCGGTACTTGGGGTAGCTGGACTCGGTTCCGTCGCGAGCGCATGGGCGGGCCGGTCGCC
>CAZUPD010000359.1:1288-2395 GCA_964621785.1 uncultured Nannocystaceae bacterium
CCAGGTATCCAACAGTGTTGAGCGAGTACCCGGGCCGGGGTTCAGAATCCAAAGCTCCGCGCCGGCGTAAGCGTCTCGGACGTCTGCCGCGACTTGGTGTGGGACAAGTGCATGGCGGCCACCATCGGTCACTTCGCCCCGCGTCGTGGCTAGGTACGAGTCGAGTCGATCGGCAAGGTTACACAAGTTGGACTCGGGGCCAGTAAACCGTCTCCTGCAGACCGCACTTCCCTTGGACCCGATGGTCATAGACTTGGTCAATGTACACACTGAGTTCCTCGCCTCCGTGGGCATACGCGGTCAGATCCCAGTCGGGGTAGTTGGGACGGTCAGATCGGTGCACCACGTAGCCGCGGCGCTCGAGCACGCGTGCAACGAGCACCTCCAGCTCGTTGAGGGTCAACTGAGATGGGTTGACGTTTGGGGTGCGCATGTGCCGAGAGTCCCCGTAATCTATTCAGCCGTCAACCACCGAAATCGAAGAAGAGCGCACGTCGAGAGAGCGGCAAACGAGCAACACGAACCGGGAGCGCTGCGCTTCAGCGCCCACCGCTGACCGCCAAACTCGCAAACTCAACTGCTGCGAAGTGGGCGTCGCCGCCCAGAGAGGAGTGGGAGGACATTGTCCCGTTCGAGGATCGAGCGCTCTTCGCGGCGTTGTTCGAGCTGTCGAGCCGCCATTTGGCGGGCGTCCCGGGTTCGCCAGCTGGTGGATCCGGTCTTCCAGTCCTGAGCCCTCGAACTTCTGGGCCGTCGATGTCGTGTCGGTCGGCGACGAACTCGTCACGATCGGGACGGGCGGCCTGCCGGCCGTTCAGGTACAGCGTGCAGGAGAACGCGTCTCCTTCACTCCTCGATCTCTGTCTGGGTATCAGTCTCACCTTTGGTTTTGCTAGCTGTTTTCATCGTTGTGTCCTTGTGGCCATCTCATTGGCTCGGACCGCATTGACCATGCATAAGCAACTCATCTCGTCGATTGCACCCAACGTCTTTTGTTAGCGCACCATCACCGATGACTAGCAACTATACCGTTTAGATTACCGCAAACGGAAGAAACAAACGACACGAGGTAGACCGAACAGCCAGCCGGCTTACAAGCCACAAAGT
>CAZUPD010000360.1:0-2394 GCA_964621785.1 uncultured Nannocystaceae bacterium
CCGACTACGAAATCAAACTCGAGCGCGACAATCAATACGAGCAATTTGAGCAAACTGCAAAAGAGGTGCTCGGCAAGTCGTGGGATGAGACCAAAAGTACCTATATGGCCGAGGATGACTTTTCGGTTGTCCTCCACCACATGTTCCCGCAGCGCTACCCCGACCCCATGGACTGGGTGGGTGCTCGCTCGGGTCAGCAAAGCCACTCGCTGTCGGCCGAAGATGCCGCCAAGGCAATTGCTCACATGCTCGACCGGCGGGCTCCCGGCAAGACCCTGTTTATCGTCATCGACGAAGTTTCGCAGTACATCTACCAGGACCACAAACGGATGCTCGCCATGCAGTCGCTGGTGAGTGCCCTCGGCCAGCGCCTGCGCGGCAAGGCCTGGTTGATCGCAACCGGCCAGCAGCAGCTCGACGATCAAAATGCCGGCCAGGCCGGTGTGGTCCTCGGCAAGATGAAAGATCGGTTTCCGGCTGCCTACCGGGTCCACCTGAGTACGGTCAATATCCGCGACGTTGTTCACAAACGCCTGTTGCACAAAAAGCCCGAGCACGAACGTCGCCTGCGCGAGTTGTTTGCCAGCCATCGCGCCAACCTCAAACTCTATGCATACAAGTGCGAGGATATCCAGCAGGAGGACTTTATTGAAGTCTACCCAATGCTGCCCGAGCACATCGAGTTGATCATGGCGATCACCTCGGCCCTGCGCACGCGTTCGCGCCGGGCCCAGGGCGATGATCATGCCATCCGTGGGCTGTTGCAGCTCCTCGGTGAGCTGTTTCGCAGCCAGGGGCTGGCCGAGATGGACGTCGGGGCGCTGGTCACCCTCGACATGATCTACGAAGTTCAAAGTGCTGCGCTCGAGCCCGAGGTTCAGCGGACGATGGTCAGCATCCTGCGCCACTGCACCAAAGAGGGCAACGAACTCGCGGCCCGTTGTGCCAAGGCGGTGTCGCTGCTGCAACTGCTCCAGGGCGACGACGAACGCACTGGCGTCAACACGACCAGCAAGTTGGTCGCTCAGTGTCTATACTCCAACATTGCCGACGGCGACAACGAACCCGCAGTGCGGGAGGCACTGGAAACATTGCGCCGCGCCAACCTCCTGGGTCTGTCCAAGCGCGGTTACAAGATCCAGTCGTCGAGCGGCCAGGAGTGGGAGAACAAACGCCGCGACATCAGGGTGACCCAAGAGGCCCAAGCCGAAGCCGTACGGGAGGCCCTCGAGAGCCTCATTGGCGAGGTCAGCACTCGTCCAAAACTACACAATCGCGGGTTTCCCTGGCGCGGCTTGTTCAGCACCGAACACAGCCACGAAGAAAAACCAGCGTCCCGCCCTTCTCGTGACGAGCCGCCTATCACAGTTGACTTCCGCTTTATCCCCGAAGAGCAACAAGATGCCGCAAACTGGGTCGTCCGCAGCAGTGAATCTCGCTACCGGCGGCGGATTGTGTGGGTCACAGGAAAATACCAAACTGTGTTGGATTGTGCTCGCCGACTCTGCCAGTCGGCGGAGATGGTTAGCAGGAACGAGCAAATCGTCGAGTCACTAACCCCTGTTAAGCGTAACTTGCTGTTTGAAGAAATACGCAACCGAGAGGACCTTCAAGGTGAGCTAAAAGACAAGGTCAGCGCCGCGTTCATGGACGGCCATATCTACTTCGACGGGGCCGAGGACAAGCCTCAAAGCCTCGGCTCGACCTTTCGCACCGCGTTGCTCGCAGCGGGCAACCGCCGACTGCCTCAGATCTACGACCAATACATCCCCACACAAATCCATCCGAAGGAGCTCGAACAAATCATCGTCACCCCGCTGTCGGGGCCGAGCCCCAAGTTCTTTGAGGGGGAGCTCGGGATTCTCAGCGATGACGCCGGGCGGATTGTCGCCACGTGTACCGGACCTGTCCCAACGGCCCTGCGCGAAGCGATCGAGCGCAGCGGCGGTCAAAGTGGAGCCCTGTTGCTCAAGCAGTTTAGTGCCCCGCCCTATGGCTTGACGGCCAACGTCGTCAAATCTTGCCTCGCGGGCCTGTTGCACGCCAAGAAGATTGTCATCGTGCCTAGCGGCGGCCAGCGGATCACCGAAGTTGCCGATCGCGGTGTCGAAAACATCTTTGAACGCGACCGCATGTTTAAGCAGGCCGACTTCTTTTTGGCTGGCGAGCAGCGGATCAAGGCCCGCGACCGCGCCAAAATTGTGAAGTTGTTTGCGACCGTATTTCAGCGCACGGTCGAACCCGAAAACCGGCCGATTGCCGACGCCGTGTTTCAGACCCTGCCGCCCATGAGCACCCAGTTGTCCTCGGTCGAGGCGCGGCTCAACCAACTCCCCGGCCGCCCCGAAGCACCACCCGAGCTCACCCGCCTGCGCAAGGTTGCCGAGGACTGCC
>CAZUPD010000361.1:0-2368 GCA_964621785.1 uncultured Nannocystaceae bacterium
AGTTGAGCTGAGAAACGCATCCTGATGGGGGCTAGCGAGGTTTGAAGTCCGGAGAGGTGAATTCGTGACAAAATTCGTGACAAGGATCGCCGAGATCTCGGGCTGTATGTGCGTGCGCGATCTGCGGGATCACTCTGTTTTCTGACTGAATTTCGAGGAGCCAGACCTCGAGTTGACCCCGACGAAGCGGGTCCATCAAGGAGCTCCTCGGCCTTCCCTGGCCTGTCTCGTTCTTCACCTCAACGAGACAAGAGGGATGTCCGTATCGCGGTGAAGAATCCGGCGAATATCAAACGAGGCACACGATGCAACAGCTCAACTGCCCCCACTGCGGAGCCCACCTGCCGCCGACAGACCACACTGGGTGCAGCGCCCTGACGTGCCTCGTGGTTCGTTTGCCTGATTCTGGGTATTCGTAGGCCGTCAACAATTCCCCATTGACGCACGGCGGAGCCAGGTTGATATGGGCGGACCGGCAGCCGGTCGACTAGCCTCGAACGTCCCCCTCGTTGGCCACTGAATCGTCGTTCGCGGAGCTAGCGCGCCCATCAACCTCAATCGCTTCGGCGAGGTCTCGCACGGCGCGAGGAATCGTTTCCTCTACGCCACCGATGAAGAGATCAAAATTTGCCGAATAGTTGTAGTAGTAACCGATCGCCTTCTTTCCGCGATAGGTGTATGATTTACTGAAAATTGGGGCGTCCGTGTTCCCACTGCGGTAAAGTTCGATCTCAAATTCCAACTCGTAGTTGACGAACGCGTAGGGTGCTCCAACGATGCCGAGTACCGCCAACGGGATAAGGTTGACATGATTCACAAGCTTCGTGCGCTTGAGCTTACCCATGACGACATAGTCGAATTTGGTCAGATCGACCTTTGAGTTGATCTGATCAATCGGCGTTATGGCGTTGGTGAGCCGCATCTCGCGACTGGCGTCGGCCAAGAGGTAGGGGAAAGCCGGCGCCAGCGACCCATAGGTTACTGTCGCTCTTCCACCCTGATTCGAAACCAGCATCCCTTTGGTCTCCGGGTATTGGTGCCGTTGGCCGATGTGAAAGAAGTCAACCACCGGGATCAGGCTGGTCGGGTAGAGATAGGAGTACTCCCCCCCACGTTCGTCAATCAGCGGGTACACCAGCAATCGTTTGTCCGACTGTTGACTCGCAGCGAGCGCCTTCCCCGGAGTCATTGGTTGGTCGCTGAGCTTCTGGGCCCGGATCGCGCAGGCCGGTATGAGCGTCAATCCGAGGCAAAGCCCTCCGATCAGATACCGGTGTCTTGTCGTCTTCATCGGCCTCTCATTGCGCGAAAGTGCTACATGATCAAGCTCGCTGTTGACAGCCTATGTCATCGACTCGGCGTTATTGGCGACGACTTCCAGCTTGACGCAACCGGATCCGATGAACGATTCAGAACCAGGTCGCCTACTAGACTACTGGTGCTCGCGTTCTCAGCTTTGCCTAATGTCACTCCGTCGGATGCAATACTTCCCACCATGCCCCACCCGTGGTTTTCGATCCGAGTGATCCACCCCGACGCGGACGCCTGTGCAGCGCTTTCGACTCGTCTCGGCGAACTGCCCGACGTCGAGATCTGGCAAGGGCGCTACGAAGCGCTCGGACCCCACGACTGTTTCGTGACTGCCGGTAACGCCTTTGGCTTGATGACTGCGGGCATCGACGCGGCGATTATCGCCCGTTTCGGACGAGAGCTCATGGCGCGTGTTCAGGACCACATCATGGAGGCATACCTCGGGGAGCAACCGGTCGGGACGGCCTTCTTGATCGAGACTAACGAACCCGAGCGCCCGTGGCTATGCCACGCACCGACCATGCGCACGCCAGGCCCGATCGGTGGCACCAGCCACATTTACACGGCGACACTCGCCGCCCTCGTTGCGATCCATCGCCATAACCTGTCCGCTGCCGAACCGATCGCATCCGTCGTGTTACCGGCCATGGGGACTGGTTTTGGCCAAGTCAGCCACGCCGAGTGCGGCCGTCAGATGGCCGTCGCTTGGCGCAATTACCTACACCCGCCGGCGCGGCCCAACTGGGACAGCATCATCAAACGCGAGCGAGCCATCTGCTACGACGGCGACGACAAGGTCGTGCGTTTATGAGTCTTAGCAAGCCCGACGACTTTGTCGGGTCACATCCCAAGCGGACTCACCGACCCGGCCAGCCAGCAAGCTCGACCCCCGACCCATCCTCGAACAGCACCTTCTTCGGCCGCGAATCCCCAGCCGACGAGCCCTCGAGAAAAACCACCCCGAGCTTCTCTAGGGCCGCCTCGATCCGCTCCACGCTCGCCGCGTGCGAGCGCACCGCACCTGTCTCATAGGACCGCACCGTATTCGCGGTGACCT
>CAZUPD010000362.1:0-2326 GCA_964621785.1 uncultured Nannocystaceae bacterium
TCGGTGGGATCGTCGTGGCCGGCCTGATCTCGGAGTACGCCTGGCACATGCTGACGGACCACGACAACGACGAGTGGAACTCCGATGCATCTACATCATTTCTCGTGCTCGGCGACGACTTCGACGACCAAGCCGTGCTCAGGCTGACCAACCAACTGAGGCAACGCCGGGGGCAGCCGACCATCCTCGTGTTGCATACCTGCGGCGGCGACCTCTCGCATGTGGCTCGACTCGCACGCGCAGTCGAGGTGCACGGCAGTGTCGAAGCATGGGTCCCGTACCGGGCGTTGAGTGGCGGCACGGTAGTCGCGTTGGCGGCCAAGAAAATCGTGATGTGGCCCGATGCCTGCCTCGGGCCCGTCGACCCGCAACTACTCGTCGGATGGACCGGCTTTTTCTCTTCGCACTCACTCGACCAAGTGGTCGAGACCAAGGGCAAGGATGCCGATGAGTTTTGGCTGGCGACCTCGCACGAAGGGCAACGAGCGATTCACGACGTGCGGACGTTGCTGCAACGCTTTCGCGTCCCTGAGCCCGCGATGGCGAGGTTGCTCAACCAGGGCCACACCCACGGGTTCCCGATCTTTCTCGAGGAAGCCCAAGAACTCGGCCTGGCCGTTGAGCCAGCCCCACACGAACTCGCCGACATCGCAAACGGCGACCTGTCGAACGCACTTCAAAGTTCGCAACGGAGGAGATTGTCATGACCGATAGTTGGGTACCACTCGCAGCGATTGGCGGCATCGTGTTGGTTGCAACGCGGGCCTACCAGAACTCCAAAAACGGCACGGGCATCGGCCTGGGCGGTGGCGGCAGTGGCTTTGGCATCAACGTCTGGCAGTTCCTGTTCGGCGCCGATCCGGGAGACGACGAAGGCAAGGAGGGCGGAGGTGGAGCGGCCAAACCTTCGGGGCCGTCCGACAAGCCCGGAGGGACAGGTGGTTCGGCGAACGAACCCGGTGATGGGGATGGCAAGACCGGCGACGGGCAGGACAAGCCCGATGGCGGCAAGGGTGGCAAAGACGAACCACAAGGAGGATCCTCGTCCGGTGACAGCGACGGGAAAGGCACCTCCGGGGGAGACGGTGGCGGCGGTGTCGGTGGCGGCAGCGGAGGAGGAATCGGATCGGGCAGCAGCTCGGGGTCAGGCCACGGCGACCTCGACCAGGGCGGCAGCCAGGGAGTCGACGAAGGTGGCGGAGAGAATGACGGCTACTACGACTACGACCCGTTCGAGGGCAAGATCATCGATGTCGATCTACCGCCGCCCGACCTCAGTGAGCAGATGCTGAACAAGGTCCGCGAGACCGTGCGGACACTGGTCAACGGGTCGATCATCGATCCGGGAGCATCGCCAGATGCGGCCGAACGACTGCCGCCCGAGATCCATTTCTTCGACACGGAGAAAGGCGACCTCCTGCGGTTTTGGGCCGACGTAGCGCTCCACTACAACTACGACCTGCCATGGGGGCGGCTCGATGACACACGCGATTCACACAAGCCGTGGATCGAGCTATGGGTCGATACGCTTGCATACACAACAATGTACGAGGCGGAAGAGAACGGGGACTTTGGTGACGACATCCCGACGACCACGATCACCGCCAAACCCGTGACGGTACGTCGGCGAGGCATGGGTGACGTTGGGGCTCCCCTGCTCCTGACCCGCGAAGTGTTCATCAACCCGTTTATTCGGACCGTCGCCGAGGCGAGATAGCAATGGACGATGACATGAAATTTAACCGAGGGAGAGGACAATGAACGATCTACTAAAATTCGGGTTAGGGGTGGCGGTTGGCTCGGGGGCGGCCCTGGCAGCCTTTTACCTTGCCGGCAAAATGAGTTCCGAAGAGCGGCTCGATTGGCAAGAGTTTGAAAAACTCAAACAAACTGTCGAGGGCATAGAGGACAGAACGATCGGCGCAGACCAAAAAGTCGACACCCTCATTCCCCAAGTCTCGACTCTCCGAAGAGACCTCAATGCTCTCGCAGATGAAACGTGGCATGTGCGTGCCAAGTTTTACGAGACGGGCCTCATTCATCCTCGGTATCGCGTCGACGTGTGGGAGAAGGCCGAGGGGATTGACAAGGACGCACTCGAATCCATTGCCAACGCTCTACTGCCAGGTGCGGAGAGCAGCAAACTAACACTACCGCAACGAAGGTATACCGCGGACGAAGCGGCCCGGATTCTCGAGTACTACGACCTCGATGAATTCATGCCGGAAGTCCAGCGGCAACTAGAGAAGGTGCTTTGAAATGGATCTCGACAAAATCATCAAAAACACCCGTGAAGTCACCCTCAAAGGACTCTCCGACGCGGCCC
>CAZUPD010000363.1:0-2239 GCA_964621785.1 uncultured Nannocystaceae bacterium
AGCGAAACCGTCCTCGACGAGTTTCTTGATCACCATTTTCAGGTGGGTAACGTTTTCCACTGACATCGAACCGGAGTCTACTACACTTCGGTCTTGGTACTCATGCGGTCATCCCAATCGGCGAATGGTGCTTCGACGTCCAGGGCTTCTTGTTCCGACATCGACTGGCTCCAGCTGGCGAGGAAGAAGACGCACTTGCTCAAGCGCAGACAAGATCGTCTTGAGTTGAAAGAATCGGCACGCTGCGTGCCGCGGGACTACCCCGCGAGCTCGGCGCTGGGGCTCCGATACCCGATGTACGGCTCCCTAGTAGGACCGGCGGACGACGCAGAGGTGGGCGTCGACGTTGATGTCAATCGCGTCGTCGATCTCCGGGGTCAGGTTCTCGTCGACGTACGGACCCCGCCAGCAGCGGAGCTCCGCGCCACGGCGGAGCGCACAGTACAGCGGGGCGTGCCCCTCGGTGGCCATGAGCTCGATGACACCGTCGACTCCAGGGACGGGACGGCGTGGGTTCGGGCAGGGGTGCGTCGACCGGGTTACCCTCCGGACTGCGGAGGTCCAGCAGCCCCGGGGCGCGACACCGCCCGTCAGCGCCAATGAGAGCCGCTGTTCGGGCGAGCCTAAAAGACGAAGACGGAAGGGCCACTCGGATGCGCGCTGTCGGCGGAGTCATCACTCTACACGGAGGATACAGCGAGCGGCTGGGTTGCCACGTAACGCCGCTACTGAGCGACTCATGGA
The DNA here is from genome assembly GCA_964621785.1 of uncultured Nannocystaceae bacterium. GTDB lineage: Bacteria > Myxococcota_A > Polyangia > Nannocystales > Nannocystaceae > JACKDW01. The sequence goes on from CAZUPD010000363.1 coordinate 745, forward strand.
AGTCGTACCACCCAATTGATTATATTACGAAGGTGTATTTGCATATGGTGATAAATATGCAAATACATGTTTTGTGTTGATCGAACACCGCCCACTCGAACGTGCGCAGACCGGTCCGTCGGACGGTGCTCAGTACGGCAGAGGCGGCTCGGTTTCGTTCGTTGTATGCGGAAGGATCCGGAGTAGGGCGGGGTGGGGCAGTGGTCGGTTTCGCACTGGGATCGTCGTCATATTAGGTATGAATCCGCGATAGTGTGCGAAAATCATTCAACATTTTTGCCTGAGATGTTGAGTTCAAGCAAGTAGCTGATGGTCGGCTGGGGTCTCATGGATGAGCTCGCTTCTGCGGGGCGGTTTGCGACGGCGGCAAATCCTTCGCTAGCGAGCCTGGATTTGCGGTTGGAGGTCGGACAGAGTTGGCCGACGAGCAGGCCAGGGACTTGCGGAGCAAGCTCGACAAGTAGGTGTGACGACTTGGGTTCGCCGTTGGCTCGGGGCGCGCATCGACGGGTTTGGTGTCGCGCTGTCAGGCCCTGCGCAGGTACGTCCCACGAACGATTCAGGACAGTGACGCGGTCGCTGTCGTGCGCGAGCATCTGCCGAAGTTTGTACAGCGGCTGGAGACCGAGACGCAGACCTAGTTACCGGGGTTTGTCCGCGAAGAACTCGAGGCGTTCACGACCTGCGGAGACTTCGAGCAGGGTTTCTTACAGCTCGGGTGTGGGCGTTGCGGCGAGCAGCTTCGGGTGGCGTTTTCGTGCAAGGGTCGTGGATTTTGCCCATCGTGTATGGGCCGGAGAATGTGCGAGACAGCGGCCTTGCTCGTCGACCAGCGGCTGCCGGCGGTGGCGTACCGGCAGTGGGTCTTGAGTTTCCCGGGCCCACTCGCGGTGCGGCTGGGCTACGACACCGAGCTTTTGGGACATGTGTGTAAGAGCTTCTCCAATCGTGTTATGCAGGCCCTGCGGCGACAGGTCAAGCACGAGCACGACTTGACCACCAGTCGCGTGCTCCATCCGGGGGTGCTGGTTGTCGTTCAACGGTTTCGCAGTGACCTCGGCTTGTTCGTGCATCTGCATTGTCTCGTGACGGACGGATGCTTTGAACAAGTTGCCGAGGGTCCGCCTCGCTTTGTCCCGACCACGGCGCTGTGCGAAGAGCAGCTCATTCAAGTTTTGGCCGCTGTCCGTCGAGACCTCGCCACCGCGTTCGACACTTCTCCTCCACAGCCCGATGGGGGCATTGAGGCCTGCGTGCAGCTCGCAAACCGTCGCCAGCTCCGCGTCGTCGACGAGGTTGCTCGTGTCCCCAAACCCATGACCGTAGCGACCGAGGGCATGCAGCTGCACGCAGCGACGACTGTCGATGGCCGCGACCGTCCCCGCCTCGAGCGTATGTGTCGCTACTTACTGCGCCCCCCGTTTGCCCTCGACGCCGTCAAGGCCCTCCCCGACGGCCAGGTTCGCATCCTCTTCAAGCAGCCCACTCGCCACGG
>CAZUPD010000364.1:0-2206 GCA_964621785.1 uncultured Nannocystaceae bacterium
CGGATTTTCCACATCAGGTAGTTCTTGTTTGAACTTCCAGTCGGGCGACCGACGATCTCGACGTACTTCTGTTGCAGCGTCGGAACGTCGAGGTCCTTTAGGCTTGGACCTTGGGCTCGCGGAGGTTCGCCCAGCGCTTTTGCAAACTGCTCTTGGAACTGCTCCCTGTCCTTGAGACCAGACAGTCGTTTGACGACCTCTTGAGGAGGCATACCATCTTGTTCGAGCTGCTGAGGACGAATCGGAGCTTTCCTGCGTTTGTTCTTCTCCGCATGAAGGGGGGCAGCCTCATCAGGGTCTCGGCCGTCAGCGTCCCGGGCCGGCTTCGCTGGCATTTCATCTTCACGTGTGCCTTGGGTCGGTTTGCCTAGAGTCGTGGCATCACCGTTGGTTTCCCCGGCAGCGGTTTGTTGAGTTTCGAGAGCCTCCCGAATTTTCCGCAGTAGGAACTTTTTATTGGGAGTCCGCGTTTTCTTCCCGACCACCTCGGCGAACTTCGCCTGTAGCTCCGGGAGTCGTACCTCAGCTAGCTCTTGCATCATCGTATCCAGATCGTTCATTGGTTGGTGTTTCCTTTCACCCCGTGTTGTTGTTGAGGCAGGGACACTAATGCTTAGACTTTATGTATAGGCAAGTGATATCGACAATAAATTTGTCAAAATGCCAAGCTAGATTGAGTGCTCTGGATCCGAGGCAGGAAGTACATATGCCTCGAAAATAAACGAAAGAAAATCGGCCAGGCGATTGGATGTTTATACAAATTAAAGGTACAGGTCCGTCACGCCGCGCAGGCGTGCCACGGACCGGGTGTTGTTTCAAGTGCAGCGCTTCTTCGAGCCTCACGAACGAGGGAGGAAGCCACAGGGACCATCCACATGCCACACAACCCACGTAACACAGTCGCGCACAACGGCCTCAATAAAGTGCAAGCGCGCCGACTCGCCGGCCGATTCTGCAAGCGTCATCCGATACCCCCGGGCATCTCCGATGCACCTACAACAGTTTGGCCGGCCATCTTGGCAGCGTCGAGCTGTACAGCGAAATCGGTAGCTCGGCGGGCGAAGCCATCGGGGTACGATCGATTCACCACCCTCCGAATTTTCGCTCGTCCACGAAACCATCATCATCCAAGAACTGCAGCGATTCTCGCCATCTTCACCTATCTCGCTACTCTCGCCACGCTCCTCCGGTCATGAGTCTCGATTTGTATGCATCGCAGTGCAGCTATTCTGCACCGGTTTTGCCACCACTTCGTCTCACCCGCGGCGAGCGGTTTGCCGACCGATACGAGCTCATTGAGCTCATCGGGCGCGGTGGCTCCGGGCAAGTCTGGCGAGCTCACGACCCTGTTCTCGAGCGTGAGGTCGCTGTAAAGGTCGCTCGTCCGCGCGACGTCAAGGCTCGCAGTCGCCTTGTGCGCGAAGCGAAGATTGGTGGTCGTCTGCGCCATCCAACGCTCATGCCGGTACTCGACTTTGGTGACCGAGGTGAGTGTGTCTACATTATTATGCCGCTCGTCCTCGGGCCAACGCTTCGCGCTCGGATTGCTGGCGGCCGCCTCCCATGGCGCACGGTTGCGGTGTGGATGCACCATCTGCTCGTGGCATTGGGAATTTTGCATGCAAACGGTTACATCCACCGTGATGTCAAATCCGACAATTGCCTGATCTCGACCGACCCGACCGGAGACCGACTTATCTTGGCCGACTTCGGCCTCGCCCGCGAAGCGGTGTCGCGGGGAAGCTCCGAAATTATTGGCTCGGTCAACTACATGGCGCCGGAACGATTCGTCAGCAAAAACACAGATGCCCGATCCGACATCTTCTCGGCTGGAGTTGTGTTGTTCGAAGCTCTCACGCGAAGACTGCCGTATCCCGCGCGTGATCATCTCGAGGCGCTCGAAATGCATGCGCAGATACCCACTCCGCGAATTTCGGATATCGTCGCCGTGCCCAAGTTGTTCGATGTGATCATCTCGCGGGCGCTGGCGAAAGATCCACGTGACCGGTACCAAAGTGCAGCTGAATTCGATGAGCAGATCCTGACACTCCTCGATACGCGGGAACTCGAGACTGTTCCACTGGCAGGAGCGTGGGAAGTATTGCAAACACTCGAAGCCTGGGAAAACTCGCATTTGGATCGTGCACGGGTGTCGGCAATTCAGGCTGCTTCTTGCGATCGGCGGTGGGGAAGTTTGGAGACTCTT
>CAZUPD010000365.1:0-2193 GCA_964621785.1 uncultured Nannocystaceae bacterium
GGAGAGAGGGTCGTGACCGCGTCCTTGGATGGAACGGCGCGGGTGTGGAACGCGGGGACGGGAGAGGCAGTGAGCCCCCCGCTCAGGCACAACCAGTTGGTCAAGAGCGCGGCGTTCTCAGGAGATGGAGAGCGGGTCGTGACCGCGTCCTGGGATGGGACCGCGCGGGTGTGGAACGCGAAGACGGGAGCCTCTCTCATGGAGCCGATGTGGCATCGATACTTGCGCGCCCGCGTTCGCGGCTGTGTCACGCGCAGCGATCGCGAGCAATACCTGGGCGAGACACCTGAGCTGGCAGCCAAAGGAGTCGCCGCATGCTACGCGCGCCTCCGTGCGACCACTCAGTGATTGTTGTCTGCGGGTCCGCACTACTGTGAAGTTAGACGATTGGACCTTCGACTGCTCTCCGGCGCTGTTGCTACATGCCAAGACAACACTGATGCGTGCCAACCTGACGTCTGGTTTGCATCGCGTCACCGGATCGGGTAGCTGTTGTAGATGCAAAAGTCCTGAAGTTGAGTGTACGAGACAATGCAAATGCACGAATAAGCCAAGGTCACTGCGAAACTGCCGAACGACAACCAGCACGCCCGGATGGGGTACGCGACTGGTACCTGTGGTCGGCGGCGGACACCCTGCGGGGCAAGAGCTTTATTCTCGAGTTCCGCGACCGTGAGCTTGGCGCCGCGAGGTCTACCCTACCTGGCGGAAAGTCAGGTCGCAGTCTACCCACTAGCAGCCACAATCGCAGCTGCCATCTGCTCGACCGCCTCCGTCACCACCCGGTCCGCAATATGAGCATACCTCGCAGTTGTCGTCGGCGAAGCGTGCCCCAAAATTTTCCCCACAACCGCCAGCGGCACCCCGGACATAATCGCATCACTTGCCGCCGAATGCCTCAGGTCGTGCAGCTTCACATCCTCCAGTCCCGCTCGTTTGCGAATGATCCTCCAGCTTGCAGCCAGCGACGGCCCGCGGAACCTCTCGCCGCTGCGCGACGTCAGCACCCACGGGCACCCCGGATCGGCGTGTTTCCCTCGCAACTCTTCCAACAGCTCGATCACGTGCGAGCTCACCGGTACCACGCGTTGTCCCGTCTTTGAATCGGGCAGGTGAATCATTCGGTGGTGGCCATCCACCATACTCCACTGGAGCCCCAGCACCTCGCTACGGCGCATACCCGTCAGCGACAGCAGGCGAATTGCTGCGGCCGTCGACCATCGGATATGTCCCTTACGACCTGACTCGACCTTCTCTCCCTCTCGCAACACCTCCTCTAGCCGCTTGCGCTCCGCCGGCGACAAGAACCTCTCTCGCATCCTCTCGCGATACATCTTGATCCCTTTGGTCGGTGGCATGCACGTTCGTGGCAGCAGCTTCCAATCTGTTGCCTTTGTGTACATATGGCTCAGTATGCGCACCGAGGCATTCGCTGCTGTCTTGGCGAAGTGCAACTCGCTGTGCATCGTCTCGACCATCTCGTACTCGATTTTATCGAGCGGTATCCCTCCGAAGTAGGGGACCAGGTACAGTCGGATAAGCCGACGGTAGTTCTGTGCTGTACTCGGGCGGATTCTTGCATTGACATGTAGCTTGATATACTTGCGTGAAAACTCGCGCAGCGTCGGCACCGTGCTCGTTGCTTCGACTCGTCGTTTGGGTGCTGGCGGCTCTACCTTTTCTATGCGCGAATAGGCCGGCGGAGGGATTCTCTGCGCAACTTCAGATTTTGTTGCCTCTACATCTTGTCTTCCGTTGAGTAGATCGAGCGCCTTTGCCCTCGCGGCCTCTAAACTGACCTCTGTCACTGTACCGATTCGAACGCGCCGATCCTTTCCATTGACTCGTAGGCGTGCGTAAAAGACCTTCTTGCCGCTCGGCAACACTCGCAGCGTAAAACCGGGCAGGTTTGTATACGATAGCTCATACACGCGTTTTTTTGGCGATGCTTTGCGTACTGTCCCTTGGGTAATCTTTGCCATCGGTATTCCTCCGTACTCCTCCGCGATAGACTGTCGATGTTCGGGATGGATTGTGGTGATGTTCAGCCTCGGCCGTCACCGCTCGAAAATCGATCCAAAATTTTTCGAGATCAAGGGTTTAAAATCGCCTGTCCTAAAATTACTAATATCAAGAATTTGGCTGAATTTGTGCGGTTTTGGCGGGTGGGCCGGTGTTCCCGATATTGGTTAT
>CAZUPD010000366.1:0-2179 GCA_964621785.1 uncultured Nannocystaceae bacterium
TCGCCATTGGTCCGCTTGGAGGGGTAAAACCTCGATTTCGCCAAAGTGCACACAGGGTCGTTGATAGCCGATGGGGAGTGCAGCGACGAAGATGATGCTGGCCGGCCACTTCTTCGACCAGAAGGAGATTGCGCTTGCAAGCTCGTTTCGCTGATCGCCGTCGATACAATCGAAGTCGTCGAGGAGGAGAGCGCCGTACCCTCGCTCGAGAACTGTGTGTAATACGGGGAGGAGTGGATTTGTCGGACAGCCGGCGGTTCGGTGGAGCTGCTTCGTCACCTGTTCGAGAGGGCTCGTTTCATTGTCTCCCCATGGCGAGAGGGATACGAAGATGGGTACTGAACTCGGAAGGCGACCGTCCGCGAGTTGCTGAAGTCCCTCCTGGGCCCAGGTCAGCGCGAGATCGCGAAGGAGCGTGGTCTTGCCACTGCCAGGTGGGCCGATGAGCATCCAGTGACGTCGGTCTTGGTCCACAAGGAGTTGAGGTATCGTTGTAGGTGCATGAGAACCAGCACAGAGGGCAACCGTCGACCCGTCCTGAATCACTTGTATGTTGACAGACGAAAGCGCGCTGTGCGGAGCTCCCCAGGCTTGCATCGACATGGAAACCCACTCGAGCCATGATCTGAGGGCATCTACCAAACAAGCGTCATTGATTGTATATGCATATTCGTTGGGAGCGAGGCAGCAAGCTCGGAGGGCTTCAAGTTCAGCGTGACGGCTCGGACGTTCACCTACGAGGGCGTCGAAGAATCCATCGTGGAGAGCTCCGTGCTGACCGAGCGCAGCGACAACGCGCGCCACAACTTCGTTGAGGGAACCCGACCAGTTGACGTCGGATGCAAGCGCATCGCCAGCGCGTGTGTGGTACACGAGGAAGGTTCGCAGGTCGTCAATCGTGAAGGCTGAGCGGAGGAAATCGTGTAGTTGGCGGCGCGTTCTTGATTTCATCGCCTTTGATCGTAGGCGATCGAGCTGCGCGGCACATTCAAAACTTGGATCGTCACTATGAGCTCATTGACTATCCATGTTCCGGTTCGCCGAAAAGATCGATTTGTAGGCCTTTTCGGACGAAGTTTCCCAGCTCCGGCGGGCGAGGTTTCGAACCTGGTAACACGCGAAGTGCCGCGATGATGTGAAATGTATCCGGGCTGAACTCAGGGTGCTTTGCGAACCAGTCGCGCAAGATCCGGCTGATCTCGCCGTCGAAGACTCCGTGGGACCGGGGGGCACCTCGTCCGGGCTCAAGTGTGACTGGCTTGATCAAGTCGAGCAGGCGTTCGTGGGAGTAGTCCGTCGGTGCCACTCGAATCCTGGCGGTTCCATCCTCACAAAACAGAGCCCATCGCTGGCCTCCGCGCCGCAATAGAATATATACTCCAGGTGTTTCTCCTCGTGTGACAGCTTGGACTCCGTCGGGAAGCTGTTTTGCCAGGGCGCGGTCGGCCGCTGTCGCTCCCCACAGTGTTTCAAAGAGGTGTGTTGGGGGGAGGGAATCGTCGTCCTCGATCCGAAATGACAAGTAATCCTGCCCACCCTCGGCGAGTTGCTGTGCCGCCTCGATGGTTTTTCGGACAAGCTCGGGGTCGTGACGAACGCGTTCGCCGATAACGCGTTGTCCTGAGACTCCCGCCCTTTCACCATCGCGTGTTTCGAGTCTTTGCCAGTGGGCGAGGATTTCCTCGTAGAGCGGGTCGATTGGAAAGTAGTTGAAGACGCGGACAATCCGTTGTTCGGTTGTGAAACGATCGGCCCTTCCAATTCGTTGAATGAGCTTGAGTGGTGTCCATGGGAGGTCGTAGTTGATGACATAATTCGCATCCTGGAGATTCTCACCCTCGGAAATGGCATCAGATGCGACTAGAACGTCGAGCTCGCGGGCGGCTGTCGGACGTGGGGCACACTGGGCCACGTGGGCGAACCTGCGGAAATATTTGCGACGCTGCGTATGCGGTGTCTCGCCGGTGATGGCTGCGACATGTCTTTTGGGGAACCGTCGTTTGATCGCCTCGGCGGTATACTCGACGGTCTTCACAAACTCTGAGAAGACCAGTAGTTTCTCTCTTGGCTGCATCGACTCGATCTGTTTCAGCAACTCGTTGAGTTTCGCATCCTGCGACTCAGGGACAATCTGTTGGCGGATTTCCAGCAATACATTGGCCAGTGCCGCGGTTCCTTT
>CAZUPD010000367.1:0-2135 GCA_964621785.1 uncultured Nannocystaceae bacterium
TTCTCGCCCACCACCAGCTGTCCGACCGCGGGCCGCTCGTGCGACTGCGCGAGCGATGGCCGCAACTGATGGGCGTTGCGGCGTGGTTTTTTACCCTCCACTTGGTGATCGTCGGATGGATCTTGTTTCGCGTCGAGCGACTGGCCGATGTGCCGACGCTGCTCGTGCCAATGGCCCGGGCACTGACGGGAGGCGAACCGGCGATCCACACGCGCGACCTCGTGGGCATCGTCCTGTTTTTTGCGATCTTGGCCCTGAGCTACGTCTCGCGGCGCACCCGACTGCTCGCCAAAATCGACGCCAGTCCTGCAGCTTCGATATGGGTGTATGGCGTCCTCGCTGTTGCCGCGCTGCTGCTCGCACGCGCTGGCCACACACAGTTCATCTACTTTCAGTTTTGAGACATGCCTGAGCCGACAACCACCTCCGAACCGTCGTCACAGACCCGACATCGCGGGCGGCTGTTCGTGCTCGGGCTCGCACTGGTGTTGGCGCTCGTCGATCTGTTGCTCGCGGGTGTTCCCGCGGCTCCTGTCGACATCGATGGGGCGCCCGCGGTGCGTGCGTACTTGGCTGGGCTCGAACGACCGAACGACCAACAGGAGACGTGGCTCCTGCTCGGGGACTCGGTCCTGGTCGGCAATACCGGCGCCGATGAACTCCCGGATTGGGATACACGACGGCTCATCGATTATCTCGAACGCGAACGAGCGGTGGCCGAGGGGACGCGCGTGCGCTTCGCCCAACTCGCCTACAGCGGGCTGTTGCCTGTCGATATGCTAGCGCTCGTCGAGGAACTCGACCTGCGCGATCCCGAAGGGGAGTTGTCGTTGCTCGTCGAGCTCTCGCCGCGGTTTTTCTCCCGCGCCTACGCCGAGCAGGCGGAGCACTCCCAACCTTGGTTTGCGGAGATCGGCGAGCGCGAACCTGGCGTGGCGAGCATGGTCGATCCACTCCTCGACTGGATCCGTGCTTATACACCGGTCTATCGCCACCGCGCACATTTTGGTGCTGCGCGCGAACAACTCGAGCGAACACCCGAGCAAACGAAGGACCCGCGGACCGCGGGTGAGCGGCTCGAGGCACTGGCACGACTCCGCGTGCACTACAGTGATCCGCAGTTCGATCCCAGTTCGCTCCAGGTCGCCGCGCTCGAGCAACTCGTCGCACGCTGTCGGGCCCGTGGTCGGCGGCTGGCGTTGTTCGCCACGCCTATCGAGGATGCTTTTTTGGCTGCCCAACAAACCGAGCGGCAACAGGGGGCGTACCTCGCCGCCCTCGATCGGCTGATCGCACCCGACGGCGAGCAGGTCCGACTGCTACCGATGGATCATCCGATCTTCGCAAGCGAGCTGTTTTTGGATCACGTCCATCTGCGCCCCGAGGGGCACCGGCTGTTGGCGATCAACCTGCTCCACCAACTCGGTGTTGGGCTCGAACGCCTGCCTGACCCGCGCGACTTGATCGCCGGCGAGGGGGTCGATGCAAGTCTCGTCGCCCGCCTCGATCGGAGCTTTTCGGATGGGGCTGCCTGGCAGGCGCTTTTTGATCAACCTCGTGATCTCGCGCTGTCACCGGACGGCACACGGCTGATCGTCGTCGACCGAAACAACCATGTCCTGCGCGAGCTCCACGGCGATATGCGAGTGGTCTCGACGTTGGCCGGCACACCGGGTCGGGCCGGTGATACCGACGGCGAGCTGGCCCATGCTCGGTTCTCACGCCCGCTCAGCGCGGCGTTTGTGGGCGAGCAGCTCTACGTCGCCGATGCCGATGGGGCCCGCTTGCGCCGGATCGCAGATGGGCAGGTCCAGACGCTCACCCGCACGGGCGGCGACCGCCGCATCCTCCAGCTGCGTGCGCACGGGGACCAACTCCACGCGGTCGAGAGTGGCCCGCTGACCCAACAGCTGGTTCGTATCGAGCTCGAGACCGGGGCCTCGACGCCGTTGGTCACCGGTGGGATCGAGCCCGAGCAAACCCCGGTCGCGTTCGCGTTTGACACGCACGGTCGCTTGTACTTCGCCAGCGCCAGTGGCCAGCTCTGGCGCCGGGCCGCGGGTGAGCAACGCGTCGTCGATCTCGTGCGAGAGGCCAACGCACCCGGCCCGGGCCTCGAACTGCTGTTTGCCAAC
>CAZUPD010000368.1:0-2113 GCA_964621785.1 uncultured Nannocystaceae bacterium
AAGGGACAGATTGTCCTGAAATCGGGGGTTCTTACACGAGTTCGAGCAAAGTCACATCTTAGGCCAAAATGTTTAGTGAAATTCGCTCACTGTTGACTATCCGAACCGCCACGAGCTAGTGTCGAAATTGCCGGGTAAGCAGACGTGATCCTAGCAAGCCAGTATGCCCCGTTGTAGCCGTGTTCATCGTATACCAGCCAGCGCTCAATCGTCCTGCTCGGACCTCTGGTGCCCGAGAGGGCAATAGCACCGCATCCATCCTCCTGCGTACAGAGCCAAGCGCTCCCGCCATGATGTCGGATGTCGAAGCTCAGGGCGTCGTTTCGGGCCATGCGTATCGTCGTGCCCATGGGTACCGCCTCTGGGTCCCAGGGCAAACCGCGCTTAGTGCGGTTGTGCAGGTTACCCGATAACGTGAGTACTAGAGCGCTCGAGTCTGTGCTAGCCTGGCCGAGTATCGTTCTCGCCATCGCTGCATCGCGCTGATTCCACTCGGTCCAGCTGTCGACGTCAAACACGAATACAGTAAGAGGTAAACCAGCGGCCCGCAGTTCCCGGGCGCGCTCAAGCAAGTCCGTCATCCCCTCACTACTGCGGCCATCTTGGTATTCCCGCTGCCAATGAGCACCAGAGAGCAGCTCCACGCGGTCTGATTCCAAACCGTCACTATCGAGGTAACGTTCAATAGCTCTGGATTCGGCAGCAGGCAGTTCGAGGCCCAGACGAACTTTGAGTCCCAGGCTCAATGCTTGGCAAGCGAAATCGAGCACAAATTCAGGGGCCTCATGCGTACCGTGGATCTCCCCGAACATAACTAGACCGCCAGGTCGGGAAATCTCCTTGGCGCCATTTATGGGACGCCCACAGCTCGGAGCCGATAGAGTCGCATGTTCGGCTTCAGTACCCAGCTCTTTCCTGGCGGAGAGACTGGTGCCGGAACCAGATCCAGCGCCATGCACACAGGCAAGGCAAAGGAGCGAAAGAGAGACGAAGGTCAAGACAAGCTTGGTCATAATGCAAACTCCAGTACACGAACGTAACAGCCTTGGCCAATCATCACAGAAGGCTGGAGTTCGTTATCCCCTCGCTCGATCTCAGCCTCGACGATCTGCATCTGAGACACAAGATTGAGCTCTGGGCCCAGATTCCGAACGATCCCCGAAACTCACTCACCACGGGGGAGGTGTGATCTCAACGGGATCGCCCAACGCGACCTCACCAAGGTCATCGGCGAGGACTGCAAACCGGACCCACGGCTGTTCGACGGCGATCAAACGTACCACAGGTTCCCCAGCCCGGACGCTGTCGAGATCGAGCCACGCCGTTTCCCGGTAGGCGGTGAGGTTGTCGGGCCAGATCCGCTGGCCGCAGCGCTCGCACTCGATCTGTTGACCCACGTGGGCGGGGGCGGCCTCGAAATGTCACCCGAGATCCAGGCGACAATCGCCGCGGACGCGTGCCTGCTGCTCCTGTCGCTCGAGCACTCGTGGCCTGCTCACCGATCATCGCACGCGCCCCGGTGTGTGGGGGCGGCTCGAGCTCGACAGCGGCCGGACAAGGATGACGGCAACCCCAGCGCGAAGCCGACTACCCCACCCCACCCAACCTCCTTCCACCCACACTCAGCAAACGAAAACGAGCCGCCACTGTCGACTGAGTGCCGTCCGGCGGACCCGGCCTGCACACATTCGAGTGTGGTGTTCGACCATGCAAACATGTAGCTACACCCATATAACAGCCCTCGCCACCACTCCAACCCGGGGCCGCGACGCATCCGCTGGGCGAAACTGCTCTCTCGCGTCTTCAAGGTCGATGTCTCTACCTGTCCCAAGTGCCAGGGACCCATGCGCATGCTCGACGCCGTCATCGACCCCGCCAAAATTGCGCTCCATCTCCACGGTGCTCGCGCGCCCCCCCCGGCCGTCGCCTCCCGAACAAGTGCCGTTGCTCGCCGGTTGACGCGCCGTCTCCCGTTTGTGCTCCCTCGTCGTTGAACGGGGTTGGGGGTGCTGTGTCCGTCGCGCCCTCGTCCTCGCCTTCGGTCTTCTCGCTCGCCCTCCCGGCCTCCCGGCCCTTCCTCCGGCCGCTGCCCTGCCACGCCCACCGTGAGCCG
>CAZUPD010000369.1:0-2097 GCA_964621785.1 uncultured Nannocystaceae bacterium
CCGCGCTCGACAAACAAATCGCCGACACCTTCGTCGCCTGCGGCTTTCCGAACCCGGAGCGGGCCAAGACCGTCAAGGACCTGCGCAAGCTCCTAAAAAACGCCGGGAAGACGATCACGACCACAATCCAAAAGTTCCAGGAGGTCGCGCCCGGGAGTCAGAGCAAGGACATCCGGGTCAACACGAAGAAGCACCCGCTGCTCACCGACGCCGAGAACGTGGTGGTGATGGTGGATGAGGCGCATCGCAGTCAGTACCGGGGCCTGGCCATGAACATGCGCCGGGCCATGCCCAATGCCTGTTTCTTTGGGTTCACGGGTACGCCGATCGACAAGAAGGACAAGAGCACTCTCCAGACTTTCGGGCCGTACATCGACACGTACACCATTGAGCAGGCGGTCCAGGACGGTGCCACCGTTCCGATCTTCTACGAGAGCCGACTGCCCGAGTTGCGGATTCTTGGCCGGAGCCTCGACAGGCTGTTCGACCACATGTTTCCCAACCTGTCCAAAGAAGACAAGGCGGCGATCCAGAAGAAATACGCCAACGAGAAGGCCATCGCCGGCGCGCCCCACCGGATCAAAGAGGTCAGCCTCGATATCCTCGAGCACTTTTGCAAGTACATCCAACCCAACGGGTTCAAGGCCCAGATCGTCGCCGTCAACCGTGACGCCGCGGTCGCCTACAAGGAGACGTTGGATTCGTTAAACGGCCCCGAGTCGGCGCTGATCTTCTCGGCCGTGCACAACGACAAGGAGCATCTGGCCAAGTGGCACCTGCGTCGCCAAGACCAGAACAAGTTGATCGAACGCTTCAAGCGCAAGGACGACCCGCTCAGCATCCTCATCGTCTGCGACATGCTGCTCACGGGCTTCGATGCCCCCATCGAGCAGGTGATGTACCTCGACACCCCACTGCGGGAGCACAACCTCCTCCAGGCCATCGCCCGGACCAACCGCAAGTATGACGAATCCAAGACCTACGGCTTGGTCGTGGATTACTGGGGCATCTCCGAGGCTCTCAAGGATGCCCTGGCGGTCTTCTCCTCCGATGATGTGGTGGGCGCCCTCGAACCCAAAGCCGACGAGCTGCCGCGCCTCGAGTCGCGTCATCAGGTTGCCCTCAAGTTCTTCCACGCAGTGAAGAACAAAAACGACCTCGACGCCTGCGTGGGTGCCCTCGAAGACGCCGACGTGCGCCACGAGTTCGAGGCAGCATTCAAGAAGTTCGCCCAGTCCCTCGACATGCTCTACCCAGACCCCAAGGCCCTGGCATTTGTCGACGATGCCCGCTGGCTCGGGAAGATTCGCCAGGCGTCACGGGCCCGATACCGCGACGGCAAGCCAGACTACTCGGAGTATGGGGCGAAGGTCCGCAAGCTCATCGAAGACGCAGTAGTGGCCGATGGCATCCAGATCCTGGTCAAGGAGGTGTCACTGTTCTCCCACGACTTCGAGACCAAGATCGGCAGCCTGAAATCCAACAAGGCCAAGGCCAGCGAGATGGAGCACGCCATCCGCCACGAGATTCACGTCAAGCTCGAGCAAAACCCCGTCTTCTACCGGTCACTGCGAGAGCGCCTCGAAGAGATCATCGCCGAGTACAAGGCCAAGCGTATCGATGCCGCCGAGCAGCTCTCGCTACTCCAGCGCCTCGTTGAGCAGATGAACACCGGGGCCAAGGAGTCGGCGGAGGACCTCGACCTAAGCGAGTCCGGCTATGCGATCTACGGGCTTTTGGAGCAGGCCCGCCCCTCGAAGGTAGAGGACGGCTACTCGCCCAACCGAGACCTCGCGTCGCTTATCGATGACGCCATTGAGCCGTTCACCAAACTCGTTGATTGGCACAAAAAAGACGACATCCTGCGAGAGATCCGAAAAAGGGTGAAACGCCAGCTTCGAGCCTCGGGCGTCCCCAATGTGAATGCCCTCGCAGGCAAGCTCGTGGACCTGGCCAAGGCGAGACGGTCCACATGAACATCGAGGAAGAACGCCAGATCCGCTTTGGCCAAACCACCATCGATTACGGCATCCGTCGCAGCCCTCGGCGAACGACCGTAGCCGTTGCTGTGGACCCCGTGGAGGGCGTCATGCTCAC
>CAZUPD010000370.1:0-2095 GCA_964621785.1 uncultured Nannocystaceae bacterium
CTGTCGCGCAGGTGTCGGGTCAGCGCGCGGGTATCGAACTCTGCCATCCCCGGGATGCCGCGACGGGTGAGGTAGTCGGTGAGTGATGCCCGGCTGCGGTAGTTCGAGACCACCGGCGAAACCGTGCGGCAAAGCAGCGCCCGACATCCGTGGCCGGCGGACTCTTCGTCGTCTGGGTTGGTCCCGACATTGCCGATCTCCGGGGTCGTCAGACACACAAACTGACCGGCGTAGGACGGATCGGTGATGATCTCTTGATAGCCTGTGAGCGAGGTGTTGAACACAACTTCACCGGTAACAGTTGTATGCGCACCAAAGCTGCGCCCGCGAAACACCCGGCCGTCGGCGAGCACCAAGGTCGCCTCGCCGCGATAGGGACTTTGATCAGCGTCCACAGTCATCGTCTCCCCTCCACCCGGGGTTCGACACCCGGTAATGCAACTCCACAGGCGCGGGCGAGCACGGCCATCCGCACCGCCACCCCAAGGGTGACCTGCCTTCGGATCCGCGATCGCGGTCCATCGGCAACCGCATCAGAAATCTCGACACCGCGATTCATCGGGCCCGGGTGCATCACGATTCCACGGGCAGCCATCTTGGCCACACGCTCGCAGTTGAGACCCCAGGCTGCGTGGTACGACGGCACGTCCGGCATCACCAGCTCGGCGGGCAGACGTTCCCGTTGTATACGCAACATCATCACCGCGTCGGCCCCAGCCACGGCATCATCGAGGTTGTCGACCTGACGCACGCCGAACCGCTCGGAGTTGATGTCGACGAGCCCCGGAGGCCCCGCGACGACGACTTCAGCACCGAACATCGTCAGCAGCCGCATGTTGGAGTGGGCGACGCGTCCGTGCCGGATATCGCCGCAAATGGCGACTTTGATGCCTTCGAGCGCACCTGGTTGGGGACGTCGGTCGAGCGCTTCGAGGATCGTCAGCGCATCGAGCAACGCCTGGGTCGGATGTTCGTTGCGCCCGTCTCCAGCGTTGATGATCCGGGCGCGCAGCCATTGGGTGAGGCTGTGGGGAAACCGCTCGCCGACATCGCGGACCACCAGCGCATCACCGCCCATGGCATCGAGGGTCAGCGCCGTATCGAGGGGTGTTTCGCCCTTGGCCACTGAAGTCGATGCGTCGCCGACAAAGTTGATGACATCGGCCCCGAGCCGCCGCCCCGCGAGCTCAAAGCTGGTGCGAGTACGCGTGCTCGGCTCGTTAAACATATTGATGACTGTGAACCCCGAAAGGATTGGGAACGTTCGCCTCCCGTCACCGGTCACCATCGGCGTGAGGTAGTTCGCGGCCGCCAACAACTCGCAGGTATCCGCGAGTGTGAGCGACTCAATTCCCAAGAGGTCGCGCCCGGGTCGGCGGCGCACCTGCGGTTTTTGCAATTCACCCGCCTCGCACATCCACACTTCTCCGGAACCGGGACCTACCGCCCGGACTGCGGAGGGTCAAGGGCACGCATGGGTGTTTCGCGTGCCTTTGCTTGATTGTATCGACACGTGCACAAACACACGGTTTTCGACGACTCGTCAAAAGGACTCGCTGGCTTGGGAATTTTCAGCGGCTGGGAGTCGAAGCTTGGTACTGTGCTCGAGCCGTGACCGACTCTGGAGCGCCTACCGCAGCAGTTCTACTGATCGGCAACGAGTTGCTCAGCGGCAAGATCCGCGATCGCAATGGCTACGCCCTCTCACGGATGTTGCGTCGCCGCGGGATCCGACTGATCGAGCTGGTGGTGGTCGAGGATAGTGACGACGCCATCGCGTCCTCTCTCCTCCGGCTGCTCGCGCGAACGCCGCTCATCTTCACATCAGGCGGTGTTGGCCCAACCCATGACGACCGCACGATCCCGGCGATTGCGGCAGCACTCGACCGACCCCTCGTCCGGCATCCGAAGATGGAGAAACTGCTGCGGAAGTACTACGGCGACCGGATTGGCGAGGTTGCCCTGCGAATGGCTGATCTGCCTGAAGGGACATCTTTACGGGCAGGTACCACCTGGCCGATCCTCCGCCTCGACTTAGTAGCCGATCATCCGGCATGTCATCGCCAAAGTCGGATCTACATCCTTCCCGGCGTCC
>CAZUPD010000371.1:0-2082 GCA_964621785.1 uncultured Nannocystaceae bacterium
GGAGCACGGGACGCGGTCCCTCTGTTACTCGAAGGCCTTCGCCGGCTCGAATACCGCGGCTACGACTCGGCCGGTGTCGCGGTCATGCACCCCGAGGGCAAGGGCCTGCAACTCGCCCGCCGCGAAGGCAAACTCAAAGGGCTCAGCGACGAACTCGACGCGCGTCCACTGTCGGGCTCCTGCGGCATCGGCCACACCCGCTGGGCCACCCACGGCGCCCCCACACAAATCAATGCCCACCCCCACCGCGCCGGCAATCTGGCCCTGGTCCACAACGGGATTATCGAAAACCACGCCGAGTTGCGCCGCGAGTTGCTGGCCGCCGGTGTGGTGTTTGAAAGCGAGACCGATACCGAGGTCATCGCCCATCTGATCGTCCAAACGTTGGGCGAGCGCGACTGCGAATTGATCGAAGCGGTCCACCACATCCAGGGTCGTCTGTCGGGAAGTTGGGGGTTGGCGGTCGTCTACGAGGGCGAGCCCGATGCCCTGGTGGTCGCGCGCCACAACTCGCCGCTGGTGATCGGTTTGGGTGGCAGCGGCCCCGGTGTCGGTGAAGGCACAGCGGATGGGCCGGAGAATTTTATCGCCTCAGATGTCGCAGCCGTCCTCGCCCACACACGCCTAGTCGTCGATCTCGAAGAGGGGGACGTCGCCTGTGTCCGCCCCGGGCACCTGCAAATCCTCGACCGCGAGGGCAACTCGATTCGGCGCCCGCGAAGACGGATCGACTGGAGCCCGATGGCGGCCGAAAAGCAGGGCTACAAGCACTTTATGCTCAAGGAGATCCACGAGCAGCCACGGGCCATTCGCGACACCGCCCTGGGTGCGAGCGTCGGCAAAGACGATGTCCAATTCGACGGGCTGCAACTTCCGCTGTGCCCCGAGACCAGACTGGTGATGGTCGCCTGTGGAACTTCCTGGCACGCCGCGTTGACTGGCAAATACCTGATCGAAAAGCTCGCCCGCATCCCCGTCGAAGTCGATCTCGCCAGCGAGTTTCGCTACCGCGACCCCATCTTAAAACCCACTGACATTGCCGTGGCGATCAGCCAGTCGGGGGAGACCGCCGACACGCTCGCGGCCCTGCGCGAAGCCAAGGCCCGCAACACCCATACGTTTGCGGTGTGCAATGTCCAGGGCTCGACCCTCACCCGCGTCGCCGACAACGTCATCTTCACCCGCGCCGGCCCCGAGATCAGCGTGGCCTCGACCAAGGCATTTACCACCCAACTGACCGTCATGACGCTGTTGGCGATCCACTTGGGGCGTCGTACCGGCAACCTCAGCCGCGAGCGGGCGGCGATGTTGCTCACCGGTTTGCGCGAACTTCCGGCGGTGGTCGAAAACTTGCTGGCACAACAATCGGCGATCAAGATCATCGCCCGCCGCTACATGGGTGCCCGTGACTGCCTCTACCTCGGACGTGGGCTGTGTTTCCCGGCCGCCCTCGAAGGTGCGCTCAAGCTCAAAGAAATCAGCTATATCCACGCCGAAGGCTACGCCAGCGGCGAGATGAAACACGGTCCGATCGCCCTGATCGACGACCAGGTCCCGGTGGTTGTCCTCGCGCTCAAAGGGCCCGGCTACGACAAGGTGATTTCCAACCTCGAAGAGGTCCGGGCCCGGGGCGGAAAAATTATTGCAGTTGCAACCATTGGCGATCAGGAAATCGGCGACTTGGCCGACGATGTCATCCTGATCCCCGATGTGCCCGAGGAGCTCCAGCCGATCCCCGCGAGCGTACCGCTGCAACTGCTGGCCTACCACTTCGCCGATCTCAAGGGCACCGATGTCGACCAGCCGCGCAACTTGGCCAAGTCGGTGACGGTCGAGTAGCTGCGAGTCGACGGTAGGTTCGAGCTGCCGACATCCACGCGGGTTGTTCAGGCCACCTGCGCGCTGCCTCCTTCGGCCAACAGCCATGTCATGGCCTCGTCCTCGCAGCTGTGGTCGAAGGCGCGAATGTGCATGGGTGTAAATGCATCGATCAGATTGACCGCCGCCGACATCCACGCGGGATCGATGACATAGGCCACCCGGTCGAGGGTGTGCCACAGCGTTTTCATGTGTTGGAGCTTC
>CAZUPD010000372.1:0-2068 GCA_964621785.1 uncultured Nannocystaceae bacterium
GTGTCGCAGGGGACGATTCGAGCTGTGAAGACTACGGCCAAGACGCCTATTGCATCGCCTTCAATGACGGTTTTTTACCGTTGTGCGAGATCAAGTGTGACCCGCTCCTGCAGGATTGCGACGGGGACGGTTTCGGGTGCTACGCGGTGTTGAGCGACGACAAGTTCATCTGTGCCCAAAGCGGGTACGACGATGGGTTCGGCAACGACGACGACGAGTGCTACACGATCCAGAGCTGCAAACCGGGCCTTGTGTGCATGAGTGCAGGCTCGCTCGAGGGTTGTAACAACGGCAGTGGCCGCTGCTGTTCGCCGGTCTGCGACCTGTCAGAGGCCGATCCTTGTACAGGCACGGAAGAATGCCTGTCGCCATGGGCCGAAAACGAAGCTCCGCCCGAGTACGCGGACGTGGGCATCTGCTTGCTCCCGGCGTAACACCTGATTTCTCGAGCAAAACACCACGCGAGACGGCCGTCACCGAGCAGGCGGCCGTCTTCGTTTCGAACGTCGTCTCACAACGCTTTCGACCATCTATATGTAGGTACATAAATTTATGAACCTGACGAGAAGTCCAGGTTAGAGTCCGCGAAAAAACCGCTTTGGATCGGCTCCCCGCGCGCGCCCAAATTCGAGACGTCGCTTACGGGTCGGCAAGGGATCGATCGCATGTCCGAGGGCCCACTGTGCCTGCATGGCCTCGCGTACAGCCGGGATTGCCGCAAGGGGCCACTGCAGCGGCCGACGTACCAACACCGCTCCAACCTCGATGAGCACGACCCGTGTTTCCCACAGCGCCGCCGGATTGCGTCCACGGGGCTCGACCCACATGTCGCCGACCAGCGGACAACACAGACCGGACCAAAAATCATGTAGGTACAAACTCGGCCCCTGCCACACCTCGAACAAACCGGCGACCGAACCTGCCAGGGTGGCAAACCACGGTTTGACGGGAAGTCCATCGATGCGCCCGGCCGCCGCCTGATGTGCCCATGTCGTCGGCGCACCGTCGACCTCAACAATGGCGTCACACAGGGCCCAGTCGGCACGTCCGGTTTGATGGAGCTCAAAGTCTGGATCGCTGCCGACGGCCCGACCGACCGCGGCATCATGGCGCGCGAGCAATGGCTCCGCCCGCCCCTTCCCGACTTCACCGCTAAACACGGCTTCCTCGAGTGCATCGAGGCGATCGCCCCAGAGCTCAAAACCTGTGGGAACACGCTCCACGCGGGCGTCAGGGTACCTCAGTGGTCGCTACGAAGCCGCGCTGACAGGGGCTCGTCCCCGCAACTGTTCAACAAAGGCCCAGATCAAGCCGCGGGAATCGTGGGGACCGGGCGCGTCCTCGGGGTGGTACTGCACACTGTTGACGGGCCGCTCGCGCAGGCGCAACCCGGCGACTGTTTGATCAAAAAGGTTGAGATGGGAGAGTACAGCCCCTTCTCCGAGGGAATCGAGCTCGACAGCAAATCCATGGTTTTGCGCCGTGATCGCGACCGTCCCAGTCGCTTCGTCGCGAACCGGGTGATTGCCGCCGTGATGCCCAAATTTCAGTTTGTAGGTGCGTCCGCCGAGGGCCAAGCACAGGAGCTGATGCCCGAGACAGATGCCAAAGATCGGCAGTTTAGGTGTACGTGCAAGCAAATCGCGGATCCGGGTGATCGCGACGGACACGGCGGCGGGATCTCCAGGCCCGTTGCTCAACAACACACCGTCGGGCTTGTGATCCAACATCGCGTCGACGGGTGTATCGGCCGGGACGACCACCACCCGCGCACCGACGTCACGCAACCTGCGAAGGATGCTGAGTTTGACGCCGTAATCGATGACGACGACACACACATCGGACTCGCGCGAAGGTTGTCCCCAACTCCCGGAGGTCCACTCGTAAACTTTTTTTGTCGTGACTTCACTGGCCAAGTCGCGTCCGCCCATCGGCTCGGCCGCCTCGGCCAAGTCGCGCAACGCAGCGAGGTCTGGCGGTTGTCCACAACACAAGGCCGCCATCATGGCCCCGCTGTCGCGCAGGTGTCGGGTCAGCGCGCGGGTATCGAACTCTGCCATCCCCGGGA
>CAZUPD010000373.1:0-2024 GCA_964621785.1 uncultured Nannocystaceae bacterium
GACGGGATAAGGAGTGGTCCAACACAGAAACTCATAGATTTAATTGTACCGCGTGGGCCTGCTTTACGAGAACCCGTAATTATCGCGCTTGCACCCACGATGGTCCGGAGACAAACACCGGAAATAGAATCTGGACACTTCCGAGCGTAGACTGGCGATTATCGTTCCTCGTGTTTACGCTTGACCGGTAGCAGGAGCGGCAGACGATTTTGCCGCGGGATGGCGAGGGCCAATGCTCCATTTGCGGTCCAAATGGCCAACGTCTACCCACGCGATGATTCGTAACGGTGAAGTCGTGCGAGTAGCGTTTTTCGATCGATCTTGAGGATGCGGGCCGCCTTGCTCTTGTTGCCTCCCACGGCCTCGAGTACGTGGAGGATGTGTCTGCGTTCCACGGCATCTAAGGATTCCAGTCGCTCCTCGGCCTCATGCTCGGGAAACGGTTGTGGCGTCTCCGGGAACGGGGCCGTCGGGGACGGCAGATGTTCGACACGAATCTCCGGACCGTCGACCATGGCCACCGCGAACTCCATCCAATTGCGGAGTTCCCGAACATTGCCCGGCCAGGCGTTGGCGAGCAGAGTGTTGACCGTCTTATCCGACAGGTCGGGCCGCGGGCGGTCACTTTCGTCGCTCATCTCCTCGATGAATTGCTCGGCGAGGAGAATGATGTCGTCACCGCGGTCACGTAGGGGAGGGATCGTGATTGTGACCACTGCAAGCCGATAAAACAGGTCGGCGCGGAATCGGTTTTCGGAGACTTCGCGGGCGAGATCGAGATTGGTCGCGGCGACCAGACGGACATCGATCGAGGTCGCACGGTCACTGCCGACAGGTCGTACCGCGCGTTCCTGGAGGACTCGGAGGAGCTTAGGTTGGAGCGTCGTCGGGAGCTCGCCGATTTCATCGAGAAATAGGGTGCCGCCATGGGCCCGTCGCAGGAGTCCCTCGCGGTTGCGATCGGCACCAGTGAAGGCTCCACGGACAAAGCCGAATAACTCACTCTCGAACAGTTGCTCGGGGATCGCCGCACAGTTGACCGACACATACGGTCCGTCGCTGCGCCTGCTCAGGCGGTGCAGAGCCCGGGCGGCAAGCTCCTTACCCGTACCGCTCTCTCCGGTGATCAGCGCGGATGCATTGGTGGGGGCAATCCGCTCGAGGATGGCGAACACGCGTTCCATCGCCGGACTTGCACCGATCAGTGCGTCGAGACCCGGGAGCGTTCGCCCGGCGCGACGCAACTGGTGAACTTGGGAGCGCAAGGCTGCGTGCTCGAGTGCCCGCTCGAGCGCAACTTGTAGTTTTTCGAACTGAAACGGCTTGGTCAAAAAGTCATACGCACCGGCTCGGATCGCCTCGATCGCGGTGTCCATCGATCCGAAGCCGGTGATCACAATGACCGGGAGGGACGGGCGCAGCTGTACGATCTCGCGGCACAGTTCGGTTCCCGAGCGGCCCGGCATGCGCATGTCGGTGACAACCACGTCGACCTTTTCCCGCGCAAGTACGGCGAGCGCTCCGTCGCCCGAGTTTGCGATCGCAGGACGATAGCCGGCGTCGCGCAGATCGACCGCGAGCAGGTCGGTCATCGCCGCTTCGTCATCCACCACCAAGATCGTCGCACTCACGTCACGGTCGCTCCCCAGGGCATTCAGGCAACCATACGAGGAACGTGCTCCCGACTCCAACTTCACTCTCAACCGCGATCCAGCCCCCGTGGTCCGTCACGATCCCGTGGGCTACGGCGAGGCCGAGCCCTGTGCCCTCGCCGATCTCCTTGGTCGTGAAAAACGGGTCGAACAGGCGTGGAAGGACGTCGGGTGCGATACCTCCGCCTTCGTCACGAACCGCGATCCGGGCGAACCGCTGGTGGGGAGCATCGTCGTTGGTACCCGTGTGGAGCTCAGGGGGCGAGGGCTGACAGGCAACTAGCTCGATGTGGATGTTGCCACCACCGGGCATCGCGTGGGTCGCGTTGAGCAGCAGGTTGGTGAACAATTGGCGCAGCTGATCAGGGTCGC
>CAZUPD010000374.1:0-2013 GCA_964621785.1 uncultured Nannocystaceae bacterium
CGGGAAGCTCACCAAGCCGGCCCACGGAGACTTCGCCGTCGGCGACGTTCTTCAGCTGCTCGATCCGATGCACAAGGGCGAGCGCGAGAAGTTCTTCGGTCAGCGCGTGTACGGGCTCATCCAGGACTCTAGCGGCGCCAAGGACGCCGATCTGGACCCAGAGATCAAGGCGGTCACCGAGATGGGCCTGGACGAGTTCGACACCTACCTCGAGATGCTCGTAGCCCTCCGCGGCCGGTTTCACCGGCAGTACATCACCGAGTGCATCGACTCCCTTCTAATGAAGAACCGGCCCGGCTCTCTGGTGGCGCAGTCGCGCGTCAAGAACGCCCCTCGACGCTTCGTGCTCGACAGCCGACTGCTCGAGGTGCTGCTCCAGATCGCCGTGCTCCGCCCTGGTGGCGCGCTCGGCTACCACACCGGCGAGCTGCGCATCGACGAGCTGCTGACCTTCTTGCATGAGCGCTACGGGCTCTACATCGACCGGCTCCCTCGCGGCGATGGCTTCCAGGCGCCGTCGATCGCCGACCGGCGTGCGCTCCGCGAGAACCTCGAGGCGTTCACGTCCAGGCTTCGCGAAGTCGGCTTCTACCAGGACCTCTCCGATGCCTACGTCACGCAGACCGTGACGCCTCGCTATCAGATCGACTTCGACGGCGTTGTCCCGGGCGCCTCGGCGGAAGGAGGCCAGGCATGACCCAGGGACTTCGAGAGATTCAGCCCTACGATCTGGCTGCCGAGCTGGAGCGTGTTCTTCTTCCCAAGCTCGTCGAGCTCCTGAAGTCGCGCGCCCCCGGACACTGCATGCGCGTCACCGACCTCGACGCTGACCTGATGGCCCGCCTCTGTGGTCGCCTGCGCGCGGAGGTGCCTGAGTCCGAGGTCGTCATCGTAGGGAATGGTCCCACTACCCGTACGCCCCCCGAGCTCACGGTGTCCAGCACCAAGCTCGTCGAGCTGCGCAACCCGCTGGCGGACGGGACCCCGCGCAATCCGCTGCTCGTCTTCATCCCCAACGACATTCGTGCGGCGGCCGAGGATTCCTTTGGTGTCGCTACCTTCGAGAACGTGCAGCTCGGCGACGTGTACTGCGAGCTGCGCGCGAAGCTGATCAAGGAGCTTCCGAGTGGAGTCCGGGGTGCGGTGACCGAGGCGCTTCGTCGTCTCACCAACAGCGAGAAGCCCTGGACCTTCGCCGACCCGGTCTCGGTCGTTCGGTTCCTCCTGACGGCCAAGGTCAACGGCAATGACCTCGAAGCCATCGGCGCCGCCCTCTACGAGCTGGCCCTGGTCCCCGATTTCGAGCTGCTGGCGCAGCCCGAGAGGGCGCCGGCACGGGTGAGCCGCAACCGCGAGTGCGTGGAGAAGCTGACGTGGTCGCCAAAGTCGGAGCGCGGTCGCGTGCTCGACTTGGCCCTGACCAACCGAGGCTTCCGCGTGCAGCTCGGCAACTTCGCGGCCGAGGCCGGGCTCGAGGAGCCTCGCACGTGGACGCAGCGCATCGTGCTCGACCGCAACTACTGGGGCCTCGCCTTCAATAAGTGGGAGTTCCAAGACGGCGGTGAGGAGCCGGACGCCATCTTCATCGGCGAGGTGGAGACCAACCTGCCTGTCGTCGAGGAAGACGAGACCGACGAGCGCCTGAACCGGCTCATCGGCCAGACGGTGCTGCCCCTTGGCAAGGCGGGGGTGCGCAAGTTCAACGTCACGTTCCGCGTCGATCCGCTGCCCGGCAAGGTGCAGGGTCTGTCGAAGTTTACCATCCAGGTGATCTCGAAGGAACACGGACCTGTGGGTCTGGTGCGTAAGAAGTCCGCGTGGACCTCCAACCGCTCGCAAGCGAACGTCAGCTTCGCCAAGCTGAACAAGGTCGACTGGGAAGAAGGCTGGCACTTCATCCGCGTGTTGCCGCTCACCGAGGAGGGCGACCTGATCCCCCTCGTCGACGACGCCGGCAACCCCGTGCCCTGGGCGGCCGACGAGGAAGACTTCATTCCGCGCCCCAACGAGAGC
>CAZUPD010000375.1:0-1808 GCA_964621785.1 uncultured Nannocystaceae bacterium
ACCAACCTCAAAAACCGCACTCCTGCCGCCAGCTGCTCACCCCGCAGCCGTAACCCAAGATCCGCACTCCCCGTATGCGCCGCCAAAAATTGCTCGATCCCCATCACCAGGCGCTCTTTGGCATCCTCCGTCGAGAATTCGATCATCGTTTGCTGGGGCTCGGAACACTCGTCTCCGAAAAGATTTTTTTGCTGGGGCTTGGCCCGCCCGGTGTACTTTTTGAGCGCCGTGTCGAGTGCATCGCCGACCTTCAGCAAACTCCCTAAATGGTCTGCACCCTCTAACGCTTTCACCACCTCATCGGTCACGGCGGCGGGAATACCTGCCTCTCGGTCCACCTGGTCTCGCAGCTCGACTCGCCGCGGGTCGTCTTGGGGCAAGCTCGCCAGCCGCAATTGCGAAGCCACCAGGTTGAGGCGCGTTGGTTGGGCCTCGGGTGCGACTTGCTGGGCCTTGAGCCACAGCGCTGCGGCGGCGATTTGGACGGCCCGTGGGTCGAGGTCGATGCCGTGTAAGTTGTTTTCTAAAATGCTCTCGACGATGGCCTTGTTGGACCACTTTGGGTCATCGGCTTTACCCCGGTGCTCGGCCTCTTCGCGGTACAGCGCGACCAACAGCTCAAACGCGACCACCAAAAAGTGGCCGGAGCCGACGGCGGGGTCGAGGAGCTTGAGTTCGCGGATGGTCTTTGGGGCATGTTTTGGTGCATCGTCGGGCATCGGCTGGGGCACGTAGTAGGCCCATCGCCGTTCCATGTCGCTGTGTAGCGGCATCAGTTCGGTCAGTTCGACCTCGCCGGCCTCTCGCTTGGCTCGCCAGTCTTTGCGCCGGTTTTCGAGGTTGTCGAGCACGCCCTGTGATTGGGCGTGTGGGGTCCAGCCGTGGTGTTTGCACATCGCCAGCCACATCGGGCCGAGGCTGTTTTGCAGCAGCCAATCGACCATGTAGCGCTCGGTGAACATCTGGGTTTTGCTGGCGATTTCGTGGGGCGCAACCTTGCCGCCGCTGTTGAGCTTGGCGTCGAGGGCCTCGCGGTCGGGGTCGTTCCAGTATTGGTAGACCCAACCGAGGGTCATGTCGTCGGTCCAGCAACTGCCGCCCTGTTTGGGGCTGAGGTCGGAATGGTCCAAGGCCTCGAGCACCTGGCGCAGGGTGGCCCACTGCATCGGCACAAGTTCGCTGATACCTGTCCTTCCAAACAGGCCGGGGAGGTCGAGGGCGAGCTCGTCAAACACCATCTGCAACAGCGGGATGTAGCCGTTGCTGTCGTCGCCGTCGTCGTGTCCGACCAGTGCCGCGCCGTATTCTCGGAAGTCGTCATAGCCCTGGGAGGTGAGGATGCCGGTGAGGAGCTTTTCCTTACGCAGGCCCATGCCCTCGAGCAGGCGCAGGTACACCAGGCGGTTGAGCCAGGTGTAAGCTGCCTGTTTGACCAGCTCGCCGCGGAACCGGAGTTCGGCCTTTTTCTTGCCCTCGCCCCGCTTGCGTTCCTTGGCTGGCAAGGTCTGGACTTGCTCGTCGATCCACTCCTGCAGGCGCTGGCGCTTGCGTTGACCCTCTTCGTCGAGCGCGGCCTTGTCTGGCTTGAGGGACAGGCGGTAGCGGGCGTCGAGTGCATCGTCTAGCTGGCCCGGCAAGGTCTCCCGGATCTTGCGGATGGTTTTGCTGAGCTTGCTCTTGACTTCGGGGGTCATGCCCATCGGTAGCTTCCTCTTAGGTCAGGCGCAGGCGCACCTTGTCGCTTTTGTTGAGCTGCTGCAGCAGGCGTGTACGAATCTCGTCGAGCAGGGCGTCGACATCGGCGGCGT
>CAZUPD010000376.1:0-1789 GCA_964621785.1 uncultured Nannocystaceae bacterium
AGTGAAAAATGAGCCTGTCCAACAAAGACGTCCAACACATCTTCGAAAAGCTGCGCACGGGTCTGGTCCCCGAGCGCGGGCTCGACAGCTATGTCGTCGGTAACGAGCGCGAGCTCGCCGAGGTCCGCCGCCAACTCGAGTTCGTGCAAGGAGGCGAGGGCAACGTCAAGTTCCTGCGCGGAGGCTACGGCTGCGGCAAGACGTTCATGGCCCGACTGGCCGTACTCGAGGCCCAAAAAATGAACTTCGCCACAAGCTTTGTGGTGGTCTCCGACAACGAGTTTCGGTTTCACCGGTTCGACGATGTGTACAGCAAGGTCATCGCCGAGCTGGGTACGGCCGCCTGCCCGCGAGGTGCCCTCGGGGACATCCTCGACCGCTGGATCGGCAGCATCGAAGCTGGTTTAGAGGACACATTGGGCGAGACCGACGATGCGACCTTCGACAAACACGTGCTCGAGAAGCTCGAGGAAAACCTCGTCAGTATGACGGGCAACCAAGCGCCGGCCGACTTCATCCGCGTGATCCAAAAAGTATTCGAGCTCAAACAAGAAGGTCGGCTGACCGAAGCAGCAGGTCTTCTGAGTTGGCTCGCAGGCAGCAGCAACGTGGCGGCGAGCATCAAAAAACTCGCAGGCGTACGCGGCGAGCTGACCAGCAGCATCGCCCTGGACTTTTTGCGCGGGATCGTGGGCATCGTCCACGCCGCGGGCTACAAGGGCCTGCTGATCGTCATCGACGAGGCCGAAACCATCCTCCGCATGCGCAAGGACTCGCGCAGCAAGTCGCTCAACGGTCTACGCCAGATCTGCGATGCAGCCGGCGGCTACCCGCGGCTGCTGTGGCTGTTCACAGGGACCCCCGAGTTCTTCGACTCACGCCACGGCGTCGCCTCCCTCCCCGCCCTCGCCGACCGAATCCGATTTTCCGAACGAGCCGGATTCGCCAGCGTGACACAGCCGCAGATCAACCTGCGCCCGTTCGACCGAGAACGTCTACGAGCGGCAGCACGCAAGCTGCGGGCGCTCTACATCAACGGACACAGCGCAGCAACCGTCGAAAAAAAGGTCACCGACGAGTTCATCGACGGATTGGTCGAACAGGTCACAGCCGGTCTCAAAGGACATGTCGGTTTGGTCCCCCGCCACTTCATGCGCGAGTTCATCGACATCATGGACCTGGTCGAACAAGAACCCGGGTTCGATCCGATGAAGCAGCTCAAGCACCCCTACAAGGCACGAGAACTCAACGAGGCCGAGAAGGCAGTGATCAACAATGGCGGCTCGATGATCGCGCCCGACGAGTCGGGCGAGTTGGTGGCCGAAGAAGAGGTTTGGTGAGCCGATGAGTGTGTTCGCCCGGTTCCATCCGCGGCTGCAAGACGCGATCGTGGCCCGCCTGGGGTGGACAAGTCTCCGCCCGGTCCAAGAACAGGCAGGCGAGGTGCTGCTGGCAGGACACAACGCGGTGATCCTCGCGCCGACGGCAGGAGGCAAGACCGAGGCCAGCATGTTCCCGACACTGTCGGGCCTGGTCGCAAACCAGCCAAACGGGATCGGAGCGCTGTACATCGCACCGATCAAGGCGCTGCTCAACAACCAGGCCGAGAGACTCGGTGTGTATACACAAATGGTCGGGCTCGATCGGTTTGTGTGGCACGGCGACACCAACAGCTACGAACGCAAAAAGTTCCTGCGCGAGCCGACCGAGCTGCTAATGACCACACCCGAGTCACTCGAGGTGATGCTGGTCTCGCAAACCATCGACACCGCCAAGTTGTTCGCCGATC
>CAZUPD010000377.1:0-1782 GCA_964621785.1 uncultured Nannocystaceae bacterium
CGCCGAACCTGACGCAGAGGACATCCTCCTCGTTTCATCCGCGCGCCCATCACCGCCGCGCAACCGCCGGGGTGACATCCTCGCGGGCCGCTACGAACTCCTCGAACTCCTCGCCCGCGGCGGATCCGGTTCGGTCTTCAAAGCCCGAGATCGCCGACTCGGTCGCTCGGTCGCCATCAAGATCGCCTACCCGCGCGACCCCAAACAGCGCGCCCGACTGGTCCGCGAAGCTCGGATCGGTGCGCAGCTCTCCCATCCCTATCTCATGGAAGTCCACGATCACGGCTTCGAGAACGAGTGCGTATACATTGTCATGCCGCTGGTCATGGGGCCGACACTCCGCGCACGGGTCAACGCAGCGCCGTTGCCCTGGCAAACCGCCGGGGTGTTCGTGCACCAGCTGCTCGTCGCCCTGGCCGTGCTCCACAACGTCGGCGTGATTCACCGTGACGTGAAATCCGACAACTGTCTTTTGAGACACGAGATAAGCGGCGACCGGTTGATCCTCGCCGACTTCGGCCTCGCCCGCGTCGACCGTACCGCGCTGTGCGATTTGCCGGCGCACCAAACATCGCAGGTCATCGCCTCGATCGGCTACATGGCGCCCGAGCGCATGGACTCGCACGGTGATGCGCGATCGGATGTGTACTCGGCGGGCGTCGTGCTGTTTGAGGCGCTGACACGCGTACTGCCGTTTCGCGGAAAACCGGACGAGGTTTTGTGGCAACACGGGCACGAGCCACCGCCGCCGCCGAGCTCGATGGCCGATGTCCCGCGCGAGTTCGATGAGTTGATCGCCCAGGCGCTCGCCAAGGATCCGCGCGACCGGTTTCAAAGTGTGGGCGCGTTCGATGCAGCGTTGTTGCGGGTGGTCAAGGTGCCGCAAGTCGAGGTGGTGCCGACGGCCGGGGTCGAGGAAGTTTCGCGGGCGCTGTTTGCTTGGGAGCAGTGCGATGTTACGGGGGCGCTGGTCGAGGCTCGCAAGGCCGAGGTTTGTGATCGGCGCTGGAGGTGCTTGCGGGAGTTGATTGAGGTTGTTCGGGCTGCTGAGGGCTGACAAGGAGTTCGGGCCGCGGAAGACACACCCGCGAGGAATACCGCCGCCCCCAAGATATCGCGCGGCCGGTGAACCCTATCCGGGGATGCCGAGTCACAACACGTCGCAGGTCATAGTGTCGAGCGCTCCCGTGGTGGTATCGTGGCGGTATGCGACTCGTCTCCATCCTCGTCTTTGGCCTCACGCTCGGCTGCGACAAAGAGAACACTGTCGGGCTTGGCGGCGATTGCAAGGACTTCACCGAGTGCAAGGCCCCCGCGGACAGCTGCGTGGCGGTCACGAAGGGCCCGCAGTGCACCAAACTGTGCACCAAAAAGGCGGAGTGCCCCGACGCGTTCGTGTGTGCCAAGGTCGACATGACTCAGTCGACACCCGAGGCGAACAAGGAGCTCGGGGTCGAGCGTGGCTACTGCCTGCCCGAGGCGCAGGTTCCCGCCCGCGCGGCGAAGCTGCGCTAGGAGTGGGAGGAGTTTTTCTTCCGGCACCAGTACATCCCGGAGAGCACCTGAGCAGTCCGAGCCTGCGGCGGTACTTCTAGGCGCTGTCGACCGCGTATACCTGACAATCCGCCGAAAAGTGCATGCACATCAAAAATCTGGCCTGGTTCTCGACCAGGGGATCGACTTCGTCTCGCAACGGAAGCGGTCGCTCAGGAACGTCGACTGCGAGCAAGCCCAACAGCCGTAACCTCGGAAGCCAGGTTACAAGCCTCGCGCGACTTCGAA
>CAZUPD010000378.1:0-1748 GCA_964621785.1 uncultured Nannocystaceae bacterium
CCGTCGGCCCGATCGAGTGGTCGTTGTTGATGACTCGCGGACGGACGCCGAGCGAGCGTCGACTGCCGAGGCCGTGGTCCGCTGGTGCTCGACCGGCAACGGTGCTGAGTTGCTACACAATCGTCGGACTCCTGGAGCATCTGGCGCTTGGAACACGGGGCTCGACCATCTGTTGCGGACGGTCGAGGATCCTCAATGTGTGTTTGTCGCCATCCTCGATGATGACGACGAGTGGGATCCTGGCTATCTCGCTTGCGTCGAGGGTGCATATCGAGGCACATCGACCACGCTGATTGCCACTGCCTTCGAGCGTGTCATCGATGGCCGAGTGCACCGCGTTGTGTCACCGCCTGCGACGCTCGATTCTCCAGACTTCCTAGTTGGGAACCCAGGACTTCAGCCGACGAATACGGTGATTCGCCTCGATGTGCTCCTCATGGCCGGCTGTTTCGATGAGGCGCTGCGCAGTTGCACCGACCGCGATCTCTGGATCCGGTTGATCGACTCGGGGCTGGTCGACTACCGCCATTGTCCGCAGCCCCTCGCTCGACATCATGCGTGTACGTCACGGGCTCGTCTCTCGACACCCGAGAGCCCGGCGCGGAAGCAGGGTCTGGACGAGTTTTTCGCCAAGTGGGGCCCGCGGATGACAACTCGCGAACGTGCGGCCTTTGTCGAACGCGCAGCCGCTTACTTCAATTGGATGCCTCCGAAGACGGCAGTTTCGACGCGGGAGCAGTCCCAACTCGCACAGCAGGTGCGCCCCTTGCCGGAGGGCGATACTTTCCCGCTTGTCATTGGGTTGATCGCTGATCCCGATCGTGCATTTTCGATTCGCGCGCTGCTTCACGACATCGAGGCGCTTTGCGGCGAACCGGGACTCAGTGGCCTCGACGTGGTCATCCTCGAGAATTCCACGTCGACCGAATCGTCACCGAGGCTGGATGCTCTTTTGCAAGGTGCAATGGCACGTGGCCTCCGTGTGCACTGCGTGACGCGATCGAAACACATCCAGGATGCGGCTGCGGGTGCCGTCCCTGACGGTGGTGCGAGTGTGGGTGAGCGTTTGTCGATCGCCGACGCCCGCACGGTGCTGCAATCGTATCTCTACGTGTTTGCGCGTAAACGGCCGGGTGCGGTGGTCTGGATCCTTGATGACGACATGCGCCTTTTGCCACTGACTTCGAGCGACGGCGGGAAACGGCGGCTCTCCCAAGCAATCGTGCCTGCGCTGGCACGTCTGCGGGCTGCTGGTGTTGACATTGCGATTGGGCAGTACACGGGCGCGGCTCCGTTGCCTTTCGCCGCGACGATTCGAGTGCAGCTGGTCGACCTCGTCGCCACGCTACGCTGGCTCATCCAACTCGAACCAGATGCAGTCGTTCCGAGCACGCATGATCGCAACACCTCGCTCCGCCGCGCTCGCCGTGACTATTACTATGACCTCTCGCGCAGTGAAACCGATCGCCTCGAGTCGCCGTTTTTGGTCGAACGTGTGCACGAGGGGGAGCGTGTTCGTGAGTGTTTGCAGCGCGTCGCCCAAACAGCCGAACGTATCCTCGCGGGTGAGCAGGTCTTTCGCCCACTGGTCGTCGACGCCTGTGTCGATCCCGGCACACCGGTGAGTGACGCGCTGCATCGGGGCGGAAACACCTTCGTCTTCGATGTCGAGGCCTTGCGCGACATCCCGAACCCGGCGCCCGTCGTCGACGGTCGCAGCACACGACGCTCGGACATGATATGGGCGC
>CAZUPD010000379.1:0-1735 GCA_964621785.1 uncultured Nannocystaceae bacterium
TTCGAGCTTGTTGCCATGGGCATCACATCGTGCGGCCAGTGCGACCCCCGCACAGCCTGATTGAGTGTCGGAATGTAAAGGATGGCCCGGGGGCAAACTAGGTGTGCATCCCGCGCTGATATGCACGGATGGCTCACGCAGCCGGGCGACACGGTCGAATCGCCGGGTTCGATCGGCAGTAAAATTGGATCCGATGTCGGGCCTGGGCCCGACGATCGATCCACCCCTCAGTTACATCACAGCGGGTGGTGGGTTGATCCCTTGATTGATGAGCTCGCACTGATTGGGCATGCCGGCCAGCGGGCAAAGCCCGGCTCCGTTGCAGAAGCCACGCCGGTCGGCGACCTTGAGCAGGCGGAAACAGGAATTCGGATCTCCACCTTGAACAAAGGTCATGCACCCTGCTCCGTTGGGATCCTGATGGGTCGCGTGACTGCTCGCCGACCACGTCGTCGGAGGGGTCACGCCGCCATCGAAAATATCGTTGCCGTTAACCGGGCGCCAGAGATTGGTATCGCTGTCGAGTACGCAGTCCTTTTCGTAGTCGAGCTGCTGGGTTTGACAGCACTCCTGACCTGCGCCGCAGACGGTACCGACCTGCTCCCCTGTCCACGTCGGATCACACGGGATCGGGCAGCCGTTGTTGAGCTTCGACGTCATCCGAATCGCGGACGTCAGCTCCACGCACATGCCCTGAGTCGACAGAGCGTTGTTCCCGTCGGCAAAGATCGGGACTCCGCCGTCATGCTCTGACAGGGTGTACTTGGGCAGCGCGCCCTGGTCCTCACCGACTACGGTCGGGTCGTCGGAGCAACAGGTGTAATCGGTTGGACACGCGTCAGAACCCTCGCTGGGATTACAGCGAAACGCGGGGTTGCTGTAGTCTGGTTGGAAACATGCCGCAGCTGTAACCGCGGCGATCCCGAAGACGACAGTATGGATGAGTGCAGACTTGACGAACCTAAACAACGCTGTCTCCTTGCTGCGCCGTGACCGTGGCATAAAGCCCCCGGCGTTGTAAAGCTTCCAGCCCGAATATCTCGGTCGCGCGGTCATGTTCTCGCGCATTGCGCCATGCGGGTTGAGCGGCGCCATGGGTCAAGGTCACTTGTGGACCTCCGGCACCACTTCCGTTTGCCGACGACCACCCGACCGGCCGGTTGACTCGCCCCCGACGAGCGGGGCGCCGACCGTCGACCGACATCTCGGCAAGCACTCGATTGTGACTTTCCGAACCCACAGCCGGTGAGAGATCGGCGACGACGGGCAACACCGGCCCGGACTAAAGGCCCGCGATCGGTCGTATCCTTGGAGGCAGCGGACCACACGGCTAAGCTGCCGGAGGGGGGTGAAATGTCTGAGGTTCGAACCGAAGCCAGCGTATGGCGTGGGATGGTGACTGTTGCGGTCTGTCTGTGTGCTGGGCTGTGGCTGGGGTGTAACGGCACCCAGCAGGCGGCCGACCCAAGCCGGGATCAACACACGGCACCTCCGGTCGTGCGCGACGGGCCGCCGGCACAACCCGAAGCTCCGGTCGACGAAGTCGTCGACCCGGGACCTGTCACCAAGGGCAGTCTGCGTGAGCACCCTACGGGCAAGGCGTGGGTGTTTGACGAAAAACTGGCCAAGGACGGACCCAAAGCCCTCGACCTCGGTCAAGTCGAGGCCCGTGGACTGACGCCGATCGACCTCGGCAACACCTGGGTCCCCTACATTTTTACCGAGAAAACCGCGG
>CAZUPD010000380.1:0-1696 GCA_964621785.1 uncultured Nannocystaceae bacterium
CGACCTCACCCCAGCGTCCGGAACATTGTGGGGCGTACCTGAAGGCATGGGACACGCTGTCGCGGCCCACCCCGAACATGTCCTCGTCGCGGCCGGAGAGGTCCTCCACTACAATTCTCCCGACAGTCGGGCCTGGGTCGCAAGCCCAAAACTCTGGGGAAGCAAACACCCTTATGTCTGGAGCATCCCCGGCGTCAACCGAGCCATCGATGTTGCCGTCGACCGCTACGGCTGGATCTACTACGCCGGAGAAAACGACTTCCGAGCCTTGGTTCAACGCATTCGCCCATAGCCCTACCGCGGGATGTACCCTTCGCAGAGCTCAAGCATCATCTCGATTCCTTGATCGTAGTATGGCGACTGATCCTCCGCGCAAATACTGCCAATGACATGGTGCGGAATATAATCGCGAACAAACCGCACGGGCGGGCTCGGATTATCGGGATTACCCGGAGGCAGACAGATCGGATTTTCTAGAGTGGTGTCCCAAAGGACTCCGATTACACCCACGGCGTCCTTGTCCCACCCCTTCGCTTCGTGCAGCGTTTGAGCCCACTCCCCAGGGTGGCCCTCCCCGCCCGCACTTGCACCTGCCCACACAATCATCAGCAATGCATCGTCCCTCAAAAAGTTGGGGTGACAGGTTTCACGGTTTTCTTTGCGGAAGGCACTCTCCATCACTTGGGCCATCGCTGATGACACAGAGTTGATGATCCCAGTATGTGTGATGCAATCCAACGCCTCCGCCGGATTCGGATCGCTCGAAGTCGCGACAAAACGACGACCCTCCCCGACCGGGCACAAATGGTTTGCTGCATCTGTGGCAATCGGGAGAATCAAACCAGACCCGATTCGCTGGTCGCACCATCCGATATTGGCCGCACTCTCGCACGGGAAGTCGGGGATGCCGATCGAATTACAATGCCCATAGTCTTGGCACTCATCTTCGCAAGAATCCCAGTACCAAGCGCTGATGATGTCGGTCACAACCATGAGGTGGAGATCGAGATGACCAAATGTCTCAAGTAAGCGCTGGTTGAAGTACTGAATCCCAGCACGCATCGACGGGATCAGTTCTGCTTTGAACGTTCCGCGGTCGAGGACATAGAGCACATCGATTTTCTTGCACCCGTCGCCCGCTCCAAAATCGGGCTGGTCTGGCGTCGTTCCAGAGCTTGAAGTCGACGTGGTTGCGTCACTCGAGTCGTCCGAAGTAGAACCAGTACTTGTTGCCGTGCTTGTGCTCGTCGTCGGTATCGGCATCGGCGCCGTCGACTCGTCGTCAACGGTTGTTTCCGGCCCAGTGGTACTCGACACGGTCTCCACCGGGTTACAGACGGTACACGCGAATACAAGCGTGGCACCCACGAGATGTCGCTTGGTTCGCACACGGGATAAATCGCACAATTTCGTTGCGCAGGCAATCTGTTTGTACAACGCGCCCGAGACTCGGTCTCGCTAGGATGTCCCGAGATGTGGAACGACCCGCTACCCGCGGCAGAATCCGCAGGTCATCACGGTGAGTGTACACCTATCACGTTCACGCGGGGAGTTATCGGTACAACGGTGGCGATGCCTCGGGCATCCGCGTTCGGTGATATTGCAAGCTTCGAATCAGCGATGGCTCGAAGGAGGCGTCGATCGACGTGTGCAAGCAGGACCCGTGCAATCTGAGTGATCACGAGTTCGGGCTGCG
>CAZUPD010000381.1:0-1677 GCA_964621785.1 uncultured Nannocystaceae bacterium
TTGAGTCATATGCCTGCGGCATCCCGCCGTCGAGCCGCGACAACGCTTTCCACGGCAGCGGGGCGTAGTCGGCTCGCCCGTGCGACGACACGTACAGCGGTTTGTCGGTGACCGCTCGCAACTTGGTGATGAAGTCGTCGGCGACCGTCTCGAGCTGCGGGCCGAACCGCCTTTGCCTCGATGTTGAATTCCGAACGCCGAGGCCTGGACTGCCAACCGCAGCGCATTGGCAACTGACGCGCGGTCATACCCATTGTGACTTGCTCTCAACTATGCGATCAAATTTGAAGTGTCAGTCGATACACCACAGCTCGAAGCTCTACTAAGCCACGCTATTGAGACCGCTGCATGGAAATATAAACAGTCGAAACGGCCTTGCACACCGATATTGAAGTGGACCGCCGGCTTGAACGAGCATGCTCAGCCCGAATTCCGCACCCCGATCGGGGACGGTCACTACTACGTCACTCGAGAGTCCGTAAACCAATGGTCTGCTCGCCACATCGGGCCCGTAGGGCAGACGCGAGAACTTGGAGTCCACCAAG
This sequence comes from uncultured Nannocystaceae bacterium, assembly GCA_964621785.1. GTDB lineage: Bacteria > Myxococcota_A > Polyangia > Nannocystales > Nannocystaceae > JACKDW01. The sequence continues at coordinate 546 of CAZUPD010000381.1, forward strand.
ATGCCTCTACGTGTCTGTTTGTGGTGCTTTGTGATTCTGATGAGTTCCTGTTCTTTGCCGGGCAATTACTGTGGCAGCGAGATGATGGTACCGGTGTGATCTTCGCTCACTCGGACCATCTCTCCGCTCGAATCGTGCCCCGCAACGAGCGTGAAGGTGTGCTGTTTTTTGTCAAATGGGACAGCCCGTACGCGCCGTTTTTATATGTCCGAGAGGACACAATTCCTAAACTCAAAGCTCGTGCGGGCATGGCGTACCGCAACAAGCTCGAGAACACGATCCAACCGCTGGCAACCGACCTCGGTGACCTCCCCTGGCGCTACCGCGAAACCGGCGACGGCGGCATTGCACAGGCCCAGTTTCCCGGTGGGTATTTTGAGCTCATGATCGACGATCACAACTTCACGCTCGCCTGTCGGCTCGGTAGGACGACCATGTTGGTGATCGACAACGGTCCGTTTGAGGAGTTGATCAGCAAGCGCCGGGTCATCCCAACGCGAGTTGACGCGCAACGGAAACACTCGAAGGCCGAGCAGCCTGAGTTTGCGAAGGAAGTGCTCGAGCGTCTCGGCGCACTCGAACGCGAGGTCCGAGAGATGCGGAAGCAACTCCCGATGTGCGCGCAAACTGAGCGTGCCGCCGAACCTCCTGCGAGCTCTCCCGCGGCCATCGATAAAAACGAGCCGTCCCGAACACGTTGGTGCGAGCGCCTGAAACGAGCGATCGACGAAATCCCAGCGAGTACTCCTCCGCGAGAGTCTCGCGTCCTTGTAGATGTCCTGCGGGCCATGACGTCGATGATCGAGAAGCAGCAAGTACGCGACGATATTCGCGGTCGACAAAGTGACCTGCTCGAAACCTTAGTGCGCGACGGAGGTTTGCCGCCGGAGTCAAACCGGCGAGCGTTTGGCATCGCGCTCGCATGGCTTCACGACAAGGGCCTGCTCGTCGAGAAACACTCGCGCCAAGACTGGGCGATCTTGTTTGGTCGCGTCGGTTCAAGCTTGCAATCCTAGGCGGCGACCAACTGAGTTGACTGAGTTCACTGAGTTGGCAGAGTCGACCCTTCGTCGAGCTCAGTTGACTGAGTTGACTGAGTTGACTGAGTTGACTGAGTTGACTGAGTTGACTG
>CAZUPD010000382.1:0-1667 GCA_964621785.1 uncultured Nannocystaceae bacterium
CCGCCGTTTTCGCGGTTCTGGTGTTTCGACGAAAACGTTGCCAAGAATCCCTAGCGAGACAGCTCGACCGTTCATAGTCGTCCGCGAGAAGATGATGAAATCCTGGTACTCGACGTCCATGACCAAATCGACAAGGCGGTCGCCACCGAAGTGCTGCCACGCCGCCGAGGCGAGCCGGCCAGCGCCGTCCATCTCCCGATCGACTTCGTGCCGCAGGGTTTTTCGGACTTCCTGCCGGATCGAATCCTTGTGCGATTCGGCCGACGGGTTGGTGAGCGCGAGGAGAACGACGACTCCGCCTATCACCAAATAACCGTGTTTCCCAGCGCGGCGAACCGCGATTCCGCCGAGGACGATGAGGGCCAGAATGACCAACCAAATGACTGGAGAGAGTGCGATCGCAAGCATGGCGGGGCTGACGGCCCTTCGGCCGGTTGATTCACTCTATTTCTACCGTGGCCGTCGCAAGTCGAGGTCGAAAGTTGAGTTTACAAATTTGTATGAGCATCGTGTTGTCGCTGCACTGAACGTTTTCGAGCTCCCCGACTCATCGAGCAACCGCGTTAACGAGGTTCTCAGTGGCCCCTACCCCGCCGAAGCGATCAATGCAGCTCTGTTCCGCCGTGGCCAACGCGAGTGCGTCGCCGATTACAGGTAGGAAAACAATGCTCTCGCCCATCGGCAGCTTCCCACTTCGTGTGTGCTCGGCGAGTCGACGACCTACGTCGATCGACTTGCCACAATACCATCTCCCCGAGTGTCCCCGGAAACGATAGACACCTTGCTGCCCGCGTAGATCGTCCACTCCCGCTTTGTCGTATCGATACAGCTCTGACGCCGCGTCCACGGCCATCGCAATGTAGAGCACAACTCGAGCTTGAATTAGGGTATCTCTCGCTGCGATCCAGTCGGCTTGGGCGTTTTGGGAGTGACGACTTGCAGCCTCGCCGAATCGGGTCGCTTGCCTGTACTCGCCCGTCGCTCGAGAATACTCCTCACCCGCACGCCCGTAGGCATACGTAGCTTCGCTTGCGATGTTCAGTGGACCAGTGCCCCTTGCCCGCTGATGTTCGTGCGAACCGCATTCTGGTATCTCGTTGAGTCCTTCGGCTGCGACTGCTTGGGCAATGTACCACTCGAGGTCGAAACACTGCGAAGTGCTTGCCGAGCATCCTCTGTCCGAATCTCCACCCCCCGCGACGGCGGCTCCGCCCGCTGCCCAAAGAAGGGACGATCCGCCGGTCATTGCTCCTAAAAGAAGCCCTAGGAAAGCCCCGTCCCTGGTGGCCTCGGCGTTCTTCTTTTCATTCCGGGCCTGACAGGCCGCATGCATCGCCTGCTCGTAGCCACAAACCGCCTTCAGATGTGTCGCGTTGGCAACGATCTTTGCCCTCGTCGCTCGGCATTCCTCAAACTCCGCCGCTTCACGGGCCCGTCGAAGCCGGGCTTCCGCCTTCGCCAACTCGGCCTCCGTCACAACAGCGTCCGAGGTGTACCCGGGATTTCCGACGACAAGTGCGGCCAAGAGCAAATTTCCGTGAAGCATGGCGCCTTGGACGCCGGCAATTTCGAGCTATTCGATTTTGGAGCCAAACGCGGAGATGGCACTCAGGTCGCTCAACCCGCGTTATCCCTGCATGCAAGAGCTCTCGGCCTAGCCGAACGAC
>CAZUPD010000383.1:0-1631 GCA_964621785.1 uncultured Nannocystaceae bacterium
GAGGGTCGCGGTGATCGTCAACGACATGAGCGAGGTCAACATCGATGCCGCGCTCGTCGAACGCGGCGGTGCGGAGCTCTCGCGCACCGACGAAAAACTGGTCGAGATGTCCAACGGATGTATCTGCTGCACCCTGCGCGATGACCTGCTCGCCGAGGTCTCGCGGCTTGCTCGCGCAGGTCGCTTCGACTACCTGCTCATCGAGTCGACCGGGATCTCCGAGCCCGTCCCCGTGGCTCAGACCTTCACCTTCGAAGATGAAGACGGGCAGAGTTTGAGTCACGTCGCACGCCTCGACACGATGGTCACAGTCGTCGACGCCGCCAACTTTTTGCGCGACTACAAAGAAGGCGAGGCGCTTGCACAGCGCGGGGAGTCCCTCGGCGAGGACGACCACCGCACCGTCACCGACCTGCTGATCGACCAAATTGAGTTCGCCGACGTGATCGTCCTGAACAAGCACGACCTCGTGACGCAGGCACAGATGCTGGAGGTGAAGGCGATCGTCAAGGCACTCAACCCCGGGGCCGAAGTCATCACTGCCACGCGTAGCCAAATCCCACTCGATCGCGTGCTCGACACCGGTTTGTTTGACTACGAGAAGGCGGCCAACTCGGCCGGGTGGATCCGCGAGCTACAAGGCGAACACACGCCCGAGACCGAGGCCTACGGAATCTCGAGCTTCACCTACCGCACGTCCCGTCCGTTCGACGCCGAGAAGCTGTGGGCGTTTCTCCACGAGCCAAACAACTGGCACGGGGTCCTGCGTTCCAAAGGATTTTTCTGGGTCGCGGCCGACCATCGGGTTGCGTATGAGTGGGCGCAGGCGGGTCGCGTCAGCACGGTCAACCCGATGGGGATGTGGTGGGCAGCGGTTCCAAAAGAGCACTGGGGACACCCCGAAGGCGAGCGCCCCGACCAACAACCCGATTGGCATCCACGGTATGGCGACCGTGCACAACAACTCGTCTTTATCGGCCAGAAGCTAAACGAAGCCAAGTTGCGCGCACGACTCGACGCATGTCTGTTCGCTGAGCACCTCGCCAAGAGTGACAGTAAGGACTGGGCGAAGCTCCCCAACCCGTTTCCCCGGTTGGAGACCGCCGCGGAGTCGGCATGAACACCGAGAGGGTGGACAGGATCGGTGCCGTGGCAAGCAGCCTATGCGCGGTGCATTGTGCGATCTGTGCACTCCTCCCCGCCGCCTTCGGAGCACTGGGCGTGGGGGCACTGTTGGGTCAAGAAGCCGAGTGGATCTTTACCCTGGTCGCCATCGGCTTCGCCGCGGGGGCGCTCGTATTGGGTTGGAGGCGACATCGTTCGGTGGGTGTTGCAACCTTGCTGGTCATCGGGATGATGGGATTACTCGCCTCCCGCGGGATCGAGGCGGGTCACGAGCACGGCCAACACCACGGCGACACGCAGGCCCACGAGCACCACGCCCAGCGAGCCGAACACCATGAACCCGGGTCCGTGCGTGGTGCCGTTGGCGTAGCAGTCGGGGTGGTGGCCGGCCTCTCGCTCCTCACCGGACACCTGCTGAACCTTCGCGCGTCGCGGTGTTGCGACCAACGAGAATGTGTATGAGCATCGATTGGTTAATCATCGGCGGAGGGATCCACGGTGTGCAT
>CAZUPD010000384.1:0-1627 GCA_964621785.1 uncultured Nannocystaceae bacterium
ATCTCGTTCGCGACGCCGAGGGCGATCATCACGGGTATGAACGGCAGGGTCACGCACCCTACCGCGACCCCAATCGTCACGGTGGGGATGTAGAGAAGGACGTCGAGTGGGGTCGCGCGAATCGGCCGGTTCAATCCCATGCGTTCACGTACCCGCTCGACATCCTCGTCGAGTACGGTTGGATCAAAAGGCCGCCCGTAGAAATTCTCGCAGTGGCGTCCGCGGACGAATGCCCGGAACGTGCGTACTGGTCGGAACAGTACCCCGCCGGACATTCCCAGGAGATCGAGGTACCAGCCCACCCAGCAGCCGAAGCCGATCCCGCTGGCGACCTCCCACGCGCCGATCTCGGCTTCGCCGCTGAGGTCGGCGCGGTAGCCCGTGAGCGCGTGGTGGAGGTCGTGCAATGGGACGACGCGCTTGCGCGCGGGCGTGTTGGGGAAACGCGCTGGTATTGGCCCGAGCTTGAACTCGACCCAGTCGGCGGTGTAGGTGGCTTCGTCAAATCCTGACGCGGCGAAGTACTGCTCTCGGGCTTGTCGAAGGGTGGTCATGCTGCTTCTCCCTGTTTGTGGCTGAGCGCTGTGGAGCCGCTCTACTCGAGTGGTTCCCGCAGCCGAGGAGGAGATTGCGACGCCGAAAAATTTGTCTCGCTCGTCCACGAGCCCGACTTGGCGAGAAGGTCGATCGAAAAAGTCTCCCGGGGGTCAATCTCTGGAAGGACCGCGGGAACCACCCAGATAGAAACGAGGTTCCCAATGACTGCGATTTTCTGGAACGTATTGACCCACGTGCACTTGTCCACCACCAGCTCTTGCTTCTGATCACGCCGAGGACAATGACAATGGCCAATCGAAACAACAACCGAGTCCTGGGGCTCGCTCTCGTCGCGGCCGTCGCGTCGGCTGCCTGGTGGCTCTCGCCCGACGACCCCTCCCAACGCGGCGCGGCGCCGGTCAAGAGCGCGGTTGCGACGAAGAGACGTTACGCGATCACCCCGACGCATCGGCTCCCCGAACCATCGCCCCAACTGTTGCGCACAAGCGTCTCTGTGGAAACTCGTGAGGCCCCCGATCGCCCGGCCGAAGGCTGCGCCACACGTTCGCACGAGGGCTGCGCGGTCCTCGATCCAGACCGCGAAACCCTCGAGGAGATGGCTCGCTGCGGCATCGTCCGCTACGAAGTCCCCGCGGTGTACGGCGATGGCGACGGCTCCACGCCATTCGCGGACGACTGGCTCGCCAACGCCGGGGTGAGCGAGGCTGAGAAGGCGCAGCTCGACGTCATCGTCGCGCAGGAGTACGCCCGCCATCGGGGCCAGTTGCTCGCGCTCGCGTCTGAGGCTGGCATCGATCGCGAGTGGGCCGAGCGTGCATCCCCGTTTCTGTTGTGGGCCACGCTGGAGTACGAACTTGAGCCAGAGGACCGAGGAGCCGCCGCGACGCAGATCGCCCGCGCCCGTGCCAGCGAGGATCCAACCGCACCGGGCTCGTCGCTCGCGGAGCGAACGCTACACATCGTCACGCAGGCCGGCGACAACCTCGAGCGAGCCATCGCCGGAACGCTCGGCGCAGACCGTGCCCGGGAGCTGAGGGCCGCGAGCGACGGTTGGCCGGGGCGTCGCCAC
>CAZUPD010000385.1:0-1558 GCA_964621785.1 uncultured Nannocystaceae bacterium
CATCGCATCCATCGTCGTCGCGTCGGTCATGTCCGCGGTCGTCTGTTCCGTCGTCGACATGCTCGGATCCGTTTCGGTCGTCGAATCGCTCGTCACCTCGCTCGACTCGGTCTCACTTTCGCCAGTGGTCGGATTTGTTGCCGTCCCCTCGGTTGGGAACGCGCACGAACACGAGACAAGAACGAGCAAAATTTTTCGCACGCGCGAACTTATCATATGGATTAACCTCACATGAAGGGTTCTCATGAGAGGACGTGTCCCTTGGTCCGAACGATGTCTTCTACAGGGTATCGACCTTTCTCGGTAGGTTGGGGACGACGTGGGAAGAGGCGACCAAGAAACTTCCCCGCAACGACCGCCGCGCCCTCATGGTCCAGGTCCGGCGGGCTCGCAGGGGTGGGCTCTTCAATCCCGGCTGGCGAAAGCTGTTTGACCTGGTACGTGCCCAAGGGGGCTCCGTTTGCGGATGTCAGCGTTTTCAGGAATTCATCGAGTTCATGAAAGCTGCTGCCGAAAAACAAAACTTGACGGATCGGCAAATCGCTGATGGGTCCGACGTCGGCGCGACGACGGTGTGGCGCCTCCTCAACCAAAAAGTCGCCTCGTCGAACAAAACAACCTGCGAGGTGTGTACCGCCCTCGGCATCGAACTCGAATTCTGAGTCGGGCAGATCTCCAAAAAAAATTTTCCGCGGTGCAGCTTGGGCACGCGCGAGTGGTTTGCCTTGAGCCTAAACCGGTTGCCCGGTATCTGCTCGCCGCGTTTCATCTATTGTCCGCGTGTTTCATATTTTGTCTGCGTGTTTCATCGATTGTCCACGCGTTTCATATTTTGTCCGGTTCGCGTTTCATATTTTGTCTCGAGTCTCGAATGCAAGCACTCTCGACTCGCGGCGTTTCATTTATTGTCAACTCCCGCGTTTCATATTTTGTCTACACAATACATTGACACACTCAAAAGCGAGGACTTTCGCTCGCCGATGCGCGAAGAAATCGATTGTCAAACTGTCAGCAGCCTGTACTACTAAATCGATGCCTGAACTTCGCGTCACGCTGCCCGGATGCACACAGCCACTATTGACTTTTAGTGACTCTGACGAAGCTGCTTTGATGAAGCGAGCCAAAGAGATCTACGAAGGTGGCGCCGTGAATGCGACCTATACGATAGGGCTCAATCACATCACTTTTAAAGCGGACGACTCGCCATCAGTCGAGGCGCAGCCCCCAGCTCTCGCGGAGCAATCAGCACCACCGCTGCCAAGACAATCAGAGCAACCCGAGGAGCCATCGCTACCGAAACAGTCGGTGCCAACGCCGGAGAAACCTCCCCAAAACTCCGAACTCCGGGACCTGGGCGAGGATACCGAAGAACAGCCACAGCAGGTGGATCCTCGAACAGACACACCACCGACACCTCCCGCTCCACCTCCGCAAGCAACAACACCGACCCCCCCGACCCCCTCGATGCCACCTGACACCGACCCGGTGGCCGCGGCTCGCCAGGTCCTCGACATGCAGATGGAGCACCTCAATCGCACACTCGAGGCTTCGACCAAAA
>CAZUPD010000386.1:0-1538 GCA_964621785.1 uncultured Nannocystaceae bacterium
GGGCATCCCTAGGCCACCAGATCAAAAGAAAGAGCACAACCGCGAGACCGCTACTGGCCTCGATGACGGCGTGCCAAGGGCCGACCTTCCCTTTGAATTGTAAGAGGACGGTACCTGTCATTTGCATGGCGAGAAACCCAGCCATGAGCGCGACGATGATCGTCACCATCGTGAGCTTGTAGGTCGGCAGTTGGTCGGGTGCGATGAAAAACACCGCGAGGAAGACTACGAGCAACAAGCTCGCCCAAATAATTGTTGCTCGTTTGTGCAGCGGAAACGGCCGACGAGCAGGCGACGTTGGAGACTCTTCAGTCGGCTTCGATCCGGTGGCCGCGTCGGTCAGAGGCTCTTTCGTCGGCTCCGATCCGGGGGCCGTTTCGGTCGTTTTCGGAACATCCGCGGTCTCGTTCTCGGAACCTTGTGTTTCCGAGGCAGAGTTCCAGCGATCGCGGAGCTGAGCGAGCGCTGGTACATGGGGGCGCAGTTCTATAAGTCGAGCAAACACGTGCTCGGGATCGAGGCGACCCATGCTGACAAGTTCGGCAATCCACTGCGAGATTTGCGCGACACTTGCAGTCCTACCGGGCATCTGCGAGTAGTCGGTTCGCGCAAGCAGCTCTAAGGCCAGTCCACGTAGCTCTCCCTCGTCGAAGTGTGCGGCGAGGAGTTCAGCGAGCTCGGCGAGTTGGCCAAGGGAAGCGGCGGACACGGTGACTCGACTATATCGGCTACCGTCGATAGCGGCAATCGCTGACTAACGTAGTTCAGGCACGGCGACCTGAGATCGTTTTTCGGTTTTGGGAACAGACTCTCAAAGGCATACGGTTGTTGCACAATCAACCCGTCCGGTAACGTGTATCTCCGCGCGAGAAGTACCATGACGAAAGACCTCCTCTTCCTGTCGCTGACACTTGCGCTCGGTGCATGCGAGTGGGCACCCGCCACGACTCCCTACGCTGACGCAAAAGCGACCCCAGGTCCCAGGCTGATAGCGGAACCGCTCGAGGAACAAGGGATAGCGGACAAGTACATAGTGAAGGAACTTCCGACGGGCATATACGGCATCGGGCAAATGGTGGCGCTGTACGGCGACAAGGAAGGGCTCGCCGAAAAGCAACCGGTCGGCGTAGCACGGGTACTCGCGGCGCGGGAGCGGAGCCTAGAGCTCACAGCGCTGTGGGTCGAAGAGTCACACAAGGGCATCTCACTCGAAGTAGGGACAGTGCCGCAAGGGCATCACTTTGGGAGCAGGTTCGGACAGGTGTTGTCGGAGAGCCGGGATGGGCGGGAAGTACGAATCAACATGGGCAAGGACCACGGGGTGATGGTCGGTGACATGTACAGTGTGCTGGGTGACAGCCTGACAGACACGAACGTAGGGGGTCGGTCCTTGGGGCGGGAGACCGTGGGTGTTTTACAAGTGGTGAGCTTGGAGGATGGAGGTCAGATAGCGAAAGGAGAATTGATATCGGGGCGGGCAACGCCGAATGCGTTTATTCAGTATGTGGGGCACGAAGCAGTGGGTCCGCGGCCGGTGG